>CALWRJ010000013.1 GCA_944383915.1 uncultured Clostridia bacterium
GTCACATCCTGGAGCTGTAGTCGGTTCCAAGGGTTGGGCTGTTCGCCCATTAAAGTGGCACGCTAGCTGGGTTCAGAACGCCGTGAGGCAGTTCGGTCTCTATCCGTTGCAGGCGTAGGATATTTGAGAGGAGTCTCCCCTAGTACGAGAGGATCGGGGTGAACGCACCTATTGTGTACCTGTTGTTGTGCCAACAGCATTGCAGGGTAGCGAAGTGCGGACGGGATAAACGCTGAAAGCATCTAAGCGTGAAGCCTCCCTCAAGATAAGATATCCCACAGAGTTAGTCTGGTAAGACCCCTTGTAGATTACGAGGTTGATAGGTTAGAGGTGTAAGTGCAGTAATGCATTCAGCTGACTAATACTAATAGGTCGAGGGCTTGATCAAATGGGAAAGATGTTTTGGTATTACTAAAACAGTTCCCTGTTGATTAGCAAGTTAAAAAACTTTGTGAAAGTTGTTGACAAAAGAATAAATTTAAGATATATTAGTTATGCAGTTGTGGAGAATACACACTGAGCCATTTCTGGTGATTATAGCGAAGGGGTCCCACCTGTTCTCATTCCGAACACAGAAGTTAAGCCCTTCAGCGCCGAGGATACTCGTTGGGAAGCTAACCGGGAAAGTAGGTCGTTGCCAGATTCTATTACCGATTTAGGCATTAGTCTAAGTCGGTTTTTATTTTCCCGAGCCGACTTTTATTCGTAGGAATAAAAGTCGCTCTTATTTAGTAGGTCTCAGATTCTATTACCGATGCAATCGGTTTTTGTTGTCCTACTTTCTTCGTGCCAGATTTCGTTTTACTTAATCTGTCTTTTATTAGTAAGACGCTAGCCGATTATAGTTTTGCTATAGTCGGTTTTTTATTTTGTTTAGGTGGTGGGATTGTCTGTATTTCACAGAGTAGCAAGCGCATCCCGCCCTAAAAATTGACAGAGTCGAGAGCACTGCAGTTTGTTCTAAACAGCCCCAATTTCTACATAATCTGGAAAACCTATGAGTGTTTTTCTTTTAGAAAGTGCTAATATTTTAAATAAATTATGAAACAAAAATAATTTACTTGACAATAAATGCCTTAAGCTTTATACTTAATTAAAAGCAGTCATACTAATGTAAAATCGTGCTTTTAAAAATAATTTGGAGAATTTTATGTCAAAAACGGATCAATACTATTTAAACAACAAAGCTTGTGATAGAAGTGTTTTTCAAACTCACCCGCTGTTTCCAGAAGGTCAAGTCACGCATGTCTATATGCATAAATCACAAACAAAAAGTCAGAAACTAACAGGCGAAGTCCAATTTTCTGTAAATATTTTTAATGATGATGACTCAATTGTTAGAAATGTAGTTATGAAAACAAATCGAAATTATTCGATGGCTGATGCTGCTAGCCACGTATTGTGGTCGACAATAGGACACAACTTGGTGCCTTATGAAGAAAAATCTGAGTTAGAGAATAATATGGGTATCAGTGTTGATAAGCCTGAAAATAGACCTGCAAAAGCATTATCAGACTACTCCTTAGAAGAGAGGAATAGCCTGACGCTTACACTGGCCCCAGAATTTGATGCCTTGGCGCTCGGTCTAACCGACACAAAGCTTCATATCGCGGTTGCTAGGAATTTCGACAGGAGCACTCCCAAATTCTATTTAGTAGACAGCAATGGGCGCATTCCACAGGGTATTGTAAACTCGCCATACGCTCTCTACGCCTCAAAGGGTGTTAATAGTTTAAGCGAATTGGGGAGCCTAATTGGTTTTGCTGATGAGCAACTTAAGGATATTCAATACGTTAGCTCGAGATTTATAGTTAACAATGATAAGGTTGTTGAAGAGGAAATTGCAAACGGGCACAAGGACCAAATCCCGCGCAATGTACTCAAAGAGTTTTATCAAAGACAAGCACACAGGAAAGATGAGGAGAATAGACAGCAACTAAACGAAGCCAAGATAGACATTAAGCCCAAAAATTCGCAGTCAAATGAAAACGAAGAGCAAAATCAAAGGTAAGTATTCGAATATTTTAGACGATTACTGTTTCGCTGTAGTCGGTTTTTGTTTACATTAGAATTTTTTAAATTAGTTTAATTTTAATAATATTAGTCTACCAAAGTTATTGTTTTACTTAATTTTTTATTAACTGTTAGTGAACGAAATTTTTTGTTTAAAAAATACACCTAAAAAGCGTCCAACTTTTTGGGTGTAAATAGGCATTTTTGTTTAAAATTAATTGATTGCTATATATCTTTATTGTTTCAATAAAATATTGTTTAATATATCGCTAATATTAATCCGCTTTTTTATTTTACTATTTCTTTCATAAAGGTGTACATTTCATCCATTGCTTCGGCGCGGGCATCGTTTATTAAATTTATAAATGCGTGGCGCGCGTCTTTTCTTTCTTTTGGGAAAATTAGCGTTTTGTGTGGAATGTTTGCTTTTGTAAGTAAACTATCTAGCAACACTGATTCCGTATGTAGTCCGTCGACTTCACCAGCGGTTATAAATGAAGGTGGGAAGTTAGAGGTAATGTAGGAAACAGGGGAGTTTTCTCGATAAAATCTAGGCAGTTTATCTTTCATAATACCAGCAAAGCCATCGTGCAGTTTATTGCAAATTCTAAACTTAACAGTTTTTAAGTTGTTTAAGTCGTAAATACCATAGTATAGTAAAAGACCAGCAACTTTGCTACCAATATCGACTTTATTTGCATGTACTCGACCACCGATGAGCGCTGCCATATGTCCACCTGAACTATCACCAGCAATAAAAATGCGATGTTTATCTATACCGAATAACTCGTAGTGTTTTAGGCAATACTTTATGCATGTTATACAATCTCGGTAATGGGTGCGAAGGTCATACTCTGGCATAAGCCTAAAATTCATATTGATAACAACATAACCGTGTTCTGCCATTTCTTTAGATAGGCGAGAGTAAACACGCTTATCCGCACTTGACCAAGCGCCACCATGTATATAAAAAACGGTTGGAGCAGTCGCCTTAAACACAGTTTCAGCAACACTCGCGGGGCAGTGCCAATCAAATTGTAAAAAGGAATTTTGTAAATCGCTAGTATATGGAATATTATATATCGAACGCACATTTGGGGCGCGTTTATCAGTTTTTATTATTGGCAAAATTAAATCAGTACCACCGCGGTTTAGCATAAGTTCAGTAAGCACTGATAAAGGTAAATTAATTGAATTTTTCACTATAGCAATCCCTTTTTTACTTTTTCCAAATTAATTATATTATCTTGAAAAATGAAATATTTGCAAGTTTTATGTTGACAACAATGCGTAATTATGTTATACTAAAAGAACTATTATATTCGTTTATCAAAAATTATCGGGTGGTCAATTTGAGTTTTTTGTATAATTTCTACTAAAAATTTAATATTAAAGGGCGATTTTTGCCCTGTTTAGTGCTGTCAAAAGAAAAATATTTCAGCACTTTTTCCGCTTGTAGTGATTTTTGATAGTTTATAATAATTCAATATATCATAATTCATCTTACTTGGCAACTATTTTTTAGGTTGCAAACAAATTTTTATTCGTTTAACAAGGAGAATTAACTAATGCCAGCAAACACTCAATCAAAAAAGACATCTTTAAATCTCAAAAAGATTATGTGCGGTAAAACAGAGCGCGTTTCTTTCGCTCGCGTGCAAGAACCTATAGATTTGCCGTACCTTGTGTCTATTCAAAAGGATACTTACAAAGAATTTTTGGAGAAAGGAATTGGTGAGACAATTGCGGAGTTTTCTCCTATTGAGGATTTCAGCGGAAAGGCAGAACTTCACTTTTTGGATTACAGCATCGACTATGATGCTGTAAAGTACCCAATTGATGAGTGTCGCCGTAGAGCACTTACATATAGTGCTCCAATTCGCGTAAATGCTCGTTTGATTAACAAAGACACCGGTGAAGCAATTGACCAAAATGTTTTACTTGGTGATGTTCCGCTAATGACAAAAGATGGTTCGTTCTTAATTAGCGGTGTAGACCGTGTAGTTGTTAGCCAAATAGTTCGTAGCCCTAGTGTTTACTGTGAAAAAATTGATGACAAAAACACTGGTAAGACAACATTTACAACAAAATTAAATCCAAATCGTGGTATGTGGCTTGAGTTTGAGCAAACTCAAAAAGACACTATTCGCGTTATTATGGATAGGTCGGTAAAAGTTTCAGCGGGTATTCTACTTAAAGGCTTAGGGTTGGGAAGTGATAAGGACATTGCTAACCTTTTTGGTAATCACGGACTTATTTTAAATACTCTTGACCAAGAGCCTCAAAAGACTGAGGAAGAGGCACTTTTAGAACTTTCTAAAAAGTTAAAACCTAGCGAACTTCCAAGCGCAGAAGCAATTAGGACATTCATTTTTAATACATTCTTTACCAATCACCACTATGATTTAGCAAAAGTAGGTCGTTACAAGTTTAACAAAAAATTAAACCTATGCAATCGTTTGCCAGGGCTAACACTTGCAGAGCCTTTAACACTTGCTGACGGTACAGTTTTACCAGAAGGAACAGAGATTTCAAAAGACCAAGCAACTGCTATCCAAAATTCAGGAATTAACGAAGTTTGGGTATATCTTGAAAATGGTAAAAAGCACTTTATGCGTGGTAATAACCGTGTGGCTCTTGAAAGCCTTATTAAGTGCGAGCCAAGAGATTATGGTATATATGAATTAGTTCACTATCCAACTTTACAAGAATTGTGGAAAGGCGCAAAAACGAAAGAAGCCAAACTCGAAATCGTGCGCGAAAATGCAGATGCACTTATTAATCGTCACATAGTAATTGACGATATCTTGGCTGCAATTAGTTATTTACTTGACTTAACGGACGGTATCGGCTCTACAGATGAAATCGACCACTTGGCAAACCGTAGGGTAAGTAGCGTTGGTGAACTTATGAACATCGCACTTCACTCAGGAATGGCTAGACTTGCAACCCTTGCTCGTGAAAGTATGCAAGGACAAGATTTGACACAAGCAAGCCCTTCAACAATTATAAACGCGCGTCATGTAAACAAGGCTTTATTAGACTTTATGAAAACAAGTCCACTATCACAAAGTATGGACCAGGTTAACCCATTAAGTGAATTAACACAAAAGCGTAAGACTAGTGCAGTAGGTCCTCGTGGTGTACGCAAAGAGCGTGCAGGCGTTGAAGTTCGTGATATTCACTACACTCACTACGGGCGTATTTGTGCGATTGAAACACCTGAAGGTCAGTCAATCGGTCTTATCAACTCTCTTGCTACATACGCTAGACTTAACGAATATGGCTTCCTAGAAGCACCTTACAAAAAAGTTGATAAAGCAACAGGAAAAGTTACTAACAAAGTAGAATATTTAATGGCTGATGTCGAGGAACGCAATAAAATCGCGCCAGCAGTTGAACCACTCGATGAGGAAGGTAGATTTATCAATAAAACTGTTGTTTGTCGTTATAAAGACCGCTTTATTGAGATTCCAAGAGAGGAAGTTGACTATGTCGATGTTTCTCCAAGACAAATGATGTCTGTGGCAACTTCGTGTATTCCTTTCCTTGAAAATGACGATGCCGCTCGTGCGTTGCTTGGTAGTAACATGCAGCGTCAGGCTGTGCCTCTAATTCGAACCGAAGCACCAATCGTTGGTACAGGTATGGAATACCGTGTCGCTCGTGATAGTGGTGCGTTGACTTTGGCTGAATGCGATGGTGTCGTAAAGTATGTTGACTCTGCCGAAATTCGTATTCAAGATGCTGAAGGAAAAATTCACACAAGCTATTTAACAAAATTTGCAAAAACTACAAAAGATACCTGCTTAAACCAGAAACCAATCGTAAAAGAAGGGGACAAGGTTAAAAAAGGCGACCCGATTGCAGACGGACTTTCAACTTGCAATGGTGAACTTGCGTTAGGTAAAAATGTGCTTGTTGCCTTTATGAACTGGGAAGGATACAATTACGAGGACGCAATTTTAATTAGTGAACGCCTTGTAAAAGAAGATGTATATACTTCAATTACTCTAAAAGTAGAGGATATAAAGTGCCGTTCTACAAAATTAGGTAATGAGGAAATTACGCGTGATATTCCAAATTTAAGTGAGGAAGCGCTTAAAAACCTCGATGAAAACGGTATTATTCGTGTCGGTGCCGAAGTGCGTCCTGGGGATATTTTAGTTGGTAAAGTTACACCAAAAGGTGAAACCGAACTTACTCCAGAGGAGCGTTTGCTTCGTGCAATATTCGGTGAAAAATCACGCGAAGTGCGCGACACAAGTTTGAGGGTACAACACGGTCGTGGCGGTGTTGTAGTCGATGTACAAGTGTTTAGTAGAGCAAACAAAGACGAACTCGAAGCAGGCGTAAATATGCTTGTAAAAGTTTATATTGCGCAAAAGCGTAAATTGTCAGTCGGTGACAAAATGTCTGGTCGTCACGGTAACAAAGGTATCGTATCACGAATTTTGCCAATCGAGGATATGCCTTTTATGGCTAATGGACAACCTGTAGATGTTGTTTTAAACCCGTTAGGTGTGCCTAGCCGTATGAACATTGGACAGTTACTCGAAGTCCACTTAGGTAGAGTTGCAAAAGTTTTAGGCTGGAAAGTTGCTTCTCCCGTATTTGATGGTGCTACAGAACAACAAATTAGCCAACTTTACCGTGAAAACGGACTTGACGATGACGCAAAAGTTGTTTTATATGATGGTAGAACAGGTGAAGCATTTGATAACCGCGTAACAGTTGGTTATATGTATATGTTAAAACTTACCCACATGGTAGACAACAAGATGCACGCTCGTAGTATTGGACCATACGCACTTGTTACTGCTCAACCATTAGGTGGACAGGCAATGTTCGGTGGTCAGCGTTTCTCTGAAATGGACGTTTGGGCACTCGAAGGTTACGGTGCTGCAAACTTGTTACAAGAAATGCTTACTATTAAATCCGACGATGTGTCAGGTAGAATAAAAGTATATGATTCAATAATTCGTGGGCTACCAATTGCAGAACCTGGTATTCCAGAGTCATTTAAGGTATTAGTAAAAGAGTTGGAAGCACTTGGACTCGATATTCGCATTCTCACAGAAGATAACCGCGAAATCGAAATGGGTGACCTAACTAATGACGAGGTCGAAGTACCTATTGCAACTCGCGACCGTCACAATGATACAAAAGAAATTGAACTCAACTTTGACGATATCGAAGGCGAATCAAATGGTAGTATCATAAGCGAAAGCGAGTTTAACGAAATGAACGAGGATTCGTTCAACGCAGGCAACTTGTTTGACGATTTTGATGAATAGGAGTAGAGATAATGTTTGAATTAAAAAACTTTGACTCAATAAAAATAGGTTTGGCATCTCCTGAAAAAATTAGGGAGTGGTCGCACGGCGAAGTAACCAAGCCTGAAACTATTAACTATCGTACGCTAAAACCCGAAACAAACGGTTTGTTCTGCGAACGCATTTTTGGACCGTGTAAAGACTTTGAATGTCACTGTGGCAAATACAAGCGTATTCGTTATAAAGGGCATCACTGTGAAAAATGTGGTGTAGAAATTACTTATAGTAAAGTGCGCAGAGAGCGTATGGGACATATCGAACTCGCTACTCCTGTTTCGCACATTTGGTTTGTCCGTGGCGGTACTTCTAAAATCGGTAGTATCTTAGATATGACCGCTAAAAACCTCGAACAAGTTTTGTATTACGCAAGTTACATTGTTCTTGACCCAGGGAAAACTAACTTTGAGAAAAAGCAAGTTATAACCGATAAAGAGTATCGTGACGCAATTGACGAATTTGGACCAAACTCGTTTAGAGCGGGTATGGGTGGTGAAGCAATTCGCGAATTGCTTGATGAAATTGACTTAGAAAAAGAAAGCAAAGAATTAAAAGAAATTGTTGCAAGTGCAAAAGGGCAGAAAAAATTAAAGGCAGTAAAGAAACTTGAAACAGTCGAAGCATTCTTAAAGAGTGGAAATAACCCTCGTTGGATGATTCTCGATGTTTTACCAGTACTACCACCCGACTTGCGCCCAATGATTCAACTTGACGGTGGAAGATTCGCTGCAAGTGACTTAAACGACCTATACCGCCGTGTTATCAACCGTAACAACCGTTTAAAGAAATTAATAGATTTAGCAGCCCCTGATGTTATTATTCGTAACGAAAAGAGAATGCTTCAAGAGGCAGTTGACGCTCTAATTGATAACGGTAAGCGCGGAAAGCCAGTTTTAGGTGCAAAACAACGCGAATTAAAATCATTAACCGCAATGATTAAAGGTAAGCAAGGACGCTTCCGTCAAAACTTATTAGGTAAGCGTGTAGACTACTCAGGTCGTTCGGTAATTGTTATTGGACCTGAATTGAAATTGTACCAATGTGGTGTGCCTAAAGAAATGGCATTAGAGTTGTTTAAGCCATTTGTTATGCGCAAACTCGTAGAGTTAAACTACACTCAAAATGTAAAGAGTGCAAAGCGTATGGTAGAGCGCGAGCGTCCAGAAGTATGGGATATTTTAGAGGATGTAATCAAAGACCACCCTGTAATTCTAGACCGTGCGCCAACACTACACAGACTTTCACTTCAAGCGTTTGAGCCAGTACTAGTTGAAGGTCGCGCTATAAAACTTCACCCGTTAGTGTGTGTCGGCTTTAACGCAGACTTTGACGGTGACACAATGGCTATTCATGTGCCACTATCTATCGAAGCGCGTACTGAAGCGCGTATGCTAATGCTTGCAAGTAACAATATTTTAAAGCCAGCAGATGGAAAACCTGTTGTTGACCCACAACAAGATATAATCTTAGGTGTATACTATATGACTATTGAAAACCCTGAAGCAAAGGGTGCTGGGGCAATGTTTGTTAATGAGGATGAGGCAATTACGGCGTTACAAAATGGTTATGTACATGTACAAGCACCTATTCAAGTTCGCAAAACCGCTTATGTAAACGGTCAAAAAATAACAGGCAGAGTTTCAACTACTGTTGGTAAAATCTTATTTAACCGTTGTATTCCGCAATGTATCGGTATTGTAGAGCGCAAAGAGCCTAAAGATTACCTTGAATACGAAGTTAATTACACAGTAACAAAAGGTAAAATGGGTGAAATCGTTGCAAAGACATATTATTCATTAGGAACTACTGAAACGGCTAAAATGCTTGATAAAGTAAAAGCATTTGGATATAAATATTCAACTTTAAGTGGTATAACAATCAATGTTTACGATATGTTAATACCTAGTGACAAAAAGGATATCATCGCAAAACACAAAGAAATGGCCCAGCAAAACGAAAAGATGTATATCCGTGGACTTATTACTCGTGACGAAAAAGTTAATAGAAATATTGAACTTTGGAACGAAGCAACCGCAGAAGTTAAAAAGAGCGTGGTTAGCAACCTCGGTACATTCAACTGTTTAAAGATGATTGTATCATCAAAAGCGCGTGGTAGTGAGGACCAGGTTAACCAGTTAAGTGGTATTCGTGGTATTATGACCAACACATCGGGAACTAAAGTTGATATTCCTATTACTTCATGTTTCCGTGAAGGTTTAAGCCCGATTGATTACTTTATTTCGGCTCGTGGTGGTCGTAAAGGTTTGGCAGATACAGCACTTCGTACAGCAGATGCAGGTTACCTAAGCCGTAGGCTTGTCGATATTGCTCACGGTGTCGTTGTTACAGAGGACGACTGTTTCGCTACTTTAAATGAATCACCTAAAGGGCTTAGAGTTAGTGACTTAACTAGTGGTGACCATGTAATTGAAACTCTTGAGGAGAGAATTACAGGCAGAGTTTCTGCTGAAAATGTTATTGACCCTAATACACAAGAAGTTATTGTAAAAGTAAATGAATTAATTACTCCTGAACTTGCTGCAAAAATAGTTGGCGCTGGTATAAAAGAAGTAACTATTCGTACACTTTTAACTTGTAAATGTAAACACGGCGTTTGTGCAAAGTGTTACGGTCGTGATATGGTAAGTACAGGACTTGTCGAAGTAGGTGAAGCAGTCGGTGTTATCGCCGCTCAATCAATCGGTGAGCCTGGTACGCAGTTAACGATGAGAACGTTCCACTCTGGTGGTGTCGCATCGGTTGCTGATATGACTCAAGGTCTACCAAGAGTTGAGGAGTTGTTTGAAGCACGCAAGCCAAACAACGCCGCTATGGTAAGTGAAGTCGGCGGAAAAGTTCACATCCAAGAGATTAATAACCGTAAGTGCGTAATAGTACACACTGCAAATGGTGATGTAGAATACTTGCTTCCAGCAAAGAGTATTATTACTGTTGAGGAAGGACAAGTTATCGAAAGTGGTACACCGCTTACATTTGGTAGCCTATATCCATACGATATTTTGCGTACTCGTGGTGTAGGTGCTGCACAAGAGTATTTGCTAAAAGAAGTTTTATCAGTTTATAAATCACAAAGTGTTAATCTTGATGCAAAGCATATTGAAATAATTATTAGACAAATGCTTCGTAATGTTCGTGTAGAAACAAGCGGAGATACAGATTTAATTCCAGGTGATATACTTGATATAAACGACTTGGAGGAAATCAACTTAAAGGCTATTATGGCAGGTAAAATGCCTGCAAGTGCAAAGCGTATTTTACAAGGTCTAACAAAGGCAAGTTTGTCTACTAATTCCTTCTTATCTGCTGCATCTTTCCAAGAATCAAGCAGAGTGCTTACAGACGCTGCTATCAAGGGTAAAGTTGACCACCTTATAGGCTTAAAAGAAAATGTAATTATCGGTAAACTTATCCCTGCTGGTACAGGTCTAAAACGCTATAATTCTGTTGTTCCAACGATTTACGAAGGCGTTAAAGACGAAATTGAGGCTGAAAACGAAAGATTGTATCCTGATATTGAGAATGAGGAAATAACTCAAATGGACGATATCGATTCGCAAAATAGTAGTGACCAAAGTTATGACAACTCAGATACTGGTATAGATGATTTCGATTTAAGTTTATAACACTAAAAGACATTGGATATTTCAATGTCTTTTTTGTTTTTTTGCGTGAGATTTAGTTGTAGTAGTTTTAGTCTCTTTTTTAGCGTCTTGTTCGCCTTCGTCATCATACTCATCATTTTCTGCTTCGTCCTCCTCGTCACTTTCATCGTTTTCATCATTCGATTCGTTTTCTTTTTCTTTCTTTTTAGGCTCATAAACACGACCTTTTTTAATAGGAAGGGCAATTAATGAGTATATTGCGCAAATTCCTATTATACAGTAAAGAAACCTGCTTACAAAGTGTGCTTGACTTCCAAATATTCCAGCAATTATGTCAAATTGGAATAAACCTATACAAAACCAGTTAATTCCACCAAAAATAACTATTAAATAGGCAATTAAGTTAAACATTGTAATTAATACTCCTTTATCAGTTATAAATTGCACTATAAAGACAAAATTTATTCATTATGAGCAAAAATCTAACTAAAAAAATACCAACTTTTTAATTTCGACAAAAAATACTAATTTCGACAAATTTACGACAAAAATTTCGTTAATGCAATATTCAATTTTATTGATTTAGATGTGTTTGGTGTACTATACTTTATTTGCAATAAATAATAAGGAGAAAAAAATGGAAAAACTCAAAATTGCAATTATCGATGATAGTCAACAAATGAAAAAGAATATCGAGGAACATTTTTTAAACAGTGATAAATATGAAGTAGTTTTAGAAACGGGAGATGGGGCAACAGCAACGGAAAATTTAAAAAAATCAAACGCAGATGTTGTGTTACTCGATTTGGTGTTGCCTAATAGAGACGGACTTGCCGTTTTGAGTGAAATAATGGCGATGGAACACGCTCCAAAGGTTATTATTACAACCGCTCTTGTTGGTGATAGTTTTATACATAGCGCTATGCAACTAGGTGCTAGTGACTATGTAGTAAAACCTTTTGACCTTGACCTTATGGACAAAAAAATTGATGCTGTTAAGAATGGTGGAATAAGGCGAGATGGTAATATTCAAGAAAAAGTTGATAAGTTAGTTGAACACTATTCCCAGAAACCTGTTAGAAATAGAAATCTAGACGAACGCATCAGTAATATATTTATTACCGTAGGAATTCCCGCGCATATTAAAGGCTATCAATTTTTACGCGAAGCAATAAAAATGGCAGTAGATAGCCCCGATATTGTAAATAGTATAACAAAGAAATTGTACCCAAGTATTGCAGAAAAGTTTGATACTAGCCCGAGTAAAGTTGAGCGCGCCATAAGACACGCAATCGAAGTTGCTTGGAATAGGGGAAAGATAGAAAATATAAATAACGTGTTTGGACTTCAAGTTTATGGCACAAATGAAAAGCCAACAAATGGCGAATTTATAGCACTAGTTGCCGATAAAATGATAATAGAAGGGTGCTAAAAGAAAATTTTTTAGAAAAAATGTATATTTTTAGTTTACTTTTTTATAAATACTATATATAATAAGAGCAAATTTTACGATTAGGAGATAGTATTGTGGAAAAGAAGATTGAATTTATTCGTTGCCCTAGATGTGAGTTAAACTTTATTAATAAATCAGATAAACTTTGTAGTGTTTGCAAAAAGGAGGTTGAGTCAGCTTTTAATAAAGATGACGAGTTGGAAGCAGACCTTTCATCACTTGAAATTTGTCCTATATGTAAGACAAATTATATTCGCGAGGACGAGGACTGTTGCGCATCTTGTCAGCACGAAAGGGATATGGACAAATCTGACGATGACGATATGGATATAACGGAAAATTGGGACGATGACGATGACGACCGTGGTTTACCTATGGACTCTGAGGACGAACTCGGGGAAATGGTAAACACAATCGATGTTGATGATTCGGATGATGGTCTTGGAGCGTTGGAGGATTTAGACTTGTCGATTCCGCTTGGCGAAGATATGGATTTCGAGGATATCGATGACGAGGACGAAGAGGACGAAAATGACGAGAATGACGAATTTGCCGATGATTTCGATGACGATGACTTTGACGATGACGACTTCGATGATGATGATGACGATTATGACGAGGAAGACGACGAGGACGATGACGACTACGATGATGATTTTGACGATTTTGACGACTTTGATGATGATGACGACTACGATGATGATTTCGATGACGATGACTTTGACGATGACGAGGAGAACGATGACGAGGAGGACGAAAACAAAAAGTCTAAAAAGAAAAAAACTAAATAGTATAATAAAAAGTAGTCTAATAAATAGACTATTTTTTCTTTTATAATTTTATATATTCAAGTTTAAAAACAAAGTTAATGTAACTTTTAAAACAACATTAAAAATTTTAGTTATTAAAAAATAGAAAAACAAAAGATAGTGAATGTAACAAATCACTATCTTTTTTATTAGTTTAAATTAATTTATAAATAACGTTGTTCTTAAAAGGAGCACTCTCTTACAGCACCTTGACTTTTAACCGTTTTAGACTGCGAGTTAATGTTTTTAGATTGCGTATTTTGCTTTGAAAAATGTTTTTCTAAAACTTCATTTTTAACATATTCTGCATACTTTTCGTTCGCTTCAATCATTAGATTGTTATAGTCCTTATTTATATCAATTGAAGTTATCGGTCGGTCAACAAGTCTGGATAGGGTATCAATAAATATAGAGTAATCAACAATTAATGTGTCCATTTCTTTTAGTTGGTGGTAAGCCATATTTGCGTCACGCTGAAGCCACCAAGGGTTGTTTTGCTCGGTGTATTTGTCCATCATAGTTACGCAAGTTGCGAGATTTTCCTCAATGTAACGATTGCATGCGTGGACATCGCCCTTAAAAGTAGTGTTAATTTGCGACCTTACAAAAGTAATAAAATAACTAATGTTTGCACTTTCCATTTTTACACCTCAATCTTTTGTACTAGATAAATTTTAACACCGACAATTTTACTTGGCAAGCAAATTTAATTAACTTTTACCTTTTTCTTTATGGGAATTTTCGTCAAAAATTTCTACTATCATTTTATCAAAATTCACTTGCTCAACAAAATCTATAGGCTTAAAAACTGTATTGTTAAATTCGTCCAAGTGTGATAAATGCTTTTTTAATATAATTGGCGTAGGCTCGTCTAGGGTGTTGCAAATATCCTCTAAATACTCGTGCATTGCATCTAAATTAAATCGCTCAGGCGCGTATACTAAGTCCTTTTTTATTTTTTCGCCATCAATAGTTCTAATCCAAATTTTCATAAGACTATAATACCACAACAAGTTTATTTAATCAAATAATTTTAATAAAAAGTTTGTAAATTATTCGACAAATTTCTCTTAATGTTTTATAATAATATAAAGAATTAAGAGAGGTATTTATGGAAAAAATTTCTTTAATAAAATGTGATAATTACAATCAAGATATAGTAGATAACGCAGTAAAAAAAGCAGTTGATTTGCTAGGTGGAATTAATAATTTTGTAAAAAGTGGACAGACTGTTGTCTTAAAGGCTAATTTATTAATGAAATGCAGTGTGGAAAAATGTGCTACCACGCACCCAAGCGTTATTGAGGCTGTCGGGAAACTTGTAAAAGAAGCAGGAGCAAAGCGTATAATAATTGCTGATAGTGCTGGCGGACCATTTACCGAAGGTTATATGAATAGCATTTATAAGTCTAGTGGCGTTGTTGAAATTGCCGAGCGTTGCGGTTTTGAATTAAATCAAGACTTTTCAAGTTTTAGCGTAGATATGCCAAGCGCAAAGGTAGGGAAGCGTTTTTTAATATGTAACTGCTTGCAAGAAGCCGATGTTATTATAAACATTAGTAAATTAAAGACGCACTCGTTTACAGGCTATACAAACGCCCTAAAAAATATGTTTGGCGCTATTCCAGGGCTAAGCAAAGTTGAAATGCACGGTCAGTTCCGTACACTTGATGTTTTTGGCGATTTCATCTTTGATATTTGGGACTATTTTGGCTCTAAAATTGCCTTAAATATAACCGATGCTGTTATGGCAATGGAAGGGGCAGGACCATCAAATGGTACACCCCGTAAAGTTGGCGCTATTCTAGCGGGCGTTAATCCCGTTGCGGTCGATGTAGTAAGCATAAAATTAATGAATGCAGAACCTAAAAGTATGCCATTCATTGAAACGGGTATTTTGCGCAACAAAATCGATAATAATCTTTCTGTTGAAGTGCTTGGTGATAATGTAGACGATTGCATTGTAAAAGATTTTAAAAAAGTCGAGATAAATAGATACAAGCCATTAGCAAACTATGTGCCACAAAGTATGCAAAATTTTGTGCATCAAGTAATGACGCAACGCCCTGTAATTAGTAAGAAAAAATGCAAGGGTTGTAAAAAGTGTTTTGAACATTGCCCTATGAAAGCAATTTCTATGGTAGAATATAAAAAAGGCGAACCACCAAAGGCAAAAATTGATTATACAAAATGTATTCGTTGCTATTGTTGTCAAGAGTTGTGCCCGTTTGGTGTTGTCAAAATTAAGTCCGGCATCATATATAAATTAATACATTTAGGCGGAAAAAAGAAAATCAAAAATACGGACAAAAAGGACTAATTTTCTTGACTTTTTCCACTATTTATGATAGAATTTTCGCCATAGTTAGAATTTAAGGAGACTAAAATAAAATGGAAAAAGAAATAGTTGTTACCGAAGAAGGTTTAAAACAATTAAAAGATAGATTAGAGTACTTGATTAAGGAGAAACGCCCCGAAGTTATCCAAAAAATCGGTGTTGCTCGTAGTTATGGTGATTTAAGTGAAAATGGTGAATACCAAGCTGCTCGTGAGGAGCAGGCTAACATCGAGTCCGAAATTATGGAAATCGAGGAAAAACTTCGCCACATAAAAATTATAAACGATAAAGATATAGATACAAGTGTTGTAAGCCTTGGCTGTACTGTAAAAATTCACGATTTAAAGTTTGACGAAATAATGACATATAAAATCGTAGGTAGTACGGAATCAGACCCTGTAAATGGACTTTTAAGCAACGAAAGCCCAGCTGGTAAAGCTTTAATCGGCGCAAGAGTAGGCGACACTGTTACTTATAAATCAGTAAATATGGGCGATATCCAACTTAAAGTTCTCGAAATCAAAGCATAAATGAAAAATCTCTAGCAAAGGTTAGAGATTTTTTGTTTTATAATGTTTGTAACTTTTGATATAATGTTTTAATATAAATTTAAAAATTATTTTTAATATTTCAATAAACCGAGATTTATATAAGCACCGCAAAATTTATTTTTTGTAGGTAATTTCAAAAATTAATTTTTTAATAAAACTTTGAAAAATTTTGCAGTTTAGTGTAATTTTATTTTGTATTTTATGAGTTTTAGTGTATACTATTTTTATAAAATAAACAATAAAAGGGGAATAAATTATGTTAAAATTGCAAATTTCCCCTTCCCAAATTTCTCTGGGGGGGGGGGCGCTTAAATAGCCTAAAAATACTTGTTTTAAGGCACTCCAAAGGCTATTTAACCGCACAAAATACCACTACAAATACAGGGTATTTACCACTCCCAAACACTACTATAAATGCAGAGAATTTCTCACCCCAAAACATCAAAAATTTAATAAAAAACAAATGCATTTGTTTTAATTTTTCGCAACTAATTTTAAGTAAAAACAAAGACAAAAACCTAATGCAAAAACTAGGTTGTTTTTCTGTATTTTTAAATAAAATAAAAAACTTTTACACCCTTTTTAATTGTTTGCAAAATAACATAAAACCCTTTAGCGCAATCCCTTGCACTTTTTTGCATTTTCAATGGAGGTGCGTATAAATGGCAGTAAAAGAAATATTTAAAAAATATAAACTATACATAATGCTTTGTATAATCACCCTAGTTTTAATAGCGGGCGGTGTAATACTAGGTGCTTCTCTATCCAATGATACTAAACAACCTGCAAGTGCGGATACAACAGATATTTACATAAAAACAGACGGTACTACTGCAACTTCAAGTGACTATGATTATAGTTTAGGTGTTTCTTATGTGAGTGGCTCAGGTGTTTGCCGTCTTAACAACATTTATTACTATAGTACTTCAGTACCAACAACCTTAGTAATTCCTGATAGTGTTACAATAAGCGGAGCATCTTATGAAATCACAACAATGAATAACAGTATTTCATCTAGTGGTGGAGTATTTTATTCAGTACGATCTCATATAACAGAAGTAACTTTACCTAGCGGACTTACTTATATAGGAACTTATGCGTTTGGTGATTGTAGTAATTTAACATTAGTAACAATCCCTGATAGTGTAACCAGTATAGGAAATTCTACGTTTTATAATTGTACCAGTTTAACCTCGGTAACAATACCAGACAGTGTTACAAGCATAGGAAGTCAAGCGTTTTTTCTATGCATTGGTTTAACCTCGGTAACCATACCTTCTAGTGTAATTAGTATAGGAAGGTTTGCGTTTTATGTGTGTTACGATTTAACTTCAGTATACTTTTATAATGATATGTCAACATCAAACATAGACTCATCTGCTTTTACAAATGGTGACTCCAATGTAACATATTATTTTAAAGACCAAGCAAGTTTAGATTATGTAACTAATAATTTAAGTTCTGGTTATTTCACAAATACAAATTTCCAACTTATGCAATGGAATGTAACAGTAAATTGTAACGAAAAAGCTGGTTCTTTAAACTATACTGAACCAAGTGAAATTACAAAGGGTACTGAAATAACAGCAACAGTTACACCAAATGAAAATGTCGAATTTTTATATTGGGAAGTAAAAGTAAATCAAAATGGCACGCAAATAGTTAATGAGCAAATAGAAAGCACTACACTAAATTATACAATAACAGATTGTGGAGAATACACCTTTACCGCTGTGTTTGATATTGGAGTTACTATTACATCACTTAATGGCGGTATAGAATTTTCAATCACTCGTGAGGCTAATGATATGATAATACATAGTTATGTAATACAAATGAACAGTGGTTATTATATCAACGGCATATACGCCACTAACACCACAACACAACCAACAACAGACGATTTTACTAACATCAAATCAATAGACGGCTATTTACCAAACGATTATAGCACCGCAATACACTATATAACCAACACCACAGGCACACAACTAATATTCGAAATATACAACATAGGCGAGCCCTTCACAATCTACCTAGACTTTATAACTACCGCCCAAAACTTCAAAGCAGGTGGTTCAATAGAAGGCATAGCAGTATCAGTACAATATCAAGGGAGTGATACAGACATAAACCTTGCAGTAGTAGGCAGTGCTAAAATACTCGGTTATACTACCACAAACGGACTAGAAACAGTTAATGTAGTAGCCCAAGAATACACCGGTTACACCTTCTTAGGCTGGCAAGTAGATGGTGAGTACGTAACCTACCAAGACGAAGGCGGACAAACAATCACCCTTCAAGGTTACGACTACATCAGCGCTAGCATACCTTTATCCGTAATAGACGGTAAACAAGTAGTAGCAGTCTTTACTTCAACCGCAAACTCAAATAACGGACAAACAGATAGCGGAAATCACGATTTTAATTAAAAAAATTTACCTCACATTAAAAAATCTCACTTCAAACGAAGTGAGTTTTTTAATAAATTAGGAATTAGAAATTAAGGAAGGAATATATAATTATATTATTTTAGATACTAACTCCGTAACTGCTAATTGCTAATTGCTAATTGCTAATTTACTACGCAGTTGTAAAATTATTTTCTCAGTCTTAAATCTGCGCTTTCAAAGCGAATAGACATTGTCGTGCGTGCGTCGAAAAGCCTAGATTTTATGCGGTCGCCGTAGCGCTCATTAATTTGGTCTGGGGTAAGATTTGTACTAATAATAATAGGAAGTCTATTGCGTTGCCTTTCGTTGATTAGGGTAAAAAAGTTCGTTAAGGTTGAATCGTGAAAAAGCGGTTCTGTGCCTAGGTCATCAATTATCAAAACATCGCTTTCAAAAAGTGGCGAAAGGATTGCATCGCGGTCGCTGTATGGCGAGTTAAAAGCCTTTATCATCGTGCGACTAATATCATAGGCGGTGGTAAACACGACATAAACGAGTTTTTTCATTAGTTCGTTTGCGATACATTCGAGCAAAAAAGTTTTACCCGTGCCAACATCACCAGAGAATATTAGGTTTGGCTCTTTGTTGTTAGGGAAGTCTTGGCAGTACTTGTACGCAAATTTGTAAATTTTAGATAACAGTGGATATTCTTTTAAAATTTCTTTGTCCGCCTTGCTAAAATCATAATTTAATTTGTTATTAATTCCGCTTTGCTCGAGCAACGCCTTTTGCACACCTTTCTTTAAACAATCGCACATAACGTCCTGCACATAGCCCGTGTCCTGACATTTTGCACAATTAAAATGCGGAATTAATCGGTTCGCATCAAAACCCGCTTTTTTTAAAATATTCGCACCTTTTTTTTGAAGCGTTGCAATTTTTTTGTGAATGTCCGCAATTTCAGGGGAGTTTTCGTCTAGTTTTGACGCGGACAACTCAAGTTTGCGAATTTTGTTGTCTATGTCCTTGTATTCTAGGTTATTTCGCGCTTCGGCAAGCGCACCATTCACTTCTAATAGGTGATGGGTGCGAATCGCGTTAATTTTATTTTGCTCAATTTGAATAATTTGATTTTTGTTCATAACTATATTTCCACTTCATTAAATTTATCGAAAATAGCATCGTTTTCTTGCTTTGTGTACTTTCGCGAATTGATTTTTGTCGTGCTATTTTTGGTTTTAGTAACTTTGTAGTTGTCGCTTGCAAGTTTGGCTTGCTCGACTGTGTATATTTTTTGCGTGTGCCAATCGGCAAGAATTGTATTTACATACCCAAGATTTGAGCCACGGTCTTTTGCGAGTGTTACAGCATAATCAATAAGTTCGTTGCTTAGCCCCCAAAATGTTGTCCATTTGGTGTAAAATTCGACATCAAGACTCGTTACATTGCGAACAATTCCCAGCGTTTCGAGAATTTTAGCAATTTTCTCCTTCATATCATTTTGAATGCCTTTATATTGCGCGTATGATGCTTCGGTAACAATTCCGCGATTGGATAAATCAGTGATTGTGTCATTTAGCGCACTCAACGAGCGTTTGCCCTGTAAATAATTATCTTGCGCGATATTTAATAAAACCGTGTCCGTGTACCCGAGATTTAGCCACGGGGTAAGGTAGGTGTCTATTTGGTTTGAAACATCTTCATAATAAAGCCCCAAAGTCTTGTTTATCTCACGCGCGAGCGAATAAATTTTGTCTAGGTTTTCGTCATACTCTTTGATTTCTTTTGCTGATAATAAATGCAGTTCGTAGTACTTTTGCAGTTTTTTATCAAGTTTATCAAAAGTTGCCTTGCCTGATTTTTTTAGTGCCTTTGCAACATACAAAATACAATCGTCATTAAAGCCTAGTTCTAGCCACTTTTGGTAAAATTGATGCTCGTCGATACTTGTTTTTTTAGTCGAACCTAGTGCTTTCATAATCGCACTTACGGCTTTTCCTGAAGTGCTGTATTCGTTGATTTTTTGCTCAATCTGTTCAGGGGTAATGTAGCCCTCGGTTGCCCAATTTCGCGCAACGGTAATTATATAGCGGTAGCCAATGCTCGCTCCTTTGTTTTGCACGCAAAATTTCACCACCATTAAAAGCGCTTCGGGTGATATCTTGCGTCCGTCAGGTAGGGAATAGCCTTCCATAAGCGTGTAGTACTCTTCATATTCGTTAGGCGTAATATCACGCGGAGCAACGAGTTTTAAAACTTCTCTATTAAAACTTTCGTACTTGTCTTTGTCGTACTTGCGATTGCTACTCCCGATATTGCGAATAGGTAAGTACTGCACTTGAAAAGGCTCTCTACAAACGATTCGCGCAATGCCTTGCTCCTCCCAATATTCAAAACTTTCGATTATCTCGTCTGTTGAGTATCCAAGAGTTTCAGCAAAACGATTTAGGTCCATATTGTCGTTTTGCTCGCACACATACAAGCCATATAGGTAAATCATACTATGCTTCGGTGGAGTAACACTCAAATAGCGCGTGAAAAAAAGATTGTCTATAATTGTATAAGATTTAGCCAAATATTCTGTTGAAAATTTACAAAAAGCCATTTTGCACCTCTTTTAACAATTCTAGCAAAAAACATCTAAAAACGCAAGCCCCAACCTTTAAAAAATAATAGATAAAAAGTAATAAATTTGCTTGACATTTTTAGGGAGGTAGAGTTTAATTAACATTAATTTTTCTATATCAATATTATGCAGGGTACTATGCATTAAATTTTGCGCAGAGTTAAGCCTTTTGTTAAGACGAATGAAAGATTTGTTGCGTAGTACTATTTTTTTTAATAATATTTGAAAATAAAATAGCATATACATTGAAAAAAGGCAGGTGCGATAATGAAAAAGAGAATCTTATCAATTTTTGGTTGCTTATTAATTACAGTTTTAGTGTTTGCTGGTTGTGGCTCGGCAAGCGCTTTTGATGAAGCGGTGAAAAGTGGCTCAAATTATGAAATCACCGCAACTCTCGACTATGAAAATAAAACTCTTTCGGCAAGTGAAACAGTATCTTACAAAAATAATTCGCCAAATGATTTAAATGAATTAAAATTTCATCTTTACCCAAACGCGTTTAGAAGTGATGCTAGCGTTTTTAGAGCGGTAAGCGAAACGCAAAGTTCACGCGCATATCCAAATGGTTTTAGCGAAGGCAATATTACAGTTTCAAGCGTAAGTGTACAAAATAGCGAAGTGAATTTTGAAATCGCAGGCGATGATAAAAATATTTTAGTTGTTCCGCTACCAAGTATTTTGCGTTCGGGCGGAAGTGTTGAAGTCGACATTAATTTTGAAATTGTTATTCCAAACTGCAATCATCGTTTTGGCTATGGAGAAAATACGCTAAATCTCGGGAATTGGTATCCAATTGTTTGCGTTTTTGAAGACGGCGAGTTTGTAACAGACGGCTATTCGCCAAACGGTGACCCTTTTTATAGTGATGTTTCAAATTATGTCGTAACACTTAATTATCCAGCAAATCTAACCCTTGCTAGCACAGGCGAAGTAATAAGTACAGAAACATCAAATAATATAACAACCGTCACAATGACAGCACGCGCGGTGCGTGATTTTGCAATGGTTTTAAGCGAAAAATTCGAAGTTGTGACAGAACAAGTCGGCGAAACCACCATTTCGTATTTTTACTATGACGACCCAAATTTCGAAGCACATTTGCAAACCGCAGTTGATGCTCTAAACACATTCAACACTCTTTTTGGTGCATATCCATATACTACATTAAATGTTGCCAAAGCAAACTTTTTGCAAGGTGGAATGGAGTACCCAAATTTAGTTTACATTAGTGACGATGTCGACATTGACAGCGAATACAACAATGTGATAATTCACGAAATCGCGCACCAATGGTGGTATGGCGTAGTAGGTAACAATGAATGCGAAAGCGCGTGGATAGACGAAGGATTAGCAGATTATTCTACCGCACTTTTCTATGACGAAAATCCAAGTTACAACCGCACAAGCGACCAAGTTTTTGGCTCGGCACTGAGTTCTTACTTGCTGTTTTGCGATGTTTACCGCGAAGTTTATGACGACTTCGATACAAGTATGAATAGAAACATTCACAAATTCAACACCGAAACCGAATATGTTTATCTAACATATGTAAAAGGAGTTTTGATGTTTGATAGCATTTCTGAAATGATAGGGCAGGATAAAATGATAAAAGTGCTTCAAGATTTTTATAGCGAAAACGCCTTTCAAAATTCAAAACCAGCCGATTTAGTTGAATCATTCGAAAATGTTACTCATAAAAAACTCGCAAGTTATATTATGTCGTGGCTTGATGGAAGCGTTGTTTTTGAAGAGTTGCGCGGGTAGTTTTTATTATCTTGATTGTGATAAATTATTGACTAGGCAAAATCCACTGTTGTTTTATTAAAATAGCACTAATAAGTGATAAATTAGCAACTAAGCGAAAGCATTGTTGTTTTATTAAAATAAAATAGCAAAAAGTAAAAACCATTTTAAATAACCTGATATTATATTCTTATTTTTTGATAAAATATTAATTTCAATTATTTTTGCAACCGCTGTTACTATTTAATTGCATTATATGACAACGCGAAGTAAACAAGAAAGCAAAATTAAAAATAAAGTCCTTTAAAATAAAAATATTTAAATAAACTCTTGCTTTTTTTATAAAAATGTGATATAGTATCAATACTAATTAAATAAAAATCTTTTGCCAAAGACAGCAAGTGCGATTTTGCTAACTAATCGCTGAAAGTGAAAACGCTTGCCGAGGTGAAGTTTTGCGGGTGTTTTTTCTAATCTCCGTGCTTCGCCGGCGCGGAGATTTTTGTTTTGATTAGAATATCAACAGGAGGGTTACAGAGTCATGTCAGCAAATTTTGAAAACAAGAAAAAGATTGTTGAAGACATCAAAGACAAGATTTCAAGAGCGAAATGCGTAGTTTTTGTTGACTACAAAGGTATCAATGTTGCTAACGACACCGAACTTCGCAACAAAATTCGCGAATCTGGTTGTGAGTACCATGTATACAAAAATCGTCTTGTAAAACTTGCACTTAAAGACTTAGGAATCACTTGTCTTGATGGCAAACTCGAAGGTACACTCGCAGTCGCATTTAGTTTTAATGGCGAAACAGACGCAGCAAATGTAATTGACAAGATGTCGGAAAAAGCTGGTATTTCTATGAAGTTCGGCTTGCTCGACCAAAACTACATTGATGACACTGCATTAAAGGCCCTTGCTAATCTTCCTAGCAAAGATGTGCTTATCGCTCAACTTCTTGGGCTTTTACAAGCACCAGCAAGAAATCTTTGCTACGCTTTGAATGGTACTGTTCAAGGATTAGTTCGTTGCTTAAATGGGATTGCAACAAAAGCAAATTAGCAGTTAGCAATTAGCAATTAGCAATTTATGACCGCTGGCGCGGTGTATTAAATTAGCAGTATTATAATTTCTAACTCAACAAAATCGTAGTGGAGCGCACAAGGTGAACTCTACTCCCAACAAAACCAAATTAATTTTAATTTAAGGAGAAAAAATTATGGCAAAAATTAATGACATTTTAGAAGAAATCAAAGCATTGACCGTAGTAGAAGTTAGCGACTTGGTTAAATTGCTTGAAGAAGAATTTGGCGTAAGCGCAGCTGCACCAGTAGCAGTTGCAGCAGCACCTGCAGCAGCAGGCGCAGCAGCTCCAGCAGCAGCTGCAGCAGAAGAGAAGTCTACTTACACTGTTATGCTTAAAGGCGTTAGTGAAGGCGCAAGCAAAGTTGGCGTTATCAAAGCTGTTAAGGAAATTACAGGTCTTGGACTTACAGAAGCTAAAGAACTCGTTGACAGCGCTCCAAAAGCTGTTAAAGAAAACGCTAACCCTGACGAAGCAAAAGACATCGAGAAAAAACTTAAAGAAGCTGGCGCTGATGTTGAGTTGAAATAATTTTCAATCATTAAAAAAACAACAGACTAAATTCTCAAATTGAGATAAACAGTCTGTTGTTTTTGTTTTTTAATAAGATTTTTAAAATTTACAAAAGCGCTTTTAAATTGCATTCGATTTTGCTATCTCTCTAAAAGAGATAGGGAGAGAAAGATAAATTTCGTAAAAATATAATTTTACAAAGATCGAGTGTTTTCCGCGGACTTTTTAAAGTCGGTATCTTTATTTTTCTTATTTATAACATCATCGCACTTATCTATCTCTCTGCGCAAATTTATCGTATGAGTTGTAAATTCAATGAGCTCTAAATAACAATTGCTATTTTTGCTCTCTACCATTGCTTTATTGCGTGCCTCAATCAATTTTGAGGCATCAATATTATCTGCCACGCTTTTTTTGTATTTTTGCATTAAATCACCAAATGCCAAATTCCCGCTTTTATAATTAAGTGTTGCTTCTGCTAATTGTTCTTTGTCTAAATCGATAGTTGAACCTAAAACTTTTAAAAAAGTAGGTAATTCTTTATCAAAAACTTTAGATAATACTTTTACTTTTGCGTAAAATTTGGTGTTAACCGCTCCAAAACGCCTTAACATAGTAGGGCATTCATTAAATGCTGTGGATAAAATCTCTAATTCGTTAGCAAGAGAATTTGTTTCCAAAATGGTAAGTTGCAAGTTTTTAATTTGTTGAATGTTATATGAATCTTTCCCTTTAACGAAATTTAGATTAGTTGAAATTATTTCTGTATCAATTTCTAAAGTTTTTTCTAAATAATCAAAAATATTTTCAACTAATAAACGGTCGCTTTGAATTAAATCAATAGTTCTAAAAGTTCTTTTGTTTGGGTGGCTACTTTTAGATAAGATTTCAATCGCATTATAAAATAAATCGGCTTTTTCAGGCTGTAAAATGGCTTCGTTTGCTAATATGGCATAGGCTGTTACTAGTTCCATAAAGACTCCTTAATGTGTTATACTCAAATTTTATCACAAGTTTAGATTTTGTCAAGTAAAATATTTAAATACAAAATATAGTAGTGATATGTAATGAATAATACACTATATATTGACCAAAACACTATATACATTAGATAATTTATAGCAATTTTTGTTTAACAAATAAATTTATTTTACTAATAAAAACAAATGTTGTATAATTAGGTTATGAAATATAAAACGATTAATATAAAGGAAAATCAGCCAACTGTCGAATTGGCGCTTGCAATTTTAGAAATTGAAATAGAAATTGCTCGCAGGGAAGGTGTGGTTGCCGTTAAAATTATTCACGGTTATGGTTCGCATGGCGTTGGTGGTGAAATAAAACGCGCACTAAATTATTGGTTAAATCGGGCAAAAAAGCGCGGTTTTATTCGCAATTTTGTCCACGGTGAACACTGGCTAGGTAGCGATACTGCAAATAATATTAAAAAATTATGTCCTGATGTGATAGGGGATACCGAGTTATTTTTCTCAAATCCGGGTATCACTATTATTTTGATATAAAAACATTTTGTTTGGTATAAAAATGCCTTGTTTTTTATATAGCATTAATTATTAAAATTAATAAAAAACACCTACAAAGCGTCTAACTTTTGTGGTGCAGTTCAAAGTGCTTAACTTTTAAGGTGTTTTTTTAATAAAAGTGATGATTTTTTTAAATATAATACAAGATGCTATCTTTCGTTCGTTTTTTCATTTATAGTTTGCAAAGATACGCCTTTTTTATTTTTAGAAGCATCGTATTTTGATTTTAGTTTTAATTCATTAGCCGTTTTATGCATTTTATAGCGTTGCACAACTGATTGATTAGTATTCTTTTCCATAAAAACTCCTTTTAAATAGCAATTACAGATACATAAAATTTTGCTTCAATTCCTTCAGCGAAACGCGCTTTCGCATTGTATTTTCCTACAAGTTTGATATTAGGTAGGGTAATCATTCGTTTTTCAACTTTTATACCAAGGCTTTCAAGTTTTTCAGCCACTTCTTTACTAGTAACTGAACCAAAAAGTTTACCATTTTCGCCAATTTTAACACCGATTTCAACGGTAATACCGTTAAGTTTTTTAGCCTCCGCCGAAAAATTGTCGCGCTCCACTTGTTTATGATATGCTTGAGCCACTTTTGCTTGCTTATTTTCGTTTAAATTAGTACTGCTAGCAGATTTTGCTAAACCTTTTTTAAATAGAAAATTGCGAGCATAGCCATCACTAACATTTACAACATCTCCCTTTTTTCCAGTGCCTTTTATATCTTGAAGTAAAATAACTTGCATAAGTATTCTCCTTTTATGCCTATATTATATAATATTAATTAAAATTTGTAAATAGAAAATAATTGCTTTTTTAGACATTTAAAAAATTTTGTCTAAATAGTTTTAATAAAAAATTATATGTCAACAATTTATTTTAGGAGGGGAAAATGGATATTAAATGCAGAAAAACAAGTTGTGTTCACAATCACGGATACACCTGTCGAGCAAAAGAAGTTAATATCGGTACGCATACTGAATGTGATTCGTTTAATGCTGACGCGACTAAGAATGCTGAAGATTTTAGCAAAAATATGTTTGAGGCCGATACCGAAAATTACGCAAATTCGCGCCATATACGAGATGTTAGGCTTACTTGTGACAAAAGTAAATGCTTATTTAATAAAGATAAAAGATGCTCTGCAAATGGTATAACGGTGATTGACGAAGGCAAAGGGCGTGCAAATTGTGCGACCTTTATTAGTGATTTAGATTAAGAAGTGGTAAGCCACTTTTTTATTTGACTTTTTTATGCTATTTTGTTATCATATAATAAAAAGAAAAGGGGCTAAAATTTTGGATGATTTATGGTTGATATACGATAGTTACTATGAATTTGGTGATGATAATGTGCATACATTTATGTTTGAGACGTGCTTACGATTTGGTATTGATGCGGAATTAAAATATGATGGTAAATTTGAATTTTTTTATAATAGACTTTACTATGATAAAAAAGAAATAAAGAATTTGCCCAAAATTTGTTTTTTTCGCTGTCAAAATTATGAACTAGGCTATTCGTTAGAAAAAATAGGTATAAAAGTGGTAAATAAGCCCAAAGTTATTGAAAATGTTAGAGATAAATTATTTGTACATAATTTAATGCAAAAAAACAAAATACGACAACCTAGAACAATTTTTTTAGCGGACCAAGACTTTTGCCAAATTGAAAAAAGTTTAAATTTGCCTTTTGTTTTGAAAGATAATTTTGGAAAACAAGGAAAAGGTGTATTTTTAATCAAAAATGAAAAAATGTTTGATAATAAAGTCAAATTGCTAAAAAAGGAAGGGAAATGTTCTATAATTTGCCAAGAATACATTGAGGCATCTTTTGGTCAAGACATTCGTTTTTATATTGTAGGCGGTAAAGTCTGTGCTGTTGGTAAGAGAGTTAATAAAAAAGATTTTCGCTCAAATCTTGCACTAGGTGGTAAAGGCGAGACTTATACGCCAACTAAAAAAGAGTTGAATCTCGCTCAAAAAATAGCAAAATTATTAAATTTAGAAGTTGGAAGTGTTGATTTTATGCTCGATGGAGAAAAATTAGTTTTCTGCGAAGCAAATTCAAGTGCTGGGTTTAGAATGTTTGTGGACTTAAATATACCTATAAATGATTACATTGCTCAATACTTAAAAAGTATTTTATAAAAAACGCATTTTCTAGAGTTGTGTTTAAACAAAAAAGATAGTGTTTTGTTCACTATCTTTTCTAGTTTAATAAATATAATATTAGATATTTGACGCGTCCTTTTATTCAAATTTTTCTTTAACAACAAAAGTTATAGCACTTGCACCAGGACCTACATGAGTACCAACAACTGGTCCAATACTTCTTATTTCATAATTACCAAGGTCCCCACGGTCTGCTTTTAAACGCTCAATTAACATATTCATACGGTCTGGGTTCATTGAATAACTAAACACCAGCGGGTAGTTTGTGTCAATGTCGTAATCTTTTAAATCTTTTACAAGTTGTTCAATTGCCTTGTTTACTCCAGGCTTTTTGTCAATAAGACGCACTTCGCCATCTACAACCGAAATCAATGGCTTAATATTTAAAATAGTCCCCACAACTCTAGCGGTTCCAGATAGCCTTCCGCCTTTATGTAAGTATTCCAAAGTGTCAACCATAGCAATTAATTTTATGCGTTTTGTAAATGCCCTTAAATAATCTGCCAATTCGTGAACATTCATTTTTCCTTCGTCACGCTTTTTTACAGCTTCTAAAACAAGACAGCGCATCATCGAAATGGTATTTAAAGAATCAACTATTTCAATCTCACTATAAT
This sequence comes from uncultured Clostridia bacterium, assembly GCA_944383915.1. Classification (GTDB taxonomy): domain Bacteria; phylum Bacillota; class Clostridia; order Christensenellales; family UBA1242; genus UBA7867. The sequence continues at coordinate 28,821 of CALWRJ010000013.1, forward strand.
CTGATTCGTTTCTATATAAACAAGCATTACCGTAGGTGCCAGCCATTTTAGATGAAATAGGGATAACAAGCATACTATCTCCACTCTTTTTTACTTCCTCAAATCTTTCTATAAACTCAAGGGGGTTAGGCTGGGAAGTGGTAGGCAACTCTTTTGCTTGTAATAACATTTCATAAAATTTATCAGCAGTTATATCTATACCATCTTTATATGTGTCATTGCCAAAATTGACAGATAGGGGAATAACTTCTATATTCAACTTTTTAGCTTCCACTTGTGTAATATCACATGATGAATCTGCTACTATTCTTAACATAATACTCCTTTAGTCCTTGTTTTTTTAAATTTATATAATTTTACTATGCTATTTTGTTAGTAGTAAAATATAATAAATTTTATACTTTTTTAAAAATTTTGTCAAATAATTTTAAGGGTGAATAAGGCGTAATTTAAATTACTAAAAAGGTAAAATTAATAAGTTTGCTGTTTTAAATATAAAAATATAATTGAATAATTATACGCAATATGTTTATTACTAAAGTGTAATTTAACAGACTTTATATAAAAATTAAATACTATGCACAAGTACTATGCATAGTATTATGCAATAAATTAATTTATAATTATAAATAAATATGTATAAAAATAAAATCAAGCTAGAGCCTGATTTTTACTTTTTAAAATATTATCTATTTAATTCTACATTTGGTTTTTGTGGTTTGCAGGGTTGAGAGCAAACGCATTTGTAGTCTGGAAAATCGCGCCTGTGCTTCCCATTACCATATCTTTCTTTTAGAATATTTGCAAGTTGCTTATCATAACTTTCTAAACCGTCAAATATCTTATCAGCCATTTCATAAGTTAGATTTTTTATTTCCTCTTGTGCGTGCTCACAACAACGCTCTTTCATTTTCATAACAAATGACGCAACGCCAGGTTCGCCATTTTGTTGAATGTCAAGAAGTTGTCCAGACTCTTGTACATTAAACATTCTTGCTTGTGGTACATTATTTAAATTTTTAATTTTATCTTGCCACTCGTCTTGTAGTTCCAACTCTTTTACAATAGGAGGTACATAGTATTCAGCACTTTCAGGTATTCCTAGTTTTAAGTATGTTGGACGGTGTCTTTGTAATTGCGCTACTGCAACAGCCGAGGCCTTATAGTTTACTTCGTAAGTCGTGCCAAAGTGTTCAGGCCTAATTTTGTTATCCCCAAACAAATTAAATGAGCGTTTGTAAGGGTCTGTGAGTTTTGGGTTAATAAGCGGTTCATCTAAAATTGTCATATCATCTAATTGTTTACAAAATTCTTTCATTTCTGGAATTACTAACTTCTCGTACATATTTAAGTCTTTCTTTGAAATCAAATCTTGCGCCCAACCATATATATAATTAATTTGCCTTAAAGATACTCCGTGGGTTATGTTTGTTTTTGCATCAACGCCTGTAATATATCGCGCGTTTTCAAGTGCAATTTGTTTTTTCTGTCTTGTTGGACTATTGGGATATTTTAATTCAGCGTGATTATAAAACTTTTCATAAAAATAATCGAAAACCGCTTTTTCTTTGGGAGGAAGGACTAATTCTTTGTGCCTGCCGCTTGTTTCCTCAGTTGAATATGTGTGCAAGTTGTTTAAGTACATACAAAATATTTTTGATACATCATCAATTTCAATAACTAAGTTGTACATATCATAACCACTGTGGTGGCGCTCTAAAAGCGTTCGTCCTTGTCTTTTTAAGGTTGTTTCAAGAGTTTCTGTAGTCATTTGTTTAAGGGGGTCATTTGAAACACAAGTTGCCATCGTTTTTGCGCAAAATTGATAGGGCGTATCTACATTGTTATTTTCATTATGCAGGTAAGATTCAGTTGCGCCAATTAAAGTTATTTTCATTTGTCTACTCCTTTAAGTTTTTTGCAGTATATCAACAAATCAAAAATTTGTCAACGATATTTCGCTATACAAAATTAACAAAAAAAGAAAGGCGAGCAGCCCTTCTTAAAATTTCTATTTTTTTGTTGCAAGATAGCCGAATACCGAAGTAACTAGCATACCAACAACACCAAGCCAGAATCCAATACCACATGAAAGTTGTGTGCTTGCAATTCCAATATCACCACTAGCGGCATTACTTGCAAATACAAGACCACAAATTAATGTAGCGATAAATAGCAATAACTCTAAAACTGCAATTATTTTGTTGATTTTTGAAATGTCTGCTTTAATTACATTACATGCTTTTAGAACATACAAAATCATATAAATAGCAGCCAAAGCCAAGCCAATTACAAACATAACATTTACAGCCATTGAAAGTCCGTCTGCTTCCGCAAAATCTTGAAATAGGTATATAGATAGACTGCCACCGATACCTATTACTTCACCTGATCTTTCAAAAATACTTAAAAATGTTGGAAAAATGAGTAAAACAAGCCCTGCAAGTGTTAAAATTCCCCAAATAATGCCAAGCAATGAATTGTTTGATTTTTTCTTTGCCATAGTAAACCTCCTCGCGTACAATGATAAAGTAAAAAAAATTAAAAGTCAAACATATATCATTATTTTGCTCATCTTTAACAAAATTATTATTTTGTTTAAAAATTTTCGTTTTATTGTTTTAAATATTGTACTTTTAATCATCGACAAGTTTTGCATCTATTATTAAAAAGGGTTCCAGCCGGTCCATACCTTGCTTGTGTCTATCCGCGGACTAAAGCCCTTGCGGTAGACCACTGTGCAAAGCACTACAACATTAAGTTTGGTATCTTTTATTTAAAAGGGTCCCAGCCGGCTTAAAAGCTTGCTTGTTGTCTATCCGCGGGCTAAAGCCCTTGCGGTAGACTACTGCGCAAGCCACTCATAAAACTACGCATCTACGATGCTAAAAGTATTCGTTCTTTTTTATGCTTATATGCAAACATAACGCAATAAAAAAAAGAACGAACCCTTTTTCGCTAAAATGAATTTTAGCGAAGTTTTATTCGTTCTCCTTGATTTGTGGTGGGAGACAATGGACTCGAACCATCGACCTCAAAGACGAAACTCGCAACCGACAAAACACACATAAAAAGCGAAAAGAAACAAAGGTAATACTCTTGCAAACCGCCCTGCTTTTGCTCGTTATCGCGTGAGGTCTATCACTTGTAACAAACAAAAAAAGAGCGTCAAACAAGGAGTATTGCTTGTTGTCTATCCGCGGGCAAAGCCCTTGCGGTAGACTACTGCGCAAGCCACTCACTTCATCTTACGCAAATGACAAGCATTTGCTAATATCCTTGCTCCTTTGTTCCGCTTATGTGCAAGCACAACGCGAAAACAAAAAAGCAAGTCTATTTACGCAAAAAAATTTTTTGCGTAAAGATTCGCTCGTTCTCCTTGATTTGTGGTGGGAGACAATGGACTCGAACCATCGACCTCACGCTTATCAGGCGTGTGCTCTAACCAGCTGAGCTAGCCTCCCGAAAATAAAAGGAGTTGAAAAATTAAAGTTTATGGGACTACAAGTTGTCTTATAATCCCATAATGGTGGAGATGAAGGGATTCGAACCCTTGACCCCCTGCTTGCAAGGCAGGTGCTCTAGCCAGCTGAGCTACACCCCCAAGGTGTCATTTTCCAATTGTGACTTTTTTATTCTATCATTATTTTTCTATATTGTCAACAAAAAATTTGTAAAAAATAAAAAAATTTAACTCTATAAAAAAACGCAAAAAAATTATTTTTATATTCTATATAATATATAATATCGCATTGAAAAGTATTAGTATCAATTTGATAAAATTTGTCATATATAATTTTATTGCCATCTAATTTTTTTAAAAAAAGCCTTAAATTTAATTGCTAAAATTGTCGATTTATTGTAAAATAAGTTTATACTTTATTAAAAGGAGAGTATTTATGGAAACAAAGAAAGTTTCGAGCGGTTTTAAAAACTGGCTCAAGGTTTTATGTGTAGCGCTTGCTGCAATTCCGTGTATGTTTTTACTTACTGCTTGTGGCGGTGAAACGATTGAGCAGGACGAAGCATTATTAGCACTAGCAGCAGCGCAAACTACTATGGATGCTGACGAGACAAACACTTTTACTATTACTATGGAGCAACGTTTAAATGGTGGTGCAAGCGGTGTAAATGCTGATATGAATGTTAAAAACACTATCGCCGTTTACACTGATGCTAGCGGAAATGTAACAGCTCGAGTTCAAGCCAACGGTACCGTAAGGGGCGAGTTAAGTTCTTACATTGACATTGATGCTAATCTTAATGCTGACTACAAGGTTGCTACAATTGATGGCGTAAACTACTTCATTAACGAAAATGAAAAGACTTATGAAGTGGCAGGTGTGTCTGACTACAGTGATATGATATCATTTGGTAGTTACGCGAGTGCTGTTGACTTTATTAATGCAAGTATGCTAGTTGATGCTGAGGGTGTAGATATTGCGACTGATTTAAAGAAAATGGGTGAAAATGATTACAACCTTAGATTTACAATCACAACAACAACTTCTTTGGCTGATGTTGACACAACTACAACTACTGTTTACTACTACGAAATTAGAGATTCTAAAATTACTAAATTCCAAAACACTGCAACTATGAGTTCAGACGAAGGTAATGCAACACAGGAAATGATTCTTACTTTCGACTACACAAATCGTTCAGTTTCTGCTCCAACAAGTATTGAAGGTTACGAGGTAGGTTCAGTTTACTTTGATATGAGTGACCTCGGCAATATTATGCCTTAAATTTAGTTAGACAGTTTTAGTAATTTAACTTTAAATTTTAGTAAAAATTAACAAAGAGCAAAACCACCGCTCTTTGTTTTTTATTTGAAAAATTTGAATAATTAATTTTGTGCTTTTTCGTAATCAAATATTAAAAAAGGCATAAAAAAGAAGCACTTCTATAAAGTACTCTTAAAATGTACATTATAAAGTGCTACTTTTTAGTATTTGCTGTGGAAGGTTAGGGCGACACATTTTCCGCCTACCAAGATTGCATTATTTAGTGAAAGTGGAACAAGCCTAATCTCGTTTTCGTTGACTAACTCGCGGAATTTATTATACAGCGCTTGTGCATCTTTGTCCGCATCAAAACTTACAATACTAAAAGTATAATCTGCGATATTTTGTCCATTTTCTTTTACATTACTATAAAGTTTTGAAACAGCCGAACGGAATGACTTCGTCTTATCAAGTACTTTAAATTTCCCGTTTGTGTCTATGCTTAAAATAGGCTTCATATTGAGCGATGCACCAGCAAAATTTTCCATAGTAGTATTAAAAACCTGGCTGGCTTTTACGCCGTCTGCGCTATCTACCGCTACAATACTTACAAATTTTCCTATTAATGTTTCTGCAAAATCAAGCGCGGCGTCTATATCATTTTCCTTTTTGTATACCAAATGCGCCATTGCCGCAATCTCACTTGCACCGCGCGAAACGGTTAGGGTGTCGACTAGAATTGCAAGCCTAGCAGGGTATTTTTTGTTTAAGCTTGCAAAAACCTTTTTAATCGTTGTTCCACCGTCCAAAAACAATTTCGTAGACACCGAAAAATAGACAACATCGTTGCCGGCCTCAAGCTCTTTTTCAAAAAAAGCATACCATTCATCATAAGTTAACGGGATAATGATGTATTTCTTATCCTTAATATCTAGCGCAATTTTATCCATATCTGCATTTTTAGGGTAGCCTTCAAAGAAAAATTCGCGCTTGCCTTTTTTAATTTTACTAGGTACAAGATACATACCGCATTTTTTAAGTTCGTCACCGAACATATCAGCGTACGCATCGACAAAGAATTTTACCATTTTTTGCCTCCAATATAAAAATTATATCACGATTAAACGATTTAAGTCAACGAAAAATAGTCATTAGAAAAATTTTGTGTAAACTTTCTCGTTTTGCTTTACTTTTACTAGGTAATAGTTAGTTGCGGGGAAGGGGGTGCTATCTAGTTTTATGCCGTTTTGACTGTACTTGGTGTCCAAAAGCCAAGTTGAAACATTGTTAGGCCCTGCATTGTACGCGCAAATTGCGGTGTCGATGTCGTTAAATTGCTTTATAAGTTTACTTATGTAGGCAGTTCCAATCTCGATATTAAATTCAGGTTCGAATAATTTTACTTCATTATATTCTAAATCAATGGTATTTGCGACATATTCGGCAGTGCTCGGCATAATTTGCATTAAACCAACAGCACCCACTTTCGAAACCGCAGTATTTTTAAAACCACTTTCAGCATTAATTATTCCCGCAATTAACGAGGGAGGAACATCGTATTCATTTGCGTATTTTATAATAATGTCTTTGTATTTTAGCGGAAAAAAGTACAAAAAAACGCCTATTAAAAGGGCGCAAACAAGCACTATTAAAACGACAAAAATTATCAAACCGCGCGCAATTTTATCCATAATAATATTATATATAGTTTAGTAATTTTTCATACAAAAATTTTACTTTAAAATAATTTTTGCGTTTTTGTGTTGACAAAGTAAAACTTTTGATTTATAATAGATGTAAAGTAGAAATACTTTACAGCGATTGCGAGGTGTGATTTTGAATATAGAACAACTTGTAAAAGCGAGTGTTTTGCTTGATTTTTATGGTGGTATTCTTACGGAAAATCAGCGCCGTATTGCTAAAAGTTACCTAGATTACAACGCAAGTTTATCTGAAATTGCGGAGAATTTAGGCACAACTAGGCAAGCGGTTAGTGATGTACTTCATAGGACACTAAAAAGGCTAAATGAAGTCGAGTCTAAACTTCGGCTGTATGCTAAATACCAGCGAATTTTAAACGAGATTCCAAAAGTAGCCGAGCAAGTATCAAGTAAAAGTACATTGATTATTAGTGAAGAGTACACTAAATTATTTAAGACTTTGGAGGACGATTATGGCAATGTTTGAAGGCTTATCTCAAAGGCTAAATCATATTTTTAGCAAAATGACTCAACGAGGCAAATTGACAGAACTTGAAATCAACCAAGCGATGCGCGAGATAAGGATTGCGCTACTTGAGGCTGATGTAAATTATTCTGTTGCTAAAGACTTTATCGCGCGAGTTAGCGAAAAAGCAAAGGGTGAAGAGGTTATGAAAAGCCTAACACCTGGGCAACAAGTTATTAAAATTGTTCGTGACGAACTCGTTTCGCTAATGGGCAGTACACAGACAAAACTTGATTTATCAGGCACTCCGCCAGCAGTTATTATGATGTGCGGACTCCAAGGTGCAGGTAAAACTACTCTTTGTGGCAAACTTGCCGCTTACTTAAAGGGACAGGGTAAAAAAGTTTTGCTTGCCGCGTGCGATATTTACCGAAACGCAGCAATCGACCAACTTAAAATCGTAGGTAAAAACGCCAATGTCGAAGTTTTCGAGCGTGGCACACAAGACCCTATTAAAACGGCTACGCAAGCAATCGAACACGCAAAACAGCAAAATCTTGATGTTGTAATTATCGATACCGCTGGTAGACTTCATATTGATGAAAATATGATGGACGAGTTAAAGCGAATGAAAGAGGCTGTTCATCCTAGCGAAATTTTGTTTACGATTGATGCAATGACAGGACAAGACGCGGTGAATGTCGCAAAAGAATTTGACTCGCAACTTGATGTTACAGGTATCGTTGTAACCAAACTTGATGGTGATACTCGAGGCGGCGTAGCACTTTCGGTAAAAGCGGTAACAGGCAAACCTATCAAGTTCTGTGGTGTCGGTGAAAAGCAAGGCGATTTAGAGCCTTTCTATCCCGATAGAATGGCAAACCGTATACTCGGTATGGGCGATGTGCTAACTTTAATAGAAAAAGCACAAAACGCCGTTGACGAACAAGAAATGGAGCGTATGCAAAAATCTATTAGAGAAAACACATTCACTCTACAAGATTATTTGGTACAAGTTGAAAGCCTCAAAAAAATGGGCGACATCAACGCGCTTATGGATATGATACCAGGGCTACGCAATAAATTAGGTGGTGTCAAAATTGACGAAAGCGAGATTGCAAGAAACAAAGCAATTATCCAATCAATGACACCAGCCGAACGCTTCGACCCTGATATCATAAAAGCCAGCCAGAAAAAGCGAATTGCACAAGGCAGTGGTACAACTATTCAAGAAGTAAACACGCTACTTAAATCATTTGCTCAAAGTAAGGATATGATGCGTTCGCTCGGTGGCAAAAAGAAAAAAGGTAAATTTCCGTTTTTCTAAAACGAAAATTATATAATTAAATTATTAAGGAGAAAATTATGGCAGTTAAAATTAGACTTGCTCGCTTAGGCGACAAAAAATCACCATTCTACCGTATGGTTGTTGCAGACTCTCGTTGTGCAAGAAACGGTAAGTTTATCGAAAATTTAGGTACTTATGACCCTCTTAAAAACCCTGCTGAGTTAAAACTCAACAAGGAACGCGTTCAATATTGGTTGGGCGTTGGTGCTACACCAACAGATACCGCTCGCGAACTTTTAGTTAAAGATGGCATTTTGGCACAAAAACCTTATGTTGCACCTCGTCCAAAGAAAATGCCACCAGCACCAAAAGCAAAAGCGGAAAATGCAGATGCATCTACTGAAAACGCAGAAGGTGAAGCAAGCGCAGAAACAAGCACAGAAGCAAGTGCATAATTTTAGCCTAAAAGATGGACTTTTTATCTAATTTTTGATAAAATTGTTTTAGGCTCAAATATATTCGAGAGCCGAACGCTCTCGTTTTTTGTAGGAGAAGGTAATGAAAGTAACACTTGGTAAAATTCTAAAACCGCAGGGAATAAAAGGAGAAGTAAAGGTTTTGCCTTTGTCAAATCCCGATTTTTTTAAAAAAATTTCGCTTGTAACGATAAATAACAAAGAAGCGAGTATCGAAAGCGCAAGCGTTCGTGACGGCTTTGTGTATATCAAATTTGATTGCATTAACGATAGAAATACAGCCGAGAGTTATCGAGATGCCGAGATTTGCGCGGAAAAAGATGCTTTGCCTGATTTGGAAAACGGTCAATTTTATTATGACGATTTAATTGGCTGTCAAGTATATTATCCAAATGGCGAACTAATCGGCGAAATTATAGACATTCAAAATTATGGCAATGCTGATATTTTTGAAATTCACAAAGGTTTTAGCAATATTTTGTGCCCGTATATAGACGGAGTGTTTACAGAAATCGATACAAAGAAAAAACGCATTGTTGTAGACGAAAAGCGCTACCGTGAGGTTACAGAATATGATGAAAATTGATATTTTGACACTTTTTCCAGATAGTTTTGCGCCAATATTTCAAAGTATTCTTGGGCGTGCTTGCAAGTCTGGTGCGCTCGAAATTAATATTTTAAATATCCGCGACTTTTCAACAGATAAGCACAAAAAATGCGATGACGAGATTTTTGGGGGCGGAAATGGTATGCTTATGACACCGCAACCACTTTTTGACGCAATAGAAAGTGTTTTAGATGACGATGCGTATGTTATTTATCTTTCTCCAAAAGGACAAACATTTTCACAAAAAAAAGCAAAAGAACTAGCAACTTACAAACACTTAATTTTAATTTGCGGGCATTATGAAGGTATTGACCAGCGCGTAATTGATAAATTTGTAAATTTAGAATTAAGCATCGGCGATTATGTCTTGACTGGTGGGGAACTGCCTGCTATGGTTGTGGTTGATACAGTTGCAAGGTTAGTACCTAATGTTTTAGGAAATGAAAATTCCGCCGTTGATGACACTTTCGAAAATGACTTACTTGAATATCCACAATATACGCGCCCAGCAGATTTTAGGGGGATGAAAGTGCCGGAAGTGTTATTGAGCGGAAATCATCAAGAAATAAAAAAATGGCGCAAAGCGCAAAGCGAAGCACTCACAAAAAAACGCCGACCAGATTTAATTAAAAAGGAGTAAATTATGTTTATAGAAAAATATGGTTCAAGTTTTGGTCAGTTACTAAACGATTTATTTTTAGATAACAAAATAGGTAAGTACGATTATTTTAAAGTATATGTAGTAGAAGAGTACAAATCATTTAGAAATGGAAAAACATATTATGAATTACAACTTATACCAAAAAAAGAAAGTACTGAAACAGTAGCAAGGAAGGATGTTAGGCGTGCCTTTATTAATGATTTCGAAGTTGAGCCCAAATTGCCAAGTTCAAAGACGCGCAGTACCGATTTTAATGAGCAAGATATTGAAATCGCAAATAGAAATTATTTAAAAGTAATGTTGCTTTTAAATTATAACGAGCGCGATATTTATGCCGAAAACTACATTCGCTACCAAATTTTTAAAAATCAAAATAGATTAAAGGGCTTAACTACCGATGAGCGCAAAAAAGAAGTGGCAAAAATAAAAAAAGAAGCCAAGTCAAAGTTGGAAACGTCTTTGAGTGATTTAGGAAAAGAAGTACTCCTTACTTCGTATTTTGGACATAGATGCGATATTAATATTCCAATAGAAGACAACATTATCTATAAAGCGGTAGAGGACAAAGTCGGGGATGTTCTTAAATATTATGGGTCGAGTAGATATAATCTTGATAAAAAAATCGAAATTATTAAAAAAGAGCGCATTCTAACCCCATGGAGTAATGGCGCTTCCGAAATGTTTGATAGGTCTAAAATAATATATGATAGAATCGAAAAAGGTTGTGAAATCTCAGGGCAAAACCTACAAGCAATTTTAGATGATGTTATAAAATCTGATGTTATAAAAATTACACCAAAAAAGCGTACTGTAAACAAGCCAAGAAAAATTGCAGAGCGCACAGACTAGGAGATAAAATGAAAATTCAGTGGTTTCCAGGGCATATGACAAAAGCCCTTCGCGAAATGGAGCAAAATATCCGCCTTGTAGACCTAGTTATTTATGTTTTAGATGCTCGCGCGCCTTTTAGTTGTCTAAATCCCGTCTTTACCGAAGTAATAGGGGACAAGCCTATTATTTATGTACTAAATAAGACCGACCTTGCAGATAAAGACGAAACTAAAAAATGGATGCAGTATTTTACAAGCAAAAATTCACTTTCCGTTCCGCTCGTTTCTACAATGACAAACGCAAGTAAAGCAGTGGTAAGCGCTATGGAAAAATTGCTTGCGCCTAAATTAGAGCGTAACCTCCAAAAAGGCATAACAATGCCGTTGCGCGCAATGGTTATTGGCGTTCCAAATTGCGGAAAAAGCACCTTGATAAATAATCTATGTGGCAAATACAAGGCAATTACGGGTGATAGGCCAAGCGTTACGCGTGCGACTCAATGGGTAAAAATTGCAGGAAATATCGAAGTTTTAGACACCCCAGGCACTCTTTGGCCCGCGTTCGATAATGACGAAATCGCACACAACCTAGCATATATTAATGCAATAAAAGACGATGTTGTTGATGTCGCCGAGTTATCCCTAGATTTTATCGCAAAAATGCTTGAAATCAACAAACCAGCATTTTTAGAAAGATATAATTTAGAGTTTGATGCCGAACTTCGCCCTGTCGATTATCTAACCCAAATTTGCGAAAATAGGAAGTTTTTTATAAAGGGTGGCGAATTAGATTACGAGCGCGGGGCTAGGGCAGTGCTAGACGATTTTAGAAAAGGTCGACTAGGCGAAATAACTTTGGATAAGTGCCCAAAATGAGAAAAAACCCGCATATTCTAGGCGAAAAAGGCGAGATAGAGGCTCTAAAATATTTAAAAAAGCATAAATATAAAATTTTAGAGAAAAACTATACTTGTCCTATCGGCGAAGTCGATATAATCGCTATGCACAATAAAATGCTAGTCTTTATCGAAGTAAAAACTCGCGCTTCGTTAAAATTTGGACGCCCTAGCGAAGCAGTAGACGAGCGAAAACAAATGAAACTAAAAAATTTAGCTCTATTCTATCAAAGAGTAAAAAAGAAACACGATATCCCTGTTCGATTCGATGTTGTCGAAGTGTTAGATGACGAAATTAATCTAATAGTAGGAGCGTTTTAAGGCGCTACGCTAAACGCTTCGCTTCAATTTTGAATTGTGAATTTTGAATTTTGAATTAAGGCTAAAATAACTAATAATTAGCAATTAGCAGTTAGCAGTTATGGTTGGGTATATTCAAAGAGCATTACACTCGCCGAAGGCGTAATGAGCCTGCGGGGGCTCTATCCCCGCCGCACCGCGCGTAGCGGAAAAAGTTAATGCGAAGCATTTTGTTTTTTGTGCTTTAATGTTTTCACGAAGTGGAAATTTTAAAGCCTAAAAAGTAACAAAATAAAAAATTGAAAATTTGAGCATTTGCGAGTAAAATTATTTAAAAAACTTATCACTTTTGTATTGCATTTCATAAAAATTTATGGTATCATACTACTATGACTTCGGGCGGTCCGCTGTGAAACGGAGTAAATATTCACAAGAACACTCGATTAATCTTGTTAAGGAGGTATTAAGTCATGAACATTATTGCAACTTTGGAAAAAGAAGGCCTTAAAGAAAATGTTAGCGACTTCAACATCGGTGACACCGTTAGAGTGTATGTAAAAGTTGTTGAAGGCGACAAAGAGCGTTTACAGGCTTATGAAGGTGTAGTAATCGCGCGTAAAAACGGAAGTATTCGCGAGACATTTACTGTTCGCCGTATCAGTTTCGGTGTCGGCGTTGAAAGAACATTCCCTGTACACTCTCCGCGTATCGACCGCGTAGAAGTGGTTCGCAAAGGTAAAGTTCGTAGAGCAAAACTTTACTATGTCCGTAAACTCAGCGGTAAGCGTGCTAAGATTAAAGAAAACATCTAATTTTATTAAATATAAATTGAGCCATATTTTCGGCTCTTTTTTGTTTTTATAATAGGGCATACAAAATGCTTAACTCTTATTATTTTATTTAAAAACAATTTGACCGCAACCATATTTTAAGGGCGAAAAACGCTATCAATTTTAATTAGTAACAAAGTTTATATTGTCCTAATAGTTTTAAAACACATAAGGGCATAATTTATCTACTAAATATTGTTTATCGTATTCTTAATTAAAAAAGTATAGAGCGCAACTTCTATACTTATTTTTTTATATTCATTTCAATTTTTAACTTTTCTCTTTGCTCAATGTTATCAATTTCAAGCACTTCGTCACTGGCAACATCAAACAAAACACAAAGTTTTTGAAAAGCATCAAGGCTAGGTTCAGCACGCCCGCGCTCCCAATCACTTATAGTGTATATTTTAACATTTAAATAATCAGCAACTTGCTTTTGAGACAAATTCGCTTCTTGTCTTAACCTTTTTAAATTTTCACCGAATTTCATACTCTTATTTTATACTAAAATAAAAATAAAAAAGGCGTTTTAGTAAAAATTACTAAAAATAGTAAAATTTACTTGATTTTTTAAAAATATTTTGTTAAATTAATAATGATGTAGGGGAATTACTCATCACCACCAAATAAATAATCAACCGAAACATCAAAGAATTGCGATAATTTGTAGATAACTTCAACATTAGGAGCGCGCAAACCTCTTTCCCAAAGCGAAACAGTATCTTGTGTAGTATTAAAATTTTTAGCGAATTCGTCTTGCGTGATATTTCTTTCTTTTCGCAGTTCTCGAATGCGCTTTCCCATAATTTCAACTATCATAATATTATATTTTATGATAAATTGTCGTAAAATACTTGACATACGACAAAATGTACGGCTATAATTATAAAAACGACATATAGTCGTTAAAAAATAGGGGTTTATCGTAAAATGTAATTATATTCTAAAAATTTTTACTAAACAAAGAACACAATCAAGTTAACACTAACACAGACGGGAATGGTACTATTTCGGCGACTGCTAATTCGGTACAAAGTGGTGGTAGTGTTACAGTCACCGCAACACCAAATGCAAGTTATGAATTTGATTATTTTATAGTAAACAGCGGAAGTCCAATATATGAAAACCCGTACACCGTTGCAAACATCGCCCAAGACACCACAATAACTGCATATTTTAAATTAAAAGAATATACCATAACAATCACAACAAACGATAGAGTACTAGGCGAAGTTATGTACAACAATACACTCACAAACGCAACTTCTCCAACAATAACGCTAACTCAAGTACACGGCACTAATATTACAAATATTTTCGCAATACCAAACGCAAATAGTGCTTTTCTATATTGGGAAATTAACAATGGCACGGTTACCACTAACATTGCAAACCCGCTAACACTCGAAAACATCACCGCAGACACCACAGTTACAGCAATTTTTGCTAGCAATATTTCGGAAAATTTTTCAGTTGCATCAATAGGTGGTGGTGAAGCAAGAATTAACGGCTACACCGAAGGCGATAGTTATATACATTTAAGTGTATTTTGCTACACAGGATACACCTTCGCTGGTTGGTATTATGCCGATGCAGATACACCATTTAGCACGGATAAATCAATAGACCTAGACATTTCCACCGCCGAAAGTAAACTTATAATTGCTCGTTTTGTGCCAACAAATTCAATCGCTAATGGCGAAACAGACACAGGTAATAGTGGAGTACTATAATTAAAAAAAATTCACATCACATTAAAAATCTCACTTCAGACGAAGTGAGTTTTTTTAGAAATAAAGAATTAAACTGAGTAATACCTAAGTCCTAATTTTCCTGTTGTTCGTTAAGTTCGGCAGTTAATATGCGTTGTTTACATTTTAAATAGCGTTTTAAGTTGCGCGCAAGCCCTTTATTTCGCTTTACCAACAAAATTTGTTCGGCGCGTTCGATATCTTGGAGCATTTTGCTTATATTCTGCGCTTTCCTTCTTTCTTTTTTCATTTAAATCACTCTTTTTAATTAAATTTCATATAAAATTTAGATTGAATGGGGGTAGTTATGTTTTTTAATGATGAAAAATTACCTAGTGAAGATAGTATGCGCTTAATGCGTCAAGGTTATGCGCAAAAAGTAAAGACTTTGCAAAACGAAGGGGAAAAAACCGAAATGCCAAGTACAACACCGCCTACGACACCAACCACAACTAACGAAACCGATGACGAAAGACTTAATTTAATTGCCAGCAATATTGATTGGCAGACTAATACTCAATTGCTCAACAATTTGCTTTCGCGCACTCAAAATAGGTGTATGCGGTCTTTTATTCGTGGACTTATTCCTTTAAATGAGAGTGATAGGGACGAGATAAATTCTTTTTATACGAATAGCCGTGTGCGCCGAAACCCAAGCATTGTTTCAAATATGCCGAGTATGTTTAACCTTGCTTTGCGTGATTATATTCGTAACGAAAGCGAGTTGCTAGATGGCTTGGTGCAACTTTTGTATAATGAAAATGATGCAAACCGCAAGACTTCTATTTATAATATTATACGGCGTAGGTTAGACGCGCTAGACACTTTGGCAAGTTTTTTGCAAAATGGATTTTTTGGTTAAATTATTTTGTCTTTTTTGTGTAATGTGATATAATTAATATTATGAAATTAGAAATAGATAAAAGTTTAATTGATATTGCAAAGTTTTTTGCAAAAAATGGGGCAAAACTATATATAGTTGGCGGTTTTGTCCGCAATGCTATTTTAGGCTTTTGCGAAACTGATATTGATGTGTGCAGTAAATTGCTACCAGAATATATTACCAAAATGCTAACTAAAAACAAGTATGAAGTTAAGTTAATCAATAAAAAATTAGGGACTTTGCATATAAAAATTTTGTCGACAGGGCAAGAATACGAGCATACCACATTTAGAGCCGAACAATATACGCAAGGTGGCGCTCATTCGCCTGAAAATGTGCGCTTTGTTGACGATATTCCGCTAGATGCGAGTCGCCGTGATTTTTCCGCAAACGCAATTTACTACGATATTTTAAGTGGCGAAATTATTGATTATTACAATGGCGTGCAAGATGTGGAAAATCATATTTTGCGAACAGTTGAGACTCCTGAATATGTTTTTGCGCGTGATGGTTTGAGAATTTTAAGAATGGTGCGAATCTCGGCTGAACTTGGCTTTACTATTGACTTGCATACTTTTGAAGTTGCAAAACAAATGGCGGGGCAACTTGCAGACATTTCGCAAGAGCGATTTAATCACGAAATAGTCGCCATTTTGTTTGCTGATTATAAGTATGAGGCTATAAAAAATCCAAAAGCGCATATTGTGGGTTTAAAGCAAATCGGCGAACTCGGTGCTTGGGAATATGTGTTGCCAGAACTAACTGATTTGGTTGGTGTTGAGCGCGTTCGCGAGCTTTATAATAATTCTTGGATAAATTTGCTAGAATATGCACAGCCCGTTTTGAGAATACCTGCATTTGTTGCTGATATTTGCCGAAGTCTTGGGTTAAAAATGACGAAAAATCTAGTGTATTCGATTTTGGGAACGGGTGGCATAATGTTAAACAAAAATGAGTGCGCTAGGCAATATAAAATACTTAATGCATTTGAGCAAATTTTAGAAGGCGATGTTTTTTCAGACGAAAAGGCGCGTATTTTTATTCAAGTAATTAATGAATACGCTCGTGAAGTGTTTGGGCTTTGTGACTTGGCTAATATTGGGACAAGACTCAAAAAAACATATGCGCTTATGGAAATTGATGGTGTTCCGTTTAGTATCAAACAGTTGCATATTAATGGTTTCGATATAGCAGAATTTTATCCAGAAATCGAAAAAAGGCTTTATTCTCAAATTTTAAATAATTTGCTGCATACTTGCGCTATTATGCCAGAATTAAATAAAAAGGAATTATTAATAAAAGAAGTTGATACTATATATAAGGAATTAAAAAAGTAAACTTTATTAATATACCATTAAAAGTATCGAATTTTTGATATTTCAAGTATTTGTTTCCTTTCAATAATTCAAATAATAAAATATTTAAAAACAAAGCAAGTCTTAATAAAAAACTTGCTTTTTCTTTTTACCAAAGCCGAATTGTACCTTCAAACTTGATACAAAAACTATTGTCTGGGCATTTTGGCTTTGGCGGTTTTGGTGGCGGACACGGACGCGTCCAACAATCATTTTGTTTTGGTGGATAACAGTAACCAAAGTCGTTATTACATTTTGGGCAATTTGGATTATTGTCACCGCAATTGCAAGGTTTTTGACCGCAATCATAGTATTTTAGAGTCCGCTTATAATCTTTAATACAGCACATATTTTACTCCTTTTAGCATAACAAGTTGTTATGTACCGCCCAGACATTATCAGTTTATGCAAAAGCATCTTATATGGTGAAAAAGTATAAATTTCGACTTTTAGCCAAAACTTAACTTAAATCGTTTGCAATAATTTTATCTTTTTTCTATAATATAAAAAGATATGGAGGTAAATAGTGGGGTATTTTGATTACTTAGACGAAGCAACCAAGGAACAGCGCGAATTTCAGTCCTTCGATGTTTGGGCAAAGGCGGGCACTTATGTTGGTTTAGGCTCATTGGTGGTAACAATTGTGGCAATACTTATTTTTTGTCTAGTTATTCCATTAGGACAAAACATTTGGCTTGATTTTTTGGTTGGTGGGGCATTGGGAATAGGTATTACAGGTATTGTTTTTGCTGGTAAAGCCGTTAGTATGGCTCGAAGCATCCGTAAAAAAAGTGAAATAGGGCTATTCGCTCTTATTTGGGGAATATTTGTTATATTAATAGAATTGACCCTTTTATTAATAAATACTTGGATGTATTTAGCATAGATTTTTATGCGTATTCATTTTACTTTTTGTAAAATTTGTGTTAGAATATTTATAAAATGCGAGGTAACAGTTATGCAACAATTTCTTTTTCCTGTAGTTTTATATAGAGATGTAGAAAATAGGGGATATACTATTGTTTTTCACGATTTGGATATTTGTACAGAAGGCGTTACTGTAGAGGACGCATTTTTAAGAGCAAAGGACTTTTTGGAAGTTTATTGTAGATGCGCTCTTGAGTACAATGGCGAAGTCGAACCTGCGACAAAATTTGAGGAAGTCAAGACGGAGAATAAAAATATAGTTATGCTTGTCGATGCAGAAGTAAATGATAAGCAAGATAAGGCATCATATCCAAAGCAAAGATTTAGTTTTGATATATAGTTTTTTGCTCATTAAGGAGGGCTTAAAAATATGATAGAAAAAACGTTTAGAAGCAAACAGGCCGTAGACCATATGAGTTATGCGTTCACTTGTGGATATTTTTTTGAAGATTTTACTCGTGGACGAAATATATACGGCAATCGTGCAAATTTAATAAGGCCAAAAGACCCTACAAAATTATTTACAGAAGATTGCGAGTTTAAAAACAGCGATTTTCATACGATAGAAGGAATCAAACCTCTTGAAATAACACAAACAATTTTAATGACAAGGCAAAAGTTGGAAGCATTCTATACAGACAAAGAATGTATAAAAGATTTCTTGTCCAATTTTAAAACCGAGTTTTTAACAAGTGAGGACTTGGACAAAGTTGCTGAAAATTTCTATGATAAAGTTGGTAAGAAATTATTAGCAAACAAAATAACTGATTTTAGAAAACTAGACAACTTTGTACTTGGAAGTATGGTGCTAGAATTTCCTATTAATATAGTAAAGCATGTTGCGGAATTTCGTCACAGACAAGTTTTGACTCTTTTAACTCAAGACATAATAACCGCTGAAGATGCTCAACAGATGATTAAAATTTTACCTGATAACAAAGAAAATCTTATTGCTTTAAGGCAAAAATTAATAAAACAACGCGCTCAGGCTCAAGAGCAGAAGCGAATAGAAGCGCAGCAGCGGACAGTCACAAAAGAAACAAAAGTTTATGATGATGATAGAAAGGAAATAGTTGCTATTTATCGCGCAATAAATAAGGATAAACAAGCAAGCCAGACTAATTATTATGAAAAAGAAAAGGTTTCAGCATCTTAAAGTAAATTTAAGCAGACTTTATAACAAGTCTGCTTTTTGTATACTTTTCACACAAATGCGCAAAATATAACAAAAGGGGTGTAATGTATGCAAAAAAGCGCTTATTTAAGTCTTATCTTTTTTGTTTTTTCTTTGCTTATTTTTTGCTTATTTTTTTCTACACCTGTATATGCAACGAATGACAATGTTATAAGTATGCGCTTTTGCTATCAAGATAAAGTTTTTACTTATAACACTTCACACCTCGATAATATTAACAATTTTTATTTGCGCTCAATTGCTCAAAAGAATGGCAGACTCGGTTCGCCTCAAAAACGCGCTGATTTACTTGAACGAGTTTTAAAACTGGGCTTTACACCACAAGAGGCAATTCAGTATGTTTTTAAAGGTTTAGAACAAGTTGTTTTAGATATGCAAAAGAGTATAGACTGTATTCCAGTTGATGCAGAAATGGAGTTTAAGCCAAACACTTCACCTTACTTCTTTTTTAAAAAGGAAAAAATAGGTTTTAAACTAGATTTATATGATTTAGTGAATGAAATTATTGAAAATTTGCGAAAAAGTAATTCTTTTACGATTCAACTTAATCCAGAGCAACTAAATCCTAGTGTTTTTTATGATGATTTAAAAGATTATGCAAATTTACGCAGTTCCTTTTATACAAGTTTTAATGAGAAAAACTCAAATCGCAAACACAATATCGCGCTCGCAATAGGTAAATTTAATGGATTAAAAATCGAAGTAGGGCAAGAGTATTCATTTAATTCAATAACTGGTCGCAGAACAGAACAAAATGGTTACTTACCAGCGAATATTATAGTTGATAAAAAATATGTAGAAGGCTACGGGGGCGGGGTGTGTCAAGCAAGCACAACTTTATATAATGCACTATTACTTGCTGGAAATGATTTCCGTGAAGTTCACAGCCATTCGCTTGTAAGTAGTTATGTAAATATGGGGTTTGACGCTATGGTAAACTACGGCACTTCGGACTTGCGATGGATAAACAACACAAAAACGCCAATGTATGTGCGTACATATGTTAATGGTAATCGAGTAGGCGTGCAAGTTTATGGAAAGCCTGATGATAAAAATTATACATATAAGCGAGTAACTGAAATAGAACAAGAAATTGAACCGCCTGCCGATGAAATAATAATTGACAAAACAGGAAAGTATTCCAATCTCGTAAATTATACCGATGAAAGTGCTTATATAGAAGCATCGCATAAAGGGTATAAAGTGCGTGCAATTTTAGAAAAATATGATGGAGATAAATTAGTAGAAAAAAAATTTTTACGCCGAGTATCATATAACGCGACAAAAGGTGTAAAAGTCGTTGGAGCGAAAGAGCGCCCAGTAGAACCCGAGCCTATAAACGATAATCAGGAAATCGTTGATGATATTGGAGGTTCTTTAAGCGAGAGTACAATCGAATTTTGGAAAAAGTATATTTATTATTAAATAATGCCGAAAATTGTTAGACAAACAAAGTAAATATTTTGTATAATTAAGTAGATAATAGTTCAATATTTATAAAAGGTAAACTTATGTGGTGGATTTGGCTCTTTTTTGCTGTATCTTTAATTATTATTATCTACATTTCAAATAAAATTGGAGGTGTAGTAGATGCGTTGGACAAAAAAACTAAATTGTCCGGCGCTTTTTTAGGTGCAGTTTTATTAGCAGCCGTCACCAGTTTACCCGAGCTTGTTACAAGTACCACCACCGCCGCAATGCAAGAGCCTGAAATGACACTTGGCAATATTTTAGGCACAAATCTATTTGATATAGTAATTATCGGCATAATTTTAGTTATATTTTTTAATAAAATCAAGCAAAGAAAAGTCTGTAAGTCTAATGTTATTTTTGGAATATTTACCGTTATAATAAGTGCCATTATTTTATTATGTATGGTGTTTGGTATGGAGATTGTTATTCCATATGTAAATATTAATATTATCAGTTTGATAATTTTTGCTATTTATTTGTTTGCGTTATTTATTATGCGTAAAGTAAATGACCCGCAAGATGACGATACATTAAGTGTAGGTGATACTCAAAATAAATATGAAGCAATTTCTGTAAGAAAACTTGCGTGGCTGTTTACGACTCTTTCAATTGCGCTTGTGGCTGTGTCAATTATTATTACATTTATGGCAGAATACTTGGCTGATGTGTACGGAATGAATAAGGGACTTGCGGGGGCTTTGTTTGTAGGTGTACCAACCAGTTTTCCAGAATTAGTATCTTGCATTGCTTTGGTTCGCTATGGTAATTTTGATGCAGCATATGGAAATATTGTGGGTTCGTGCTTGTTTAATTATGTGGTTATAGGAATCGCTGATATCGCGTTTATTTCGGGTACTGTCTTTACTTCAAGTACAAGCAATATTATAATGTCTGCGTGCCTAATGGTAGAAGCAACACTACTACTTGTTTTAGGCGCAATTAAAAACAAACGCACAATTATAGGTACAACAACATCATTTTTAGTTTCAATCGGCATTTTAATGATTGATATCTATGTTGTTTGGCTAGTTTTAACTACATTTCTAGCATAATTTATTTAATTTAAAAATGTTATAAATCATATTAAAAATTATAGTTAAAAAACATTTTTGAAATTTAATAAAATGGCTTAAATCTATTGACACAGACTAATTTTATTGGTATAATACAAATCGTTACAAATGATTTTGTAGCGTTTTTCTATACTCTCTAGTATAGGATGAAAGTATGTGTATATACTTTCTTAAAACTATTACAAAATCCAGAATATCTGGTCGTGGCAAACGGGTAATATGTGGTGTGTTATCTGTTTGCCAGCAGGACGCTATTTGCCTAGCATAATTGTTCATTCCACAAATGTTTAGGTTACTTTTACGCGCCAAGTCGCATCAAAAATTTAGGGTTGAATGTTGCGACATCGAATTTATAAGGAGGAAAATATGCCTACGATAAACCAACTAGTTAGGAAAAGCCGTAAGCCTATAAAGAGAAAATCAAAATCTCCGCTATTAGAGCAATGTCCTCAAAAGCGTGGTGTGTGCTTTGCTGTTACTACAACTACACCTAAAAAGCCTAACTCTGCTTTGCGTAAAATTGCAAAGGTTCGTTTAAGCAACGGTAGTGAAAGTACTATGTACATTCCAGGCGAAGGGCACAACCTTCAAGAGCACTCGGTTGTTTTGGTTCGTGGTGGTCGTGTTAAAGACCTTGTCGGTGTGCGTTATCACATCGTTCGTGGTGTGCTTGATACAGCAGGTACAGCAAAGCGTAAACAAGGTCGTAGTAAATACGGTACCAAAAAAGACGCTAAGTAATCTATATCTTTATATTTAAGAATTTAACATAAATCACAAAAGGAGAATAATTATGTCAAGACGCAATGCAGCCCCAGTGCGCAGTGTGTTGCCGGACCCTGTATACAACAGCACCGTTGTTCGCAAACTTATCAACCAAGTTATGCTAGACGGAAAGTTGAGTATCGCTGAAAAACTTGTTTATGATGCACTCAACATCGCTTCTGAAAAGACAGGTGTTGCACCAATGGAAACTTTAGAAAAAGCATTGGAAAATGCAAGTCCTATAGTGGAAACACGCGCACGCAAAGTAGGTGGCGCAACATATCAAGTGCCCGTAGAAATTCGTCCCGCTCGCCGTCAAACACTTGCTATTAGATGGATAGTATTGTTTGCAAAGAAGCGTGGTGAACGCGGTATGGAGCACAAACTCGCAGGTGAACTCACTGATGCTTTTAATAATACAGGTGGTGCTATAAAGAGAAAGGACGAAGTTCACCGTATGGCAGAAGCAAACAAGGCTTTTGCACACTTTAAGTGGTAATAAAATAAGGAGAGAAATAAGATAGAATGGCAAGAACTACACCTTTAGATAAGATACGCAATATAGGCATTATGGCACACATTGATGCAGGTAAAACTACAACTACTGAGCGTATTTTATACTACACTGGTATAACTCACAAACTAGGCGAAGTTCACGAAGGTCAGGCTACTATGGACTGGATGGTTCAAGAGCGCGAGCGTGGTATCACAATTACTTCTGCAGCGACTACTTGTCATTGGAAAGATAATCAAATAAATATTATTGATACCCCAGGTCACGTAGACTTTACAATCGAGGTTGAACGCAGTCTAAAAGTACTCGATGGCTCTGTTGCAGTATTTTGTGCACGCGGTGGTGTCCAACCACAGAGTGAAACAGTATGGAAACAAGCCAACAAATATGGAGTTCCTAGAATTGCATATGTTAACAAAATGGATATGAACGGCGCAGACTTTTTCAGAGTTATTGAAATGATGAAAAGTCGTTTGCGCGCAAATGCTGTACCCATTCAATTGCCAATCGGTCACGCTGACGAATTTAAAGGCGTTATCGACTTGGTTACCATGAAAGCTACTATTTATAAAGACGATGAAGGCAAGGAAATGGAGGAAATCGATATTCCTGCCGAATATATGGACCAAGCGAAAAAGTATCGTGCAGAACTTATTGAACATGTAGCGGAAATGGACGATGCTTTACTTGAAAAATTCTTTGCAGGTGAAGATTTCACTGAAGCAGAAATCAAACAGGGTATTCGCAAAGGTACAATTTCATTAAAAATGAACCCTGTAATTTGTGGTACAAGTTATAAAAATAAAGGTATTCAAAAATTGCTTGACGCAATTGTTGACTACTTACCAAGTCCTTTGGATGTTCCAGCAATAAAAGGCGTTTTACTTAATGGAGAAGAGGCTGAGCGTCATCCAAGTGACGATGAGCCATTTAGCGCACTCGCTTTCAAAGTTGCAACAGACCCTTACGGAAAACTTACTTACTTCCGTGTCTACAGTGGTAAACTTGAAAGCGGAAGTTATGTATACAACTCTACAAAGGGCAAAAAAGAGCGCGTTGCTCGTTTAATTCGTATGCACTCAAATGAGCGTATCGAAATTAACGAAGTACGCACAGGTGACATTGCAGCAATTGTTGGTCTTAAAGATACTACAACAGGTGACACTCTTTGTGATGAAGCACATCCAATCATTTTGGAAAGTATCAATTTCCCAGACCCAGTTATTCGTATCGCAATTGAACCTAAAACAAAAGCAGGTCAAGAAAAGTTGGTCGCTGCACTATTAAAGTTTGCAGAAGAGGACCCATCATTCAAGACCTATACTGACCAAGAAACAGGTCAAACAATTATCGCTGGTATGGGCGAACTTCACCTTGATATTTATTGCGACAGATTGAAGCGTGAATTTAACATTGACGCAAATATTGGTAAGCCACAAGTTGCTTATCGCGAAACAATTCGCAGTAAAACAAAACAAGAAGGAAAATACATTCGTCAGTCAGGTGGTAAAGGTCAATATGGTCACTGTGTAATTGAAATGGAACCTTTACCAGCAGGCTCTGGCTATGAATTTGTAAACAAAATCGTAGGTGGTGCTATTCCAAAAGAATTTATCCCTGCAATTGACGAAGGTATTCGTGAAGCCGCTCAAAACGGCGTGCTAGCAGGCTATGAAATGGTTGACTTCCGTGTAACACTTGTTGATGGTAGTTTCCACGATGTAGACTCTAGTGAAATGGCATTTAAGATTGCTGGTAGTATGGCATTTAAGGAAGCTGCCAAGAATGCTAACCCTGTAATCTTAGAGCCAATTATGAAGGTGCAAGTCATCGTTCCTGAGGAATACTTGGGCGATGTTATGGGCGATATTAACCGTCGTAGAGGACAGTTAAGAGAAATGGAGAGCGAGGACGGTCAGCAGACAATAAACGCACTCGTTCCTCTTGCCGAAATGTTTGGTTATGCAACCGACTTGCGCAGTATCACTCAAGGTCGTGGTATATTTACTATGGACTTAGAGTGCTACTCAGAAGTGCCCAAATTTGTTGCTGAAAAGATTATTGGGCAAAGAAACTCTGCCAATTAAAAAAATTTAATAAGGAGAATTTAAAAGATTATGGCAAAAGCAAAATTTGAAAGTAAAAAACCCCACTTTAACTTGGGTACAATCGGTCATGTAGACCACGGTAAAACAACTTTGACTGCTGCTATTACAACAGTATTGTCAAAGAAAGGTTTGGCTGAAGCACGCGACTATGCTTCAATCGATATGACTCCAGAGGAGCGTCAACGCGGTATTACAATTAACTCAACTCACGTAGAGTACGAAACAAACAAGCGTCACTACGCTCACGTAGACTGCCCAGGCCACGCAGACTATGTTAAAAACATGATTACTGGTGCTGCACAGATGGACGGTGCAATCTTGGTAGTTGCTGCAAACGCAGGTGTTATGCCTCAAACTCGTGAACACATCCTTCTTGCTCGTCAGGTTGGTGTGCCAGCAATTATCGTGTTCGTAAACAAGGTAGACTTGCTTCCTCCTGCAGACCGTGCAGAACTTCTTGAACTCGTTGAAATGGAAATCCGTGACCTATTAACAGAGTATGGTTTCCCTGGAGACGAAACTCCAATTATTTTCGGTAGTGCAAAGGCTGCTCTTGATGCTGCTGTTGCAGGTAATGTAGATGGCGAAGAGTGCAAGTGCATTTTTGAACTTATGGATGCTTGTGACAGCTACTTCAAAGACCCTGTTCGTGATGTAGACAAACCATTCCTTATGCCAGTTGAAGACGTATTTACTATTACAGGTCGTGGTACCGTTGGTACAGGTCGTGTAGAACGTGGTAAAGTTAAAGTCGGTGACACTGTTGAAATCGTTGGTCTTGGCCCAACAAAAACAACTGTTGTAACAGGTGTTGAAATGTTCAAGAAATTGCTTGACGAAGCAGTTGCTGGTTACAACATTGGTGTATTGCTTCGTGGTGTTGAGCGTAAAGACCTTCAACGTGGTCAAGTACTTGCTGCACCTAAGACAATTACTCCACACACTAAATTTACAGCAAGCGTTTATGTATTAAAGAAAGAAGAGGGTGGCCGTTCTACTCCATTCGTATCTGGTTACCGTCCTCAATTCTACTTCCGTACTACAGACGTTACAGGTACAATTAAACTTCCTGATGGTGTTGAAATGTGTATGCCTGGTGACAATGTTGAAATGGAAGTTGAATTAATCAGCCCTATCGCTATCGAAGAAGGTCTTCGCTTCGCTATCCGTGAAGGTGGACACACAGTAGGTAGTGGTGTAGTTTCAAAAATTATTAAATAATTTAATTACATTAATAACAAAAAGTCCGATTTATTCGGGCTTTTTCGTTTTATCTTGATAAAAATTTTTTAACTCATTTATTTAGTTATTGTCAAATTGTAAGGGCTATTAAGTTGCGTTTGTTCGATTTGGGGTTGCTTGATTTGAGTGTTAAAGAAAAAGTAATTTATGAATAATTATGCAATTTATTTTATAATTATTAAAAAATTTTTTGATTTTGTATTGACAATTTTTATTTACTTTGATAAAATAACATTGCTTTTCAATAAAAGCATCTTAACTAGGAGAGTAAATAATATGTCAGAAAGGATTAAAGGTTAGTAGGTTAAAACTTTTTTATGAGCCCTATTTTATAGGGATGTTTTGCCTACACTTTAATAATTTTTGACACAGTTTACTTTATTAGTAAGGTGCTTTTTTTGTTATATTTTGAAAGGTGTAGATTGTGTCATAAAAACTAATTAAGGAGTAAGAATTATGATACAATTACATAATGTAACAAAAGAATTTGGTAACAAAATAGTTTTAGATAATGTAAATTTGGCTATTTATGACGGCGAAAAAATAGGAATTGTAGGCGAAAATGGGCAGGGGAAATCTACATTAATAGAAATTATCACAGGCAAGCAAGCGGCTGAAAATGGAAGTGTAGTAAACCCAGAAAACTTTGGCTTTTTGGAACAAAATGCTATTGTTGACACTAAAAATTTATTGACAAAATTAAATGACGATGCGTTCGCGAAAGATTTTAGTAAGTATTTGAATATTTTTAAAATTAGTAATGAAATAGCATTTAATGAAAGTATTTTATCAAATTTGAGTTGTGGTGAGCGCACAAAAATTAGACTTTGCGAACTTTTTGCTTTGAGCCCAAACACATTAATTCTAGACGAGCCGACAAATCATTTAGATATTAATAGTAAAGAAGTGCTTATAAATTTGATTAATGATTATTGCGGTACGGTATTGCTTGTAAGCCATGATGTTGATTTCTTAAATAGAACGATTTATAAAATTATAGAAGTAAAAAATGGGAAACTAACAGAATATTTAGGCAACTTCAACGATTATCAATCACAAAAAGAAAACGAAAAATTACGCATTACTCGAGAGTATGAAAAACATCAAAAGAAAATTAAAGAAATAAACAAACAAATTGATAATTATAAAGAAGCATTGTATATTTCTGATTTAAAGCGCAGGCCTGGTGCTAATAGAACTTGCAATTCAACAACACAAGACGAACGCGCCACAAGTTTGAGTAGATTTGCCGCAAGTCGAATTAGCAAATTAAGACAAGAATTAAATAAAGATATTGAGCGCCCCGAAAGCGAGCATCAAATTCGTTATAAACTAAACAAAATCGACATCAAGACGCGTTTTGCGATTGTGGCGGAAAATTTAGGTATAAAAATAGGGGATAGAACTCTTTTAGAAAATGTAAATTTTACCGTTGAAAGTGGCGACAAAATCGCTCTTATCGGCGATAATGGTGTAGGAAAAACTACTCTTGTAGACTGCATTATTAAAAATAGCGGTTATAGTGGAAAATTATTTGTTTCACCAAGTGTAAAGCCCGTGGTGATGCAACAAGATATTTATGACTTAAATTTTGATATCACAATTAATGAAATGAGTAAACTTTATGATAAAAACTATCAAACTAATTTTATAATGAATTTATGCACAATGAATTTAGATAAATCTCGTTTCGATACTAAAATAGGGAAATTAAGCGCTGGCGAAAAAATGCGTATAAAATTAACCGAAATAATTTTAAGTGATGCCAATTTAGTTATTTTAGACGAACCAACAAATCATCTTGATATTCAAAATAAAAGATATTTGGAAAAAGTTTTATCAGGCTTTGCAGGTACAATCATTATAATTAGCCACGATAAAGATTTTCTAAACAACACTACAAACAAAACTTTTGAAATTAAAGATAAAACTTTAAAAGTTTTCTAAATTATTAAATATATCATTTAACAATTTAAAACGAATACAAAAAAATAACGCTCAATATTATAGAAAACTAGCAAAAAAGATAGTGATGAACATATTTTCACTATCTTTTTTAGTTTTAAGATTAACCGACTAAATGTTTCGTTATTTCATTCAAAACCGAAAAGGTCGTTTGGAGTAATACCTAAAAGTTCGCAAAGTTGCACAATTTGTTGATAATTTAATTCAAAAACACCATTTTCAAAGCGACTATATTGTTGCTGTGTCATTAGCATAACTTTTGCAACTTGCGCTTGAGTCATTTTTTTATCTTTGCGGGCTTCCTTCAATGCTTCGCCAACTGTTTTAGATATCGAGAAATTATTCATAGTAAATTTTATACCACAAACTGATGTAAAATACTTGACTTACATCACTTTATGATGTATAATATTCAAAATAGAAAGTTTTATTCATTAATAAACAAAAGAAAAGGAATTTTTAATTATGGAAGCAGAAAGTCAAAAAAATTTATCTACAAATATCATTTTTAAAATTTGTTTATCAGTTTTAGCAACAATTTTGTTAATTGCCTCAATGATAATTATGTTTAAAATTATAGACCTTTGTGGAATAGTGCAATCTTAATATTAATTTATACTCTAATACATCAGAAACTGCATATACTCCCATTGTTATTGCGGCTTTAGTTTTTAGCATTATTTTTTGGTTGTTAAGCATTATTTTGATTGTTTTCAGCATCACAACAATATTTAAAGAATTGCGTTCAAAATATTTTTGGACTATCGCTATAATAGTAGGTTTAGTATTTGTTGGTGTTATCTTACTTGATTTTAATGTACATTATAGTGATGTATTTAATGATTACACAAGTAGTGAATTAATGAATTCCTATTTACCATCACCAATAAGTATGTATCTTGACAATATTTATATGCCTAATATTCTTAACTCATTTTTAATGATATTTTTCTCATACTTAGCACTTGTAATTCAAACTTTAATTCCTTATCAAATAAAAGCAAGCGAATCAAATAAAACTTTAGAAACTAAAACTATCGTATTGCCCGTAAATGAAATATACATAGAGCAACGCAAAGAAATTGAAGCCGAGATTGCAGAACAGAAACAAAAACAAAAATTATTTGAATTGCAAAACGAATTAAACCAACTCCGTAAGCAAAATGAGATATACTTAAACGATAATAATCAAAACAAACCAGAAAATGATGAACAAAAATAACCATTTTAACGCGCTTTACTATAAATCTAGCAAAAATTTTTTGCTATTTTTTTATTTTTACAAATTATAATGCAATTGCCTTGTATTAATTTTAAGTTATTATTATAAAAAGTTTAGGATAGGGAAGTAATAGAAAAACAAGCACTTTTTATGTGCATGTTTAAATTTTATTTCTCTGCGTTTTCATTTAGTTCATTGTCTAAATTTTCGTTTTGCTTTTTTGTTTTAGACTTTTTACGAATTTTTTCTCCACGCTTTATTTTTAACTCTTCACGATTGTATCCGCCATAAATATACCAGTCTTGTATTATTTTATTGATATCTAGTTTATTTTCGTTGCCTACTTCTTGCATATTCTCATTAATATAGTTTAGCATTTTGATTATCTGCTTTTTGTTGTAATAGTTTATACACATTCTTTTCTTTCTTTTGCTGTTTATTAAAGTAAATACTAAATATTTTTTAGGCATCGATGACGATACACCAATAAGTTGTATGCTTTGATTTTTAGAATTTTTCTCACTAGCAACTATTGAAATAGATTGTATATCTTTATACTTTACTATACATTTATATTGAATTTTTTCAAATTTAGGCAGTCCATCACCATATGTTATTATGTCTGTTTTTCTTAAATGAATTTTAAAACATAGTAAAAAGCGTATTGCCGTGAAAAACAAAAAAATTATAGCAAAAACCATTATTGCGTATTCAAAAAAATTCCATTCAATATTTGGCGAACCATTAACCAACTCAATAATAAAAGTAACTAAACACAGGATACTTAATCCCCAGAAAAACAAATCTAGGAGCAAAAAACCTATTGATATAGGGACAAAAACTCGCTTTTTCATTTTAAACCTTTAATTTAATAAGGAAATAAAGAGATAAAATTTTATTTTATCAATTCACTTAAACGCACGGATAGACTTGCGGTACAGCCCATAAGCGGGTTATTTCCCATTCCAACAAAACCCATCATATTTACATGAGCGGGAACAGAACTACTACCAGCGAATTGCGCATCACAGTGCATTCTCCCCATAGTATCAGTTAGTCCATAACTTGCAGGACCTGCCGCCAAATTGTCCGGGTGAAGTGTTCGCCCCGTACCACCACCGCTTGCTATTGAAAAGTAGGGTAACCCTTGGTTTACACGCATTTTTTTGTAAATTCCAGCAACGGGATGTTGAAAACGAGTTGGGTTCGTTGAATTTCCTGTGATTGAAATATCGACTTGTTCATAATCGCAAATTGCGACACCTTCATTTACACTCAACGCGCCATAAACTCGTACATTACTACGGTCGCCATTCCCAAATTTTCGCTCGCTTTTAATTATTAGTTTATCGTTTGCAAAATCGAAATCTGTTTCGATATAAGTAAAACCACCAATTCGGCTAATTATATAAGCGGCATCTTTTCCCAAACCATTTATAATAATTTTAAGTGGGGTAGTGCGAACGTGATTTACACTAGTTGCAAGAGCAATAGCACCTTCACTTGCTGCAAATGATTCGTGACCTGCAATAAAACAGAAGCATTTTGTTGAGTCGTCTAAAAGAGTGTGAGCAAGTCTACCGTGTCCAAGTCCAACTTGACGGCGCTCGGCAACAGAACCAGGAATACAAAACGCTTGTAGTGCTTCACCAAGAAGTAACGCAATTTGTTTAGGGTCATTCGTGTGAGTTTTTACGGCTAGGGCAGTACCAATACGAAAAGCCCAAACAGCATTATCAAAAACTATTGGCTGCACTTTTTTTACAAAGTCCTCGCAGTTTAATACACTTTCGGCAAGTCTATATGCTTCATCTACGGAAGGTATTCCATATTTATCTAAAAGAGCCTTTATTTTAGCCTCGCGTTCAGCATAACCTGTGAAATATTTTTCTGTCATATGTTTTCCTCCATAGTGTCTATATATTTTTTGCCTTCATCAAAACGCCCATACGAACCAGCAGATTTTATTAATGCCTCTTTTGCGTCTAGCCCTGAACGAATATTTTTTAAAAGTCTTGGCAAATTTACATATTCATAACCGATAATTTCGTCATTTTCATCAAGAGCAAGGCGAGTTATATAACCTTCTGTGGTGTGGTAGTACCTTACGCCTGTTTTATCACTAGAATAAATTGTTCCAACACGGCTTGAATGAGTAGAGCCTAACTCCTCAATACCTGCACCAATCGAAAGTCCGCCAAGAGAAAATGCGCTTTGACTGCGTCCATATACAAGTTGTTGGAAAATATCCTTCATAGCATCATTGATAGCATCGCAAACTAGGTCGGTATTGAGTGCTTCTAAAAGCGTAAGCCCAACTAATATTTCACCAGCCATACAAGCACTATGCGTCATTCCACTGCAACCAACAGTTTCGACAAGCGCTTCCTGTATAATGCCATTTTTAACATTTAAAGTAAGTTTACAAACACCTTGGCGTGGCGCACACTTTCCGCAACCGTGACTAAATCCGCTGATTTGTGTAATGTCTTTAACTTGGTCGTACCTACCTTCTTGTGGGATAGGTGCTGGTCCAGAATGTGGACAAGAATTTATTTTGTAGCAATCGTTGTTTTTCATTTTTTCCCCTTTTGTAGCGCGTAAAAACACGCAAAATCAAATATAGTATATCACATTATTTTATTTTTAAAAAATGATTTGATATAAAATTTAATTTATTGTTTTTGTTGGTATTGACGATTTTTATGTTTTGTGATATAATAAAATATATAACAAAAGAACGGAGTGAGAAAATGTTTACAGAAAAATTAGATAGGAAAGATTTAGAAAACTATGCAGAAAATGTTATTTGTGGACCTGCTTATGAAGTTTCAAGTCCAATAACTTGTGAAAAAATTTATGATAAAACTGGTAAGTTAGACCGTATTGATTTGAGTTTTACTGCCGTTGGTTCATTAACTGATGACGAAAATTTAGTAAATACTTCTATTAGTGATTTTAAAACTAACGATGACCATGTTCGATTTTTTGTAAATAAGTTTGGTTTAAGTTATGTGTTCGCTTATAAAAAATATCTAAAAACTCTTGATATTTCTCAAAACGAAAAAAAGATATTACAGCAGAAATGCACTTCGATGTATTGCTCAAATGTCTTTAAACCTAGTGACACTTGCCAAACTAAAATTGACGACTTTTCGAGATAATTAAAACTTAATAAATCAAAGTTAGACTATATTAAAAATTCAAATTTTGCAAATACTTTTTATAATAATCTATTAAAAATAAACAACCGATTAGGTTGTTTTTTGCTTTTTAAAAGTTGCTATTATTTATATTATGTGATATAATAAACCTAAATTTTATTTAGGAGCAAGCAGAATGCAGAATGTTTTTGACGAAATGAAAGAACGCGGTCTTATTTACCAAACAATTAACGAAGACGAACTTCGCGAACTTTTAGGAAGGGAGAGAGTTGTTTGCTATTGCGGTTTCGACCCAACGGCTGATAGTTTGCATGTTGGACACCTTGCTTCAATTTTACAATTAGTACGAATGCAAAAAGCAGGGCATACTCCTATTGCGTTAATTGGTGGCGCGACAGGCAGAATCGGCGACCCAACAGGTAGAAATGATATGCGTCCTATGATTACACAAGAACAACGCGATGAAAATTTACGAAAAATCAAAGCGCAATTAGAGTCATTCTTTGACCCCAAAATGCCAAATAGGCTAATTGTCGTAAATAATGATGATTGGATAAGTAAGTTAGGGTATTTGGAATTTTTAAATATCGTAGGCTTAAATATGAGTGTAAACAAAATGTTAAGTTCTGGTTGCTTTGAGCAAAGAATGGAAAACGGTTTAAGTTTTCTAGAATTTAACTATATGCCAATGCAAGCATACGATTTTTGGTATCTTTTTAAAAATTATAATTGTAAAATTGAATTAGGCGGTAGTGACCAATGGGCAAATATTGTCGCTGGCGCTGACCTAATTCATAAAAGAGAAAATAAGCCTGTTTATTGTTTTACAACTCCACTTCTTACCAAATCTGATGGCACAAAAATGGGCAAGTCCGCTGGCGGTGCAGTTTGGTTATCTCGAGAAAAATACAGTGACTACGACTTTTTCCAATATTTTCGCGATATTGAGGATAGCAAAGTTGAGGAAATTTTCCGTGTGCTAACACTTTTACCATTAGACGAAATAAAAGAGATTTGTTCTGTTAGTGGTAAAGAATTAAACAAAGCAAAAGAACGCCTTGCATACGAAGTTACAAAATTAGTACGCGGTGAGGAAAGCGCTCTGGAGGCTCTAAGTAAGGCGCGCGGTGCGTTTAATGGCGATTTAAACGAAATGCCCGAAGTCGAAATAGACAAAGCAAATTTAAATATTGTTGATTGTCTTGTTGCTATTAAGTTTGCCACATCGCGTGGTGACGCTAAAAAATTAATTTTAGGTGGTGGCGTCCGCGTAAATGATAGCGTGGTAAATAATATAGAGTTCACTTGTCCAAATGAAACTTTTGTACTTAAAAAAGGTAAAAAGAATATAGTTAAGGTTAAAGTAAAATAATGAAAGAGTTATTTTCAGTACCGCAAAATAAAATATTTACAAGCGAGATTTTAATAAATAAATCTCGCTTTTTGGGTTTTTGTAAGTATGTAGATAACCAAGAAAAAGCAGATGATTTTATTAATAATATAAGGCAACAGCATAACGATGCTCGCCATGTAGTTTATGCGTATAAACTACTAAATTTGGCAAAAGTAAGTGATGATGGAGAACCATCAGGCACGGCAGGAAAACCTATTTTAAATATATTAGAAATGAAAAATTTAACAAATATTATAATCTGCGTTGTTCGGTATTTTGGTGGCATAAAACTCGGTGCTGGGGGCTTGTTGCGAGCCTATTCAAATACTGCAAAAGAAATTTTTGAAGTCGCGCCTATTGTTAAATATGAGCCTTCTTTTGTTTATGAAATAATTCTTGATTATAGCGAATACCAGGTTTTTTTAAATAAGATAAAGGATAAAAAAGTTATTATTTTAGAAAGTGATTTTACTAATGGTGCTAAAATTAAATTTGTTGCTTCAACTGACGAAAATTTTACAAATGCAATAAAAATCGATGAAATTTTACAAAGTTATGAGGGTATATAATGAGTGTAATTACAGACATTAAACAAGCAAAAGGGAATAAAAAGCGAGTCCACATTTATATTGATGATGAATTTGTTTGCTCCGTTGATGATTTTACCGCGTTTAAAAATAAACTGCACAAAGGCAGAGAGATAACAAAAGCAGAACTTGAAAATATCGTTACAGAAAGCGAACAAAATAGTGGTTTTGAACGCGTTGTTGATTTAATTTCTCGTACCCCAAAAACACAACATCAAGTGCGTACTTATTTAAAAGAAAAAGGTTATATGCCAAAAACTATTAATGTTATTTTGGCAAAACTCCAAGATTATCATTATTTAGATGATAGGCGATATGCGGAAATATATATTGAAAACAACATCAGTCGTTATGGTAAGCGCAAAATTATGCAAAATTTGCTTATGCGTGGAGTAGATAAAGATTTAATAAACGAGTGCTTGGCTGATTATGATAACCAAGACGAAACAGTTTTAAACTTTGCTTTAAAGTTTATGAAAAACCGAGAACCAACACGCGAAAATTTTGATAAACTTTGTCGCCATCTTGCAGGAAAAGGCTTTGATTGGAGCGAAATTAGTCTAGTAATTTCAAAATTAAAAGAAGGGAATTTAGATGAAAGTTGGGATTGATATTGTAAAAGTTGAACGATTTTTAGACAAAATCAACGATGGCAAGTTTTTATCAAGAGTTTTTACTCATGCCGAGCGCGAGCATATAAAAGAAATTTCAACACCACAAGGGCAGGCGGAAAGAATGGCAGGTAAATTTTGCGCAAAAGAAGCCGTTTCTAAAATGTTTGGTACGGGGATAGATAAAGGTATAACATGGCTTGATATTGAAATTTTACCCGATAGTCTAGGCAAACCTTGTTTAAATTTAAAAGGTACAGCAAAAAAAATGGCGGAAAGTTTAAAACTTAAAAATATAGATATCAGCATATCGCACACAGATAAAGACGCTATTGCTATTTGCGTTGCAATGTGATTTTAACGAATAAAAAAATATTAAATACAAAACATATCTTTGAAAAATCCTAAATTTTAAAAATTTTAGGTATATTTAATATGTTAAAAGGGATAAATTAATTATGCAAGACAAAAAGTATTCAGTCGAATTGTCAAAATTAATAAGACACAAAAATTACCATTCTAAACATATATTGAAAAAGGAAGATTATCGCGACTTCAAAGGTTTTAGTGAATGGGAAATTTGGGGTGATTGTGATGATTTAACCGAGTATGAAAATTGGTTAAAGGAGCTTTAAAACTTGGATACAATCAAACGAGGCGACATTTATTATGCAAATTTATCACCAGTAGTAGGTAGCGAACAGGGCGGAGTGCGCCCCGTTTTGATTGTGCAAAACGATGTAGGTAACCGTTATAGCCCAACAGTTATTGTGGCGGCGATTACAAGTAAAATAAACAAAGCCAAATTGCCTACGCATATTGAGTTAAATGCTCATACATATGGTCTAGAACGCGACAGCGTGGTCTTGTTAGAACAAATTCGTACGCTCGACAAAGCGCGTTTATTAGAAAAAATAGGCACTGCGGACCGAAATACCCTAAAAAATATCGATGATGCTTTGGTTATTAGTCTAGGATTGTAAATTTGCGCCTAAAATTTCAGGCGTTTTTTCTTTAAAATTTGTTAAAAATTTTTTAAAATAAGCCTTTAATATATATTTTCATTGTTTTTACAAGTTGCATATTGACAAATTTAGAATTTTAATGTATAATATTCGTAATACTACTAGATGAATAAATAGAGAGGTAATTTATTATGAAATGGCTTAATAGATTCTTAATCTTTTTGCTTATCGTCATCGTATGTATTAGTATAGGCTTATCCATTTACTACTTTATGCGTAATACTGAGGTATTTAGTTTTGGTAATGGTGAAAATGCCCTTACTAAATATGTTAATGTTGGCGAAACATTTGAAGTCACAGTTACACGACAAAATGCTTCAAGTGAGGAGTATTCTCTTGTAACTATGGATGAAAATGTTGTAAGAGCACTTGATCCCGCATATTACGAGGATGACAACGAAACAATCGTTTGGAGATTTGAAGCAGTTAGTGGCGGAAACACAACTTTACAACTTCAAACTACAAATGAAGGTTACAAAGACCTACAAGTTGCTGTTTATGTAGGTGATGGTACAGTTGAGCACCCGTTCTATGTTCGTGATTACTTAGATTTAAGTACAATTGGACAAAATGACGCTGTTGACGGCAGAACTCTTTCAGCACACTATCAACAAGTTGCTGATATTGATATGAGTGTTGCAGAATCTGCTTGGACTCCAATCGGTACAAATTCAAGCACAGGCTTTACAGGCTCATACAATGGTAACGGTCACACTATTTCTAACTTAATATTGTTAAAGAGTGGCTCGACTTATGCTAACGAAAGCACTATGTTTGTAAGTGACACTCTTGAAAGAGCTGGGTTGTTTGCTACAATCGGTAATGGTGGTGTAGTATCAAAACTTAACTTAACTAGTGTGATTATTGATGGTGCTTACAGTTACGCTGGTGCTGTCGCTGGTGTAGTTAATGGTCAGGTTAACTTTGTGAATGTTTCAAACTCAACTATTAGCAACTCAAGCACACAAAATGGAGCAACAGTCGGCGGTATTGTTGGTTCGGTTATTGCTTCGAGTACGAATACTACACAATTTATAGCACGCATTCAATACTCGTCAGTATCAAATTCTACTATCATAGGACAAAACTATGTTGGTGGTCTTGCTGGTAGTACTCAAGGTGCGTTCGTGTTCAATTCGTATGTAACAGGTAATATCACAGCAAATGGTGATAGTTCAATTGCTGGTGGTTTAATCGGTCTTGTAAATAATGTTCAAAATGAGAATAACATTTACAGAAATGCCATTGTAAACAACTATGCGGTTTTAAGTTCTATCACTTCAAATGGTGAATTTGGTTACTTAATAGGTAGCAATACAAACTACGGCGCTGAAACAAATGTTGTTTTAAGACCAAGTAGCGAAGACGAAACTGTAAGTTCGTACAATAGAATTTTAGGTAACTTCTACCGCGCAACTGATGGTTATACTGCAATCGCTGGTCAAGCCGATGTAACGGACGCTTACCTTGCATTCCCAGTAAGCGATGAAGTTTTAAAACAAAGACCAACGCAGGAAAGAATTGATGCAATCATTTCAAGTGGTGCAGTTGACGCTAGCCTTGCCTTTGTAGGCTACAGCACAATAGGTCAATTCACTGGTTGGAACTTTGAGCAAGTTTGGACAATTGATTCTACAGTAAATAACGGTTATCCAACAATCAAAGTAGATGCAGTTCCTACAGCAGATTCAATATATGATGAGTTTGATAGAATAATTATCTCTGCTGAAGATGCTTTGAAACGAGAAATTCAAAACGATATAGCTGATGATGGCGAGTTAAATAACAATTACTTCATCAATGAAAGCATTTGTTTAACAGGCGAATGGACGCCAATTGGTACTGCAGAAATGCCATTCAATGGTCAATTTGTGGTAATTCCTGACAGCAACGGCAATATGCCAGTTATATACAACCTTGTAATAAGTACTGACAGAGCGTACAATGGTTTCTTTGGATATGTTGGTAGCAACGGACTTATTCAAGATTTGACAATTGAAGGTGTAAACATCTCTGCTGGTCAATATATCGGTGTAATTGCTGGTTACAATAACGGCACTATTAGTGGTGCAACAGTTCGTTCTAATGCTGATACAAACTTTGTAGGAATTAATGTTGATAAAGACGGCGATGTTTATGTTGGTGGTATCGTTGGTAGCAACTACTCAAACGGTAACATTTTAAATAGCACTGCTACATTAAATATTAGAGTAACGGCAAATACGGCTTCTATCGGTGGTGTGGCTGGACAAAACTTAGGAAACATTAACAACGCAAGTTATAATGGACTTCAAGCGAACGGTAACTACTCATACAGAATTGATGTTATGAACAAAAACGGAAACACTAAATATGTAGGTGGTATTGTTGGTGATATGTCTAGCGGAACAATCACAAAAGGCAACTTCACTGGTTTAATTAGCGCACCTACTATTGATGGTACAATCGTTGGTGGTATCGTTGGTAGATACAGCGGAAGCATTGCTAATACTCAACCTACTATTACAAAATGCGCTGCAACTGATATAAACATCACTGGTTACTTAATCGGTGGTCTTGTTGGTAGACTTGATGTAGCGTCAAGTGTGGGAATTGTAAATAACATTTCGCAATCATACTCAACAGGTTCTGTTTATGGATATAGAGTAGGTGGTCTTGCTGGTGAAATCTCACGCGGTAGTATCATAAATAGTTACTCAAACTGCTTCCTTAGTGGTAACATTATGGGTGGTTTTGCTGGTAGTATCTTATACCGCAACTCAAGTGAATATGGACGCGTTGCTTACTGCTTCTCAAATGTATCATTTGACAATTCAGCAGGTAAGGCTTATGCAGAAACAGAATCAGAAATCTACGCTTTAAACAACATATTTGATGCTGGCTCTAAAGTTGGTGGCTATGTAGAAAACTGTATTCTAAATTCACAAAGCGGTGGCGCTCGTCACTCAAGTTCATACCTATTCATAATCGACTGGAAAGCACCAGACGATGGCTGGAGAAGTGATGGAGATTGCAAGAATATCGACACATTCACAAACCGTGGTTTCGATAGTTCTATTTGGAACTTCGTTAGCGGTCAATACCCAACACTAAATATGAACTAATCAAATAAAAAAGCATACCAAGTATTTTCTTGGTATGTTTTTTGTTTTTGGTTAAAGTAATTTATTATTAAAAATTGTTTTTATTCAGTATACAAATAGATTTCAAATCAATTCTCTTTTTCTCAAAATAAAAAAAATGTGTAAAGTGTACACATTTTTTTCAATTAATCATTTCCAAGTAAATAATCAATACTTTCGTCTAACGCTTGTGCAATTAAAATTAAAACATCGAGAGAAGGCTCTCGTTTTCCTGTGCAATAGTTATTAACAATACTTTGAGACATTCCAATTTTATTAGCAAGTTCTAATTGTGTCATTCCATTCTCATCTAAAACATCTCTCAATCTTTCCGCAAATTTATTCATAAATAAATTATATTAAATTCTTTCTTAAAATAGTTGACATATGGCTATTAGCCATAGTATACTTTTAATGTTCAAAAAACTTGCAAAATTAAAAGAACACTTTGTTCCAAATTGACTAAAAAGATAAAAAATTGTTTAAACTATAAAAATATCTAACATATTTCTACAAATTTCTACAAAAAATAACAATGAACTTCTAAAAACAAAAAAACTAAAGCCTAAAATAAAAAATAGGTTTTAAGAATAATTATTAAAATTAAAACTCAAATATATAACTAAATTTTACCCGAAAACAAAAAACTAAGTTAATTTGTTTTACAAATTAAAAAAATAGGAGAGATAGCCATATGGCAATTAAAGAACTATTCACCAAATATAAACTCTATACAATACTTTCCATAATCACTTTAGTTTTAATAATAAGTGGTGTAGTATTAGGCGTTTCTCTATCAAAAGAAACAAATCAGTCTGCAGGTGCAGCAGTTGGTGATACTTTTACCGTGGGTGATTTAAATTATGAAATTACAGTTGAAGGTACAAATGGAGAAGGTGAAGTAGAAGTAACAGGACCAACAAGTACTTCTATAACAAGTGCAACAATACCAAGTTCCGTTAGTTATGGTGGTGTTAACTATAATGTCACTA
This sequence comes from uncultured Clostridia bacterium, assembly GCA_944383915.1. Classification (GTDB taxonomy): domain Bacteria; phylum Bacillota; class Clostridia; order Christensenellales; family UBA1242; genus UBA7867. The sequence continues at coordinate 68,969 of CALWRJ010000013.1, forward strand.
GCATAGGAAATAATGCATTTTATAGATGCAATAGTTTAATTTCGGCAACAATTGGAAATGATGTTAAAAGTATAGGAAATTCAGCATTCGATAGTTGTAGTTTTTTGGAGACAGTAACAATTGGAAACAGGGTTGCAAGCATAGGTCAGACCGCATTTTATTGGTGTACTGGTTTAATAGCAATATATTTTTATAACGAAATTACAAGTGAAGCATCCATGATAGGTACTTTTGCTTTTTTAAATTATAATTCTGATGTAACATATTACTTTAAAGACCAAACAAGTCTAAATAATGCAAGAAATGTTCATGGTACTAAATTTTCAAGTACAAATTTTCAACTAATGACTTTCGTAAATATTACTGTAAATAGTAATAACGAAAACTATGGTACAGTGAGCGATAGTACAGGAAATTATGCGGTCGGAACATCTATTGTCATAAGCGCAACACCAAATGAAAATTGCGGATTTTTAGGCTGGAGTTTAGATGGTGGAAATTCTATAATTGAAGGTACAGAAAATCAAACTAGTTATGTAGTAAATATAACAAATGATGCAACATATACCGCAGTATTCGATATGATTACTTATAACATAACGGTTAATTCGAATAATGGTGTATACGGTTCTGCAAGTGGTGGTGGACAATTACCACAAGGAGCAAATACACTAACCGCCACGGCAGACCCTAATTATCAACTTGTAGGTTGGAGTTTGGACGGTGGGCAAACATTGTTAGGTGACAGTATAGGAATGACTAATTACACAATCACAGTAACTCAAGACGCAACATACACCGCAGTGTTTGAGCCTATTGTAACAATCACATCACTAAACAGTGGAGCAGAGTTTACTATAATTCGTGAAAGTGTAGACAATGTAGTACATAGTTATGTAATCCAAATGAACAGCGGATACTATATCAACGGAATATATGCTGCAAACACTGCCACACAACCGACCACAAATGATTTTACAAAAATCAAATCAATAGACGGTTATCTACAAAACGATTATAGCACCGTAATACACTACATCACCAACACCACAGGCACGCAACTAATACTAGAAATATACAACATAGGCGAACCCTTCACAATATACTTAGATTTTGTAACCACCGTCCAAAACTTTAAAGCAGGAGGCTCAATAGAAGGCATAGCATTATCGGTTAAATATCAGGGTAGTGAAATAGACCTAGTCGTAGCAGGTAGTGCTAAAATACTCGGCTACACCACAATAAACGGACTAGAAACAGTTAATGTAGTAGCGCAAGCGTACACAGACTATACCTTCTTAGGTTGGCAGATAGACGGTGAGTACATAACATACCAAGACGAAACAAGCGGAGAAACAATAACCCTCCAAGGCTATGACTACATTAGCGCTAGTATTCCCTTATCCGTAATAGACGGAAAACAAGTAATAGCGGTATTCACTTCAACTGCCGAACTCAACGCCAACGACCAAACAAATAGCGTAAACAGTGGTGTGATGTAATATGATAATTTTATAAAAAACATCTAAAACAACGCAACTAAACCGCTAACGACCAAACAGACAGCGGAAACCACGATTTTTAATTAAAAAATTCACTTCACATTACAAAAACTCACTTTAAAACGAAGTGAGTTTTTAATGTTATTAGTAATTAGGAATTTTTAATTAAGGAAGGAATTTAATATTATTTTATACCCAGCAATAACTGCTAATTGCTCATTGCTAATTCTTGCGTAGCAAGTAAAATTGCTAATTGCTAATTTGAGCGTAGCGAATAAATAAATTTTAATATGTAGGGGCGGGGAAACAATTACCGTCTGGACAATTGATTTCATAATTTTGCGTTGTTTCATTATTCAAAACGGAATTTTGTTCATTTTGATTAGTATCAAGCATATTATTTTCGCTTGCATTGTTTAAATTATTAGTTTCAATATTATTTGAGTTTGATTGCGAAACTATATCATTTTGTTGATTTTCATTTTGATTGAAATCGTCTAAATTTTGAGTTTGCTGAACACTTGGTTCACTTTTATTTGGCGCGTTTGTTTCTGGCGGATTTAGGACATCGGTCATCCAAACTTGCGCACCAAAAACTAGCGCAAAAGTAGCCAGAAAGGTAAAATAAACCGCTATACCAACTTTCTTTTTAGTTGAAATCAAAGGCTCTTTTTTTGCTTCCTTTTTCTCTTTTTCTTTTTCAATTTTACCGCCTGCTTTTGCTGTTTTTGCAGTCGTTTTCGCTTCTTTATTTTTACTTTTTTTCGTTGCCATAAAGATACTCCTAAAATTTTCTACATATAATTTGCGGAATAAAAATAAAATTATACATAAAAAGCAACAAAAAAATAAAGCCCTACGACTTTATTCTATAAATATTGCCAACGCTATGTTGTTTTGCGATGTCTACATAAATTTCTTTTGCCAGTTCGCCACCATTTCGCGCCACTGTATCATTTAGAGCCTTTAAAACAAGTTCTGGCGTGTTATTTTCCTCGCTTAAATGCGCCGCAATCAACCCACGAATACCATAACCAAGCATCTTTAATACGGCTTCAGCGCTATCTTTATTGTTTAAATGCCCGCGCTTTGATAAAATTCGCTGTTTTAGATAAATAGGGTATCTAGGGTTATTCATAAGGCGGGGAATATCGTGGTTCGCTTCAAGTATAACCAAACTGCTATCTGCTAAATTTTTAATAATTCCATCATTAATAAAACCTAAATCTGTCGCGTAACTAATCTTTTTGTTGCCATCGTATACACTATAACCTAAGCAGTGCGCCGAATCGTGAGAAACATCGAAAGGGTGAATTGCTAATTCATTTATATAAAAATCATTTCCATATATGCCAATTCGATTTTCAGGAGAAAGGATGCCAACTTTTTCTTGCATAGCGCTCCAAGTGTCTGGGTGTGCAAAAATTTTACAGTTGTGCGCGCGCGCAAATGTCCCCAAGCCTTTTATGTGGTCGTTATGCTCGTGAGTTACTATTATACTATCAATAGAATTAGGTTCAACACCAATAATTTTTAGCCTTTTTTCAAGTTCACTCTTAGTTAATCCAGCATCGATTAAAATGCGAGTTTGTTCACCTTCGATAAAGGTGCTGTTGCCTTTACTTCCGCTCGCTAATACACATACACGCATTATTTTTGTCCTTTTAAGTATTTTAAAAAGGCGAATTTACGCCTTATTTTGCATACATTTTGTATAAAATTTTTAAAACAAGTTTTTCAGGTAGTATTCGATTTAAAAACCTAAATAATTTGTATTTTGTGCCAACGGTTTTTGTCGCTGGCATTTTCTTTTTTTCAACGACTTTGCATATTTCAGTTGCGACTTCGTGCGGGGTCATACCATTTGCTTCATCTTGCTCCATTCGAGCAACACTTCTTTTACTACGCTCACCGTAGACTTCGTCATTTTCAAGTTCCGTTTTTGCACGATTTTTAGTGAAATTAGTCTTAACATCACCAGGCATAACACAACAAACTTGTACACCTAGTGGGCGTAACTCATTTTTAAGCGCCAAACTAAAACCAAGTACGCCGTATTTTGTGGCGGTATAAAGTGCTTGAAAGGGGAGAGCAAAATAAGATGCAACCGAGCCGATATTAATTATAAAGCCCTTTGTTTCGCGCAAAGCAGGGAGTGCGCAAGAGCACATATTGATGACTCCTAATAAGTTTACATCGATAATGCGTTCTATATCCTCGGCAGGTTCGCGCTCAACAGCACCACTAATTCCTACGCCCGCATTATTAATTATTCCGTCAATTTTGCCAACTTCATCTAAAATCGTAGTCAACGCAAAATAGACGGATTCGCGTTCCGCCACATTACACGCGACAAATTTAATTCGCTCATCGTTCGGTTTTTCACGAGAAAGTGAATACACCAAATAACCTTTTTCGATAAGTTGTTGCGCGGTCGCAAGTCCAATTCCACTTGAACCGCCTGTGATAACAATTACTTTTTTCATAATACTTGATTATAGCACAAATTTTTTATTTTGCAAAGTTTTAACAAAAGATTTCAAGATTTCTCAAAATTTCCCAAAAACTTGCAATTTATTTTATTCTAAAAATTTTGCGAACTTTCTCACAAGTCTTATAATTTTTATAAGGAGCGTGTGATGAATAAAAAAATTCTTTATCCTACTATTAAGTATGTGTTATTTTTTGCATTGTTATACATTTTACAATGTGCAAGTATTCAAGAAATACATCCTTTTGCTTTTGGAATGCTGTTTGCACTAGTGTGGTGCAATCAAAAAATTTATATTTTAGCGCCGATGTATTTGCTCGCTGGCTTTTTGTGCAGTTTTGATTTGACTCATCTATTAATTGATTTAATTTGCGTGATTGTATTTAGTCTGGCATATTTTTTGCATTATAAATTTAAAAAGCCCCTGCGTCCGTGGCTAATAGGGATATACGCATTTCTTTCGCAATTTGGTATGCTTTATTTTAGTTTTACAAACCCAGATACAGTATTTTCAGGAATTGTAACTCTAATTTTAGGTATGATTGCAATGTATGCATACCTTCATATTCTACAAAGTGTAATTTTGCGCGGGGTAAGGCGAAAATTTTTAATAGACGAAGTAATTTCCGCTGGGGTGCTAGTATTTGCTGTCGGTGTTGGACTTTATTCTATTCCAATGGGTGAATATATCTATTTTGGGATTTTAGCATTTTTTGTGCTTTTCATAGGGTATGTTTTTGATGCTACCACATTACTATTGTTTGCTCTTGCAATAGGGCTTGGCGCTTCATTTTCCGCAGAACAATTTTTATATGTTTCTCAAAGTCTAATGCTCGCGCTAGCCGTTTGTGCTACAAAAAGTACAAAACGAGTATTATCGTGTATTGCTGTCGTGCTGGTTGATATAATTGTAGGGCTATATTTCTTGCCAAGTTATACACTATACAATTTGCTCGCAACTATGCTTGGGGTGGTGCTCTTTATTTTAATACCAAATAGAACGATTGAAAAGATTATCTCATTCACTATTGCAGAAAATGAGTATACCGCTGTCCGTTCTATTATCAATCGAAATCGAAAAAATCTATGTAATAGGCTATATGAGTTGAGTGAAGTTTTCTCTAATATGAAAAGCGCATTTAATGGTATGGTAAATAAAAATTACGATTTCGATACCGCAAATGAATACCTAGCAAGCGAAGTAAAACAGCAAATGTGTTTAAGCTGTGCAAATAAAAATGAGTGCCTCCGCATTCAAGCAACAGATACCGACCGTGCTATACGCGAAATGCTCCAATTCGCATACGACCGTGGCAAAGTTACTCTTATTGATGTTCCCGCTAACTTATGCGCACATTGCCAAAAGTTGAATGCCTTGATTGGTTTAGTTAATAATCTAGTTAGTGAATATAAGACTAATTTACAGGGTAAAAGAAATTTAGACAGTGGGCGTTTGCTATTAGGCGACCAAATGTACGGTGTATCTGAAATTATGAAGTCGCTTGCTACCGAAGTATCTTTAAATATTTCGTTTGACTCTAATTTAGAGCAAAAAATTATTGAAAATCTAATGTATGAAGGCGTTGTTTGTAGCGAAGCTGTCGTTTATCATAAACAAGAAAAAATATATAGCATTACACTTGTTTTAAAAAAGAGTAATTTTGAAAAAAATCTTTGTAACAAGATAATTTCAAAAACTCTAAATATCCCTATGGAAGTTACTTCTGTAACAAATGGCGAAAAGGCAGGGTATGTGGTTGTTAGTATGGAAAACGCCTCTCGATATGATATAATTTTTGGTTCTGCGGGGGCGGTTATGGCGGACAGTCAAAAAAGCGGAGATACGCATTCCGTTTTAAAACTTAAAGACCGCAAAATTTTGCTTGCGCTTTCAGACGGAATGGGGAGTGGTATAAATGCCGAACGGACCAGCAGTATGGCACTAGGGTTAATTGAAAATTTTTACCGTGCTGGTTTTGATAATAGCCTAATTTTATCTAGCGTAAATAAACTTTTAAGTTTAAGCGGTGAGGAAACATTTACTGCTATTGATGTGGCAGTATTAGATTTATTTGACGGTACTTGCGATATGATAAAACTAGGTTCTCCCGTAACTTATATAAAACGACAAAATGATTTTATAAGACTTGATGCAGGGGCGATGCCATTAGGTATATTAGACGAATTAAAGCCAAATATTCGCTCGTTTACTTTAAATGATGGTGATATGCTCGTTTTACTTACTGACGGAGTAAGTGACGCTTTTTCAAATTTAGATGAACTAGATGAAATAATTAGTACGTTAGATACGACAAATCCGCAAATTTTAGCAAATAAAATTTTAGATACCGCACTTCAAAAATCGAAAAACTACCCACTAGATGATATGACCGTCTTAATTTGTAGGATATTTTCGAAGTTTTAACATTAATTTCCCTTTCTCTATTGAATTAACCTTTATTTTATTGTATAATATAATTAAGGAGAACAAAATATGGAGAAAGTTATTGATTTCATCTTATCACAAAAATTTTTTAAACCAGGCAGTTTGGTTGGTATTGGTGTTAGTGGCGGTTCAGATAGTATGGCTTTACTTCACTTACTAAATGCAAACAAGGAAAAACTCGATATAGACATTGTTGCAATCAATGTAATTCACGGCACGCGCGAGCGCGATGAAGCAGAAGCCATTTTTGTAGAAGATTACTGTAAAGAACACCATATCCGTTTCCATAAGTTTAGAGTAGAAGCAGGGTTGCTTGCTAAACAAAAAGGAATGGGGCTAGAGGAGGCTTGCAGAACCGCTCGTTATGGCGTTTTTGATAGTTTGAGGAAACGAGGGATTGTTGATTATATCGCACTTGCTCATCATCAACGCGACCAAGCCGAAACAATTCTTATGCACATTTTACGCGGTAGTGGGCTAAAAGGGGCTGGTGGAATGGACTATGTCCGCGATGATTATTATGTTCGTCCGCTATTAGATACTGATAAAGATAGTATTATGCGTTATGTATATGAAAATGAGATTCCATATCTCGAGGACGAGACGAATCAAGATACAACTATTTCGCGAAATCTAATTAGACAAGTTGTTATGCCAGAATTAAGGCGTGTTTGGCCTAATCTCGATAGGACACTATCAAATTTTGGTAAGACTTGTAAGGAAGATGACAAAGTTATTCGCGATAGCATAAATTTCGATGCCGTTCTTTATCGAGAAAATGTAGTGAAAATTCCGCTTACTTATTTTGTGTACAGCAATTCTTATATTTTTAGACTAATTGATGATTGTTTAAATAAATTAGGAATTACGCAAAATTTTGAACGCAAGCATTTTGTAATGATTCGCGATTTAGTAAAGGCGGAAAACGGAACAAAGATTGATTTACCAGAAAATGTTACAGCGTTTAAAGAATATGAGTATATTACTCTTTCACATAAAAAGCCTAAAATTGAAATTAACACAGAATGGGACTTTAAAATCGGTACAATAAAATTTGGTGATTATGGCAAACTAACTGTTAAACGTGCAAAGAATCCTGAAAAAGTTGAAGGGTATTTACTTGTAGACCTTGATAAAATCCCACCAAATGCAGTTTGGCGCGTTCGCAAAGAAGGTGATTTTATCGAAAAGTTTGGTGGTGGTATTCGTAAAATAAAAAGTTATCTAAATGATAAAAAAGTGCCCGCAAGAATTAGAAATTATTTACCTGTGCTAGCGGTTGGAAGTGAAGTGTATGCAGTCGCTGGTGTTGATATAAGTGAACAATTAAGAGTGACAGATGAAACTAAACATTGTGGTTTAATTAAGTATGATATGCAAAATTGGGTATAAAAGCCCAATTTTTTATATTTTTCTTTGACAAAGCCGTTTAATAATGATATATTATTTCTATAATATTTAACTAGATATACTTTAGGTGTGTTGGTATGGACGACAAAGAACAAAAGAAACCGCTAAAAGAGGTAACTCAGCCTATCTTGTTTTCAAACAAGACTTTTTCTGCTTGCCATTTAAAATTGAAGTTTTATTCTAATAAACAAGGCGCAAAAAAATCACAAGATGAATTTAAATTAACTACTAATGATATAGTTGCCGAAGATAACAAAAAAGATATTTTATCCGAAACAATAACAACAGAAAATGCCATACCACACCTTTTAGAAGAGGCGACCAAAGATGCCGAAGTAAAAGAGTCTATGGAATCTACCATAGATTCGGTTAAAAAACAACAAACCAACAAAAAACGATGGCTTAATGTAGGTTTTTTGTTACTTAACCTAGCAATTTTAGCAATAATATTTTATTTCCAATTTACAAATGAAGCCCCTGTTTCTTTTGGTGAATTATTATCAAGTAGGGTAAATTGGTGGTGGCTAATTGTTGCAGTATTATTATTCTTTTTAGTAAATGTCGTTGATTCTTTAAGAGTATATTTTGCTATTAAAAAAGTTTCAGGGCGGAGTCGACCGTGGCTTAGTTTTAAAAGCACTATTTGTTGTAGGTTTTACGATGCCATAACTCCTTTAGCAACAGGTGGTCAACCTTTCCAAGCCTTTTATTTAAACAAGCGTGGACTTAATGCAAGTAGTGCTACAAGTGTTCCGCTAGCAAAGTATATCTATGCGCAAGTTACTTATATGGTATTTAGTATAATTATACTAGTACTAGGAAGTGGAATCGTTGTCGATTTGGTAACTTCACCACTTGTTTTATCATTATGCTACATAGGACTTGCTCTAAACCTTGTTTTAATTTTAGCAATTGTATTCCTTTCTGTTAGTAAAAAAGTTGCTCCGCGTATGATGTTTGGTATACTAAAAATGCTCAAATGGATGCACTTAATAAAGGACTCACGCACAACATTTAAGAAAGTTATGCGCGTAGTTAAGGACTATATCAAAACATTTAGAATGTTTATGACAAGTGGTTGGCTTGTTTTTGTAGAGTTTTTACTAAGTATATTGTTTTTACTATTAAACTATTCAATCGCATTTGCTATTTATTGTGTTTTCTGTGAATTTGATATCAGTATGTGGTATACTTGTCTTGTACTACAATTAGTGTGCGACCTTGCTATTAGTTTTATTCCAATTCCGGGTGGTGCTGGTACAGCAGAACTATCATTCCAGTCGCTTTTTGCCTCATTTTTCCCGTCAAGCGTCTTTGTTTGGGCGATACTATTTTATAGAATCTTGACTTATTATGGATACTTAATTCAAGGTGGCTTGTTACTTCTTTATGATTTTGCAATTGGTAACAAAAAAATCGAGCCTATGCTACAACGCTTTAAAGACGAGGACCGGCGAGCCAAAGAAAGTAATCTTGTAAAAATGCTAGAAGCAAATGGTCAATCTATTGATACGGACACTGAAAAATTGTTAGAACAAAATAATTTGGTAGATGATAATTCACCGCCGCAAGATGATGCGGAGGATACAAAAAATAAGGAGTTAGATAATGGAACAGGATTATCCGATAAACAACAATAATAGGCGCTCAAATGGTGGTGGGCATAAATGGTATGTATGGCTTTTTATAGCGCTTTTGTGTGCATTACTGTTATGGAGTATGGCGGGCGATGTTATTAAAAATTTATTTATGAGCCTTCTTGCTGGTATTACTCCTGTAATAATTGCCTTAGTGCTCGCCTTTATATTACTGAGACCTATTGCGTTTATAGAAAATAAATTAATGAAAAACTTGTTTGTCGGCAACCCTCGAGCAAGCAAGTATAAACGCGCAATTTCTCTTTCTATATTATTTTTGCTAATTATATTGATATTTGTATTACTAATAGTCTTTGCTGTGCCAAGTTTAATTGATGTTTTCAATCAATTCCAAGGCGATAATTTAACTAATTTAGTAAATAAAGTAAAAGATTCTTTAACTAGTCTAATACAAAGTATCACAGGGCTTCCAACTGAACAACTAGACGAAGCGGTAACCACTGCAATAAATAATATAGGTGATGGTATTCAGTCTGCTATTACTAATGTAACAGAAAACATTACTTCATATTTAATGGATACTGCATCATTAATTTTCTCGTTTGTAATGGGCTTAATTATATGTTTCTTAATACTAAAAGACAAAGAACTTATTTCAAAAACTGCAAAACGCTGGACTTATGCGTACTACAATCGCAAAAGCGCTGAGGAAATTATAACTGTAACACGCCGTACAAACGATATGTTTAACCAGTACATTGTTTCAAACCTAATTGTAATGTTTATTGTATTTGTTATTGGTTGGATAGGCTTTCAAATAATGGGTGTGCCGATGGCTGTCGTTATGGCATTGCTCTTAGGATTGTTCTCAATTATTCCATATCTCGGTGGTTTTATTGCTTGTATCCCACTAGCAGTAGTAACGCTTATGTTTGGCGATACAAGCCTAATGCTTATGTCTATAATATTTGCTATAATTGACTGGGCAGTAATTACTACATTTGTACCAGCATTTATTATGAGCAAGAGAATGAATACACGCGCATTACTCTTAGTAGTTGGTTTAGCGCTTGGTGGTGCAATGTTTGGTGTAGTTGGTATGATTTTGTCTGCACCTATTGTATCGGTAATTACTATTATTTGGCAAGAACGCTTAAAAGTACGCGAATCAAGGCGCGAATATGAGGAAATGATTGACGCTGGTGTCCTAAGTAGCGAAAATTTATATGATATGTCTGATATGTTAGACCTTACACAAGACACTTCTTATAATATACCAGTTGAAAAAGCTGAAGACGATTTTGCTAGACTACAAGCACTAAAATATAAGAAATATAAAACCTCAATAAAAGAGGACAAAGAAAAGGGCGATGTCGTGCTTACCACAAAAACTAATAAAAAATCAAAAGTAAGTAAGCGCGAACTTACAAAAATAGATAAGCATGTAGATATTAAAGAACCTACGGAAAGTAAAAAATCAAGCACAAAAGATGACGAGGATATTGATTAGCAAAACTGCACTCTTTATTTTAGAGAGTGTATTTTTGTTAAAATAAAGTTTGCGTAATTGTGCCGTTTGCCGATAAAATTCTATTTATGCAGTTATTATTCGATGCGTCATCTTGTAATGCAGTTACTCCAGCAAGTGCAATTAACGCAATAAGCAAAATTATCAAAATATTAGAGTTTGTAGCAAGGTCTGTATTTGTTGAACCTGCCCAAATTGATATTAATAGAACAATTACAAGAGCCTGAGAAATTGTCATAGTTAGCCCCCCCTTATCTAAATTTAATATGCCAAGCTTACTAATTTTGTTAAATGTAATTTTTTATTGAAATATTTTTAAAAGTGTAGTATAATAATTTTATGGATATTAAAACTAAAGTAAGCGAACTTCCGCAAAATAGCGGAGTTTATATAATGAAAAACGCAGACGGCGAAGTAATTTATGTAGGAAAGGCGAAAAATTTAAAAAATAGAGTTTCGCAGTATTTTCAGCATAACAAAAACCACACAATAAAAGTAACAAGTATGGTTAAAAATATTGCTGATTTTCAGTACATTATTACACCAAACGAAGCCGAGGCTCTTGCACTAGAAAATAATCTTATAAAGCGTTATCAACCATACTACAATATTTTATTAAAAGACGGAAAATCATATCCTTATATTCGAATTGATTTAAAACAAGATTTTCCGCGTCTTGAAATTATCCGTAAATTAAAGCGCGATGGCGCAAAATATTTCGGTCCATATTTTGCTGGCGTAAAACCAGTAGAACTAATTAAAATGCTAAATAACGCATACCCGCTCCGTATGTGTAAGGGGAAATTGCCACATAGAAAGCGCCCTTGTATTAATTATGATTTAGGGCTATGTAGTGCTCCTTGTTGCGATAAAATAACAAAAGCCGACTACCACAAGTATGTACAGAAGGCAATAGACTTTTTAAACGGAAAATTTAGCGAAGTGCAGGCAATTTTGCGCGAAAAAATGTCGCGTTTTGCAGAAAATGAACAATTTGAATTGGCTCTAACTATTCGTGACGACTTAAATATGCTTGATAGAATTAAACAAAAAACTCTTACATTTATGCCGAACTTAGACAATATCGATGCTTTCGCGTGGTCGGGGAATGGCTCCGTTGCTTCAGTTGCGGTACTTATAATTCGTGGCGGGCGAAGTGTCGGTGTAGATTGTTTTCATTTAGTAGACCCAGAACTTGATTTAGTAGATAGTTTAACTCAATTCATCACACAATACTATTCAACTACCGCGATTCCGCCTGAACAAATTTTAATTCCGTTTGAGCCAACTATAGAGTTGCGCGAATGGCTTACAGAGCAAAGAAAATCAGCGCAAATTGGGCGTACAAGCGCTGTAGAACTCATTTGTCCAAAAAAAGGTGAGAAGAAAAATTTGCTTAAAATTGCACAAGAAAATGCCGAAATGTATCTTGATAAGGCTGTTGAAAAAGAAAAACGAATGCAAGATTACACAATAGGTGCTACTGAAAAACTTGCGCAAATTTTAGGAATGAATAAACCCATTCACCGTATGGAGTGTTATGATATTTCTAATATCGGTGGGCTGTTGAGTGTTGCTTCGATGGTGGTCTTTGTAGATGGACAAGCAAAGACAAGCCACTACCGAAAATTTAGGATAAAAACCGTTCAAGGTGCGGACGATTTTGCAAGTATGCGTGAAGTAATTACTCGTAGGCTTAACGAGTTAAGTAAGCCTAATAATCAAGACCCTAGTTTTTCTCAAAAGCCTGATTTAATTGTTGTAGACGGTGGAAAAGGTCAATTAAGTAATGCTGTTGCCGCTGCGCAAGCATGTGGTTATAACATATCCATGATAGGTTTAGCAAAGCAAGAAGAGGAAGTTTTTATTCCAAATCAATCTCAACCGATAATTATTCCACGCACGCACAACGCCTTAAAATTATTACAGCGTATCCGTGACGAATCTCACAGATTTGCAATCACATATCATAGAAAGTTAAGAAACAAGATAACAAGTATTTTAGAGGAAATAGAGGGAATTGGTCCTAAAAAACGCCGAAATTTAATAAAGGCATTTAAATCAGTCGATGCAATTAAAAATGCAAGTATAAATGACCTTGTAAAAGTAGATGGAATTTCTCAAAAAGATGCTTTATCTATTAAAAAATATTTTAATGTAGAATAAAATAACAGCACTTCCGCATAAAGTTACTTTCGGGGGTGCTTTGTTTTGCGTAAAATAAAATTTCCACCTATTTTAGTAATATCAATTATAATTTCCGTTTTAATGCTAACGCCTTATATTATTTTAAGCCAACTAGCAAATTCTCGTAGTGGTATTCAAAACTCGACTTCATCAAATTCCGTTATATTAGAATTGTGGGAAATAGATACATTTGAAGGTGGAAGTGCAAGCCGTGCACATTTTTTAGAAAATACAGCCTCGCGGTATCAAGATAAAAATTCTGGCGTTTTTATTTTAGTTAAAACTCTAGGATTAGAGCAAGCCGAGTTAATGCTATCCCAAGGTGCTTCTCCCGATATAATAAGTTATGGAATAGGTGCGGGCGAATTGATTTTACCTTTATGTAGGGAAATGAATAACGCAGATATTAGACAAGATTTATTAGGTGCTGGGATAAGCGAGAATAAACAGTACGCAGTTCCATGGTGTTTTGGTAGTTATGTTTTATGCACAAAAGATGATTATCAAGATTTTAGTATAGAAAATTTAGAAAGCGCAAATGCCCAAATTATAGGAATGGGGCAAGATAATAATATCCCTAAATTAAGCTTAGACGCAAATTTGCAAAATAAAATAATAAAAAATGACATAACCCCTTATAAAGCGTATGAAAGTTTTTTGGATGGTGATTTTGATATATTACTCGGTACGCAACGCGATTTTTATAGATTAAATAATAGGGTAAACAATGGTAAGTTAAGTGGAGTTCAATATATTTATTTAAATCAATATACCGACTTAGTACAATACTTATCTATCACGACTAAAAATGATAATTTAGTTGCACCCGCTCAAAATTTTATAGATTTTGTCGTAAATCAGGATACACAAAAGCGCTTAAAAGATATTGGTATGTTTTCCGTTTTAAATACTTCTATATATACAAACGAATATAGAGATTTTGAAAATGCGTTGAGTAGCAATTTAGATATTTTAAATGTCTTTACAAGCAACGCAAGAATTAAAGAATTGCAAGGGTTATAACTATGGTATCTTTAAATGAAATTAAAAAAATTTGTCCTTCGTCTTTTGCTAACTTTCCATTAAAAAGTTTAACAACCTTTAAAATTGGCGGTAATGCCGATTTTGTTGTATTTCCACAAAATTTAGATGAACTAAAATCAATATTAGAATATATTAGAGCAAACAATGTAAATTTTTTCGTACTCGGGGGCGGTTCTAATGTTTTAGCCGATGATTTAGGATATCGTGGTATAATTATATGTACTAAAAAGTTAAATCAAATTCAAAAACTTTCTAGATGTAAAATAAAAGTGCAGAGTGGGGTAATGCTATCTAGTGTTGTGAGATATTGCACGCAAAATAGCCTACACGGTCTTGAATGGGCGACTGGGATACCTGCAACTATTGGCGGTGCTGTATTTATGAATGCAGGTGCTTATGGTGGTGAAATTGCTGATGTTGTAGAGAGCGTAACCTTTATTCAAGACAACGAAATCGTTTCATTAGATAAATCAAAACTTTTTTTCGATTATCGTAAAAGCCTTTTTACAAACACAAAAAATTGTGTTATAATAGAAATAGTGCTTAAATTAAAAAAAGGCAATATTGAGCAAATAACAAAAACTGTTAGAGAATTTACACTAAAAAGAGCAACTGCGCAAAATGTAGGTTATGCCAGCGCTGGAAGTGTCTTTAAACGGACAAAATCAAATCCGCCAGCCTATTTAATTGAGCAATGCGGGCTAAAAGGTGCTAGGATTGGTGATGCGGTAGTTTCGCCTGTGCACGCAGGTTTTATTGTAAATATTGGTAAAGCGACAGCAAATCAAGTGCGCGCTCTTATTCAAAAAATACAAAGTAGAGTATTTTCTAAATTTAATGTGAATTTAGAATGTGAAATAATAGATTTAAGGAGTAATGACGATAAAAATGAAAATGACAGCTGATTATCATACTCATACATTTTACAGTGATGGTCATAGCAGTATGCGAGATAATGTTTTAGAAGCGGTAAAAAAGGGGCTAACAAGTCTAGGTATTACTGACCACGGCTTTAATCATCGCACGGGTGGAATTAAAAGAGAAGATGTAAAAAAACTGCGTGATGAAATTAATTCTCTACAAAAAGAATTTCCGCAAATTAAGTTATTATTGGGCGTAGAAGCAAATTTATTAAATTATAATGGCGATGTAGACTTAACTCCTGATGATATTAAAAATTTTGATTATATAATTTTAGGTATCCATTATTTGACATATGGAAAGGGTGTAAAAGACAGTTTTCTCTTTAATTTTCGAAATTTCTTTTGGAATACTAAGCAACATAGAAAAAAGATAACTAAAAGTTATATTAAAGCCATGGATAGATATCCAATAAAAGTAATTGTTCACCCAAATTATGCAACAGGCTGCGATGTTGAAATGCTTGCTAACGCTTGTAAAGAGCGCGGAGTGTTGCTTGAGTTTAATGGAAAACGAGTTGAATTTAATAAAAGAGAAATTGATGCAATAATAAAAAGCGGAGTTGGTATAATTTTGGGAAGTGATGCTCATTATGCTAATAAAGTGGGCGATTGCTCATTACAGCAAGAATTTTTAAAAGATTATCCAGATTTTCCATTAGAAAGATTTGTAAATATAAATTTAGAGAATTGACTTTTCAAATTTAAAAAAGTAATATATAATAATTAGGCAAAAGGGGGAAACGAAATGTCTTTTTCATATGACGCAAAGACCGAAGTGGCTAAAAGCGAACTACCGAGTAAGCATTGTTGCGCTCTTGCTGAACTTGGTGGGCTTGCTCGTACTTGCGGAAAAATTGCCGATGATTATACGCTAACACTTGTTACTGAACTTGATGCTTTATATAAACGAGTTTGTGGGTTAGTTAAAATTTTATATAATAGAGAAAAAGATTTAACTCTACAACGCAATGAAAAGCAAAATCGTGTAGTTAGATATCACATTTTGTTTCCACAAGATTTAAGCGAACAAATTTTAAAAGATACATATATGTTGCGAGAAAATTATCTAGGAAACTTAGAACTAACTAATAGCATATCTCGTCATCTTATTGAAAATGAATGTTGTGAGCGTCAATTTGTAAAAGGCGTGTTTATGGGATGCGCAAGCGCAAATATCGTAATAAAAGACATTAACGATTTAAAAAAGCATACAGGCGGGTATCATTTAGAATTTGTTTTCTCCAATCATACGCTAGCAGGCGATTTTTCGCATATTTTAAGCGAATACGATATTTATTCAAAGATAATGCAACGCAAAAAATTGACAGTTGTATACATAAAAGAAGCCGAAGTCGTAAGTGATTGTTTGGCTCTTGTAGGTGCTAACAATGCCGTCCTAACTTTGCAAAATGAATTTGCAGTTAGGGAAGTACGCAATAACTTAAATAGGCAACTAAATTGCATGAATAGCAATATGGAAAAAATGGTTGATGCTAGTCTAAAACAAATTGCTGCTATTGAATATATTTCTAAAACAATTGGACTTGATAGCCTTAATGAAAATTTATATGAATTGTGTATGCTTCGACTTGCTAATCCAGAGGAAACACTCGAAAATCTTGCAAAACTTATGGACCCGCCACTAACGAAAAGTGGTATTAATCATAGGTTAAGGAAAATTGTTAAATACGCAGATGAATTAAAGAAAAAGGAAATAACGGAGTAGATTTAAAACAAATGGAAAACTTTGTACACTTACACTTACATACAGAATATAGTTTGCTTGATGGTGCTGCTAGAATTAAAAAGTTGGTAAAAATTTTAAAAGAAAGGGGAGCGCCTGCTTGTGCAATAACCGACCACGGCAATATGTATGGCGCAGTTAAATTTTACGAAGCCTGCAAAGAAAATGGAATTAAACCAATAATTGGCACTGAGTTTTATGTCGTAAAAGACCATACATATAAACAAGGTAAACCTAACCCAGCGCACTTAATTTTACTTGCGAAAAATGATAAAGGTTATCACAACCTTTGTAAATTAAATAGTATAGCATGGACAAAAGGTTTTTACTATAAGCCTAGGATTGACTACAATTTATTAAAAGAATATAGTGAAGGGTTAATTTGTAGTAGCGCTTGTCTTGCTGGGGATATTCCAAGACTGTTAGCACAAAATCGTTTTGATGATGCTGTGAAATTTGGTGCAGAACTACGAGATATGTTTGCTCCAGGGGACTTTTATATTGAAGTACAAGACCACGGTATCGAGTTGCAACGACAAATTTTACCTGATTTATTTAGACTTGCCGATGCGCTAGGTGTAAAGACCATTGCAACAAATGATGTACACTACTTATACCCAGAAGATGCAGAAATGCAGGATATAATGCTTTGTATCCAAACAGGTAAGACTATTGATGACCCAGACCGAATGCGTATGGATGGTAATCAATTTTATTTAAAAACTGAAGCTGAAATGCGTTCCGTTTTTCAAGCGCATACTGAAAGCATAGAAAATACTCTCGAAGTCGCAGAAAAATGTAATGTAGAGCTAGACTTTCATAGCCAGTTTTACCCTAAATTTACCGCTCCAAATGGTATGGATAATGTGGAATACCTTTGGCAACTAGTTAACGAAGGACTAGTTAAACGCTATGGCGAAATTACTCCTGAAATTCGCGAACGCGCTGAATTTGAAATGGAAACTCTTAAAAAAAGCGGATATGTAGATTATTATCTTGTAGTTTGGGATTTTATAAACTGGTCGCGTGCACACGATGTCCCGATTGGACCAGGTCGTGGTAGTGGTGCAGCAAGTATTTTGGCTTATGCAATAGGGATTACTCTAATTGACCCGTTAAAGTATGATTTGTGGTTTGAAAGATTTTTAAATCCAGAGCGTATTAGTCCGCCAGACTTTGATATAGACTTTTGCCCTGTAAGACGAGAAAAAACTATCGACTATGTTATCGAAAAATATGGTGAACCTAATGTTTGCCAAATTATAACATTTGGTACAATGGCGGCAAAGGCGGCAATTAAAGATGTTGCGCGCGTGCTTAAAATGCCATATAGTGAAGTAGATAAAATGACTAAACTATTTCCAACAAAAATGCCGAAATCACCAGCAATTGAGAAAGTTTTTGGTATTAGCAAAAAGCCCGAGGACGCTGAATATGCAGTGCCAGAATTAAAATCAATGTATGATAGCGATGTGTTAGTTCAAAAAATAGTCGACACTGCTATTAAACTAGAGAATATGCCGAGAAACACGAGTATCCACGCCGCAGGTGTCGTAATTTGTTGTGACGATATTTCAGACCATGTGCCTTTGGCAAAAAATGGTGATATGGTTACCACTCAATATGATAAAAACGAAACCGAACATCTAGGCTTATTAAAAATGGATTTTCTAGGGCTAATTACTTTAACCGATTTAGATTTAATGCTTAAAACAGTTAAGAAAAGAACAGGCGAGGAAATAGACTTTTACACTCGTGATTTCTCTTATGATGACCCAGCAGTCTATAAATTAATAGGCTCTGGTGATAACGATGGTGTGTTCCAACTTGAAAGTGGTGGTATTTCAAACTTCGCAAAAGAAATGAAACCTGTAAACATCGAGGAAATTATCGTTATTTTAGCAATGTATCGTCCTGGACCAATGGATGAAATTCCTACATACATAAAAAATCGTAAAAATCCAGATTCTATAGTTTACGCAGACCCAAAGATGAAAGACGTTCTAGGCGTAACTTATGGTGTTATGGTGTATCAAGAGCAGGTTATGAAACTTTGTCAGGTTTTGGCTGGATACACAATGGGACAGGCTGACGGCGTGCGTAAAATTATGGGTAAAAAACTTGCAGATAAATTGCCTATTGAAAAACAACGCTTTATTTACGGTTGGGAAGATCCTGAGGGCAAAAAAAGTATTGACGGTGTTTTAAAACGCGGGATGAAACTTGAAGACGCTGAAAAATTGTGGCACCAAATGGAAAAATTCGGTAGTTACGCTTTCAACAAAGCCCATGCAGCCGCTTATGCCTTTATTACATATCAAACTGCTTATATGAAAGTGTATCATATTACAGAATTTTATTCTGCAATTATGAATAACCGTATTACTAAAAATGACGAACTTACTCACTATATGGAACTTGCTCGCCAGCACGATATAAAAATTTTACCACCTGATGTAAATAAAAGTTTGGCATATTTTAGTGTTGAACAAGATAAAGTTATTCGTTACGGATTAGGCGGACTTAAAAATGTTGGTGTAGCGCTTGTTGAGGACTTGGTAAAAGAGCGTGAAGCAAATGGTGACTTTAAAAGCCTTCAAGATTTTATATCTCGTATGGGCGGACAAGCACATAACAAGCGCTTCCTAGAGTCTATGATTTTATCTGGAGCATTTGATTGTTTTGGAGCAAAACGCAGTCAAATGATGGCGATTTATGAAAAAATTGTTGAACGCGTTGCAAGTGACCGCAAATCTCAAAATCAAGGACAACTCACTTTGTTTGACAATGTATTAAAAGATGATACTAACTTTAATGTTATTCAATACCCCGATATTCCCGAATTTGACGACCAGCAACGCTTAAAATATGAAAAAGATGTGTTAGGCGCTTATGTTAGTGGACATATCCTTGACAAATTCCGTGATAGATTTAAAGATTTTAATTTGAATAGTAATATGCTTATTCCACAAATTATTCAAAGTGAGGACGGCGAGGAGGAGATAACTGTTTATGAAGGGTTAGAGGACGGAAAGCATGTCCAATGTGGTGGTATTCTTACAGCAGTAAAGCGTATGAATACAAAGTTAGGGAATAAAGAAATGGCTGTTGTAACTGTTGAGGACCTTTTCGGGACTTTTGAAGTGTTAGTATTTCCCAAAATCTATGAAAAGTTTAAACATATTCTGTATGTAGATAATATGATGACTTTTGTTGGGAAATTAAGCATTCGAGAAGGCGATAGGCCAATAGTTTTACCTGACGATATTATTGAATGGCAAGATAATAAACCTATGGAAACAGAAACACCAAAAGAAGTCGAAGCGCCTAAAAAACTTACGAAATTATATTTAAAATTTGATTTAACGGACGAAAATGTAAAAGAGAATGTGCTTTCAATTTTATCTAGATATCCAGGGGAACATCAAGTTATCATAAAATGTAGCAAACAAAATAAAGCTTTCGCTTTTCCATACAAAGTTGATGAAAGCACGGCACTTGAAAACGAATTATTTGGCTATATCGAGCCAGAAAATCTAAAATTTGTTTAATATTTAAGGGGGAAAAATGAAAAAAATCGGAGTTTTAACAAGCGGTGGAGACGCACCAGGTATGAACGCTTGTTTAAAAACTGTTGTAGAAATGTCATATAACTACGGTTATGAATGCATCGCTTTTCGTATGGGGTATAAAGGCCTAATCGAAAATGACTATTACAAAATAACAAAGGACGATGTAAAAAGCATTTTTAATCTAGGTGGTAGTTATATTTATTCGGCTCGTAGCAAAGAGTTTATGCAAGACGAGTATCGCCAAATTGCAGTGCAAAATATCAAAAAGTCGGGCATAAAAGCGCTTATTGTGATAGGTGGAAATGGTACTTATCTTGGTGCAAAAGATTTATCAGATTTAGGCGTAAATATTATTGCAATTCCTGCTACAATTGATAACGATGTCCACTCAACCGAAAGTTCGCTCGGTTTTGATAGTGCGGTAAATAATGCAACCGATATGATTGATAATATAAAACAAACTATGCAGGCAAACGAAAGAATTTCAATTATAGAATGTATGGGAAGATACGGCGGAAATATCGCTCTTTATAGCGCTATGGCAAGTCAAGCCGACATTGTTGCTGTTCCAGAAGATCCGCTTGATTTAGAGCATATTTATCGTTTTATTGCAGACCAAATTAAACACGGAAATAATAGCCCAACTCTTGTAGTTGCAGAAAAACAATACGATGTTTTTAAATTAGCAAAAGACATTGAAAGAGATTTTAATCACGAATGCCGTGCTGTAATTTTAGGTTATATGCAACGAGGGGGTGCACCAACCGTAAAAGACCGAATGTCCGCTATTCGATATGGCGTTTCCGCTGTTGAATGCATTGATGCAGGTATTATGAATGTTGCGATAGGTCTTAAGAATGATAAAATTGTGACAACTCCTATTGCAGAAGCAGTAAAAATGCATACAAACTTTAGACAAGATTTGTATGATTCGTTTAAATTACTTAATAATCCTCGCAATAAGGCTTAAGGGAAGTAAATTTTACTTCTTTTTTGTTTTTTACTCAAAATTTAAACATTCTTTGCATAAATATTCCAAAAATGCCTTATTTTGTTTGTCTTTTTCGTCAAACTTTGCTAAAATTATACAAACAGAAAAGGGGAGTATGTTATGCCGTTTCAAATTATATGTGCAAGAAATAAAGGTTTTTGGAGCAAAATCGTAACTGCAATTTGTGGCTTTGCTCTCGTAATTGTTGCTATGGCGGTCGTTTTCCCAATTTCATCAGTTGATAATACCCAATCAGCCACTCAAATCGATTCATTTGCAACTATTACCACAGAAACTCAAGCCGAACAAGAAAATGCTTAACATTTAAGTCACTTACTAAAGTGGCTTTTTTGTTTTTAATAATTAAATTTATTAGTAATAATCACCAGATATTGTTAAAATTAAAAAAACTGAAAATTTTTGTAAAACTATGTAATTTTTATTTTGTGATTTTCAAGTTTTTGAGTATACTAGATTTATAAAGGGGAACAAAATATGCAAAAATTACAATTTTCCCTTAAATATGGGCTTTTATTTCAAAACTACAAACAAAAATCAATTTAAGCAAATTTAATATAAAACTTTAACGCAATAAATTGCGTTTTTTCGCGTTTACAAAAAAAGGGGGGCGTCTAATTGGCGTTTAGGGAACTATCTACTAAATATAAATTTTACACAATTCTTTGTGCCATAATTTTTGTTTTAGCGGTTGGCGATACGGTATTAGGTATTTTACTTTCGAATAAATCTCCTTCTACAAAAGCGCTTACTTCTGGTGATTATGAATATGAAATAGTAAATGGTACTGCGGAGATAACATATTATGAATATACTAGTACGACATCATGATTAACCATACCTAGTACATTAGGTGGATATAGAGTCACGAGTATTGGGGATGAAGCTTTTTGGGATAGTGAAAATTTAACTTCAGTAACAATACCAAGTGGTGTTACAAATATAGGAAATCATGCATTTCGTAATTGTACTAATTTATCTTCACTATCAATACCGAGCACTGTCACTACTATAGGGTTTAATGCGTTTCGAGATTGTACAAGTTTAAGAACAGTAACATTACCGAGTAATCTTACAAGCATAGGAACTTGGGCATTTGGAGATAGCGGGTTGACATCGATAACAATACCAAGTAGTCTCAAAAGCATACCTACATATTTATTTGGGAATTGTGAAAATTTATCCTCGGTTACTATATCTAATGGTGTAACAAGTATTGGAAGTTATGCATTTTATGGTTGTACCAGTATAACCTCAATTACAATACCGAGTAGCATCACAAGTATAGCATATGATGCATTTAATAATTGTCCAAAATTAAATTCATTTTCAGTAAATTCAAGCAATCAAACATATAAAAGTGTAAATGGTGTAATATATTCTAAAGATGGTAGCATTATAGTAATGTATCCGAGAGGTAAGTCGGGTAGTTATACTATAGTATCAGGGACAACTACGATTGGGGAGTCTGCGTTTGAATATACTGAAAATTTAACTTCGGTAACAATACCAAGTAGTGTAACAAGTATTGGCACATATGCATTTTATAGTTCTCTCAAATTAGAATCAGTCATAATAGGAAGTGGTGTTAGGACTATAGATGATAGGGCATTTTATTATTGTCCATTATTAGAATCTGTAACAATGGGAAGTAATGTTACTAGTATTGGAAATTCTGCTTTTGAAGATTGCACTAGTTTAACTTCAGTAACAATACCAAGTCGTGTAACAAGCATTGGAAGTTCTGCTTTTCGTTATTGTGACATCTTAACTTATGTAGATTTTGAAAATAATATAACAAGCGATTCTAATATGATAGGTTCTAATGCTTTTAG
Organism: uncultured Clostridia bacterium; assembly: GCA_944383915.1. Taxonomy (GTDB): domain Bacteria; phylum Bacillota; class Clostridia; order Christensenellales; family UBA1242; genus UBA7867. Next base: position 92,258 of record CALWRJ010000013.1, read on the forward strand.
AAATAATGGCTCAAATGTAGAGTATCATTTTAAAGATTATAAAAGTTATTATTATGCACTTAACTATCACAGTTCAAAATTTACAAGCACAAATAATTTTACCTATGATGGACCAATACAGTATATAATCACATTTGCTGTAAATAATCCAACTTATGGCTCGATAAATTATTCAGGTAGCAATTGGTATAATAGTGGCGTAAGCTTAACACTGCAAGCAACTGCATATCCAGATTATCGTTTTGTAGGCTGGAGTACAAATGGTGGTTATTCAATAACATCAACAAGTAACCCTTATACAATAACCGTTTCACGACAAATAACCTATACTGCTGTATTTGATGAAAATTCACTTAATATTATAACAAACACAGACGGACACGGTACAATTTCAGCAACCGCTAGTACTGTTCAATATGGAGGCAGTGTAACGGTAACTGCAGCACCGTCTAGTTCTAGTTATGAATTTAACTATTTCACGGTTAACGGTGGAAGCCCAATTTATGAAAACCCATATACCGTTACAAACATAACCCAAGACACCACAATCACCGCATATTTTAAATTAAAAACATACTCAGTTACTACTAGCACGGACGGAAACGGTAGTATAACTGCCAGCGCTACCGTTACTCACGGCGGGAGTTTTCAAGTTACTGCAACACCTAATGCAAGTTATTTGTTTGACTACTTCATCCTAAACAACGATACAAGCAACCCAATAACAACAAACCCATACACAATCACAAATATAACCCAAAATACAACAATCGTAGCATACTTTAAACGCGCATATGCTCATACTAGCGCAACAAGTGGTGGGGAAGTGCGAGTATCAGGAAATAACCTAGGCGCAGAACACACAAGCGAAAGTGTAACATACACCGCAATACCATATACTAACTATTACCTAATCGGCTGGTTTATAGACGGAGTATTGTATACTCAAAACGGAAACACAGTCCTAGATAAAACAATAACTCTAACACAAGCCCAAGCCCAAGGCGCGTGGGTAGTACCAGTATTTAGCACCAACCCAAGTGACACCCCAACTTTAAACACAACCCTAGAAAACACAACCGCAGTTAACTCCACAATAGGCGGTGAGGCAAGAATGGTGGGGATAGACAATACGGACACCCAAGCAACCCTAATAGCCAAAGCAAGCGAAAACTACCGTTTTATTGGTTGGTATGACGGCGAAACCTTACTCGGCACAGATTTAAGTATTCGCCTAAACCTTTCCACCATTCAAAATAAAATAATAATTGCCCGTTTTGAACCGATAAACTCAAATAACAACGACCAAACAGACAGTGGTAATATTGATATATTATAGAATATGTTAATTTAAAACCACTTATATCGCCACAACAATTAATTTAAATTATTTTAATAAATAAAAACTTCTATACAAACAAATAATGACCAAACAGATAGCGGAAACCACGATTTTATTAAAAAATTCACCTTGTATTTAAAAAAATTCACTTCTAGGTAAAGTGAATTTTTATCAATTTTGTAATTTATATCATTAAGACAACTTATACTAAACAAAAAAGAGCCGTTTGGCTCTTTTTAAAATAGAAATTCAATTAAATTATTCCAAAAACTATCTTTTTCCAAAATTGACTCAACAACACCAATAACACTTGAAACAGGTTGAGGTCCAACACAGCGCGAATCATAACTATCCGCACGATTATCTCCCATAAAAAAGATATATCCATCAGGAATTAGAATCGTATCAAAATCAATTCGCTCAATTATCCCGTAAGTATCTCCACCTTTCCAGTCACGCCAAGGACTTTGGTTTTGGAAATTTCTCAATTTTTGATTTGCTTCAAAACTATTACTATTGCTACTTATATAACTGCTTTCATCGAGTAGGGTAAACTCACTTTCACCGGCTTTTTTGATATAAACATTTATTATACCATTTTCATTTCTCATTCGTAACATATCACCAGGGAGAGCAATAACTCGTTTTATAAGCAGTTTGTCGTTAATTTGCGTGTCGCTAGAACAACTTGTGTCTAAAATAACAATATCTCCGCGTTCAATTGTGTCATATCGGTTTACTACAGCAATATCACCAGTCGGGTTTTCGTAATTATTTATACCAGGTTGCATGGATGAACCATCAATCGGCTTTAAGTAATGCCCGCCAACCCAATAAATTCCCATACCCATAAGTAGCAAAATGAAAGTTAGGGTAACGGCATTTAGTATAGATAAAAATCGTTTGTATAATGGAAAACAAACATTGCCCCTTGGGTCTTCTAATTTGCTCGACATAAATACCTTTACCCGCATGGCGCGAGCCCTTTTAATTAATTTCTATCATATTCAGCAGCGTAGTTTATAAGGCTGTCATTAATAACCTTTAAAGCCGCCTCAATTCCTTCTACACTCTTAATTTCAGTAACTTTGTTTTGTAGTTCTTTGTATCTCTTAAAGAAGTGTACCATCTCATCAAATGTATGCTTTGGAAGTCCGTCCATATTCTTTACATTAGTAAAAAATGGATCATCTTTTGCAACAGCAATAATTTTCTCATCTTGCTCGCCATCATCAACCATTATAATCATCCCAATAGGACGGCACTCAACAAGCACTCCTGGAATTAACGGCTCACTGGTTAAAACTAGCACATCAAGAGGGTCGCCGTCACCACCAAGGGTGCGTGGAATAAATCCGTAGTTGGCAGGGTAAACCATACTTGTGTAAAGTAAACGGTCAAACTTAATCAACCCGGTTTCCTTGTCCAATTCATACTTAACTTTTCCGCCTTTACCAATTTCAATAAAAGCCATAAAGTCGTTTTCTTTAACTCTGCTTTTTTCAATGTCATGCCAAATGTTCATAAAATTTTCTCCTTAAATTGAATTGCATATCAACTATTATAGCACTTACATAAATTATAGGCAAGCAATTTTAAATTATAAACAAATTTTTTGTAAAACTTGCTTTTTCCTTTATCTTAGGAGAGATATTGACAAAATATTGCTTTTATGGTATAATTGCTTATGAAATAAGTAAAAAAATAAAAGGTAGGGGGAAAATAGATTGGCAGCAGTAGGTTATTATAGACCAAGTCTAATTAATAATGTTAGTACTTATACTCAACAGCAACTAGAGGCTTTTTTGCGCAATATCGCAGTTCACCTAAACAATATTCATAAAGCAGCGCGCGAATATAAAACACATATCATAGACGGAACGAAAGAGGCTGTGACTTATGAAAATATTCGCAACGGTGTTTTTGCTGCAAAGGATGGTATTTTATCTATATTGCACTATTTAAAGGATGATCTATTTAATAAAACATTACTTCCGGATATGTTTGATTTGTTTGTCGGTATTTGGGTAAATCAAGTTATAAAAAGCACAAAAATTTTGTATGCGGATATGAAAGCGTCATATGTTTATCACAAATGGCGTCACAATGTAAAACATATCAAAGGGGCAGGTAATACGCCTGTAATAGTTAGCGTTGGACTAAATCCATTAGTTAAATCAAATGGTAAAGCACAAAAAATGAATGGCGACCTTAAAAGTATAATTGATTCAAACCAAAAAAACGGCGGAATTTTGCTTTTAAACTCCGAAGGCGCGTACAACACCTGTTTGGACGCAAAACGCCAATTTAAAGGAACTGTTTGCATTTCTAGTAACAACGGCGCCTTTGTTTCAGTTATGAATCATAACGGCGAACAAATCGTTTTGCAAGACAAAAAGTTGCCTAGCGATGTCGCGAAATCTCTTACAGACTACTTTTCAGATCCTAATCATAACGAATTAAACGGTTTTGTTATGTTGCTTGAGGGTAAAGACCGCACAGTAAGTGCAATCGATTTAGGAAACGGAAAAGTTACTGCAATTAATAATACCAATTTTACTACAAACCCAGTTGATATCGCTGAGGCAATTAAAAATTCATACAATATTCGTATTGTGCCCAAAATGACTAAATATGAGAGAAAGAGTTTGTCAGATTCAAAAACAAGTTATCTTGCAAATAATAGCAAATTTGCCGATATCTACAATCAAAAGGCAGGGCAAATAGCGACCGCGCTTGCAAATCTCCCAGACGACCTAAAAGATTTGATTGACGACAATACGCGTATTCAATTTTGCCACGATGGCAGCGTTTCAATCGTTCCCAAAGGCTGTAGCAAAGTCAAATCTATGCAACTTATCGCCGATGCTTACGGAATGGATCGTTCCCAAGTTATGAATATGGCTTCGTCAATCTCCGATGTTTGCGAGCCTGTTACTCTAACTAAAATTTCAAGTTATCTCGAATATGGTGGCAACCCAGACAAACTCGCACTCAATGTAAATAAAATTGACGAATTTTTGGTAAACAACCCCGATTCATTCAGTATTATTTCAAATTTCACTAGATCTAGCGATATGTTTAATCTTATAAATAAACTTAAAAAAGACGCCGAAGTCGACCCAGCTTATGTTGAAATCGAAATGGCAAGGTACGAGGCAGAACTAATAGACCGACTTCGTACACAAGTTGCTTATTGGGAAAGTGAAAAGGCAAAATATCCAGATACTGACACAAGTCCAGAAGCCGAAGCTCATCGTGCAAAATGTAATAGCCAAATCACTAATATTATAAATAAAAAAGACCAAATGCTCGCTCAAAAACGCGCCGAATTATCTACCGCATTCGACATCTCAAAATATATTGACACGCACTCAAATCTTACTTCAAGAAAGGTTGTTAATTTGTCAAATAAAGAAATTACACCAGCGCCCACTCCAACGCCAACACCAAGTCCAAGTCCTTCACCAAGCCCAACTCCTGCACCAACTCGCACATTTTAACCCAGAAACTCACTTTTAATAAGTGAGTTTTCTTTTTTATTAAAAAGCTTTCGTTTTAGTTGGTAAAAAATAGCTTTTTTATATTCCTATATATTATATAAGTAATTTTTACTTTAAAAAAATTTTTTTGCCAAATTTTTAGCAAATTTCGTTTAATTGTGTTTTAATATGTGTTATTTTTTAAAATTTGCACAAAATACTATCCAAAACAATGCAAAATCATTTGAGTTTTTTAAATCATTTTGATAAAATTAATCGAAAAGGCAAAAAAATTGGAGAAAAATATGGAGACAAATAAACCAAAAGGAGAGTTAACCCCGCAAGAACTTGACCGCATCTCGCGTAACGAGATGTTGCGCCAGGAACAACCCGAAGTTGACGATATCGAAGTTACAAACAACCCAAACGCGCCCGAGAGCACTTTAAAGCCCGAGGTTATGGAGCAGTACAACCAAGCCAAAGAGCCAAGTTTCGAGCAAGTTAAACTCCGCGAGTACAAACAAAGGCAAATGGAGGAGTTTACCAACAACTATTCTATTAGCCAAGTCGTTCCGTCAGGGTGGACCACATTCTTTAATGTCATAAATACGATTTTACTTACCCTTGCTCTTGTAATAGCCTTTTTTGTTGCTTTTGGACTTTTATTTGGTTTGAGAATAGGTATAGTGCCGACTGACAGTATGGAGCCAACAATTTCGACATGGAGTCTTGTTATTGTGCGTCCTGTTGATGATGCTAATGATATTCGCGTAAACGACATTTTAAGTTATCAATACAATGGACAATCTTATATCCACCGCGTTACATCAATAACTCCAGGCGAAGGCGATAGTGGACCAATTTACATTATGGAAGGGGATAACACTAATTATGAAGGAAGTAGCCACTCGATAGTATTCCGTATGATAGAAGGTGAAATGATTGTAAGTATCCCAGGACTAGGAGCGGTTGTTTACTTTATTCAAAATAATATCTTGGTTACTGTTGCCGTAATTATTACTCTAATTATTGCATTGATTCTTGCGCGCCTTCTTATTGAACGCAAACACGCGAAATACGAACTTCAAGCCTTCATCGACAAAAAAGCAGAGTATGAGCAACTTGCCGAACACCGCTTTAAACAACAACAACGCGCACAAGAGGATAAAGATTTTGCCGAGATTATGCGCACCAAAACTGATGAAAAACTTCTTGACGCTAATAATTCTACCGCGCAAAACCAACTTTCAAATACACCTACAAACGCGCAAAACGAACAAGCAAGCGCCCAATCTACTAATACTCAAAATATAGCGCCTGCTGAATTTAATTCACAAGCAAACACACAATTTGAGGGCAATTCACCTTATAACACACAAAATTACTACAATGCTTCGCAAAGCCCCGAGCAATACAACCCTGCGCAAAATAATATCCCGCAAAATGAATATAATGCTCAACAAAATTACTACACACCGCAAAATAATGTAGGGGGCGAACAAAACCCTTCACAAAATGACGATAATACTTCGCCAAATAATTCTTAAATGTGTTTTATGTGTGGATATGTGGATTTCTAAAAAATATATGAAAATTTGCATATAAAATGGATAAAATCACAAAATATCACTAAATTAAGACAAAATTTTCGATATTTTTCAAAAATAGCATAAAATCGTTTTACTTTTAAAAAGAAATAATGTAAAATTTTGATAAAATGAAACAAAAAAAGGAGAGGAGCGTGTCAAAATTTAATTTGTTTAAATCAAAACTTTCGTTAGTTTGGCTAATTAGTATTAGTGTGATACTTATCGCTTGCCTTACAGTCGGTGTGGTTTTGGCTGCAATTTCTAGGACACAGAGCGAATCTCCTCCAAGCATCAATGCTGGTAAGGTTGGTACACAGTTTTGGGATTTAAATAATAACGCTGTAACCGATTTAAGCAAATTGTCAAATAGTTCTGCACTTTATGTTTCGGCATCTCTTAATGGCAGTACGAATGTTGACCCTGCTTGCGTTTTGCGTATTTCGTCAAATGCAATCGATTTTGAGGACACTTGGACTTACCAAGATAACGGCTATTATTATTACAATGGAATAGTAGGTAATGGCGGTACTATTACGCGAGTTTTAGTCGGTACTGTAACTAACAATAAAGGTAGCGTTCTTGCCGATGTTATGCAGTTTTCAGATAGTACTAATGGTTTTGTTAGCGCTTGGTCGCCACTCGCTGGACGCGATGCTAAATCAGCATCTCTTTCTAATGCAGGTAGTGTAGACGCACCAGGTAAAACTGTTGATAATGTTAACTTTATTCAAGTAGGACCATCTCCACTTTTTGGTATGTACAGAATACGAGATTCTAATAAAGTTCAATATACTGCTACTAGTAAGCAAACAGTTGTAACTACAGATGACGCACTTCTTATGCCACTTCCAGCATTACCAAATGGTCAAACTATAACTATATCAGAAACAATTGGTTCACTAGATAGTGGTTATTTGTTGTTCTATTCAAACGCATTTTTGCCAGTAATAGTAATGCTTAACTATGAATTAGCACTTTACGAACGAGACGGCGATTCTTATGAATTAGTAACTTCGTCAAGTCCTTTTGGTTACAATTTTAGTTCTACTGCAACACTCGCTCACGGCTCGGCATTCACAGCCGTAGATACAGGGAGTCGTGGTATAAATGTAGTTTCAAATCGCCCAATAATGCCAGGCGAATATGTACAAACGCTTAATGGTGCTAGCACAATTTCTTTAACCATTTCATCTGTCAACAAAGATATCAATGAAGGGGACTACGCAATTAGGCTTGTTGTTTCTATCGATGTAGAGGATGTAGACTCATTCGCTGAAAAACTTATTGCTCTCACTGATACTGACCCATCAAACGATAAAAACTTGTCAAACTATAAAAAATATGTGACCGCATATAATGCCAACGCTAATATGCACAGTAAATACATTACTTGGTTAAATGCAATTGTAAGTGCTGCAAAGACTGTTGGCTTAGTTGATTCAAGTTTTGCGGTTAATGACTTCTATACAAAATTAAGCGGTGGCGGTGTAGGTGGCGTAACTTATAGTGTTCAAAATAATAATAACAATGTCGTTGACGATGAAGGCGATGTTGACAATGTCGAAAACACCGAGGACGCGGAAAATGTTGAGAGCGCTGGCGGTACTGAAAGTGTCGAAAACACCGAAACTCAAAGTATATAAATTTTAAAGGAGGGTAACTTATGAGCAAATTTAGTAATTTAAAAACCTATAATATAATGATTTTCGCCTTAATCCCTATATTATTTATTGCTATGGTAGCCACGGTTACCCTAGCCGCAATGACCGATACTGAGGAAGGGAAAAATACAATCACTATTACAGGTATGGGTCCCGTTACGGCGTCAATTACTACTACAACAGGCTTGTATCCAGGCGGTGATTTCGTAGGTGCAATATCGCTTGCATACGCTCGAGGAAACGGATATGACGCTAGTTCAATAACAGTCTCAAATTTTGAAATAACAAGTGTTACAGCAAATCTATCAAACAGTAAAACACAACCTGTAAGTGTATCGACCGAAACTAACACATTTGACTACATAACAGGTAATTACACTTTTACTCCAAGTGGCGCTGATACAAACGACTTAGCTAATGGTGGTACTTTGTCGATTACCGCAGGCACTCCTCAAACTGTAAATCTTAAATTTACCCTAAAAGATGGTTCGAGCACAAACGGCACCCCAGCAACTGCTTTGCTCAATTGTGTAAAGAGCCTTACAATAAATTATACCTTTACCGTTTCAACTTCTTAAATTGTTATTTTAATGTATATTTTATCACAAAATGTAAAACAATAATAATAAAGCCGAAAGGGTATGCGTGAAAAATATCTCGACCGAAATGTCGTTAAACTAGGGCAGTGGTCCGCACTAAATTTTAGTGCTTGCCCATTGCCCACGCAAAAATCACATATACTTTAAAAAACTTTTTAGTTTGTTTTTTGCTGGTAGGTGAGTTTGGTCGTGCTTTTTTGGTACGACTTGGTGGTTCTTTCTCCCCCCCATGCAACTATCTAACGGAAATGTTTTTTGAGTGTACAGATTTTTGATTCTTGTTCTTTTTGGGCTAGTTAGATAACTATTTACTTTTTCGTTATATACCGCGGTCGCAGTT
>CALWRJ010000014.1 GCA_944383915.1 uncultured Clostridia bacterium
AAGTTAAAGAAAACTCTGAAGGAACCTTATATGCATCTTTTCTAAATTTATATGGATTAACTCCAATTCTATTATTTTCTACCAAATTATTAGACATCATAGAAAAAATTTTAATAAAGTCCAATGCGTTAATAAAAGAAGTTTTACCAGAAGCATTTGAGCCATAGATAATACGAGTTTTTGAAATTCTATCTTTTCCAATTTTAATCAAATTATCTTCGTGTGATTTATCCTTGTTAGCCAACATTGAGAAATCGCAAGTATCAGCATAAGACATATAGTTTTTAAATGTAAAATTTAATAACATAATAATCACCTCACATTAGTATTATATTCAAAACAATATAAAATGTCAATAAATTATAAAAATATTTTTGCCATTTTTGAGAAAAATACACAAAAATACAATAAATATTTTGCTTTTTGCTAGATATAATTCAAATGTGATATATTTTATATATAAGAATATTTTATTATAACATATCTTAGTAAAAATAGTTTTAGATATTCTTAGGCAGTTTTAAAGCACTTGATTTTATTAAAAATATAGGCGTAGGTGTATGTAGGTGCACAAGTTTTAAAATTTTTTGCACCTATTACAAAAATACTAGCGTTTTTGCTAGTATTTATAAGGGTTTTATTGACATAGAGCACAAGTTTTGGTAAAAATTTTTTAAATTGGTAAGGCAGAGGTCACGGGTTCAAGTCCCGTCATCAGCTCCAGTAAAAGAAGTAAGTTCCGTTTCTACGGGACTTTTTTGTTTTTGCTTATGCAAAAACAAGCACGCAAACGCGTACACCTCGCGACCGTTTGAGCGCAAGCCTCAATCAACTGCGCAAAGTTGTGCTAATAAGATTAGCTCAACTTCTTGCTTGTTGGCACGGGTTCAAGTCCCGTCATCTATTCTAGACTTCAAAAAATCGCTAAAATTCTTATAATAAAGAGATTTAGCGATTTTTAATTAGTTAAAGTTTTTAAAAATGGTAGGTCACTATCATATTTTAGTAGGACCATTTTTTATGATAAAGAGTTGAAATTTTAATAGTAGTTTTGTTTTTAACCATAAAATTTGAAAAGACAAAAATTTTCTATCTATTTCTGCCTATTTCTAGGTGAAATGGGTTAAAAGATATTAAAAAATAGTCAGCCAAAATTTGCTGACTATTTTTTAGTAAAAAAATCTTTTTATTTCTGCGGCGGCGGTTTCGGGTGAGTCGCTACCGTGAATTAAGTTCTCACGGTCGTTACAAGAATAGTCTCCACGAATTGTTCCAGCAGGCGCATCAAGATATTTTGTGGGTCCCATAAAGTTGCGCATACCTTTTATAGCATGCTCGCCTTCCACAATCATACCAACAACAGGACCACTTGTCATATACTCTTCGACTTCTGGGAAAAAAGGGCGGTCTACAATGTGAGCATAGTGTTCACGAAGTTGCGTTGTTGTCATATTAAACATTTTCATATCTATTATTTTGTAACCTTTCTTTTCGATGCGTCCAATAATTTCTCCAATTAACCCACGGCGCACTGTGTCAGGTTTTAGCATAATATATGTTCTTTCAACTTCCATTTTTAGCACTCCTTACTTTTTGAATATAAAAATAGACTATCATATTTTATATAAAAAATCAAGTATTAGCAAGTATAAAGGTGCGATTTTCTTTATATTCATTTTTAATTTTACAATGATATTTTATTTCTTATATTTTATTCTTTTGTTTAGTAATGATTATTTAAACAAAAGGATAATTATTTAAATAATTTATTCTATATCTTTTGCAAAAATCAATTATATATGATATAATGCTATTAAAGCATTACATAAACTTCTAATTTTTAGTACTATGTTAATGTGAATTTTAAAAGATAAAATAATGGTGGATTATTATGGAAAAATTTTTAACGACTAAAGCGGATACAAAATATTTTAATGATATAAAAGAGAAATTTAGGGAATTTAACAATAACGGTAAGTTTACAATCTGTTTATTTTGTGATGCTTATTATCCTATTCTTGATGGAGTAGTAGTTACACTAGAAAATTATGCAAAACGTCTTGCGCAAAAGTGCAATATTGTAGTTTGCGTACCTAAACACAAGGGGCTAGTGTATTTATCAAAAGATTATTTGGTGTTAGGTGCTAATAGTATGTATTTTAAGTTTGTTAATTACGACTTGGCATTTCCTGAAACTGATGCAAAATTTGCTAATGTATTAAAAACCCTACGCATAGATTTAATACACTCGCATAGCCCTTTCACTATGGGATCTTTTGCTTGTAAACTTGCTAAAAAACGCCATATTCCGCTTGTATGCCACTTTCACAGCCAATATAAACAGGACTTTTTAAAGGCTACTAAAAGCGAAGCACTTTCAAATATGTTACTTGCAAATATTATGCAAAACTATAAAACAGCGACTGAACTTTGGACTATGAATAATGGCTGTATTCGAACAGCGCGCGAATATGGTTACACAGGTAAGACTTATTTAATGCCGAATTCTATTACTATTCGCCGTAAAGACGATAAAGATTTATTAATTCGTGAAGCAGATGAAAAATACGGTTTAAATGGAATAGATAATGTATTTTTGTTTGTGGGGCGTCTTGTCTCTCAAAAAAATATTTTTATGCTAGCAGATGCTTTAAAAGTATTAAAAGATAAAGGTATAAAATACCGTATGCTATTTGTTGGTACAGGTCCCGATGAAAAGAAATTGCAAAAATATATAGAGAGTTTAGGGCTTGATAACGATGTTCGTTTATTGGGTAGGGTGGATAATGATGATATACACCGTCTTTATGCTCGTGCAAAACTTTTGCTATTTCCAAGTCTTTACGATACATCAAGTTTGACACAAATTGAAGCAGCAATGTATGACACTCCAAGTGTTTTAATACAAGGCTCAGTAACAGCAGATACTATTACAGATAATGAAAATGGTTATTTAACAGAAAATGACGCAGAAAAATATGCGCAAAAAATAATTGAAATAATTAATAATCCTAGCGATTATCAAAGAATTTCAGCAAATACTTATCCACAACTTTATGTGCATTTTGATGATGTTGCAGAACGCGCTTATGAAAGATATATGTTTTTAATATCACAAAACAATCGCCGTTTACAAAAATTAAAAAATATTTCAAAAAAAGGTAAAAATATTACAAAACAACAAGAGCGTGCTCATAAAAACTATGTTTATTAAACACAAAACAAGCGAACTATATCGTTCGCTTGTTTTATTTTAATAATTTTTTATTAATTTTTACTCTCATTGTTTTTAGATTCATTAAATTGTGTGGAATTTTCATTATTTTTTAGACTATTATTTTGTAAAGTATTCTCATTATTTTTTGAATCATTTTCTAAATTTTCATTATTATTTTTTAAATTTTCTCTCGGCTCAGTATTTTCGCTTTTATTTTCTTGTTTTATATCATCAAGTTTCTTTTTCGCTATAACTTTTTCTGGAACAGCAGGCGTATGCTTATCATTTGAGTGTGGAATATTATTATTGTCATTTTCCAAATTTTCGGTTTTTGTTGTGTCTATATTTTTATCTTGTTGAATAGATGTTCCATTGCGATTTTCATCTTTTATAAAGTCAATTGCATCTTGAATTAAAATTGAATTTGTAAATTCTTTTTCAAAATTAGTTTTATTATTAAAATTAATTTGGGTATCTTTGTTTTCGTCTTTTTGAGTAAGCGGTGTCGCTGTTGCATCGATTACTAAATCATTGTTGTTTGAAATTGTAGTTGTATTACTATTTTTGCGGTGACGGTAGTATAAAATTGCCCAAAGTATCGCACCAAATACCAACGCAGAACCTATTCCTAGCCCATACCAAGCAAGTAAATTGTTTGTAGTATAAACATTTTGGTAAATATAAATGTGTGGGGTAGGGTTAGATAATGTGCATTGCCATAAATACGCCGTGTAAGTAGCAAGTTCATCTCTTGTTACACCATAATTTGCAATAAAGTTTGTCGAATCATCAGCATTTGCTTTTATTTTTAAAGAAGTTGGGTATGCGCGAATAATACTTGTTTCAATATTATTAAAAAGCGCAGTAACACTTTCGAGATTCCCATCAAAAAACGCATCTGCAAAATCTATAGCAATTTGATTTGCAAGTGCTGGTACTATCTGCATTTCGAAAAGCAAGTCATTTGTAGTTTCAAGATTTGTGTCCTCTATTACATATTCACTAATAAAAGCATATTCGCGAATATCAGGAGTTGATGTAGATTCCGTGTCATCAGTTAGCCCTACAAAATCTCTAAAATTTTCAAAAGTATTAAAACTTAATAAAATTTGGTAGTTTTGTGAGTTGTTTTCGCTAATTCCGTGTACAAAATTAACTCCATTAAGATTGCGACCAGTACTAAAACGAGTCCAGTAGTTTGTGACACTTTCGTTAATTTGCTCCATTGCGGAAGCAGTAGTAATGTTATATTCATTCAAGGCTTGCTGTAAAGTAATTGTATAACTATATGAACGCGAACCATCAGCATAGATAGTTGTAAGTTGTATTGTTTGGGCACAGCCTGTAAATATTATACAAGCGGTAAATACAAGCAGAATTGCTAAATATATTTTAATAAATTTAGATTTAGTTAAAGACAAATTTTTCTCCTAAAAGGTTTGTATATTCTATTATTTTTATAATAATATATTGTACAAGATTTTAAAATATTAGTAAAGGAATTATGTAAAATTTGCTTATGATTTTATTTCTTACCTTATTGTTTAACATATAAAAAATCTAAATTAATCATTTTCCTAAAGCACATTCCAAAAAACTTGGAGTGTGTTTTTTAAAAAATTGTTATGCTTGCAATGCCGATAGGCACAATCTCTCCCTAAAAGAGCGGACTAAAACTTTAAAGTTTGGCAGAGAGGGAGGGATTCGTAGCAAGCGTGCGAAAGCACGGCGCAGCGTCAATAGCGAGAGAAGTAGACAAATATAAAAAAAGGATAGACATTACTCGAGCGTCACCCGAGAAAAGAGGGTTCGGTTCGGCAAGCAGATATGCTTGCAGTGCCTATAGGCACAATCCCTCCCTAAAAGTGCGGACTAAAACATTAAAATTTGGCAGAGAGGGAGGGATTCGAACCCTCGGTGCTTGTTTAGAGCACACTCGCTTTCCAAGCGGGCACATTCGGCCACTCTGACACCTCTCCAAGTATATTTACTATATCATAAAACAAACATATTTACAAGTATTTTTTTAATAATTAATTTAATATAGCTACTATAAGCAACAAGGCTAATTTTAGATAAAATCGTTGACATTAAACACATCATATGTTAATTTTTAAAAAAGGAGTTTTTACTAAAATGTCTGATATTAAACAAAAAGAATTGCCACAAGGTACAAAAAGTATGGATGACGGGCAAAAAGAATTTTTAAAACAATTGCACGATGGAAACAAGCATGCCGTTAGGCAGTTGACTGATGCTCAAAAGGAGTCTATTGACTTTTATTGCGGAAATGATTATTTATTGATTAATAATTTGATGTGGGGTAAGTTTGATAAAGTTGATTGGGCTATTAATATTATTGATACAGATGCAATCGGAGTTTTAAAAGAGGCTGACGCTATTGGTGTGGAAAAACGCTGGGGTGTGAGCAAGGAAGAGGGTGAACGAATATATGCAGCATACAAACACCGTATTGTTGGCACTATAAATAATACATCAAGATTGGAAAAATTAAAGCGTGCCTATAATGATATCAAAAACATACGCAGTGCAATGAGCCCTTTAAGTGAGCCAATTACGGTATATAGAAATGTGTCAATAAAGTATTTACCACAAAATTGCGAAAAAGGGCAGGATATGAAAAATTTGGCGTTTTCCTCTACGAGCCTACAAAAACACGATGCTAAATATCATGGTTCTAATGAATTTTTTAGATATGAAATTATTTTACCTAAAAATTTTCCTGCTTTAATTTTAAGCGAATATGGTATCGGCAATGAAAAAGACGAGGCTATTTTACCGCCTTTTAAGTTTGATATTTTAAGTATTAAGCAAGGCGATAGCGAAAACTGTAAACAAATTATACAAGTGCAACCTACCGAATTAATTGAAATTAAATATCCCAATTTGGATACAGTCGTAAAATATTGCCATACGCCACAAAATGAATTATCAAAATAATTTAAAATTACTGCTAATTAAAATATCACATATAAAAAATTTTTTATTAAAGTGGCAGTAAGATAAAAAATTATTAATTAAAAAATAATTTAAATTAGTTTTCATTTCAAATATTTTAGAATAATTTTATATTTTTCGATTAATTTTTGTAGATTAAAAGCAAAGTTTGCTGGACTTGGAGAAGGCAAATAAATATTGTTTTTATTAAAAAATTTCCAATATAGGTTAGTTGCAGTATTTCCAGTAGTAAATACTGCTTTTATTTTTGCTTTATTAAAAATAATTTCAAGATTATTTGGCACAACATTAGTAATGCTTGCATCGCTAGCGCCAACTATCTCGCATTCTTTTACAACATCCCATAAGGCTATGTTATGTCTTAATAAAAATAATTTTTTATCGTCATTACTTTTTGGAAAATTTTCATTAAACATATTAGACAAAACCGCCCAAAATCTATTTTGCGGATTGCCGTAAAAAATATTATTTTCGCGCGATTTTGGTGACGGAAAAGAACCGAGTATTAGTATTTTGCTAAATTCGTCAAATATTGGTGGTATAGAATGTATTAATTTTGTCATTTTTTTATTTTAAATTAATTTTTTATAATTTTTATTTTTTTATTTTATAATAAAAAAGGAAGCAATTTCCTTTTATTTTAAAAAGCCTTTTAGTATGACATTTTCGGCTTGCTCTTGTGTAAGTCCAAGAGTTTGTAGTTTTGTGATTTGTTCGCCCGCGATTTTGCCGATTGCTGCTTCGTGAGTTAAATTTGCATTAACATTTGTGTTTTGAAGCGCTGGGGTAGAAGTAATTTGCGCGTTATCCATAATAATAGCATCGCATTCAACATGCCCAAAGCACGCGTTGTTGCCGTCTACTCGCGAAATAAAAACTTGACGGCTGTTGCCTTTTGCAACACTACGACTAATAACATTTGCCTTGCTGTCTTTACCATTTAAACTTACGACAAACTCCGTTTCGGCAACTTCGTTGCGTTCGGTGAGAATGCTTTCTTTTATTTCAAGACTCGCGCCATCGCTTAAATCTGCTTGCGTTTTGCGAATTGAGTGCGAAACGCCACCAATTTGTGTTGTTTCCATAATAACTTTTGCATTTTTGTCTAAAAAGAGAATGGTGGTAGGGTTTAGCACTTTTTCACTACTAATTTTGCCAGTTCCTAAATGTTTTTCTATATATCTAACACACGAATTTTTGCCTACATAAAAAGTATGTATTCCATCGTGCTCACTAGGACTAGCGCCGTTATTATGTACGCCACAACCAGCCACAATTAATACATCACAATTTTTGCCAATATAAAAATCATTATATACAAGGTCGTTTAAGCCCGTTTCGGTAACTATTACAGGAATATGAACGCTCTTGTTTATCGTCCCGTCTTTTATGCGAATATCAATTCCAGGCTTATCAGTCTTAGATTCAATTTCAATTCCTTCCTTGCTTTGTCTACCTACAAGTTCACCATTTTTGCGAATATTATAAGCGCCCGCAGGGACATCGTGTAGGTCCGCAATTTCGCGTAAAAGTTCGCTGTCTACTTTATTCATTATTACTCCTTAATTTTTCGCAATTCCCAAAATCGCGAATTTCGTGCATAATATCTTTTGGTGCACCTGATAAAACGATTCGCCCGTCCGCAATCAAAAGGACTTCATCGGCGCTATTAATTAGTTTTTCTTGATGGCTAATTATTATATTTGTGCGCTCGCTATCTTTTGTGCGCTTAAAAATATTTACTAAACTATTAAAACTCCAAATATCTATGCCAGCCTCTGGTTCATCAAATATATTTAACGGACAGTTTCGCGCAAGTACACTCGCTATTTCAATTCGCTTTAATTCTCCGCCAGAAAGAGTGTTGTCTAATTCTCGGTCTAAATACTCACGAGCGCAAAGCCCAACCGTAGACAAAAAATCACACGCAAGCGCGGTCGTTATTTTTCCGCCACTTGCTTGCTCTAAAATATCTCGTGCAGTTAAGCCTTTAAAACGCACGGGTTGTTGAAAAGCGAAGGCAATGCCGAGTTTTGCGCGCGCGGTCGTGTTAAGTCGCGTAATATCCGTGCCATTAAAAATAATTTCCCCGCTAGATAGTGGCATAATTCCCATTATGACTTTCGCTAATGTTGACTTTCCACAACCATTTGCGCCTGTGATTACATAGTTTTTGCCTTTTAAAAAGGTATAATTAATATCTTTTAGTATAACTTTGTTGCCTTGCTCTTGTGTGGCAAACTTTACATTTTTTAGTGTTAACATAATATAATTATAGCAAAAAATTTTTCTTTTTACAACCATTTTATAAAAATTACTTTAAAAGCATAAAGTATCGGTCTTGACTTTTTTATAAATTTATTTTATAATTAATAAATAGTTTTTGTGAAAAATAAATTTAATTTAAAATTAGGTAAAAATTTAAAGTTTGGAAAATAAAAGTTCCTTAAACTAAATTGCGACAAAAGTAAATAAAATTAAAGATAGGTGAATTATGTTTAATAAAGATGAATTAACTCTTTTAGCAAAAATCTATGAACTAAAAGAATTGGAAAACCGCGAGATTACCATTGATGAGTTAGCTAATGATATAATAGAAAAAGATTTGGATAAAACAAAAGATAATACTAAAATCACTCGCGTTCGAAAGCAATTAGATACAACATTAAAAAGCTTAAAAAACAAAGGCGCTCTTAATGAAAAAATTGTTAGAAAAGATGGCGCAATGTACAATTCTTATGACTTCGCAGGTTGGAATGAAAAAGACTTAGCCGAATGTATTTATTATGAGCAAGTCATTCCTGCAAAAGCCAATAAACTAATGCCTGAAACAATAAAGTTTCTTGAAAGAAATTATGATTTAGAAAACGAACAATTAATTTCACTTGCAGATTATGATGTGTATCAACTTGCGCGTATGCAAAAAATTTTAAAAGATTTATATAAAAATGAATTAGTTGTGCAAGATTATATAGACAAAGCAACCCGTAGCGGTTCTGTTTTAAGGTTGAGTGCAAGGGGTAAAAGTATAATGGAGTATATTCAAGATAATAAGGTATCTAGAGAGGAAATTTTAATAAAACCCGTTTTGCCGGACGCTGTAAACAAACGCAGAAGGACACGAAATATCACAAAAACCAATAATGAACCCATTAACGAACGCTAGAAATAGCGTTTTTTAATTTTAGTATAGACAAATTTTATAAATTTTTTCAAATTAAAAATAAAGGCATTTTTTAGTTGCAAAAAAATTTTTTATTTAGTATACTTTTATTATGAAAATTTTAGTTGTTTCTGATTCTCATGGTTCTGTTGGAACTATTCTTACCGCAATCGACCGCGAAAAACCCGATGTGCTTATTCACTTAGGTGACGGACTAAATGATTTGCAAGATATAAAATTTAGTGGGCAAATTTACGGCGCGCGTGGTAATTGCGACCTTAACGGGCGCGTTAGGACTATGGGAAAAGTCGAGTACGATAAAAAAATAATTTTGTATATGCACGGGCACGAATTTGATGTCCACAAAACTTCGGAAAAACTCGTTAACTTCGCCACTACACAGGGGGCGGATATTGTTTTGTTTGGTCATACACACAAACCAGACTATTTTACCCGTAACGGAATTATTTTTGTCAACCCAGGCACAATCAAAGACCGCCAAAATGGCACTTATGCAACAATCGAGTTTGCCGAAGGGAGCGAGCCTGTTATCGAACACCACAAAATTATAAATTAATACTGTTTTTGCAGTTTTTTGTATTGAAAAAAGAACGAAGTGGCTAATATATAATCACTTTGTTTTTTATTTTTTTGAAAAAATTGCTTTTAAAAATTGCATTTTATGATTTTTAGAATAGTTATTTGATTTTTTATTAAAAATAAGCAAACAAATTTAAATTTTTTCGCAAAAAGTGAATTTTTTAAGTAAAACTAATAAAATTTTGAATTTTTTTGTAAAAATATATCATTTTGTTTTGTAAATTTAAACTTTTCGAGTATACTATCCATATAAAAATAAACAAAAAAGGGGAACAAAATATGTTAAAATTGCATATTTCCCCTTCCCAAAACTGCATGGGGGGGGGGGCGCTTAAATAGCCAAAAAATATTTGTTTTAAGGCACTTTAAAGGCTATTTATCCGCACAAAATATAGGCGTAAAGGAAGGGTATTTATCTCAAACCATTACACCAAAAACAACCACTCCCACAAACATTAATACAACATCAAATAAAAGAAAAAAAGTAAATTATCAAGCAAAAAAATTTAACAAGTTAGATAACATACAGTCTAATAATACGCAAATAAATACTAAAAATCTCAACGCAACCCCTTGCGCTTTTTTGC
>CALWRJ010000015.1 GCA_944383915.1 uncultured Clostridia bacterium
CAGATACAACTATAACCGCAGTATTTGCAAATAGTTTGTTAGAAAACTTTGCGGTTGCTTCAATAGGTGGTGGAGAAGCAAGAATTAACGGTTACACCGAAGGCGATAGTTACATTCATTTAAGTGCATTTTGCTACACAGGATACACCTTCGCTGGTTGGTATTATGCCGATGCAGAAACACCATTTAGCACAGATAAATCAATCGACCTAGACATTTCCACCGCCGAAAGCAAACTCATAATTGCCCGCTTTGAGCCAATAACCACAGATTCAAACGACCAAACAGACAGCGGAAATCACGATTTTAATTAAAAAATTCACTACACAATAAAAAATTCACTTCAAAAGAGGTGAATTTTTTTAATGTAATTAGCAATTAGGAATTGTGGGGCGTATGCGCGCGAAGCCTACTCGCTTTGCGAGAATTAGCGATTAGAAATTAAGGCTAATTTAGGTGAAGTAAAAATCGAAAACAGCACATAAAATTGTGCTGTTTTCTTAAATCCCTCGTTTTTTGTTTACGATTTTTTCAAGCAAGGCAACTAGTAGATACATAACGCACGCAAGGACACAAAGTATCAAAGTGCTTGCCATTACTAAATCTAGTTGGAAAACTTGACTTCCGTAAACGATAAGATATCCTAGCCCTGCGCTACTTACTAAATATTCACCAATAATCGAGCCGACCCAACTCATACCTACGCTAATTTTTAGCACGGATACGAATTGTGGTAAGGTCGCAGGCAAAATAAGTTTTAGTAAAATTTGCAGTTTGTTTGCTCCCATTGAACGCATCAAAAGAATTTTCTCTTGGTCAACTTCACGGAAAGCATTAAGCATAGAAATAATTGTGATTATGATAGTAATTAGTATACAAATTACAATTATTGATTGCATTCCAGCCCCAAACCAAATAATTATGATAGGGCCGAGTGCGATTTTGGGTAATGAGTTTAACACTACGATGTACGGGTCTAAAATCTTTCGTAGGGTATCACTCCACCAAAGAATAATTGCAATTAGGCAACCAACTACTGTTGAGATTACAAAGCCTAGTACGGTCTCATATAAGGTAATTCCAATATGATAAAACAAATCACCAGAACTATACAAAGTACCAATTGTAGCAATAATTCTGCTTGGAGAACTCATAATCAAAGTGTTGATTACACCTAAATAGGCGAGAAGCTCCCAAAGTCCTAGAATGAGTATCAAGATTCCAAATTGACTACACAATATAAGAGCAGTCTTTCGTTTGTGTCGGGCAAGAAATTTTCGATGCTCTTTTGAATAATTAATTTGTTGTTTCAAAGTTACCCAACTCCTTCCAAATTTTGTCTACAATTTCTTTGTACTCGGTTGTGTGAGTCCGTTCCTCGATAGAAGGAATTTTCCTTAAATTTGTTTTAAAAATTGCTTTAACTTTGCTTGGCCTTTTAGTAAGCACAATTATTCTATCGGATAAACTAACTGCTTCACCTAAATCGTGAGTTACAAGGATGCTTGTTTTCTCCTCGCGAGTTATAATACTGCTAACATCTTGAATAACTGTTTTTCGTGTTTGATAATCAAGCGCTCCAAAAGGCTCATCAAGGAGCAGTATTTCAGGACGAAGCACGAGGGTTCTAATTAACGCAACGCGTTGACGCATTCCACCGCTTAAGTGGTGCGGGTACTTGTTGCGAAAATCTTGTAAGCCGTATTTAGTTATTAGTTCGTTAAGATATTCTTGATTTATTGGGTCCTTATTGTGTGTAATTTCAAGCCCTAATTTGATATTTTGGAGCACTGTCCGCCATTCAAATAACTGGTCGCGTTGGAACATATAGCCTATTTTATTTTTTGTTTCGCTAATTGGTTTACTATTTAGCGTAATCGCGCCAGTGCTAGGTTTTAAAATTCCAGCAATAATTGATAGCAGGGTGGTTTTACCACAACCGCTAGGACCTACGATAGAGATAAATTCTTTGGTATCTACATACATAGAAATATTCTCTATGGCTTTTGTTTCATCTTTTAAAGTATGATAATTTAAAGAAACATCTTTTAGTTCTAATAAGTGATTCATAAATATCCTTCTAAATTCAGCTTACATTGCCATTATATGTAGTTTTTTCAATTTGGTGACAAGATACAAAAAAATTGATACATTAATTATAAGTCTTTTAAATAATAAAAAGGATAGTGAAAAAGCGAACACTATCCTTTTTATTTTAAAATTTATTATATTTTGTTGTAAAGCTTAGGCATATGCAAAATAATTTACAACTTTTTGCGCAATCGTGTTATCTATTACGCGCTCAATAGGGACAGAACCTTCAAGTTCGCCAGCCGCTCTAATAATCGCACAAAGCCTATCATATCCGTCTTGCGTCATAACAGGGCTTTCAGCAAATGCGTTTAAAGACTTATAGTTTTCAATAGATGATTTTATACTACTTTCACTGCTACCAACAAATTGTGGCATAAGAGCGTCAACAACATCATCAATATTAGCATTCATAAGATACAAATATCCACGATATACAGCACGCAAAAATTGCTCTGCTTGAAGTGCATTTTCGCTTAAATAACTTTCACTTGCAATAAAACCAGTATATGGCACATAGCCACCTAGTTCACCAATAGATGCTACAATATAACCATTTCCTTGCGAACAATAGTCACTTGCGGTTGGCTCAAACATTGTACAGTAATCACCAATACCAGATTCAAATACCGTTGTAACCATACCAAAATCATAATCAAGATTTAATGTGTAGTCGCGTCCTGCAACCATTCCTTGTTGCGCTAACGCGTATTCAAGCGTCATCGCAGGCATACCGCCACGGCGTCCAGCAATTATCGTTTTACCTCTCAAATCTTCAAGAGTAAAATCAGGGTCGGCGGTTCGTCCTACTAGGAAAGAACCATCACAAGCGGTAAGTTGACCAAATACTTTTGGTGATTCGTTTTCACTTTGTTGAGCTGTGTAAACAGCAGTTTCAGGCCCTGCAAGCCCGATTGTTGCGCTACCCGAAAGTATAGAAGTCATAACATTGTCGCTACCATTACCGTTTACAAGTTCTACTTCCAGCCCCTCGTCTGCAAAATAGCCATTATTTAATGCGATATACATAGGGGCATAAAATATACTATGAGTAACTTCACTAATGACTATTTTAGAATTTGCATTTGTTGTTTCACCACAACCAACGAGAGAAATGCTCATTATAGGCACAAACAACAACGCAAGCATAAATGCTAATTTTTTCATTAATTTCCTCCTAATTTAACATTTATGGTATAATATTCCAATTTTTAAAATATTGTGAAATTGTTTTTATTTTTTATAAATTTATGGTATAATGAATTAAATTTGCAAAAGAATAAACAAGTATGGTGAAAAATATGAATAAATTTTGGAATGTACCGAATGTATTAACTCTATTTAGATTGGCATTAGTGCCTGTCTTTGTGTTGGTGTTTTTTGTCACGGAAGGAAATCATATTCCAGCACTTGTTGTGTTTATAATTGCAAGTCTTACAGATATGCTTGATGGCTTTATTGCCCGTAAGTATAATTTAATTACGCCTTATGGTGTAGTTCTTGATCCGCTTGCCGACAAGTTGTTGAAATCAGCGACTCTGATTTGTTTTGCTATAGTTGATATTATTCCTGTCTGGTTAACAGCAACTTTAATTACTATTGATGTAGCAATGATAATAACAGGTGTTTGCTTATATAAGCAAAAAATTACAATTCCAAGTAACTTTTTAGGAAAACTTGGCACATTAGTTATGACAATTGGTTTAATTCTTTGCTTCTTTGATGAGTCACTAGGCGGGTGGAACTTATATATTTTGTACGCTGGGTTAATAATAATTATAGCAAGCGTAATTGTTTATATTTTATTAAACTACAAACGCGTATTTAATGTTGACAAAACAAAGAGCACAAAAGAAAATAGAGAATCCGATGCTGTTATAGTTGACACCACCGCAACGCCAGTTGTTGACACAGAAAATGACGATAAAAAGAGCGATACAAAAGAAAATGATTCAATTGATTCAAAATAAGTACACCAAGATATTGACAAAATAGAAATTTAGTGATAAAATAATTACGAGTTACAAAAAGGGGTAAAAATTTATGACGACTGCACTATTGTTAGTATCGCTTATAGAAAGATTATCTCAAGCCAATGTTATTATTGGGATTGTGTTATGCGCTCTTGGTATCGCAATTGCGTGTTTGGCTCGCCGTATCGCTTGTGCGGCTCGTAAATCAAGCAATGTTCCTAATGATGACACAATAATGGTTACGACAAAAGTAATCGGCTTAATATTTATTGTTGTTGCATTGGTTGTAATGATAATTAATTAAATTTTCTCGCAATTTGCGAGATTTTTTGTTTTAAGGGAGATTTATCTCTCTTTTTTGTTCTTGAGTACAAAATTTGTTTCTTATTGACTAAAAAATTAGTTTTTGCTAAAAACGACAAAATCACATATTAAAATTAACTATTCGTTATTTATTCTGTTTATTTTTAAAACGAATTAAGGTTACTTTAAGATAAAATAAGACCTAAGGAGAAAGTAAATGGAAATAGTAATAGAATATGTTTTGCTAGATAATTTTTTAATAGACGCACTTTTAATGACGCTTGCTATTAAAACTTTACGCTTACCTTTGAGTAAGTGGGGAATAGTACTATCAAGCGCATTTGGTGCGGGCTTTGCCGTTGTGTCACCTTTGATAAATATAGGTGGAGTTTTAGCCATTTTATTAAAATTGGTTGTCGCTTTCGTAATGTCTTTTATGGCTTGCTTTTCCTTTAAAAAAATCATATCACGATTTTTCTTGTTTGTCTTATATACTTTTGCATTCGGTGGCGCGTTAATCGCTATATTTAGTTTTATGGGTGTGCAAGTATATGATTCCTTATACTTAGGCTATGTGTCTACACTTCCATTAGGCACATTGCTAGTTTCTGGTATTATGTTTTTTGTCGCAGTATTTCGTATGCTTGTATTTATACACAAAAAACGAGTATGGAACAATGCGGTATCAATTAATTTAAATATTCGTGGAAAAGAAAAGCCTATAAAAAGTTTTGTCGATACAGGAAATACTTTAAAAAATCACGAAGGTAAACCTGTTATAGTTTTACCTGAGAAAGCATTATCCCTTTGGTTTGATACGCACGAAAGATTAAAAATTATGTTTGGTAAAGCCAATGAACTTGGGCTTGAAAATGTAGAAACAATCACAGTTAACAGCCTAGGCGGAAGTTATAAAATGTGTGTTTTTGATGCGCAAGTTTCAATTGATGGAAAAATTCAGCCAGCCTGCGTTGGAGTGGCAAATGGTAAAGTAAATTGCGGCGATTGTCAAGCAATTATTGGCAGTGAATTATTGGAGGCGGTAAAATGTTAAATTTATTTAAAAAATTTTTTAAAATGATTTTAGGCATTAATCAAGATATTTCCAAAGAGCAAATGCTAATGTATTTATGCAGTAACGAAGCATTGCCTAGCCCTATGGATAATGAGGAGGAGCAAGAATATCTTTTGCGACTTTCTAATGGTGATGAGAGTGCAAAAGCTGAATTAATAGAGCGGAATTTGCGCCTAGTCGTCTACATTTCAAAAAAATTTGAAAATACGGGTGTTGATTTAGAGGACTTGATATCAGTTGGTTCTATTGGTTTAATTAAGGCAGTTAATACATTTAATTTAGACAAAAAAATCAAGTTAGCGACATATGCCTCGCGTTGTATAGAAAATGAAATTTTAATGCATTTAAGAAAGGTAAACAAACAGAAAAAAGAAACTTCGTTAGATTCCCCACTTTCTTTTGATGCAGACGGCAATGAATTGTTATTAAGTGATGTGATAGGCATCGATTCAGACGAAGTTTTTAAAAGTATGGAAACTTCAATCGAGAAAGAAATAATTTATAAAGTACTCGAAAAATTAGATTCGCGCGAAAGACAAATTGTATCAATGCGCTTTGGCTTAAATGGTGAAACAGAGCGTACGCAAAAACAAGTTGCGGATTTGCTAAATATTTCACAAAGTTATATTAGCCGTATTGAAAAGAAAATTTTATCAAAAATGAAAAAGGATATAGTAAAATTAATTTAATTGTATAAAAATGATTGTGTTTGCCGACACTATTGTTTGATAACTTTTTTGGAGGGAAAAATTGTCAAACAAGGTGGTCATTTGTGGGGTAGACACATCAACTTTACCAAAGTTTAGCGCACAAGAACTAGCCGATTTAATGCAAAAATTAAAAAACGGTGATGAGGAAGCAAAACAGCAGTTTATTTATGGGAATATGCGTTTAGTGTTAAGTGTTGTGCAACGGTTTAGTAATCGTAAAGAAAATATGGACGATTTATTTCAAGTAGGATGTGTGGGCTTGTTAAAAGCAGTTGAAAATTTTGATATAACTCTAAATGTAAAATTTAGCACATATGCTGTCCCTATGATTATAGGTGAAATTAGGCGTTTTTTAAGGGATAATAGCGCAATTAGAGTTAGCCGTTCATTAAGGGATATTGCTTATCGAGCACTGCAATCAAGAGAAAAATTAGGAGCAACTTTACAACGAGAACCAACGCTCGAGGAAATTGCCCTTGATTTAGACACGCCATATAGACAAGTTGCGTGTGCGCTTGATGCAATTTCGGAGCCAATGTCACTGTCTGAGCCTATGTATTCGGACGACCCTGACGCTACCGAACTTGGAGAACACATCGCCGATGCAACTAATTCAGACGAAAAATGGATAAACAATATGTCTATCCATGATGCACTTAAAAGTCTTGCTCCACGAGAGAAAAAAATTCTTTTACTCCGTTATTATAGGGGGAAAACTCAAGTAGAAGTTAGTGAGGAAATCGGTATTAGCCAGGCGCAAGTTAGTAGGTTAGAGAAAAATGCTTTAAGTATCGTAAAAAAGTTTTTTGTATGAGAGTTTTAGCAAACTCTTTTTTATTTGTTATCAAAAAATTTTTTTCTGCATATATTAATTTTGATTTTAAACGGTAGGAAAAGAATGAAATAAAGAAGTTTTTGAGGTAGTATGGAAATAAGTTTTAGCGAACTTCGTGCCAAAATGGTAATTAATATTACTGATGGTAGAAGGTTAGGGCATATTATAGATTTAATAATCGAACAAAACGGGGCGCATATTCTCGGCGTTGTTGTACCAGGCACTAAAAGTAGTTTTTTTAAAAATAGGGAAGACATTTTTATTCCGTATCAGTGTATTTGTAAAATAGGGCTTGATACAATACTTGTTGAACTTAACCCCGTTGTCCAAACTGCAAAAACGACTCTTATAGACAAATACGCGCCATCAAATTCCGTCTTTGTCGAACCAGATTCTAAAACTCGTACCTACGCTAATTATTCATCTCCGCCACAAAAATAAAAGAATGGACTAATCTTCATTCTCTTTTGTTTTTTCTTGTTGCTCTAATTTTGTTTCGTCTTGATTTTTATTTTCTTTTAATAGGTCGCGAATTTCTTTAAGTAAGCCTTCAGTACTATTGCGGTATTTTTCCTCTTTGTCAGCTTCCTCTTTAGCCTTCTTTTCTTTTTCTTGTTCTGCGTGTAATTCATTTAAAGCAACTCTTACAGCGCGTTTGTCTTTTAAGTCAACGCCTTTTTCTTTTAAAATTTTCTTTTCGTCTTTTGTAGGCATTTTAAATTTATTAGTAGTTTCTTTAAATAATTGTGCACTTTTCATCATTATGCGAAGGACAACGAATATTGTTAGGGCGATAATTAAAAAGTTAATAATTGCTTGAATAAAGTTTCCATAATTCCATGTCAAAGTGGCAACACCTTCAGCATCTCTTTGTAATACAACAGACAAATCAGCAAGACTTTCTGCACCCAATGCCCAAGTTATCAAGGGCATAATAATGTCGTTTACCAAACTTGTTACAATTTGGTTAAAAGCAGTACCTATTACAACCGCAACTGCTAAATCAATAATGTTACCTTTACTTATAAAGGCTTTAAAATCTTTCCAAAATTTCATTTGTTAAAACTTCCTTATTTAAATTTTTAATATTTTAGCATAGAAAGTCGTATTATTCAAGTAAATTTTTGTATAAAAAACTTTTTATTAGTTATATTAAATCGTGGAGGTTAAAATTATGAAATTAAGTGAAAGCAGAACTTATGAAAATTTAGCGCGTAGTTACGCATCAGAATGTCAGGCGCGTACAAGATACGAATTTATCGAATACGGTGCACGCTATAATGATTACAAAAATATAGCAGATATTATTGATGAAATTGTTTATCAAGAATTTAATCACGCTAGAATGTTTTATACCTTTATTCAAGATGGGGAAGATGAACAAATTGATAATATCAATATCGTTGCAGGTTTTCCTTTTAGAGAAAAGTGGGACCTTTGCGAAAATTTACGCCTAGCAGCAGAGGATGAAACAAATGAAGCAAATATTTATGCCGAGTTTGCTGAAACCGCCCGTGAGGAAGGTTTCCCAGAGATTGCAAAATTATTTGAAGATGTTATGCAGGTAGAACTTTACCACAAGCAAATTTTTACCGAACTCTATACTCAAATGAAAGAGGGTACTTTATACAAAAAAGATAAACCAGTTACTTGGATATGTGGTGATTGTGGTTATATGGCTACAGGCACAGAACCTTGGGACGAATGCCCACTTTGTAAGGCAAAGCGTGGCTCTATAAAACTCATATTAGAAGCACAAAAAATAAGATATAATCTAAATCAAAAATAATAAAACAACCTTTAAGGTTGTTTTATTTGTTTCAAGTAATTATAGTATTAGTTTTTATGTTATTCCGCATAAGATTTTCAAAATAAAATTTGACATAGTGCACTTTTAGAGCGATGTTATATCATTTAAAATATTTTATTTGTTATTTTGATTTGCTGGTGGTAGCACTGTTAAATCAATGCTTGCGCCATCATATACAAAGTATAATTCACGGTCAAGATAACGGTTGAAGTCCTCTTCGTTGTCGCCTGTACCCGAGCCAACAATAGTATCATTAATTACGAATTCAGCAAGTATTCTATAATAATCACCATTTGGTTCGGTGACCATTACAGAAACTTGATATGCGTGGTAGGGTACATATTCAATTTCAACGCTTACTTCCTCGCTTTCAGCCGTTACATCAACTCTGTTTTCATAATTTGCACCATATATATAGTCCGCATCAGAATCTCTCACTGTTATTGCTATTCCTGTGCCTAGGTTGTAGTAGTCGTCATAAATTCGAGAAAGGTCAAAGTTTATTGTATTTGTCCATGTGGTAACATTAATTTGTCCAAACTCAACAACTTCGATTTTCTTTGTTATTGTACCGTCAGCATATCCCATAGAGCCGGCTTTTACATTAAAAATTAGATAAGTCGTACCAAAGTTAACTTTTGTTAAGTCAATCTTAATTGAACCACCGGTTTTCATTGAGCCTGAGCCACCATCAGCGGCTACAAAACTTACAGACATTGCGTCATTTGGGATAACATTTTCGTCTGTAGAAATAAGTTCATATTGTGGGTTGTTGATATTCTCGCTAAATTCAAACTTAATTGTTTGTGAAGCAAAACTATCACCGTCACGTGCTTTTGCGATTTGATTTGTTGCACTATTTGCCCAAGAAATATCATCATCACTAGCAATTTCCTTTATAGTAGTTGCAACTGTTATAGTAACATCGGCTTCAGGCATTGTGAATGTGTATGTTGTGTCGCTAGTTTTTTCGCAAACTACATCATTTGCGCGTACTTCAGTAATCTCATAGGCTGGGCTAGAAATTTCCGCTGTAAGTGTGATAATAGCATCTTTTTCTGCAGTTGTCTTGTTTGCTGTAATTTCATAAATAGTTGATTCTGGCAATATTATTTTATATTCGGTAGGTTGAGAGGGTGGTGTTTCGCCACAGCCTACAAGAGCAAATCCTGTAATTAAGCATAAAATACATATTGCTAGAGTTAATGGTAAAGTTTTTGTCATTTTTCACTCCTTTTTATATATATTTTATTATATAAAATTGTTTAAATTATGTCAATGTAATAAATATTTTTAATTAATTTTTATATTCATTATTAAAAAGTCTACTTGTTAGTAAATTATATTTAAAAGAAAATGATAAAAAGGATTTAAATTTGATACAGTTTTTGACACAGTTTTTATAACAAAAATGCGGAAAATAAGAAAAAACTCAAAGTCGAACACGAGTTCATAAAACTTTGAGTTTTCTCTATTTAAGCTAAAATTTATTGGTGCCGAAGACCGGACTCGAACCGGTACGGGATTGCTCCCGAGGGATTTTAAGTCCCTTGCGTCTGCCAATTCCGCCACTTCGGCATAATTGGAGGCGCCAACCAGATTTGAACTGGTGCATAAAGGTTTTGCAGACCTTGGCCTTACCACTTGGCTATGGCGCCGTTTTACAGAATTGTAGACTAAGTTTATCACATTTAATTATTCTTTGCAAGTATTTTAACTTAAATTTTATTATTTTATATGAAGTTGACTTTTTGTTTGTTCATTAATATTTAATTATATAGGAAGTATGTCCTAAAATTCATATCTTAAAAATTTTTTCATTTTTTTATAAAAAATACTTGCAAATATAAAAAATATTTGATATTATATATTTGTTCACTCGCGAAGTGTATACAAATTTTTGGGAGCTTAGCTCAGTTGGTAGAGCATCTGCCTTACAAGCAGAGGGTCACAGGTTCGAGTCCTGTAGCTCCCACCATTGCGGGAGTAGCTCAGTTGGTAGAGCGTTACCTTGCCAAGGTAAATGTCGCGGGTTCGAGTCCCGTCTCCCGCTCCAGTTTTTAGACAATGAGTTCCAAGACGGGACTCGTTTGTTTTTTGCAATGCAAAAACCAAGTATGCTAAAGCATACAACCCGCGACAGTTTGAGTTCCACTCAATCAACAGCGCAAGAGCGTAAAAGCAAGCGTTTACGCTTTCTTGCTTGTTGGCGCAAGTTCTCGTCCGTCTCCCGCTCCAGTTTTTAGACAATGAGTTCCAATACGGGACTCGTTTGTTTTTTGCAATGCAAAAACCAAGTATGCTAAAGCATACAACCCGCAACAGTTTGAGTTCCACTCAATCAACAGCGCAAGGGCGTAAAAGCAAGCGTTTACGCTTTCTTGCTTGTTGGCGCAAGTTCTCGTCCGTCTCCCGCTCCAGTTTTTAGACAATGAGTTCCAAGACGGGACTCGTTTGTTTTTTTGCTTTGTTTTTTATGTCGTAATTATTTGCCATATTAGAAAGTTTGTGTTAAAATTGATATAAATTGTTTGGAGGCAAAATTTGCGTATTTTAGGTATTGACCCAGGATATGGGCTAATTGGTTTTAGTATTATAGAAAAAGGGAGAGTAGATAATCAAGTTGTCGATTATGGTGTTATTGAAACCCCAAAAGATATGAATTTTTTTAATAGACTAAAAGTTATTTATGACAGTATGAATAAATTAATTGACAAATATCAGCCAAACGAAATGGCAATTGAAAAACTGTATTTCAACAAAAATATTACAACAGGTATTCCCGTGGCAGAAGCAAGAGGGGTAATACTTTTAAGCGCGGTAAATAGGGGATTGCCGATTTTTGAATACACACCACAACAAATAAAAATGGCATTAACAGGTGTTGGAAAGGCGGAAAAAAGCCAGGTGCAGTTTATGGTAAAAACATTACTACATTTAACTAAAATTCCTAGGCCAGATGATGCTGCTGATGCTGTGGCTGTTGCTCTTTGCCATTGCCAAACAAATCAAGCAATGCTTGGCTTAAGATATTAGTTAGGAGAAAATATGATAAGTTTTATAAAAGGAATTATAGCCGACAAATCACTTGGAATAGTCGTTTTAGATAATAACGGAATTGGTTTTGAGATTTATGTTTCGACATTTTGTGCTGAAACAATAGGTGAAATAGGCGAGGAAGTAACACTTTATACATACCTTCATGTACGCGAGGACGAAATGACACTATATGGCTTTAAAGATAAGTTCGAACGCGAAGTGTTTTTAAAGTTAATTCTTGTAAATGGTGTCGGTCCTAAAATGGCTATTAATATTTTAAGCGGTGTTAGCGCGCAAGACTTATCCTTTGCTATTGCTACTCAAAATGCTGGTATTTTAAAAGGTATTAAAGGCGTAGGCGCTAAAATTCGTGATAGAATTTTACTCGAATTAAAAGAAAAAATTGATGCTCTTACGCACCTTGCCGAAGTAAATATGACAGCGTGCGAAGTAAACGAAAATGAGAACTTCACGCAGGCTTTAAATGTGCTTATTGACTGGGGCGTGCCAAAATCTCAAGCACAGGATATACTTACAAAAGTTTATGAAACTAATGACGATATGGAATCATTAATTGCAAAATCGTTTAGAGAATTAGGGAGAAAATAGTTTATGGAAGATGATGAAAGATTTATTGCAAGTACAAAATCTGATTTTGACGAAGTTATCGAAAATAGTTTGCGCCCAACATCTTTAAAAGATTATGTCGGGCAGAAAAAAATAAAAGATAGCCTTTCAATTTATATTCAAGCAGCAAAAGCAAGAAACGAAGCCCTTGACCATGTCCTTTTGTTTGGTCCTCCAGGGTTAGGGAAAACGACATTATCGCACATTATTGCAAACGAACTAGGCGCGCAAATGCGTGTTACTAGTGGACCTGCTATCGAACACGCCGCCGACCTTGCCGCAATTCTTACAAACCTTGGGCGAAATGATGTCTTGTTTATTGACGAGATTCATAGGTTAAGTAGAGCAGTTGAGGAAGTGTTGTATCCAGCAATGGAAGATTTTGCACTTGATTTTGTGGTAGGGAAAGGTCCAGCAGCAAAAAGTATTCGCCTTAAAATTCAACCATTTACTCTAATTGGTGCAACGACTCGAGCAGGTATGCTTACAGGTCCCCTTCGCGATAGGTTTGGTGTGTTAGGAAGGCTAGAACTTTATGAACCAGACGAATTAAGTATAATTTTAACGCGTTCGGCAAATATTTTAAATATAGATATTACTCCAGAAGCTGCTTTAATGATTGCGCGTTCATCTCGCGGTACTCCGCGTATCGCAAATAGATTTTTAAAGCGTATCCGCGACTATGCCGATGTAAAAGGTTCGGGAAAAATCGATACAGACATTACTTCAAAAGCGCTAAAAATGATGGAAGTTGATGATTTAGGGCTTGATTTTATCGACCACCGCTTACTGTCTACAATTATTGATAAATTCAATGGTGGGCCTGTTGGACTAGATACTTTGGCAGCCGCAACAGGTGAGGAGCCAACCACAATTGAGGAAGCATACGAGCCTTTCTTAATTCAACAAGGCTTTATCGCGCGCACTAGCAAAGGTCGTGTCGCTATGCCTCTTGCCTACGAGCATTTAGGCAAAAAATTAGACGACAATCGCGAAAAACAACTCGAAAAACTAGCAAAAGACATTTTACCCGAATAAAAGTCAAAAATCGCATAAAATTCGATTGATTTATTTGGTAAATTATGTATAATTAATTTATAAATTTAATTAAGGAGATAAATATGATTTCATTATTAGCCGAATCAACTAATGGCGGAAATGCTACCCTTTGGATTTTACTCGCTTTGTTAGTTGTTTTAATTATTGCATATGTGTTTAGTTATTTTAAGCGCAAAAAGTATAATCAAGAAACAACTAATATGCTCAATTCTTTAAAACCAGGTGACAAAGTAAAAACTTATAGCGGTTTCTATGGTACAGTTGTATCAATTCGCGAAACAACAGATGGTAAAGTTGTTACACTCGAAACGGGTGACGAAAAACACAAAAGTTACACTTCTATTGATTCTAACGCAATTTATTGCATAGACAAAAAAGAGGACATCGTTTATGATGCTGATGGCAATGTTGTTATGCCTGTTGACGAAAGCGAAAAACAAGAAGTAATCGAATCAGCAAAAGCAGAAGTTGCAGAACAAGAAAGCACAGAACAAGAAACAGCAAATTCGGGAAAAGATGTAGAAAACGAAAGTGAAAAAGAAACTGAAAATGAAACATCTAGCGAAGGCGAAACCGAGAATGCTGAAACTGTTACTGTAACGACTACAGAAGGCGATTCACCACTTGAAAAAGAAAAGAAACAAACAAAGAAACGCAACAAAAAGAAAAACTAATCTAAAAGCCCATATTTTGTGGGCTTTTTCTTATTTTACACCGAAAAGCAAAATAATAAGTGAACAGAGCCCTACATTACAACAAGTAATAGTATAGATAGATAACAAAATTAAAAAATTGATAAAAATTTATTTGTATAGATGTTTGTTATTTCACTCTTTTATAAATTATACCGCTATTAATCGGTAATTTATAAATAATCTTTACTACTATTAATATTAAAATAGTTTTTGTGTAATAACTGTACAATTTTTATGTTTTATCATAAACATCACAAAAATTTTAAACTTTTTTTTATTATTATGTTATTTTGTTTTGTATTTTTGTTGTTTTAGAGTATACTAATTTTATAATTATATTGCAAATGTGTAACAAAATATGTTAAAATTGCAAATTTCCCCTTCCCAAACGCATGGGGGGGGGGGCGCTTAAATAGCCCAAAAATACTTGTTTTACCGCATTTTAAAGACTTTTTTAAAGCACAAAAAGGCGGTGAAATATGGTAAACCTTAAAGCGAAAATAATATCAATAACTATATCAATAATTCTCCTTTTATCCGCTCTCGCTGGCGGAATAACTGCAATCGTATTAAACGAAATAAATAAAGGTAATGCAACAACTGAATCAGATTATGCAGTAACTACAAATTTATTTAATACGAATGGTACAATTAATTCTACTGCTGTAGCATCATTACTTACAGCAATTAACTACAGCAGTTACACAGCAAGAAGAACAGGGTATACTGCACATAATTTGCAAAACCGCACAAGTAACAACAGCGGAAATACAATTATTTTTCCTATGGGATATGTAAATGGAACAAGCGGGGCAAATTTATATTGGCAAGCGACATATCTTTATAATGGATATTTAACCGTTTGGCTAGACAATGCATATACAACTAGCACATGGAATGCAAGTACGGTAAGAGTAAACTACAATAGTTATGCAAGCAGCACAATACAAAGTTATTTAGACGATACATTTTGGCCTTTACTCACACAAAACAGTAGTACACTTCGCGGAATATTTGTAACACCTTCACAGGCAGGTTATCAAACATTAGCAAGTGGAACTACAAATGATACGAGTTACAAATATAGTATTAGTTCAAGCAGCACGACAACAAGTAGTTTTGATAACATGAGTACAACGGTAGGAAATAGCAGTTATTTATGGTTACCATCGTTTGGCGAAGTGTTGAATAACACATCTAGTGTGTACATAAACGATACAACACACTACACAGGTTCATGGGGCTTAAATAGCACAGATCGTTCTTTTAATAGAACAAATTATAGTAGCGAAAGAACATCATATTGCTGGCTGCGCTCCGGCCGCCTCAACTATAGCGTCGAAGCTCTGGTAGTTGACTCCTCGGGCACCGTTGGCAGCCTCCATGTGAGAAATTTCTACGGCGTACGTCCTGCTACTCACATCTCATTATCAGCGTTACAACAATATGCAAGATACAATGTGACCACCGCGGTAACGCCCGTAGGTGCGGGTAGTGCTAGCGCAAATTATAGTATTGTAGTTCCAGGCACTACTGTAACTTTTACAGCAACCGAAACAAACCCTAGTTACCGTTTTGTAGGCTGGGATACGAACGGAGACGGAGTGGCGGACAATACCACAAATACTTTAAGAGTAACAATAAACACTGATACTTCATACACCGCAATTTTTGAACTAATTACATACTCAGTAACTACTAGTACGGACGGAAACGGAAGTATAACTGCCAGCACTACCGTTACTCATGGCGAAAGTTTTGAGGTAACCGCTACACCAAATACAAGTTATATGTTTGATTGTTTTATCATAAACAACGATACAAATAATCCTATACGGTCTAATCCGTATACAATACAAAACATAACCCAAAACACCACAATAACAGCATACTTTAAATTAAAGACATACACAATCACCACTAGCACGGACGGAAACGGAAGTATAACTGCCAGCGCTACAGTAACTCACGGTGATAATTTTATAGTTACTGCCACACATATAAATGCAAGTTACGAATTTGATTACTTCATCCTAAATAACGATACAAATAATCCTATATATACCAATCCATACACGATACAAAACATAACTCAAAACACAACGATAGTAGCATACTTTAAACGCGCATATGCTCATACTAGCGCAACAAGTGGTGGGGAAGTACGAGTATCAGGAAACAACTTAGGCGCAGAACACACGAGTGAAAGTGTTTCATACACTGCAATACCATATACCAATTATTACCTAATCGGCTGGTTTATAGACGGGGTATTGTATACCCAAAACGGAAACACGGTTCTAGATAAAACAATAACCCTAACACAAGCCCAAGCTCAAGGCACGTGGGTAGTGCCAGTATTTAGCACCAACCCAAACGGCACCCCAACACTAAACACAACCTTAGAAAATACAACCGCGGTTAACTCCACAATAGGCGGTGAAGCAAGAATGGTAGGGCTAGATAGTTTAGACACTCAAGCCACCCTAATAGCCAAAGCATACGAAAATTACCGTTTCATAGGTTGGTATGACGGTGAAAACCTACTCGGCACTGATTTAAGTATCCGCCTAAACCTTTCCACCATTCAAAATAAAATAATAATTGCCCGCTTTGAACCAATAACCACCAATTCAAACGACCAAACAGACAGCGGAAATATTGATATTTTATAAAATATGTTAATTTATAACCCCTTATAGCGCCACAACAAGTAATTTAAATAATTTTAATTAATAAAAACTTCTATACAACAATACTACTAACGACCAAACAGATAGCGGTAATATTGATTTATTTTAGTTATAAATACAAAAAACTACATTTTTATAAAAATATCGACTATAACACCTATTTTAGATAAAGTTTAAATAAAAAAATTTCAAAATTTCGTTAAAATCAGTTGACATTTTTAAATTTTCTCGTTCTATTAACAAAAAAATTTAAAAAAGGGTCTTGCAAAATAAATAGACTTGTGTTATAATAACAATGTAGCTAGTTAGACGGTCGAATTTGCCAAAAGCAAATTAGGAAAGTCCGAGCACAGCAGGGCAGGGTGCAAGATAACATCTTGTGGAGGCGACTCCAAGGATAGTGCAACAGAAATAAACCGCCGCTAATTTGTCTATTTTTGTGTTTTTTTTGATATTTATATCATACCTCCTATTTTTTCACAAAAAGTTCTAGCGGTAAGGATGGAAAGGTGGTTCAAGAGACCACCGCCGAGATAGAGATATTTCGGGCTATGTAAACCCCACCTTGTGCAAGATAAGGGAGTATAAAAGAGTTGCCCGCTCACTCCCGATATACATCGCTTGAACATTTTGGCGACAAAATGTCTAGATAGATGACCGTCCCAGACAGAACTCGGCTTACAGACTAGACTACACTCTCGAGTATGCTTTGTGCATACTCTTTTATTTTTTAGAAATTTGGCAATAGTTATAATATGATTATATTATCTTTAACGGCTAGTGCTTTTGTTGTTCTGTTTTTTATTTTATCAATAGAAAGCACTTTTGGGCATATCATTCTTTATAAAAAAATACCTAATTTAAAGCCTAAGGTTATTTCTTTTTATCATATTACTTTATTTAATAATAATGAGAAAATGTTAATTGCGCTACCTAATATAGATTTGCGCTTTTATTTTGGTAATATTTCTTTAAGTTTTGATTTTGGTAGCCTTACAGAAGCATTTACAAATTTAAACAAGTGTTCTTTTGTGGCACAGAATTTTCATTTTGCAGTTACTAAGGATAAGATTACAATTAAGGGTAATGGAGAAATAAAATTTTTAATAACGCGTCCCAATGCGCAATTTTTCTTTAAGCCAAAAGAACAATCACTAATTATAAAAGGGCAAGAAAATTATAGTTTTAAATTTATCGATTTTTTTAAATTAACTTTGCGTGGTGGCGATAAGTTGGAGTTTTCGGGCGTAATTAAAGATTTCGCGGAAATTGATTATTCAAGCCTAAAATTAAAAGTAGACAAAAAGGCTAAACAATCTATACTAAAAAATTTATTTGGCTTTTTTAATACGGACAAATGGGAGAATTTGCCAACATTTGATACTTTAAAGGGTGAAAACAACGCGTTAAAAGTAAAGTATCAAAAAGAAGTTTTAAATGCACAAAATAAGAGTGTTTTCATTCCAAACGAAAAGGCGAATTTTTTAACTCTTACAAAAGAAAATTTTTCGATAGATTCAAATTTTTATTTAAATTTAGATGCGTTAGGGTGTTCTAAATTAGTGCGTTTGCGCAAATACAATAAAAATCTAATTATATCCGATTTACTTTGCAATTTTAAAATTAATATTGTTTTTACTGAGCCTTTTGAGTTTCAGCAATGTCGCATTTTTGGTGTTAATTATGTCTTGTTGTTAATTTCAAAAAGCGCATATGTAAAAATATTGTTTTTAAATAAATATCTAGACAACTCAAAACTTCCTAAGCTATTATTGTATGGAGTTAATTTTGTTGATGTGCCCAATATTAGCTTATCTAATGTCTTTTATAATCTAAATAGGCTTGTTCTCCATGGCGTTTTTTGTGATGTTTACTCACTTTTTTGTAGTATTCGCATAAATTTTTTGAATAAATTTGTTCGTTTTCAATTTGCAAATCTGCTTTTAAATTTTTTATTAGTTTTCGAACGTTACGAATTGCTAAACAACAAGACGGTTAAATTACTTTTTTATGACATAATTTTAAAATCAATTGATGAAATTACTCCAAGTTGCTATCTTTTCCTTAAAAAAATTTTACCATTCGTAACAGATGAAAAAATGTACAACTTGATACTTGATAAAATCTTATCTAATAAAGACAAAATAAATTTAAACGAGTATGAATTCGTATTAAATGAGAAGTTGGGGATTCGTTTAAATGGAAGAAAATTTTATATTTGCCCAAGACGCGATGAGAAATTTTTCGTTGTAGGCTATTTTGCTGGACATAAAATTACCATTAAAAAAACAAGTACAGCCTCTAATATAAAGATTGATAAACTGTATTTTTCAGGGGTAGATTTTATTGATTTAAGATATTACCCAACTAATATCGAAATTGAATTTACCGACTAGTTGCTTTTATAACAATTTTGTGATAAAATCAACATAGAGGCGAAATTATGGATTTATTTGATAACAATGCAAAACTCAATGCTCCACTTTATGAGAGAATGCGACCACAAACTCTTGATGAATTTGTTGGGCAGGAGCAAATAGTAGGGAAAAATAGTTTGTTAAGGCGCGCTATTCAAGGCGATATGCTAGGCAGTTGCATTTTTTATGGACCGCCAGGAACAGGGAAAACTACGCTAGCGCACATTATTACGCAAACGACTAATTCGAAATTTGTAAAATTGAACGCGGTATCAAGCGGTGTTGCGGACGCGAAAAAGGTTATTGACGATGCAAGAAACGACTTTCGCTTATTTGGCAAAAAGACATATTTATTACTAGATGAATGCCATCGCTGGAACAAAGCGCAGAGCGACAGTGTATTAGCTGCTATTGAGGAAGGCTGTATAGTTTTTATAGGCTCGACTACAGAAAATCCTCAATTTTCAATGACCCCCGCTATTGTTTCGCGTTGCCGAATTTTTCAGTTTAAACCTTTATCAGAGCAAAATATTATCACTGCTTTAGAGCGTGCAGTTAGCGATAAAGAGAGGGGACTAGGCAAACTAAATATTGTTTTAACTGATGAAGCAAAACAACATTATGCATGGGCAAGTGGTGGAGATTTAAGAAGCGCCCTTGGTGCTCTTGAACTTGCTGCAAAAACAACTCCAATAGATAAAGATGGTAAGATTGTTATAGATAAACAAGTCGCGGAACAATCTATTCAATCAAAGGCTTTAAGTGTTGATGAAAATATATTTTACGATATGTTATCTGCATTTTGTAAAAGCTTGCGTGGAAGTGATGCTGAAGCCGCACTATTTTGGAGTAATAGACTAATAGAGGCTGGATGTGACCCTTTAATAATTGCCCGAAGGCTAATGGCTCATTCTAGCGAAGATGTAGGAATGGCAGATAGTAATGCATTGTTACTTTCTACTTGTGCTATGTATGCTCTTAAAAATCTTGG
This sequence comes from uncultured Clostridia bacterium, assembly GCA_944383915.1. Taxonomy (GTDB): domain Bacteria; phylum Bacillota; class Clostridia; order Christensenellales; family UBA1242; genus UBA7867. The sequence continues at coordinate 20,319 of CALWRJ010000015.1, forward strand.
GTTGCCTGAGGGAAATTTAGCCCTTACGCATGCAATTATTTATGTTTGTGAAGCGCCGAAATCAAATAGCGTTGTTGTGGCTATGAATCGAGCACAAGCCGATGCGAAAAATGCACGAAATGACGCAGTGCCCGAGCATTTAAAAAATTATCATATTGATAAAAACGCACCTAAATATAAGTATCCGCATGATTTTGGAGGTTATGTTTATCAGCAATATATGCCAAAGGGGTTAGAGGATAGAGTTTATTACGAGCCCAGTCAAAACGGGCGCGAGCGCGATTTCAAAAGAAAAAAGATATGGAAAAAGTAGATTAAATATTTGCGTTTTAGTTATTTTTATGCTAAAATGTTTCAACCAATATTTAAAGGAGATTAATTCAATGGAACTAAAGAAAGTTGAAGCGCTCAAAGGCACAAAGACAGAGCAAAACTTAATGACAGCCTTTGCAGGAGAAAGTCAAGCGCGCGTAAAATATGAATTTTTTGCATCAATTGCAAAGAAAGAAGGTTTTGTGCAAATTGCAAATTACTTTACCGAAACAGCAAATAACGAAAAAGAGCATGCAAAAATTTGGTTTAAGCTTTTTCACGGTATGGGAAGCACCGAAGATTGTCTAAAATGGGCGGCAGAAGGTGAAAATTACGAATGGACAGATATGTACAAACATTTTGCTGAAACCGCGCGTGAGGAAGGTTTTGATGAAATAGCAAACCTTTTTGAAGGCGTAGGTGCTATCGAAAAAATTCACGAACAGCGTTACAACGATTTGCTTGCGAATGTAAAGACAGGCGAAGTTTTTGCGCGCGTAGATGAAATGGAATGGGTTTGTCTAAACTGTGGTAACCACTATTTTGGGAAAGAGCCACCAGAAGAGTGTCCTGTTTGCAAGCACCCAAAGGCATATTATGCACTTTTGAAAAAAGATTACTAAAAGCAAAAGCGGAATTTTCCGCTTTTTTCTATTCTGTTTTATTTATTAACTGATAATTTTATAAAATTTTACAAATTATGCTGTTTTTGTTTGATATTTTTTTAAAAAATAGTTATAATAAAAACAAAGTAATTTTAAAGGAGAAAGATTTTGAACAATATAAAAAATAATTCGGGTTTAAAATTTTTACCTATTATAATAGCGAGTGTTTTGGTTTTATGTGCATTTACTATGCTTACTTTGTTTACAACAAATCAGGCAAGGGCTGTGTCTAGCACTACTATAACTCTTACAAACGCAGGAATTAGTTCATCTTTTACTGATTATAATATGCCATATTCAAACCAAGATGTTAGCATTCAAATTATTAGATTAAGCGATAACGCTATTGCTTATCAAACTATCACAGATGTTTCTACACTATCAAGTGGTACAAGTCTTTCAGCAATCAGTTTAGATGCTAACACTACTTACGCAATTAATTTTCAAGGACCAACATTCTCAAAATGGATATTGACTGTTAATGGTATTAGATATAATACAAACTATTTTGTATTTCAAACAGCAACAGATGGAACAGCAACAAATTTAAGTATTGGTATAACTTATAGCCAAACACAAGAAACTTGGTTTAGCGATACCAACACAATTTAAAACGGCGATGCCGTTTTTCTTTTAAATTTTTGCTTTTTAGGTGTATTAAAGTAAAAAATTGCATACACTAGCCTTAAATTCAAGGAGCGTGTATGTGGGAGTTGGAATTAATTTGTGACCAAAGAAATAGCAAGTATTTTAAGTATTTACAAGAAAATTTGCGCATAGTTTTACAACGATTGGGTGGAGTGTCAGCACTTTTTGCTGATAAAAATTTTGTCTATATGTCTTTTGGCGCAAAAGATGAAGTAACTCCCGAATTAAAGGCAAATATTCGACTTGCTTTGTGCGATGTTTTTTGCGAAAAAATGAAATTTGATTATTTAAAAGCTAATATAGATATCCCAAACAAACAACCTGAAATGCGCGACACTTTTTTAAAGGTTTGTACATATTTTGATAGAGAAACGGAACGCCAAATTGTTTTAAATTCATTAGAACTTAAATGGCAGAAGTTCAATATAGAAAGTTTTTTGTATTTTCGTTTGCAAGGCTTAGTAAAAAAGTGGCAGGAACTATGTGACCTCACAAATGAACACTGCGTAACTATTATGCATAAAGAAAATTTTATTGAAATGCTCCGTTTTTTGCTTAATAGCATTGATTCAAAATGCAAGAGTGTAATTCTCGAATTACAAGACGAATGCATAATTTATCGTGACGAAAGGAGCAATTTTGATATGATAACAACGATAAAATCGGACAACAAATACGATATTTTATCAAAATTAATAGACCTAAATCCTTATTTAATTAAAGTCCACGCAAAAGAAAATGATGCCGAAATTGTTAATTTATTGCGTTCAGTCTTTGATGACAGGGTGGAAACAAGTTAAAAAACTCTTTTTTATTTAAATAATTGACATATTTTATTAATTGTAGTATAATGATATTAAATCATAGTAAGAAAAAGGACAAGTAGTTGTTTAAGACTGCTCTCAGAGAGTTGCGCCTTTGGCTGTGAGCGCAATAGCAAGTTAAACCGCGAAACCACCTTTGGACTATTGCGCACCGCTCTTGCGAAATTGAGCAAATAAAGTGGCTTAAAGTTTTAAGCAACAAAGGTGGAACCGCGGGGAAACTCGTCCTTTGGAAATAATTTTTCTAAGGGCGAGTTTTTTCTTTGCCCGAAATGGAGGATAAAATGATTATTTCTATTAAAGATGGCACGAAGTTGGATATGCCCAAAGACTCAAGCGTGTATGATGTTGCGCTAAAAATCAGCGAAGGTCTTGCACGCAACGCTATTGCAGGCAAAGTTAACGGTCACTTGTTCCAACTTTCAAGCAAATTAAAAGACAACGATGTTGTCGAAGTTGTTACGCTAAAAGATAAGGAAGGACTCGAAATTTTTCGCCATTCGTCAGCACATATTTTAGCGCTCGCTGTAAAGAGATTGTACCCAGGCACAAAAATAAGTATCGGCCCAGCAATTGAAAATGGCTTTTATTATGATTTCGATTTTAAAGAACCACTTTCGCAAGACGAATTACCTAAAATCGAACAAGAAATGGCAAAAATTATTAAAGAAAAAGTGCCTTTTGAACGCAGAGAAGTAACTCGTAAAGAAGCCGAAAAAATTTTTACCGAACTTGACGAACCTTATAAACTAGACATTTTATCAGGTATCCCCGATGACGAAATTTTAACAATTTATACTCTTGGCGAACTCGTAGACCTTTGCCGTGGACCACACCTAGAGGATATTAGTATAATTAAAGCCTTCAAACTTCAATCTGTAACAGGCGCGTATTTCAAAGGTGATGAGCACAACAAAATGCTTACGCGTATTTACGGTACTTCGTTTCCGAAAAAGAGTGAACTTGACGAATATCTCGCTATGCTTGAAGAGGCAAAAAAGCGTGACCACCGCAAATTAGGCAAAGAATTAGGCTTGTTCTTTATTAGCGAATATGCACCAGGTATGCCATTCTATATGCCAAAAGGCGTAATTTTAAAAAATGAATTGATTAAATATTGGCGCGAAATGCACAAAAAAGCAGGGTATGTGGAAATTGAAACTCCAACCGCTATGAGTCGCGAACTTTGGGAAATCTCGGGGCACTGGGATCATTATAGACAAAATATGTATACATTCAAAGCAGACGAAGACAAAGATTATGCAATAAAACCTATGAACTGCCCAGGTTGTATGCTTTACTACAAAGAAAATATTCACTCATATAAAGACTTACCACTTCGCGTTGGCGAACTCGGGAAAGTGCATCGTAGGGAAGCAAGTGGAACGCTACACGGCTTGTTTAGAGTCCGCGCCTTTACGCAAGACGATGCACACATATTTATGTTGCCTAGCCAAATCGAAAGCGAGATTGCAGGCGTTTTAGCGCTCGTTGACGAAGCATATAAAACTTTTAACTTAACTTATACGCTCGAATTAAGCACAATGCCAGACGACCACATCGGCGATGTGACAGACTGGGAAAAAGTCGAAGCTTCGCTTAAAAACGCGCTTATCAAACTCGGTAAAGATTATACAATCAACGCAGGTGACGGCGCTTTTTATGGGCCAAAAATTGATATCCATATCAAAGACTCTTTGGGGCGTACTTGGCAATGCGGTACAATTCAACTCGATATGCAACTTCCAAAACGCTTTGAATTGAGTTATATCGATGCAGACGGTTCAAAACAAGAACCCATTATGATTCACCGCGTTATTTATGGCTCAATTGATAGATTTTTAGGTATTATGACCGAAAACTTCGCTGGCGCATTTCCTCTTTGGCTCGCTCCAATTCAAGTCGAAGTTATCACCGTATCCGAAAAACAAAACGATTACGCAAAAGAAATTTTTGATAAATTAGACAAGGCTGGTATTCGTGTCGAGTATGACGAACGCAACGAAAAGGTAGGATACAAAATTCGCGAAGCACAGTTGCAAAAAATTCCGTATATGCTTGTACTAGGTGATGACGAAGTCGCAGAGAAAAATATCACCGTTCGCCACCGTAAACTCGGTGACTTAGGTAAAATGCAACTTGACGACTTTATCAATATGCTAAATAGCGAAATCAAATCAAAAGAAATCAAATAATATAAAAATAGAAATCAAAAAAGATAAAAAGTGAAAAGAACCAATTTTTTGGTTCTTTTTTCAATTTAAAGGTTTGAAGCTAAAATTATCCATATCGAGCAATTCATCCATAGTTACATCAAATATTACACAAAGTTTTTTCAAATCATCTATACTAGGAGCAGAACGGCCTTGCTCCCAATTACTTACAACATATTCTGCTACGCCAATTTTCTTTGCTAATTCGCGTTGAAGCATATTTGCAGATAGTCTTAATTCTTGTATTTTTTCATTTATCTCCATAACAATTAGATTTTACAAAATATCAGCAAATTATGCTTGACATTAGCAAAATTTGCTGATAAAATTTAATTAGCAAAAAATGCTGATACTAAAAATAGTGAAAATAAAAAATGAGTTAAAATTTTTTAGAACAATTTGTTCCATTTTGACTAAAAAGAATAAAATTTGTTTAAACTATAAAAGTATCTAACATATTTCTACAATTTTCTACAAAAATTAACTATAAAAACTGCAAAACAAAAGCTCCAATTATAAAATTAAGTTTTAATAATGCTTGTTAAGTTTAAAAACTCAAAAAAGATAAACTAAACTTTGCCCAAAAAAAATTTAAAATAGTTTAAAAAATAGGAGATAGTCAAATGTCATTTAAAGAAATATTCACCAAATACAAACTCTACACAATGCTAGCTATAATCACACTAGTTCTAGTAGCAGGCGGTGTAATTTTAGGTGTCTCTTTAACAAAAGAAACAAAACAACCCGCCGGAGCAGCAGTAGGTGATACTTTTACTTCTGGAAGTTTAGAGTATGAAGTAACATCAGAAAATCCTAATGAAGTAGAAGTAGCTGACACAACAAGTTATTCTATAACAAGTGCATCAATACCAAGTTCTGTTAGTTATGGTGGCGTTATTTACAATGTTACTAGCATAGGAAATAATGCGTTTATGAATGTCCGTTTAACCTCGATAGAAATCCCTTCTAGTGTCACCAGCATAGGAGATTATGCATTTTCTTATTGTACTGGTTTAACCTCGATAACAATCCCCGATAGAGTCACCAGCATAGGAAGTTCTGCGTTTAATGGTTGTAGCGGTTTAACTTCAATTTTAGTAAATACCAGCAATCAATATTATAAAAGTGTAAGTGGAGTATTATATACTAAAGATGGTAGTGAGTTAGTTCAATATCCACCTGCTAAATCAGGAAGTAGTTATACTATACAATCAGGGACGAAAACCATAGGAGATTATGCGTTTTCTGGTTGTGATAGTTTAACCTCGGTAACAATACCAAATAGTGTTACCAGCATAGTAATGTGTGCGTTTTTTCGTTGTGATGGTTTAACCTCGATAACGATTCCTAATAGTGTTACCAGCATAGGACTTGGTGCGTTTCGGTATTGTGATGGTTTAACCTCGGTAACAATCCCTTCTAGTGTCACCAGCATAGGAACTTATGCGTTTGAAGGTTGTAGCGGTTTAACCTCGGTAACAATAGAAAATGGTGTCACCAGCATAGGAAATTCAATGTTTTCTAGTTGTAGTAGTTTAACCTCGATAACAATCCCATCTAGTGTAACCAGCATAGGAAGGAGTGCGTTTGATGATTGTACCAGTTTAACCTCGGTAACAATACCCGATAGTGTCACTAGCATAGGAGATGATGCGTTTCGATATTGTGACGGTTTAACTTCGGTATACTTTTACAACGATATTACCTCAACTTCATCCATAGGTTCATCTGCTTTTACAAACGGTAACTCTAATGTAACCTATTACTTTAAAGACCAAGCAAGTTTAGATTATGTAACTAATAACTTAAGTTCTAGATTTACAACTACTAATTTTAGAGTAATGAATTCTTATAATATAATAGTAAATTACGACTCAACTTATGGTTCAGTTATAGGTGGTGGCTGGTTTGAAAATGGTGCAAGTTGTACTTTGGAAGCAACTGCTAATAGTGGTTATCGTTTTGTTGGTTGGGACACAAATGGAGACGGGCAAGCGGACAACACTACAAATCCTTGGACATTTAATGTAACGCAAGATATAAATTGTACAGCAATATTTGAAGTCGTACCAACTGTTACAATTCAAACCAACGACAGTACTCTTGGGCAAATTTTTGCAAACAATGTGCTAGGCAATTCTACAACAATTCAAGTACTATATAATGGTGCGGTATCGAATATTATGGCTTTACCGAATGTAAATAGTGCGTTTTTAGGCTGGGAAATTAACAATGGCACAATAACAACGCGCACTGAAAACCCTTTAACTTTAAGCAATATCACCGCAGATACAACTATAACCGCAGTATTTGCAAATAGTTTGTTAGAAAACTTTGCGGTTGCTTCAATAGGTGGTGGAGAAGCAAGAATTAACGG
>CALWRJ010000016.1 GCA_944383915.1 uncultured Clostridia bacterium
GTTATTTTACGAATACTAATTTTGCCACCTTTGGTGCTACAATTACAGTTCAAGTAAACAATAGTTCTTACGGTTCAGTTTCAGGTGGTGGCTGGTTTGAAAATGGCGCAAGTTGCACCTTACAAGCAAACGCTAATAGTGGTTATCGTTTTGTTGGTTGGGATACTAATGGAGACGATCAAGCGGACAATACTTCAAACCCTTGGACTTTTAATGTATCGCAAGATTTAGATTGTACTGCAATATTTGAAATTGATTCATACACAATCACTACCAGCACAGACGGAAACGGTACTATTTCGGCGACTGCTAATTCGGTACAAAGTGGTGGTAGTGTTACAATAACCGCCACTCCTATAAATGCAAGTTATGAATTTGATTATTTTATAGTAAACAATGGTAGTCCTATTTATACTAACCCATATACCGTTACAAACATTACGCAAAACACCACAATCACCGCATACTTTAAATTAAAGACATACACCATAACTACCAACACAGACGGAAATGGGACGATAACTGCCAGCACCACAGTAACTCATGGCGATAATTTTATTGTTACTGCAACACCTATAAATGCAAGTTACGAATTTGACTACTTCATCCTAAATAACGATACAAATAACCCCATATATACAACCCCATACACAATCACAAATATAACCCAAAATACAACAATCGTAGCATACTTTAAACGCGCATATGCACAAACAACAGCAACAGCAGGTGGGGAAGTGCGAGTATCAGGAAACAACCTAGGTGCAGAGCACACAAGCGAAAGCGTGACATACACCGCAATACCATATACTAATTATTATTTAATCGGCTGGTTTATAGACGGGGTATTGTATACTCAAAACGGAAACACAGTCCTAGATAAAACAATAACCCTAACACAAGCCCAAGCGCAAGGCGCGTGGGTAGTGCCAGTATTTAGCACCAACCCAAACGACACCCCAACTTTAAACACAACCTTAGAGAATACAACCGCAGTTAACTCCACAATTGGCGGTGAAGCGAGGATGGTGGGACTAGACAGCACAGACACTCAAGCCACCCTAATAGCCAAAGCAGACGACAACTATCGTTTCATAGGTTGGTATGACGGCGAGAACCTACTCGGCACCGATTTAAGCATCCGCCTAAACCTTTCCACCATTCAAAATAAAATAATAATCGCTCGTTTTGAGCCAATAACCACCAACTCAAACGACCAAACAGACACGGGTTATAGTGGAGTATTATAAAAATTTACTCATAAAAACTCTTGACAAAGCATTAAATATATGATAAAATACCGCATATGTAACAAAGAGGAAGTGCTCACTTCTCACCAGTCGGGATTCCTAGATTGGTCATCAATATCGTTTTTAGATATTTTTCGAAGTGGGTAGTAGGTCTATCCACTTCTTTCTTTGGTGCAAAAAATTTTTAGGAGGATAAGGACATAAAGGAATTATCTATTAACGAACAAATTAAAGCAAAAGAAGTCCGTTTGCTTGGCGTAGAAGGGGAGCAGTTGGGTATTGTTGACCTAAATACCGCGCTCAATCAAGCCTACGATGCTGGACTAGATTTAGTCGCAATCAACCCAAATGCAACCCCGCCAGTTTGTCGTATTATGGACTATGGCAAATATAAGTTTATAGCGCAAAAACGCGACAAGGAAGCCAAGAAAAAGCAAAAAGCCGCCGACATAAAAGGAATGGAATTGTCTATGCGCATTGAGGAGCACGATATGCGCTACAAAGCAAACCAAGTGGCTAAATTTTTGCAAAACGGTGACAAAGTTCGTGTAATAATTAAGGGCGTGCGCGGTCGTATGGCAAACTTTGCGCATTTTGGTATTGACAATATGAACAAATTCTACGAAATGTTGCAAGAATACTGCGTAATGGACCAAAAACCATTGCTTTCAGGTTCGGTTATCACTATGATACTTGCCCCTAAAAATGCAAAATAATATAACTAGGAGAAAAGTTTATGCCTAAAATGAAATCTAACAGCTCGGTAAAAAAGCGTTTTAGAAAAAATAAAAATGGTGTTATAAAACGCGGTTGCCAATACCGTAGCCACATTATGACCAAGAAATCAAGCAAAAGAAAAATGCGTCTTCGCCAAGGCAGTACTGTTTCTAAAGCAGACCAAGCCAAAATTGCAAAGGCCATTGAAGTCTAAAGGAGGTAACGCACTATGAGAATTAAGAATGGCTTACATGCAATAAAGAAAAGAAATAAAACCTTAAAGAAAGCAAAAGGTTACTACGGCGCTAAATCAAAGCAGTTTAAAGCCGCTAAGGAACAAGTTATGCGTTCAGGCAACTACGCATATGTTGGACGCCGTTTAAAGAAACGCGATATGCGCAGTCTTTGGATTGCTCGTATCAACGCTGCTTGCCGTCAAAACGACATTAGTTACAGCGTGTTTATGCACGGTTTAAAGGTTGCTAATATCGACCTTAACCGCAAAGTTTTGGCAGATATGGCAGTTAGCGATGCACCAGCATTTACAAATCTTGTAAACACAGCAAAGCAAGCACTAGCTAAATAATTTAAAAGGGAAATAGTTTTGCATTAGCCAAAACTATTTTTTGGTGATTATGGAAAAAGAAATTACCGCCACAAATAACTCTCTTATCAAGCAATTAGCCAAACTAAAACTTAAAAAATATCGCAAGGAGACAGGGCTTGTTTTGATAGAAGGCGAGCGCTTCGTTATGGAAATGGCAAAGCGCGGTGCAAAATTTGAATATTTGCTGTACGAAAACCGCCCAAGCAACTTTTCGCAAAATTGTACATATTTAAAATGTTCGCCCGCCGTCTTGTCCGCCTTATCTCAAACTGTTACTCCGTCTGGAGTAATAGGGGTGGTGAAAATGCCCAAACGCGAGTTCGCCTTGCCGAAATCAAACTTCTTGATTCTTGACGAAATTCAAGACCCAGGAAATCTCGGCACAATTATCCGTACAGCGCTTGCGTTCGATTTTCGCGATATCTACCTATTTAATTGCGTAGATTACTTAAACGATAAAGTTTTGCGCTCAACTATGGGCACAATCGCTGATGTACGCCTTTATGAATTCACTTTTGACGAATTGCAACTGCTAAATAAGTTTGATGTCTATCTAGCCGATATGGAAGGCGAGAGTATAGACAAGATTTCTCCGAAAAACAACATTTGCGGTGTGATTTTAGGGAACGAGGCAAACGGCGTAAGTGATGAAGTGGCTCAAATTGCGAATAAGACAGTTAAAATACCAATGCAAAATGATGTTGAATCACTTAATGTCGCAATCGCTGGTGGTATTATTATGAATAAATTTAATAAACAAGGAGATTAAATTATGTCAGGTCACAGTAAATGGTCTACGATTAAGCGCGATAAGGAAAAAACTGACCAAGCGCGCGGTAAAATATTCACAAAAATCGGTAAGGAGATTGCAGTCGCCGTAAAGGCTGGCGGTCCTGACCCTGCCAACAACCCAAAACTTGCGACCGTTATTGCAAAAGCGCGTGCTAACAATATGCCAAACGACAATATTCAACGCAGTATCAAAAAAGCAAGTGGCGAAGGCGCAAATGTAAACTACGAATCAATGATGTACGAAGGTTACGGACCAGGCGGAAGTGCTGTTATTTGCGATATTCTTACCGATAACAAAAACCGTGCTTCAAGTGATGTCCGTCACATTTTCGATAGAGCAGGGGGCGCTTTGGGTGGACCTGGGAGCGTTGCTTTTATGTTCGATAGAAAAGCAGTTATCGCAACAAAAGCAAAACCAGGACTTACCGAGGACGATGTTATGATGATTGCAATGGATGCAGGCGCTGATGACTTTGATTTCAGCCCAGAAGGTTATACTTTTGTGGGCGAAGCAACTAGCCTTGCTACTATGCGCGATAAAATTACCGAAGCAGGACTCGAAATCGTGTCCGCCGAACTCGAAATGATTGCACAACAAACTATTGATTTGCCAGACGATAAATATACTTCATTTATGAAAATGCTCGATAACCTCGAGGAAAATGACGATGTGCAGAATGTTTATCACAATGTTAACTTACGCGAAGCGTAGAATTGTGATAAACGTTGCACACTTTGAAAAGCGCGCACGCTAACTTTGACCGCTTTTCAAACTACACTAAAATGTGTACCATAATGTAAATTTACACGCAGAGTAAATTTACAGGTACACGCTGCACACTTTGAAAAGCACACATATTTAAAAGAGACATGGGGAAATGTCTCTTTTTCTTTTATATATTTCAATTTTATTTTTAAATTTAATCCTCAAGCCCAAGTAAATAGTCAGCACTAACTCCAAAAATTTGAGTAAGCCGAATCAAACTATCAATGTCAGGCTTGCTTTTCCCAAGTTCCCAAAGCGAAATCGTGTCTTGGGTGGTATTCAACTTTTCAGCAAGGGCTGTTTGCGATAAGTTATTTTCTTTTCGCAACTCCCTAATTATTTGACCTATTTCCATATAAAAATTATACGAAAAACAATCGTAAAATAGTTGCATTACGAAAAATTTTCGTATATAATATATAAAAATATAAAAAAGTGGGGGAAAAGATTGAAATAAATTATAAGTATTTAATATTTAAGTTAGTCAAGTTATTTATTTAATCTATATGATAAAAGGCAATATTTTAATAATAATTTTATATTTTCATATCAAGAAAAGATAAAAAGCTATAAAGGCTTAGTAATTTTAAAATTTTTTAGAACAATTTGTTCCATTTTGACTAAAAAGAATAAAAATTGTTTAAACTATAAAAGTATCTAACATAATTCTACAATTTTCAACAAAAACTAACACAAACTTTGCCCCAAAACCCCAAATTTAAATAAAGTTATTTAAAAAATAGGAGATATAACCAAATGTCATTTAAAGAAATTTTCACCAAATACAAGCTCTATACAATGCTATCCATAATCATCCTAGTCCTATTAACAGGCGGTATAATTTTAGGGGTATCTTTATCAAACACACCCCCTACAACAAACGCACTTACTTCGGGCAATTATACTTATACTGTATCAGGCAATAATGCGACAATTACGGATTATACAGGAACTGAAACTATATTAGAAATTCCTGGAACACTAGGTGGATATACAGTTACCAGCATAGGAACTTATGCGTTTTATCATTGTACCAGTTTAACCTCGGTAACTATTCCAAATAGTGTCACCAGCATAGGAAGTTATGCGTTTGCTGGTTGTACTAGTTTAACCTTGGTAACTATAGGAGATGGTGTCAACAGCATAGCAACTTTTGCGTTTGATGGTTGTACCAGTTTAACCTCGTTTACAGTTGATTCAAATAACCAAACATATCACAGTATAGACGGAGTAATATATTCTAAAGATGGTAGTACAATAGTTATGTATCCTGGTGGTAGATCAGGAAGTTACTCTATAATAGAAGGAACAACCAATATGGGAAATTCTGTATTTGTTAGATGTACCGGTTTAACCTCTATAACAATCCCTTCTAGTGTCACCAGCATAGGAAGTTATGCGTTTGCTGGTTGTACCAGTTTAACTTCGATAACAATACCTTCTAGTGTCACCAGCATAGGAGAGGAAGCGTTTTCGAGATGTGGAAATTTAACCTCGGTATCAATAGGAAATGGAGTCACTAGCATAGGAAATTATGCGTTTCGTTACATTGATAATTTGACTTCAGTATACTTTTATAACGATTTAACCACAACATCTAGTATTGGCTATTCTGCTTTTGCAAATGGTAACTCTAATGTAGCCTATTATTTTAAAGACCAAGCAAGTTTAGATTATGCAACTAATAACTTTAGTTCTAGATTTACAAATAGTAGTAGTGGTAGTCCGAACTTTCAACTAATGACTTTAGACACAAATATCATAGTTCAAAGTAACAATACTAATTGGGGTACAGTAAGTGACAACAGCGGAATGTATATGAAAGGTAGTTCGATAGTTATAAGTGCAACACCAGCAGGCGATAATGATTTCTTAGGCTGGAGTTTGGATGGTGGTGCTTCAATAATTGACGGCACAGAAAATCAAACAAGTTATGTCGTTAATATTGCTGAAAATGCGACTTATACCGCAGTGTTTGAAGCATTGCCTTCTAACATAGCAGTTAATTCGAATAATAATTTATGGGGTACAGCAAGTGGCGGTGGAGAATTATCAGGCACGGCAACATTAACCGCTACCGCAAATCCTAATTATCAACTTGTAGGTTGGAGTTTGGACGGTGGGCACACCTTATTAGGTGATAGTCTAGGCAAGACAGAATACACAATCATGGTAACCCAAGACGCAACATATACAGCAGTGTTTGAACCTGTGGTAACAATAACATCATTAAACGGTGGAAGCGAATTTACCATAACTCGTGGAAGTGCAGACAATGTAGCACATAGTTATGTAATACAAATGAACAGCGGTTATTACATAAATGGTATATACATCACAAACACCGCCACACCGCCAGCAACAGACAGCTTTACTAACATAAAATCAATAGACGGATATTTGCCTAATGAATACAGCACCGCAATACACTATATAACCAACACCACAGGTACACAGTTAATACTAGAAATTTATAACACCGCCGAGCCTTTCACAATCTACCTAGATTTTGTACAAACTGCCCAAAACTTCAAAGCAAGTGGTTCAATAGAAGGCATAGCAGTATCAATACAATATCAAGGAGATGAAACGAATCTCGCTGTAGCAGGCAGTGCTAAAATACTAGGATACACAACTACAAACGGACTAGAAACAGTTAATGTAATAGCCCAAGAATACACCGGCTATACATTCCTAGGTTGGCAAGTAGACGGAGAATACATAACCTACCAAAATGAAAGCGGACAAACAATCACCCTTCAAGGTTATGACTACATCAGCGCAAGTATTCCCTTATCCGTAATAGAAGGTAAACAAGTAATAGCCGTATTCACTTCAACCGCAGAACTCAACGCCAACGATCAAACAAATTCGGATAATAGCGGAGTACTATAATTAAAAATCTCACTTCAAGCGAAGTGAGGTTTTTAATAATTAGCAATTAGCAGTTAGCAATTAGCAGTTAATGTGCGCGTGCGCGCGAAGTTTTAAAAAATATTTTTAAATAAATTCCAGCCTTAATTCAAAATTCAAAATTCCTAATTCAAAATTGGAGCGAAAGCGACCGAAGTTGCTATCTACCGAAATTTTGAGTTTTTGGCTCTATAAGTTCGTGACCTGTGTTCTTTTTGTATTCGACTTTAATAATATCGCAGATTTCGTCAACGCAACTATCTATATCGTTATTTACAATTCGATAATTGTATCTAAATTTGTTTTTATTTTTAATAATACGGTCTTTTATAAGTTCTTTTTCGCGTTCTTGAACATTTGTATTGTCATTTCTCTTTTTAACTCTATCGATTAATTCACTATCAGGCGCATCAACTAAAATAGTTATAATAGGCAGTGGTTTTTTGCCTTGTTTTTCTCGATATGTATTAATGCGAACCTTTGCATTTCGATAACCGTCTACATCAAAATCTTTTATTGCTATTTTCGTGTGTGTTAAAACATCATTAATAGCGGTAATATAAGTACCATAAAGATTTCCATAAACTCTTTTTGCTTCAACAATTTCGTGCTTATTAATTTTATCGTAGAATTCCTGTTCACTTAAAAAATAGTAATCTTTTCCGTTTACTTCACCGGGTCTTGCTGGTCTTGTAGTGCAGGAAGCAAAACGGTCGATATTTTCTTTTCCTAATTTTTCTATAACCTTACTAATAACAGTTGTTTTACCCGCCCCCGTACTACCAGCAATCATAACAATCATGCGTGAATCCATAGTTTTCCGCCTTTCTTTTATTAATTAAATTATACCAAATATAGTTAGAAAAGTCAATAGAGCGTTTATAATGATTTCATATTATTTCATTTAGCATAATAAAATAATATCTGGAGGTATTATGTCTAAGGCGTTTAAAATTTTTAGGTCACTTGGAGTAAATGTTATAATTGTTGTAATGCTTGGTTTTTTGTGCGTGCTTACGATTGATGATAGCGCTTATAGTGTATTTAATCCTAATGCTAATAATGTTTATTATCGTGGAAATACGGCTCAAAATAATGTTTCTTTAATGATAAATGTGTATTGGGGGAATGAGTATCTAGGGGATATGCTCAATACTTTAGATGAGTATGGCGTTAAAACGACTTTTTTTGTCGGTGGTATGTGGGTATCAAAGTTTCCAGAGGAATTTCTTAATATTGTAGATAAGGGGCACGAAATAGGCAATCACGGCTTTTTTCATAAAGACCAGGATAAATTAGACTATATGGGAAATCAGCAAGAGATATATAACACACATAAATTAGTAAAAGAGCATACGGGCAAAGATATGACCTTATTTGCTCCGCCCTCGGGTGCTTTTAACAATGCAACAATCGAAAGTGCTACAAATCTTGATTATCAAGTTATAATGTGGAGCAGGGATACAATAGATTGGAGAGACCAAGATGCAGACCTAATATATAAGCGCGCAACTGAAAATTTATCAAATGGAGAACTAGTTTTGATGCATCCTACATTATGCACAGCGCAAGCGCTCCCTAGGATATTGGAATACTGCAAAGAAAATAATTTAAATGTTGTCCCTGTATCTAGTAATATAATGACTTGATTTGCTTGCCTAGATATTTTTAAAGTGATATACTAAATCTAAATTTGTTTAAGGAGAAAATCTTATGTACACAACAAAAACATATCCAAATGGACTTAGATTAATACACAATTTCGATAACACTAACAAAATTGTTTCGGTACAATTTGTTACACTAGTTGGTGGTAAAGATGAAGACGACTCAAATCGTGGCATAGCGCATCTAGCAGAGCATATGTTTTTTAAAGGAACAAAAACGCGTTCTGCAAAAGACATTACTTTAATGTTTGATAAACTTGGCATTACTAATAATGCGTCAACTTCCCAAGATTTAACATTGTTTTATGGAAATGGTTTAGATTCAATGACTGAATCGATTTTTGATTTACTTTCAGATTGCTTCTTTAACGCAACTTATCCAAAGAAAGAATTAGATAATGAAAAGAAAGTCGTATGCAGTGAACTAAAAATGTATTTAGACGATAACAGGGACGCAATGGTTACAAATGGCACATGTCTAGCGATGCAAGGAACACCGTATGAATATGTGCTTGGCGGCACTGTAGAATCGGTAAGTAATATTGAACAAGATGACTTAATAAAATTCCACGATAAGTTTTATGTACCTAATAGGCTAGTTATTAGTGTTAGTGGAAATGTAAGTTTAGACGAAGTAGAAAGACTGATAGAAAAATATGTTTTATCTCAATGTTCTCAAGAGGTTATGGAACCAGTTAAGTACTCGATTTTAAATTATCAAGTCGATTTAAAGCAAAGATTTAGATTTGATAAGAAAGACACAGAACAAAGTTATGTCTTTATTGGTTTTAATACTATGCCTAATAGTAGCAAAGATAAGATAAAGTGTTCTTTAATGCTTAATGCGCTTGGTGGGTATTGCAGTTCAAGATTATTTCAAAAAGTTAGAGATGAAAAAGGACTTGTTTATAGCGTGCAGGCATATTATTCTAGTTATATTGAAGGAATAATTGGTATTATCTTTATGTGTGATAATGATAAATTGAATGAAACTTTTGATGCCATTAAAGAAGTATTAGTCGAAACTAGAAAATCAGGATTTACTGAAGACGAATTAACAACTGATAAGAACATAACAAAAACTTATACTGTTATGAATGAATTAACACCTTATGGTAGGGCAAATAGCGCAGCAAAGAGTTTAATATATAAAGATAAGATAGAAACAGTTGAACAAGTACTAGAAATGATTGATGCTACCACTGTTGATGACTTAAATGAAATGTTTAAAAAATATTTTGATGATACTCAACTAACAACATATATTATATCAAAAGATAATACATTTGACCCTATAGAACTACTTACAAAGTAAAGCGGAAATCTCGGGGGCGGAAATTCTAAAAATACTTGCGTTTTGTTTGTGTTTTTTTGGAAAAAATGTTATTATAATAAAAAATGATGAGAGTATACTAAAATAGGAGGTTTATTTTGAAAAATTATACCGACAGAAATGTGGGAACACCTAAAAATAAACTTTCAACGCGCGCTCGTGTAGGAATCGCTGTTTTAGTATGCTCTCTTTTTTTACTTATTTGCTTGATATTTAATTTCTTACCATTTATTCGTTCCTTTATATTAGGAACTTTTGGCTTGGCGTCATATCCTGTAATAGTTGTTGCCGGATTAATTGGTGTTTTACTTATTTACAACAAAAAATATACAATAGCTAAAAATTATGTTATTAGTATATGTGTGCTATATTTCCTTTTGATATGCGTTTTGCAAACTGCTTTAACAAATATGGCTGATAGCAGTATGGGAGATTATTTAGCTAATGTTTATAATGAAAAAACTACGGCAGGCGGAGTTATTGCAGGAATAATAGCATATGGCTTTTGTGCGTTGTTCAATTATGTTGGCGCGTATATTTTATTTGTAATAGGTGCGATTATTTGTGTTGCGTTTATGGTAGATTATTTTCTAAAAATGAAAGATTACAAAAAGTTAAATGCGCGTGCAATAAGTTATCCAATAAATAAAGAAACAAGTCGTATTCAAAATAATGATAATAATCTTGATAAACAAGTTTTCAAAAAACATAATGTTTTAGACAGACTAAAACAAAAAGAGGCTGAATTGAACGCGGCAAAAATTACTCTTAACGCAGAACAAGAACCTGTTACAGTGGCGCACGAAAAAAATAACAGTGATGAAATGGCAAATAAGATTTTTGGGGGCGATTACCAAAATCTTGTTCACAAACAAAATGATATAAAATCAAATGAGCAATCATTCACTTTAGATGAATTTATTAATCAGGCTAACAATAATTCATTTGAAAATTACAAATATAATAACACACCTCAATATATACCATCAAATAATTCTTATAAAACTACTAGCACTAATGATGTTTATTCTCATGTTGAAACACCTAAAAGTGATGAATTTAGCGCCGATTTAAAACTTGAACCTTTAGAACCATTAAAAGATTCTATAAATGCAGAACAGAGTGGGCAAATTGAACAAAGTGAGACTATATTAGATAATGTTAATAAGATGTTTAGCGAAGTTCCACCATCAGTTGCTCCACCTATATCTGATTTACATCAAAATTCAAGCGAGAAAAAGGCGACTCAACTTGAAATGCAACAAACTAAGCCGACACCTAATCCTACAACAAAATATAAAAAGCCCAGCCCGTATGTGCGTCCACCTGTAAGTATGCTTACAACACAATCAAGCAAGCTAAATGGCAACGAAGCAGATTTTAAACAAAAAGCGCGCATATTGGAACAGACTCTTGAAAGTTTCAAAATTTCGGCAACTGTTGTAGGTATCACTCATGGACCGGCCGTAACGCGTTATGAAATACAAATGCCTGCTGGAATTTCAGTAAAGAAAATAAGCCAGCATAGTGATGATATTGCAATGATGATGCAGTCCTATGGTGGTGTTCGTATCGAAGCGCCAATCCCGGGAAAAAACTTGGTTGGTATTGAAATTCCTAATGAAAAAATTGCAACAATTGGTTTAACAGATATTATAAATTCACCAGAGTTCCATAATAGCAAGTCTCCGCTTACAGTTGCGTTAGGAAAAGATATCTCTGGGACTATTAAAGTATGTGATTTAGCGGCAATGCCACACTTGTTGGTGGCTGGTTCAACGGGTAGTGGTAAATCTGTTTGTTTAAATGTTATTTTAATAAGTTTACTTTATAAACTTGGAATGGATGATTTGAGATTAATATTGATTGACCCAAAGCGAGTAGAGTTTACAAGTTACAATGGTTTACCACAGCTTTTAACCCCAGAAGTTATTTGTCAGCCTAAACAAGCGCTCAATGCTTTTGATTGGGCAATAAATGAAATGGAAAGTCGTTTCGATACATTCCAGCGTTTAAGAGTGCGTGATATTAATGAGTATAACTCATTGGAAGCTGTGTATAAAGGTCGCGAGCCTAAATTGCCACGAATTGTAATTATAGTAGATGAATTGGCAGACCTTATGATGATGGCTCGCAAAGATCTTGAGGAAAAAATTATGCGAATTGCGCAACTGTCGCGTGCTGCGGGTATTCACCTAATTCTTGCTACACAAAGACCTTCAGTTAATGTTATTACTGGTACAATTAAAGCAAATTTGCCTTCTAGAATTGCTTTTGCGGTAAACAATTTCGCAGATTCAAACACGATTATAAATCAGGGTGGTGCAGAAAAATTGCTTGGTCGTGGTGATATGTTGTATGCACCACAAAACTTGCCTGAACCTGTGCGTATTCAATGTCCTTTTATAAGTAATACAGAAATTTTAAATATAGTTGATTTCATAAAAAATAACAACGAAACTGATTTTGATGATGAGCGAACAAAATTAATTTTGGAAGGTAAAGGAACAAATGGAAATGGTAATGGTATAGGTGATGATAGTGATGGGGTGGAATATGATCCAATTTTACCAAAAGCGTTGCTTGATTTTATAAGATCTGGCACAGGTTCTATATCAGCAATACAACGCAGATACTCTGTTGGCTATGCTAGGGCGGCAAGAATTGTTGACCAAATGGAACAAGCGGGATTTATTTCAGCACCCGACGGTACAAATAAAAACCGTCAAATTTTAATAGACGTAGAAAAATACAATGAACTATTTTCAGGTGAATAGTTTTTAATAGGAGTTATTATGAATTTACCAAATAAACTTTCAATATTTCGAATTATGCTTGTACCTTTTATAATGTTCTTTTATTTAGCACCCTTTATTCCGTATGGTATTGGTAAAATTTTAGCTATAGTTTTATTTATTGTAGCAGCACTTACTGATTTATTTGATGGAAATATTGCGCGCAAAAATGGTCTAGTTACTGATTTAGGGAAGCTTCTTGATCCTATTGCTGATAAAATGTTAATTACCTGTAGTTTGTTCTTAGTAGTTTTTGATCAAACTATAGCATTTCCTTGGGGAATAATTGCACTTACTATTCTTTTTGCTCGTGATTGTGTAGTAAATGGTGTAAGGCAAATTGCTGCGACAAAAGGAGTTGCTGTTGCTGCAGAATGGAGTGGGAAATTAAAAGCTATTCTTGCTTATATTTATATACCATGGTTTATGTTTATTGCTGTACTAAATGTGTTTGGTGATGTGTCTGGTATGGATACTGCTATTTTAGTATTTGAAATAATAGGGTACATTGTTATGGCTGCCGCAACTATTGTTACAGCATGGTCAGCTATTGATTATCCACTAAAAAACAAAGCAGTAATTTTTACTGATAACAAAAAAGATAATGAAATCAAAGCAGAAAATAAAAATGTTGAAAATAATGATAAATCTAAAACTGAATAAAAATACAAAGGAATATGTATGCGGGCTAACTTAATAATGTGTTTTGATGAAGGGAATAGTGAATTTGCTGAAACGACCAAATTTTTATTGCAGCAAAAATTTAGTCTAGCTATACAAGATGTAATCAGTGTAACACAAATTCCTTTATATTCTCGCGTAAATGACATAGCTAGATGTTTATGGGATAGTACAATTATTGCTGTAGGCTTTTGTGAAAATGAAATCTTAAACAATATAAAAATAGCTTGTAATAGTTATTATAATTGCATGCCAATTTCAACAAATTTTGGTTTATTTTATAAATCTGGGAATAAATATTGTAGCATTGTTGATATAAGCAATACACAACTTTTTAATCTTGATGAAAAAACTTTAAAAGTTTTATATGATATAGATGACACCATTTGTTCAAAAATATTTGGTTTAGAGTATCAAGATATAGTCAATAGGCTTTTTAGTATACCAGAATTTAGTATATATGATTATTCGATTTTTACTAATTATGGAGATACTCAATTAGTTGTTCGAAGTCCTAACAATATAGATTTATTGAAAAGATTTATTTACAATAAATTTGATGATTGTATTTATAGTGATGAAGCAAAACATTTAATTGATTGTGTTGCTGAATTGCTAACTATTAGAAAAGAAAGATTTTGTTTAGCTGATTTTGTTTCAAATGGTTTTGTAAAAAATGAACTTTTAATTAATAATGTAATGAAAACAAATTTGGTAAATCTTGACGAAGATGAATTACTTGCTATTAAAAATCCTGAAAATGCTTCTCTTTTATTGGAGGCGAAAGATATAGATTTTTTAGTTATGATTTTTGGTAATTTAAATAATATGAATATCATTTTAAAGGATAGGGAATTTTCTCGAAGTTATTCGCTAAAACTAAATAAAGAAACAAAGTATAATTTAAATTATTTAACAAATTTTGTTTTAAATAAAATTTTTTGTAAATTACGCAAAAACACTTTGCTTTTTTAAAGTTATGTTGTATAATATTAGAACAAATGTTTAAATAAGGAGTACTATTTTGGCAGATAAAGAAAAAAGTGAAAATGATAAGCAAAAAAATTTGCAACAAGTTATTGCACAATTAGAAAAACAATTCGGTAAAGGTGCATTAATGAGATTAGGTGACAATGCTAGACAAGTTGTTGATGTAATTCCAACAGGGTGTCTAACTCTTGACATTGCACTTGGTATTGGTGGTATGCCTCGAGGACGCATAGTTGAGATTTTTGGACCTGAGTCATCAGGTAAGACAACAGTTGCGCTACATGTAGTTGCAGAAGCGCAAAAAATGGGCTTAACAACAGCATTTATAGATGCAGAACATGCACTTGATCCTGTTTATGCGGGAAATCTTGGGGTTGATATTAACTCATTATATATTTCTCAACCGGACAATGGGGAACAAGCTCTTGATATTACTGAAAGTTTAGTTAAGAGTGGAAGTATTGATTTAATTGTTATAGACTCAGTTGCAGCATTAACTCCAAAAGCAGAGCTTGATGGCGAAATGGGTGACGCTCATGTTGGATTATTAGCAAGATTGATGAGCCAGGCAATGCGTAAATTAACCGCTTATATCAATAAATTTAATGTATGTGTCATTTTTATAAATCAATTGCGCGAAAAAGTCGGTGTAATGTTTGGAAATCCAGAAACAACTACAGGTGGGAAAGCTCTCAAATTTTACTCTAGTATAAGACTTGATGTAAGGAAAACTGATACCATTAAAGATGGAAATAATATAATTGGTAATAGAACGAAAGTCAAAGTTGTTAAGAATAAACTTGCGCCTCCATTTAAAATTTGTGAATTTGATGTTATTTATGGGAAGGGTATTTCACGAGAAGGTTGCATTCTTGATTTAGCACTAGATTATGATATAATACAAAAAAGTGGTAGTTGGTTTGCTTATAAAGATGAAAAAATTGGTCAAGGAAAAGAAAATGTTAAGCAGTATTTAGCAGATCATCCGGCTAAATACAAAGAGATAGAAGAGGCCATAAAAGATAAAATGGCGCCTAAGGAAACAACTCAAGATATTGAAATAGACGAAAATATAGCTGATGATAATTCCGTAGACTAATAAAACAGCTGTTATACTCATTTAGTATAATGGCTTTTTTTGTTTTTAATAGTTTAGCAAAACTCAAATTGTTAATAATAAGAATTAGTCATTAATTTGCTATTTTTTAACTTGACTTTTAACTGTATTTGTTCTAAAATAAATAAGTATATAAAATTAATTTTTATATCAATTCCTTATGGATTTTAAATAAATTAAAAGAGAGGAAACTAACCAATGCAAAACTCTTTAATAGGGTTGCTTGGTGTAAATTTGAGTACCGCTGTTTTGGTAGTCACTATTTTGGCTTGCCTAATCGTAGGCATTGTAGGTGGTATACTTGTATTTCGTGCTATTGTAATAAAAAAAATTAATAACGCGAAAAATTCGGCTACTAGCATTATAGAGGAAGCTCATATTGAAGCTAAAGCAATTTTAAAAGAGGCGCGTCTTTCTGCTCAAGAGGAATCATTAAAGATAAAAACAGAGACGGAAAATGAGTTAAAAGAGCGCCGTGTTGAAATAGAAAAATTAAATAATCGATTCTTACAAAGAGAGGAATTTATAAATAATCGAGAACAATCTTTGGAGAAAAAGAATGATGCTCTTGAGAATTTCAAAGAAAAATTAGAGGCTCAAGAGAAAAAACTTGCTACACAGCAAAGTGATTTAGATAAAAAATATGAGGAGATTACGGTAGAACTTCAAAAAGTTGCAGGGTTAACAAAGGACGAGGCTAAAGAAAAATTGATAACGCAAATTACTAATGAAGCAAAACATGACGCAGCTATTAAATTGCGTGAATTTGAACAAGAAACAAAAGATAACGCGCACAAAATTGCAACGGAAATCATATCAAGTGCTATACAGAAATACTCTGCTGATTTGACTAGCGAAACGACTGTAACAACTGTTGCTTTGCCTAATGATGATATGAAAGGTAGATTAATAGGTCGTGAAGGTCGCAATATTAAGGCTTTAGAAATGGCTACAGGTATTGATTTAATTATTGATGATACACCTGAAACAATTGTGTTATCTGGGTTTGATCCAATAAGACGAGAAATTGCTCGAATAGCCATTACAAAACTAATTCAAGATGGGCGAATTCATCCAGCAAGAATTGAGGAAATGGTAACAAAAGCGCGCAAAGATGTTGAACGAGATATAAAGGAAGCAGGCGAAAATGCTGTTTTGGAAACTGGTATAATAGGGTTACATCCTGAACTTATAAAAACTTTAGGTAGATTAAAATACCGCACAAGTTATGGACAAAATGTATTAAGGCATTCAATTGAAGTGTCATTTATTGCTGGGATGCTAGCAAGCGAATTAGGTTGTGATGAATTGACAGCAAAACGTGGTGGTTTACTTCATGATATCGGTAAAGCAGTTGACCATGAAGTCGAAGGAACTCATGTGTCGATAGGAACACAACTAGCCCGAAAGTATAAGGAAAATGATAAAGTTATCAATTGTATTGAGGCACATCATGGTGATGTTGAATTTACTTGCATTGAGGCTGTATTAGTACAGGCGGCAGATACGATTTCAAGTGCACGCCCAGGAGCTCGTAGAGAATCAATTGAAAATTATGTTAAACGACTTGAGAAATTAGAGCAGGTTGCATCAGCTTTTGATGGTGTAGAAAAGGCTTATGCTATTCAAGCAGGTCGTGAAGTTCGTATTATTGTGAAACCTGAAACTGTTTCTGATGACCAATGTTTGATGTTGGCTCATGATATTGCTAAAAAAATTGAATCGGAAATGGAATATCCAGGTCAAATCAAAGTAAATGTTATAAGAGAGTGGCGTTCTGTAGATTATGCAAAATAGGAGTCAGTATGCAAATTTTAGATGCTCACAATGATTTACTTATGAATTTAAAAAGAGAATTTGAAATAAGAGATTATTTAAAAAATTTTTGTATTAATAATGAGGTCGTAAAAATTTTTACGGCCTATTATATTAGTCCCAAACAAGAAATTGAATCATCTGCAGATACTATTTTAAATGATATGTCTAAAAAATTTGAATTACTTTCTAAGTTTTCATATTTTATCCCCAGTGTTGAAAATATAGGTTTTATTAAAAATGAAAGTGATTTATATAAATTAATTTCTTTAAAACCTTTTTGTGTTACGTTAACTTGGAATTATGATAATCTTTTAGCTGGAGGGGCTTATGGTGAAAGCGGTTTAACGGAATTTGGTAAAAAAGTAATTAAAATTTTAGAATCAAACAATATAGTTATTGATGTTGCACACTTAAACAAAAAATCTTTTTTAGATTTATGCGATATTACGACAAAGCCTTTATTTTGTTCACATACATCAAGTAAGGAAGTTTATAATATTCCTAGAGCAATAGATAGTGAGCAATTAAATTTAATTTCCGCAAGCAACGGTTTTGTTGGTCTATGTTTATATTCAACACTTTTAGGTGATAAAAAAACAAATACTAAACTTATTTTAAAACACTATGAAAGTATGTGTAGATATTGTAATTTCCGTTTTGTTGGCATTGGATCTGATTTTAACGGAACAGGCGAGTGTAATCCTGTGGGCTTTGATATAGATTACCAAGGTATGCCTAGTTTGTTAAATGAGATAGAAAAAGTATTCAATAAAGAACATTCAAAGTTTTTTGCTGGCGAAAGTTTAAAAAATTTTATAGAGAAAACCTATAAAATGTGAAAATTTTGTTTTTATTGTTGACAAAAGTAGTATATTTTAGTAAAATAATACTACTTGTATAGGGGAGTGGCTTAACGGTAGAGTAGTGGTCTCCAAAACCATTGGTCAGAGTTCGATTCTCTGCTCCCCTGCCAATTGTACGACTTAAACAAAAGTTTTTTAAAATACTTTTGTTTAAGTTTTTTCTTTTTTAGATAATTGTTAGATAGTTTTATAAAATTTAATATATAAATCTATTCACAAAATTGAATACAATATTGTCAAAAAAATCTAAAAGTAGTATTATTATTTTATCTAAATAGAGATGCGTTGAGAAAGACTAGTAACCAAAATTAACTTTACAGAGAGGGGCGTGGCTGAGATACCCCAAGCAATGATTTTGGCGAATTCACTTTTTAGCACTTTTGTTGAAATTTTAAAGTAGGCAAAGGCGTTAGGTTAGCGTTAATAACCAAAATGAGTGCCCGCAAGGGAATTTAGGTGGTACCGCGGAAAAACTTCGTCCTAAAATAAAAGGCGAAGTTTTTTTATTTTAGTAAAAAGGGGAATTGTTATGAAAAAAGAAATTGAAAAAATTTTACAAGATGCTACAACAGAAATTAGCAAAATTGGAAACAAAAAAGATTTAATGAGCGCAAGCACGAAGTATTTAGGTAAAAATAGTGTTTTAGCGGATTTGATGAAAACTTTAAGGACATTACCTAATGAAGAAAAGCGCGTAATGGGTGAAAGTCTTAATCTTTTGCGTGATAAGCTTAACCAGTTAATAAAAGATAAGGATAAAGACATTGACATAAAACTTCTTAATGAAAAACTTGCTAGTGAAAAAGTTGATGTAACTATACCTGTAAAGCCACATGAATATGGCACAATGCATCCTATAGAAATAATAAAGAAGGATTTAATTGATTACTTTGTTGAGCGCGGGTATACACTTCACGATGGGGGAGATATTGAAACAGATTACTATTGTTTTGAAGCGTTAAATGTTCCAAAAGAACATCCTGCTCGAGAAATGCAAGACACATTTTATATTGATAGCGAAACTGTACTAAGAACTCACACTTCAGCAATGCAAGTTCGTACTATGGAGAGCCAACAACCACCAATTAAAATGATTTCAGCAGGTAATGCTTATAGGTTAGACGAAGTAGATGCAACTCATTCGCCTGTATTTAATCAACTTGAAATTTTAGTAGTTGATAAAAATGTAACTATGGCAGATTTAATTGGCACATTAGAAGGGCTTATTAAACATTTACTAGGCAAAAAAACAAGTATGCGAGCTAGACCTAGTTATTTCCCTTTTACTGAGCCTAGTATCGAAGCAGATGCTCTTTGTCCAAAGTGTCAAGGAAAAGGTTGTCCTATGTGCAAAGGCTCTGGTTACATTGAAATTTTAGGTGGAGGAATGGTTCATCCTAAAGTATTAGAAATGTCAGGTGTTGATAGTTCTGTATACAAGGGGTTTGCTGCTGGTATTGGGCTTGAAAGACTTGTTATGATGAAATACGGTGTGTCAGATTTGCGTGATTTGTACGAAAATGATATAAACCTTTTAAAACAATTTAAGTAGGAGAAAATATAATGATTATAACATTAAAATGGTTAAATGATTTTGTAGATATAAAAGATTTGAGTGTGCAAGAAATAGCGGATAATTTTATCAATATCGGATTTGAAGTTGAGGAAATAATTGATAAAGCAAAAGGTATGGAGCGAGTAAAAGTTGGTAAAATTACTAAAATTACGAAGCACCCAAACGCTGATAAATTACAAGTTTGCACTATTGATTTAGGAAATAACGAAACTGTCCAAATTTTAACTGCCGCGACAAATGTTTTTGAAGGCGCATTAGTACCAGCAGCATTAGATGGAGCTGATTTACCAAATGGTGTAAAAATTAAAACAACAAATATGCGCGGACTTGAATCACAAGGAATGCTTTGTTCTGGGGAAGAGTTGTGTATAGATAATTCAGTTTATCCAAATGCCTTAGTTGATGGTATTATGATTTTAGATGAAAGTGCAATACCAGGTCAGCAAATAGCTGAATTTTTAGGGTTAGATGATGTGGTATTTGATATTAAAGTACTTGCAAATAGACCTGATTGTCAAAGTGTTTACGGGCTTGCAAAAGAATTATCAGTTAGTCTAAAAAGACCATTTAAAGAATTTAAATCAAATATAAAAAATACACAAGTAGACAAACCTTTAAAAATTGAAGTTGAAACTAAAAATTGCCCAATTTATTTAGGTTGTATAGTTAAAAATCTTAAGATTGGTCCATCACCAAAATACATACAAAATAGACTTAAAGCCGTTGGTATTAATCCCAAAAATAATATAGTTGATTTTACAAACTATGTTTTATTTGAAATGGGGCAACCCCTACACGCTTTTGATTATGACAAAATAAGTGGAAATAAGATTATAGTAAGGCAAGCAAAAGAAGGAGAGAAGTTGATTGGTTTTCACGATGTAGATTTTTCTTTAGATGATAGCATAATGGTTATTGCTAATGCTGATAAACCTATCGGTGTTGCGGGAATTATGGGTGGTAAAGACTTTTCTATAACAGAAAGCACACAAAATGTAGTTATAGAAAGTGCTGTTTTTGATAGAGTATATATAAGGCGTAGCGCTCGTAAATTAGGAATAAGGACAGATGCAAGCGCAAGATATGAGCGCGGCATAGAGCCGATTTCTGCGATTAATGGAATGAATAGGATTTTATCGTTAATTAGTCAATTTGAAATAGGCGAAATTTCTCAAGATATTATTAAAATAGGAAATTTTGATTTAAACAAACGAAAAGTAATCTTGCCTTTTGATGAAATAGAAAAAACGCTTGGCATTTTGATTCCTTTAGAGAATGTTATTGAGATTTTAAATTCTCTTGATATAGAAACAAATATTAAAGGTCAAGACATAGAGTGCATAATTCCTTTAATAAGAAGTGATATAGAAAGGCCCGTAGATTTGATTGAGGAAATAATTAGATTCTATGGGTTCAATAAAATTGATTATAAATATTGTGAAAATACGGCTAGTATTGCTGGTGGTATGGACGAATTATTAAAAGTCGAGCACTATACTACAAATATTATGCTTGCTACGGGCGCTCATCAAGTGCGAACTTATGGTTTCCGTAGCCCTAATGAATTTGATAAACTTTTGTTACCAAAAGATGATGTTTTACGCGATTGCGTGAAAATTGCAAATCCATTAAGTTTAGATTATAGTGTTATGCGTACTAGTATGATAAGTAGTTTACTTAGCGTTATGAGTTTAAATATAAGTCGAAAAAATAAAGATGTGCAAATTTTTGAAATAGGTAAAATTTTCACTAACCAAAAAGATGAAAAAGACAATTTGCCAATAGAAAATAAGATTTTGGCTTTTCTAACTTCTAAAAAAACTGATTTCTTTGAAGTTAAGTCTATTACAGAAATGCTAGGTTCTAAATTTGGGGTAACTTTTATATACAAACCTTTTATCGTACCATTTATGCACCCTAATATTTGTGCTGAAATATTAATAGGGAATAAACAAGTAGGCTTTATTGGGAAAGTTCACCCACAAGTTACTAAAAATTTTGAAATTAATCCCGATTGTTATTATTTTGAAATAAACCTAAATAAACTACCACCTAAAAAAGATAAGAAAGTTAAACCACTGCCAAAATATCCTTCAGCAGAGAGAGATTTAGCAGTTGTAGTAGACGAGAATACTCAAATTGGCGGTATTATTGATGCAATAAATAAAGCCGGTGGTGACTTATTAGAAAGTGTTGAAATTTTTGATATATATCAGGGCGAACAAGTAGCAAAAGGATATAAGAGTGTAGCATTCAATTTAATTTTTAGAAAGGCAGAAAGGACGCTTACACAAGAAGAGATTAATGAAGCATTTAATAAAATTTTAGCAAGGCTAGAAAATTTATTTAATGCAAAATTAAGAGCATAAGGAGTTAGTTATGATTTATTTAGATAACTCAGCTACAACACAAACACGAAAAGAAGTAGCCGACTTTGTTGCTAAATATAGTGTGGAAAACTTTTTTAACCCTTCAAGTGTTTATGCTCTTGCGATTAAAGTTAGAAATGATATTGACAACGCTCGAAATAGACTTTTAAAATTTTTAAATGCTCCAAAAGGTAGAATTATTTTTACAGGTAGCGCAACCGAAGCAAATAATTTAGTTTTAAATGGTTTG
Organism: uncultured Clostridia bacterium; assembly: GCA_944383915.1. Lineage (GTDB taxonomy): Bacteria > Bacillota > Clostridia > Christensenellales > UBA1242 > UBA7867. The sequence continues at coordinate 22,505 of CALWRJ010000016.1, forward strand.
GCACGAAAAAATAAAAAAATACTTATATCAACAGGTGAGCATCCATCTATTTACGAAACTGCAAAAAATTTAAAAAATTTTGGCTATGATGTTGAATTTGTTGAAATAAACAAAGATGGTACGCTCGATTTAGATGATTTAAAATCTAAAATAGATGAAAGGGTAAATTTAGTTTCATTTATTCATGTCAGTAACGAAACAGGCGCAATAAACGATTTAAAACAAATTACTCAAATTATAAAGAGTAAAAATCCAGAATGTCTAGTACATTGTGACGGAGTGCAAGCATTTGGGAAATTAAAGATTAACTTATACAATGATGATGTTGACCTTTACACGATAAGTTCTCACAAAATTCATGGGCCAAAAGGTGTTGCTGGTTTATATATAAATGAAAATGTAATGTTAAAGCCACATATTTTAGGTGGTGGACAAGAATTTGGTTTGCGTTCAGGCACTGAAAACCCAGCAGGCATATTAGGTTTTACTATGGCAGCGGAATTAATGTACACTGATTTTGAAAAAAAACGAACGTATATAAAAGAATTAAGAAATTACTTTATTTCATTGCTTGAAAAAAGTAATTTAAAATATATAATTAACAGCAACAAAGACGGTTTAGAAAATATATTAAGTGTATCTTTTTTTGGTATTCGTGGAGAAGTGCTGTTACACTGCCTAGAAAAATATGAAATTTATGTAAGCACAGGCTCTGCTTGTAGTAGTAAGCATATTGGGAATAGAGTATTAACTAATATGAAACTCAACAAAAATGAAATGGAAGGAAATTTAAGATTTAGTTTTAGTGAATTTAATACAAAAGATGAGATACAAAAAACTGTTAATGCACTTAAAACTGAAATTCAAAATTTAATAGGATAGAATTTATGAATGTAATTTTATTAAGATACGGGGAAATATTTTTAAAAGGACATAACCGAAAATTTTTTGAGCAAGTTTTGCAACAAAATATAGCCGAAAGTTTAAAGGGCTTTAAATTTAATCTCCAAAAAATAAGTGGACGCTTTGAAATAAGTGAATATGACGAGTCCAATGAAAAAATTATAATAGACAAGCTACAAAAGGTGTTTGGGCTACATACACTCTCAGTTGCCGAAAGATTAGAAACTGATTATGATGCAATAAAAACTGCTTGCGCAAAATTAGATTTAAATGGCAAGACATTTAGAGTAACTGCAAATCGTGCTAGCAAAATTTTCCCTATAAAATCAATGGAGTTAAATGCAGAATTAGGTGGAATAATTTTAGATAATAACAAAAATTCCAAAGTTGATTTACATAACCCTGATGTTAAAGTTCGAGTAGATATAAGAGAAAATGGTTATACTTATATCTCAACTAACATAATAAAATGTGCTGGTGGAATGCCGTTAGGTACTGCTGGCAAAGGGTTGTTGTTATTAAGTGGGGGTATAGATAGTCCCGTTGCTGGATATTTTATGGCGCGTAGAGGATTAAAGATAGAGGCAATTCACTTTCATAGTTATCCGTACACAAGTGAATTAGCCAAACAAAAAGTAATAAATCTTGCAAAAAAAATGTGTGATTATTTAGTTGATATAAAAATTCACATAATATCGGTAACTCACATTCAAGAAGAAATTCATAAATATTGCGATGGTGATTTTATGATTACACTTTTAAGGCGTATGATGATGAGAATTTCACAAAATATTGCTAAGAAAAATGAGTTAGGTGCATTAATAACAGGGGAGAGTTTGGGACAGGTTGCAAGCCAAACTTTACAAAGTATAAATGCGACTAATGCGGTAGTCGATATCCCTGTATTTAGGCCTTTAATTGGATTTGATAAGCAAGACATAATGGATATTGCACGAAAAATTGGAACTTATGATATTAGCATTCAACCATATGAAGATTGTTGCACGGTATTTTTACCTAAAAATCCGGTAACAAAACCAAAACTTGATAAAGTATTAAGAGAAGAGATAAAGTTAGACATTGACGAATTAATTCAAAAAAGTTTAGACAGTGAGGAAATTGTAGAAGTACATTGCATATAACAGAAAAGATATATCAAAGGATATATCTTTTTATCATCTAAACCAATGTTTTATAATGCTTTTTGTATTATTTTTAATATCTGTATTTTGACTTATGTAGTATTTTTCTATATTGCTTTTAGTTTCTATTTCATTATTAAACTTGAATGTAGTAACTAAATAAAATTCAGTATTGATTGTTGGTATATCTGTTTCATAGGTAAAAGTTTTGTTTTCGCCTTCAGTTGAATAAATTTCTTGCTCTTTGGAGTTCGTTTTTGCAAAAAGTTTATAATTTAAATATTCCAGACCTTCCCAAGTTAGCATTAATTTATCATTTTCGACTGAAAGTTTTAAAACAGGTTCAGTAATTTTATTAAAATTGCTACTTGTGTTTTTAGGAGCATTAGGTTTTGAAAAATAATCATAAACGATATATTTTTGAGGGGTATTTTCACTTGCTAATTCTACTTTTTGATTTTGTAGCGATAATGCATCAATTGCTAGTTTTTCCACACTTTTTGGTTTTTCAAAATCGATATTTGCATCATATGATTTTAAGAGTGTTTCCCAAGCGAGTTTATTTAAATTAGTTGCTATAGTTCCACCATTTTGATTAGATTTTAAATTATTAGATTTTTCACCAGTAATATTTCCGTACCACGCACCAATCGTATATTTAGGATTGTACGAAATGCACCAAGCATCAGTATTAGTGTTGTCATAACTTGTACCAACTGTACCCGTTTTAGCACTCATCGGTATATTTATTGTTGATAAACGCTTTGCTGTACCATAGTTGATACTATCTTTTAAAATATCATTTAATAAATATGCAGTATCGGCTTTCATTACTTGTTGAAAATTTTGCTTAGCTTTATATATAACATTTCCAGAATTAGTTTCAATTTTTTCGATAAAATGTAAGTTATCATAAGTGCCATTTCTTGCAAAACACGAATAAGCATTTGTCATAATTTGCAGTGATTCACCATTTGCACTTGCACCAAGCGCTAAAGCTAGGTGATTGTCTGATTTATCGAAATCAAGCCCTAATTTGCTAGCAAAATTCTTTGATTTTTCGATACCATTATATTCTAATGCTTTTATTGCTGGGACATTGAGCGATTTTGCTAATGCTGTTCTTGTAGAAACCCAGCCTAAATATTTGTCGTTGACATTATGTGGGGTATAATCACCAAATGATATTTTTTCATCACAAATAGGAGTGATGGGTGAAAGCTTATTATACTCAAAAGCAGGGGCATAACATAAAATAGGCTTTATTGTACTACCGACTTGGCGTTTTAGTTCACTATTTCCTATATAACAAATTACACCATTTGTGTTATTATCTACAATTAATAAAGCATCGTTAATATTTTTGTAAGTTTGCATATTATTTTTAATTGAATTTTGTAAATTACTATCTATGTATGTATAAATTTTAAAACCCATTGTGGAAATATCAGTTTCGCTTAAATTTAATATAGACATAGCCTCATCTAGTATTATTTTATTGAAATTATTATTATAACTATTATTAGTAACTACAATACTTTTTTCGATAGCATTATTATATTCATCTAATGTAATTACTTCATCATCTAACATATTTTTTAAAACCAAATTTCTCCGTTCTAGACATTTTTCAGGATTAAGAAGTGGGGAATAAGTTTTAGGGCTTTTTATTAAACCTGCAAGTATAGCGCTTTCGTCAAGAGTTAATTCTTTTGCTGGATGACCAAAATAAACTAAAGAAGCATTTTCAATACCATAAGCACTATTTCCAAAATATATTACATTTAAGTATGTTTCTAAAATTTCATTTTTAGAATATTTTTTCTCTAATTTTGTGGCTAAATATGCTTCTTGTATTTTACGAGTTAGCGTTTTTTCGTTGTTTAAATGTGTATTTTTAATAAGTTGTTGCGTAATCGTTGAAGCCCCTTCTTTCGCGTAGCCACTTAACAAATTTTTTAATCCCGCTTTTATGATTCTACCATAGTTTAAGCCATGATGATTGTAAAATTGCTTATCCTCGATACTTATGAATGCTTGTGGAACATAATAAGGTAATTCCTCTAAATTAATAGTGTTATTACCTGTTATTGATGTAGTCGATAATTCACTATTATTTTTATCATAAATTTTTACTTGCGAGTTATAACTATTAAGTTTCGCTAGATTCAAGCTTACCGTTTCGCCTGCTTGTGATATAACTATACAAAAATACGCCACAACTGCAAGGACTGCAATAACAATTATACATAAAATTATCAATAAAACTTTAACTAATTTAGTCATAAAAACCTCTTTTGTTATTATGTATCAATTTATAAAAATTATAAATTATTATTGATAATTTTGTAAAAATAATGTATAATTTAGATAGTTTATAATAAAGGGATAAAATAGTGAAAGAATATATTATTTATACTTACGGATGCCAAATGAATGTGCACGAGTCAGAAAAATTGGCTGGAATTTTAGAGCAAAAAGGCTATATAAAAGGTCAAGATGTAAACAATGCAGATATTGTGGTATTTAATACTTGTTGCATTCGTGAAAGTGCAGAACAAAAAATCTTAGGAAATATTGGCGCAATCAAACCTATAAAGAAAAAAAGGAAAAATATGATTGTGGCGGTATGTGGGTGTATGTCTCAACAAAAAGATATGGCAAGCAATCTTAGAGCTAAATTTCCTTTTATTGATATTGTTTTTGGCGCTAACAATGTAGAATTTTTCGGTGAATATTTAGATACTTATCTTGAACAGAAAAAGTTTCTTAATAAAGTAGAAAACGATAAACAATATCTTGAAAACGCAACAGGAGTTCCGTTTGTTAGGGATAATTCACTTTATGCATATGTAAATATAATGTATGGTTGTAATAATTTTTGTACATATTGTATAGTGCCATATGTGCGTGGTAGAGAAAAGAGCCGTAATCCTGATGAGATATATAAAGAAGTAAAGACGCTTATTGATATGGGATATAAAGTAATTACACTTTTAGGACAGAATGTAAATTCTTACGGGCTTGATGGTAGTACTAAGGGCGTATATTTTGCTGATTTATTAGAAAATATTGCCAAAATGGAAGGCGATTTTGAGTTGCGCTTTATGACATCGCATCCAAAAGATTTAAGTGACGAAGTTATAAAAGTAATGGCTAATAATGATAAAATAAGTAAATCGTTACATTTGCCTGTACAGGCGGGTAGTAATAAGATTTTAAAGGCAATGAATCGAAACTATACAAAAGAAATGTACTTAAATCTTATTTCAAAAATTAGAGATGCTATACCAAATATCACGCTATCGACTGATATTATTGTAGGATTTCCTGGTGAAACCGATGAGGACTACCAAGAAACAGTAGATTTATTAAAACAGATAAGATACCATAATGCCTTTATTTTTATGTATAGTAAAAGAAAAGGTACGATTGCCGAAAAAATGGATAATCAAGTACCATTAACTATAAAAAGAGAGCGAATACACAATTTATTAGACATTCAACATCAAATTAGTGAGGAATTGTTTAAAAATATGGTAGGAACAATACAAAGAGTCCTTATAGAGAGTTTTGATACAAAATTTTATCAAGGTAAATCTCAATGCGGTAAAGTTGTAAAAATTGAAAATAACTACAAATCAAAAATAGGCGAATTTTATGATATATTAATTACAGATTATTTAAAAGGGAACTTAATAGGTAAAGTTTACAATGGAAGAAAAGAAAATTAAATATTCAACTATGATGCAGAGTTATTTTGAAAAAAAGAAAGAGTATCCAGGTTGTATAATGTTTTTTAGACTTGGTGATTTTTACGAGATGTTTTTTGAAGATGCGGAAGTTGCTTCAAGTATTTTGAATATAACTCTAACATCACGCGATTGTGGTTCTGGGCAAAAAGCACCAATGTGCGGTATTCCGTATCATGCGGCTGAATCATATATTACAAAACTTACAGATGCTGGCAAAAAAGTTGCGATTTGCGAACAGTTAAGTGAGCCTGTAAAAGGCAAAATTGTTGATCGTGATGTGGTACGCGTTGTTACACCTGGTACTGTTATGGAGGAAATAAAATTATCTGACAGCAAAAATAACTTTATTGCATCAGTAAGTTCTGAACGCATGGGAATTGTGGGGCTTTCGTGGATAGATTTATCTACGGGTGAATTTTATTTGCAGCAATTTACAGGTGATGATGCTTTTTCTAAACTAAGTGATGTTTTAGTTAGTATCTTGCCAAGTGAAATTATAGCAGACAGAAATTCTAGTTTTACAAGTGCAGAATTACAGTGCGTAAAGATGAATACAGTACCAAATTTTTCATACTATACGAACGATAAATTTGAATATGATAATGCTAGAGCAATGCTTTTACACCAACTTAATGCAAAAGACTTACTTTTTCTTGGCTGTGAGAATAAAAGTCAAGGTGTTTGTGCAGCAGGTGCTTTGCTTGCATATTTACACGAAACACAAAAGCGTGACCTTACTCATATTAACCAATTAAAAGTCATAAATGACGGGCATTTTATGCATCTTGATATCAGTTCAAGACTTAATCTTGAAATTAGCCAAACTATATTTGAAAGAAAAAAACGCGGTTCGCTACTTTGGGTTTTAGATAAAACTGAAACAGCAATGGGTAGTAGGTTATTGACAAATTGGCTTGAACATCCGTTGCAAGACGAAAAAGTTATAAATGAACGACTTGATGCTGTAGAGGAAATGGTCAACAACACCTTGGCGCGCTCCGAATTGCGAGAATTATTAAAAAATATTAACGATATAGAACGCTTATGTGGTCGCGCTTCGTATGGAAATTTAAATCCTAAAAATTGCGTCTCACTTGGAGAGGCACTAGTAAAAGTACCTGCAATTAAAAAAGCCATCTCTCAATTTAATAGTAAAATCTTAAAAAATTGTGCAAAAAATATGAGTAACTTGAGTGATGTGACAAAAGAATTAATGGCTGCATTTATAGATAGTCCACCAGCAAATATTAAAGATGGGGGTTTTATAAAAGAAGGCTTCGATCCGGAATTTGATAAGTGTTTACATGCAAAGAGAGACGGAACTACATGGATGGACCAACTTGAAGAGCGTGAAAGAGAACTTACTGGTATTTCTAAATTGAAAATCTTGTATAATCGAATTAGTGGTTATTATTTTGAAATACCAAAATCTGCATCAGAAAATTTACCATTTAGATTTCAGCGTATTCAAACAAGGGCTGGTGGTGATAGGTTTATCACTGCTGATTTAAAGAAACTTGAGGAAACTATTTTATATGGCGATGAACAAAAATTGAACCTAGAGCTTCAAATTTTTGAGCGAATAAGGAAAGACTTATTAGATGTATTACCTAAAATACAAGAGATAGGTCGTCAAATTGCGGTTTTAGACTGTATCGCATCTTTTGCTGAAGTTGCTGTAAATAATGACTATAATCGTCCAGAAATAAGTAGTAATTTTACGGGGTATGAAATTTTAGGTTCTAGACATCCGGTAGTTGAAAAGTTAATGAACAATGAAAGATTTGTACCTAACGATTTAACTATAAATGATGAACAACGAACTATAATTATTACAGGGCCTAATATGGCGGGAAAAAGTACTTTTATGCGTCAAATTGCTTTAATAGTCCTTATGGCGCATATCGGTTGTTTTGTGCCTGCTGACAGCGCAAAAATAGCGATTACAGATAGAATTTTTACTCGTATTGGTGCTAGTGATAATTTAGGAATGGGGCAAAGTACTTTTATGGTTGAAATGAGCGAAGTAGCTAATATCGTAAAGAATGCGACTTCAGACAGCCTTTTAATCTTAGATGAAATTGGTCGTGGAACTTCGAGTCAAGATGGTTTAAGTATAGCGTGGGCAGTGTTAGAGTATATTGCAACGTCAATTAAAGCACGCACATTATTTGCTACACACTATCATAAATTAACTGAATTACAAGGTAAAATTCCTGGCGTAGTTAATATGTGCGTAACAGTAAGTGAATTCGACAACAAAATGTCCTTTTTACGAAAGGTTGAGTATGGAAGTACAAACCAAAGTTATGGGGTAGAGGTAGCAAAACTTGCAGGTATACCTCAAACTATTGTAAATAGGGCAAAAGAAGTAATGAAGGACCAAGAAGTTGTCGAAGGAAAAGCGTTTGAAAAAGCAATAAATCAATATGATGTTAGTAATGTTGAACTCAAGGCGAAATATGAAATGCTTGTTGATATTTTAAATAAAACTGATGTAAACAATCTTACTCCAATTGAAGCAATTACAAAATTAGCAGAATTAAAGCAAAAGATAAAATAAAAGAAGGGAATATGTCAAAGATAAACATTTTAAAACCTGAGATTTTCAATAAAATTGCAGCAGGTGAAGTGGTTGAAAAACCCGCATCAATTGTAAAAGAACTTGTTGAAAATAGCATTGATGCTGGTGCTACAAAAATAAACATCCAAGTATTCGATGGTGGAATATCCAAAATTATTGTTAGCGATAATGGTAGTGGAATACTTCCTGAGGATTTAAGACCTGCTTTTTTACCTCATGCAACTAGTAAAATTTTAACAGAAAATGATTTGTATAATATTGCAACTTTAGGCTTCCGTGGTGAAGCGCTTGCATCAATTGCTTCTGTCAGTCAGGTAGAAGTTATTTCAAAAACAAGCGAAACTAATGGGCATAGTATAAAATTATCAGGTGGGGAAGTAGTAGTAGAAGGTGAAAAAGGCTCGCCTATGGGTACTTATATTTGCGTAGAAAATTTATTTTTTAACACTCCAGCACGACAAAAATTTTTGAAAAAGCCTAAAAAAGAGGAAAGTGATATAACCTCTCTTGTGTCTAAATTAATTTTGGCAAATCCTAGAAAAGCAATCAAATACACTGCAGATAATAAAGTTATTTATTCGAGCACTGGTCAAGGTCTTAAAGAAGCTATTTTTGCTATATATGGTTCGTCTGTATTAGATAATTTAATTCCTTTAGAATATGAAAATGGAAAATATAAAATAACAGGTTATATTGGTAAAACATCTTATTTTAAGCCTAATCGCACTTATCAAACAATAATGATTAATAATCGTTGGGTAGCGGATAGTATAGTGAATGTTGCCATAAGTCAAAGTTATGAGTCATATATGATGAAACACTGCTTTCCATTTTGTGTTGTAAATTTGACAGTTCCTAATGATGAAGTTGATGTAAATGTACACCCTAGTAAACTTGAAGTAAGGTTTCAAGATGCGAAAGCGATATTTGGTTTTGTTTATCATGCGGTAACTGAAGCAATTTATAGTGATTTAACAAAGAAAACAACCGAAGAAACAGAAGTTAAAGAACCAACTTTTGAATTAAAAAGAGCGCCAGAAACTCAAAATTTAAATTATCAAAATAAACAAGAGAATACGTCAGAACAGAGTAAATCAAATGAGCTAAATCTAGATTTTATTTTAAATTCTCCTGTTGAAACTAATGAGTTACACGATTCTGCAGATTCTGTTTTAAGCGAAATTATAATAGAAAAATTTGCTTCAATGCCTACAAGTACAAATGTAGAAACAAATGTTGACACAGATATTTCTGAACCAATATATGTGCCTAAGCCGATACAACAACAACTAATTACTAAAGAAAATGAAAATAATAACGATATGTTATCTAGTCAAATTATAGGCAAGGCATTTAATACATTTGTTATAATGGAGTCAGGTGATAATTTATATTTTATTGACCAACACGCCGCACACGAAAGATTACTTTTTGATAAGTATGTTAAACAAATAAAAGACAAAAATATTTCTTGTCAACCATTGTTAATACCTTACACAATTAATGTGAATAGTGCAGAAGAACAATTTTTATTAGATAATTTAGAAATGCTAAAAAGTTTAGGGTTCGAAATATATGAATTTGGTAATCTTTCATTTAGAATCACTGCTATTCCAAGTTCTTTGCCTAATTTAAATGTAGAAAACTTTTTTAAAAACTTCTTATCTAATTTAAATAATTATAAACAATTAAAAAATATAGATTTAATTAGAGATGAATTAGCCGAAACCGCCTGCAAACACGCAGTTAAAGGTGGGGACGATTTAGATAAAGAAGAGCTAATAAAACTAGTCAAAGATGTTGGAAATGGTGATGTTACGCTACAATGTCCGCATGGCAGACCTTTTGTAGTCAAATTTACTCGTAGAGAAATAGATAAATGGTTTAGAAGGATAGTATAATGCAAAAAATTTTGGTAATAGAAGGATGTACAGCAGTAGGGAAGTCCGCTTTTGCACTTGAATTGTCTAAATTTTTAAAAATGGAAATTATTTCCGCAGATTCTATACAAGTTTATAAAGGAATTAATATTGCAACTTCTAAACCTACAAAAAAAGAGCTTGAAATTTGTCCACATCATTTGGTCGATATTGTTAGTCCTTTTGAAACATTTAATGCTTACAATTTTGTTACCTTAGCAAAAAAGGCTATTATAAATATAGCACAAAAAGGCAAATTGCCCGTTATTGTAGGTGGTACAGGCTTATATATAGATAGTTTGCTATATGGATTTGATTTTAAAACCGACAACAAAACGACTAATTATGATAGTAACCTTATACTCCTTAATGATGATAGGCAAGTTATATATAATAAAATAAATATTCGAGTTGACAAGATGATAAGTGAAGGGCTAGTTAGTGAAGTAAAGGCTTTACGAAAAATAGGAGTAAACGAAAAATGTCAGTGTATGCAAGCAATAGGTTATAAGGAAATCTATGATTATTTAGACGGGAAATATAAACTAGATGAAGCAATTAAACTTATAAAAAAGAACACACGCAATTATGCAAAACGACAATTAACTTGGTTTAGACATAATGGCGCAAAAGAGTGGCAAGTAAAGGATAAAGAAAAATTAATAAAGTATCTTGTCGAAACTTGTAGTGAATATAAAAAATAGAGTAGTAATGTTGTTTTAAACCAATTAAACAACAATTCTTAACAAAAGTTAAGAAAACTACTCTATTTTTTACATACTTCTAATTAAGCCAACGACTTTTCCTATAATTGAAACTTCATCAAAGTACATAGGCTCCATTGTAGGATTTTCAGGCTGTAAACGATAACGATTATTTTCTTTAAAAAAGCGCTTTATAGTGGCACTATCATCTATCAATGCGGCAACAATTTCGCCATTTTCTGCTGTTTCTTGTTTCCTAATAACAACTTTATCGCCATTTAAAATACCTGCATTTATCATACTGTCACCAACAACATTTAAAATAAACAATTCGCTCCCTTTAAACAAATTTGCAGGCATATAGAAAACATCTTCATAGTTTTCTGTAGCAAGAATGGGTTGTCCAGCTGTAATTTGTCCTAGAACGGGAATAGGGGAGTAATTTTTAACTACTTCTAACTTTTTATTATTGCTTGATTTTACTGGTGAAATAATTTCTATTGCTCGATTTTTATAAGCACCACGGCGAATTTTCCCTTGTTCCTCTAGATAATTTAAATAATAGGTTATCGTGGAAGTCGAATTAATATTTAAAGCAGTACACATCTCACGAACGGAAGGAGGGAATCCATTTTTATTCTTGTATTCTTTAATAAAATCATAAAGTTGTTCTGTTTTGTTAAATATTCTTTTTTGCATTTGCCAAAATCTCCTTGGTTTTTCTGTTTTTAGCATACCACATAAAAAACTAAAAGTCAAACATTCGTTCGTATTTTTATAAAATTTTTTACATAAAAAAAGAGCCTTAACTCTTTTTAATTTCCACGTAACTTAACTTTATTTGCTGCTTCTCTGCGTATATCCTCACTCATAGCGGCATAGTGTTTTTTTGTAGTGTTTATATCTTTATGACCTAAAACATCTGCAACTACATAAATATCTTGAGTTTCTCTATATAAATTTGTGCCATATGTACTACGAAGTTTATGGGGGCTTATATTTTTAAGGGGAGTTACTAAACTGCTATACTTTTTTACCAAATTTTGTACTGCGCGAGTTGAGATGCGCTTTTTTTGCAATGATAAAAACAAAGCGCGTTCATTTGGGTCTAAATCTTTTATTTCAGCTCTATCTTTTAGATATTTTTTTAAAGCATCAGCAACTTCATCAGAAAAGTACAAAACTACTTGAGCGCCACCTTTACGAATTACTTTAAATCCATTAATACTAAAATCGATATCATCTACATCTAGCCCTATACATTCGCTGACACGAATACCTGTACCTAACATAAGAGCCAATATAGCATAATCTCTTGATTCTGTGTGTCTATGAAAGGCTTGTTGGGTGGGGGAGAGAGCAAAACCAGTTTCCGCCATATCAAGCAAATCAACCATTTCATTTACTTCAAGTCTAACTATATTTTTTTCATGTAGTTTTGGTAAATCAACTTTTTCAGTGACATTTCTATCAAGTTTTTCTTTTTTAAAAAAATATCCAAAAAAAGAACGCAGCGTAGATAATTTTCTAGATTTTGCTTTTTCATTATTATGGTAAGTCTTACCATTGTATTCATAAACATTAAGATAATCTAAAAAGTTTTCAATTTGTGTAGCATCAATCAAATTTAAGTCCATTAAAGATATTTGTTTTGGGCTACGTCCTAAAAATTCGGGTAGCTGGGTACACAAATAATGGAAAAAAATTCTCAAATCATATGCATAATTAAGCCTAGTTAAAGGTGTAGTTTGATTTTCTACACCAACAAAAAATTCACTGCAAAAGTAAGGCAATTCTTGTTTTAACTCACGCAAACGAGTCGTATTATTATCGTTACGCTGTACATAATATTTTTCTGACATATCAACACCTCTAAAATTATTATAGCAAATATTAAATTAAAAGTAAAATAAAATTAAACAAAAGTATGCGTAAAATTTAAATATATAAAAATCTTAATTTAAAGAAATTATTAAAACAAAACCAAACATTTTCATTAATATTCATTAATAATATTACAAATAAAATTTAGTTGTTTTAGTTGTTTTTAAAAGCGTTGTTTTAACAATAGCGAAATTTTATATAAAATTTTAATGAACACTTAGTCATATAAATTTATTAAAATCGTTCTCAGCGCATTTTAAATTTGTTTCTGATAGTATTATGCATAAGTACTATGCATGGTTTTTAAAAATAATTACTACAAACGACAAAAAGTTAATTGAGTAATTTTTAATAAAATTATTGTAGAATAGTTTTAAAATTGTCCTGTATAAAATTATGTGTATAACATGTCATGTAAAATTTAAATAATCTGTCTGAGAGCATTTTAAATTCGATTATATTAAAATTATATTAATCTTATATTTTATAATTTAGATATGAAATTAAAAATTTTAAATATAAATTATTAATGTAATAAAATAAATTAAAGCAAATTTTTATATGAAAAATAATATTAATTAGCTATAAAAAAGTAAAATTTAGCAAAAACGGGGCTATTTTGTGTTTTTTAACACTAACTATGCGTAAAACTTGTATTTTACGCATAGTTTAAAGACATGGTTTTTTATTTACTGCCCTACTTATAACAATTAATAATTTTTAATGTGTCATTAATCATTATGCGTATTATTTGGCTCTTTGTCATTTTCGTTTTTTTGCTCAATTTCTCTAGGCTCTTGTTGGTCGTTTCCGTTATCTTTACTGTTATCGTTTGTGTTTTGTTCGTTTGTAGTGTTTTTATCCTCCTTTTCTTGATTTTTTCTCATTTTTACGATGTTGAATGTTACTATAATTACACATACTACAATTATAATTATAATTATTGGTGCCATCTTTCATCCTTTAAACAAATTACATTCTGTATTATATTTATATTGTTATTGTTTGTCAACCAATTTTTACTGTAAAGATTATATAGCGTTTTGCAAATATTTTATTCCATTTGTTATGTTTAAAAATACTGCCCTACTTAATTTCTATATAGACTTAAAAGGTAATCTCCTTTTTTAAGCAATTTTCGGCGATTTTGATAATCTGGCAGTATGCTTTTAACTACATTCCAAAATAATTCTGAATGATTCATTTGTAACAGATGTGACAATTCGTGTACGACTACATAGTCAATTAAATCATGTGGCACCATTATTAATCGCCAATTTAACGAGACTACACCTAAACTGTTACATGAGCCCCAACATCCTTTTGCATTGCTTAAGCGTAATTTAGTTGGTTCCACTTGCATTAAATTTGAAAAATAGTCAACCCTACCCCACAAAATTGACATACCTATTTTTTTGTACCATTTAGCAAGATATAATGATACATTATTTGAATATTTAGCAGGCACAATACAATAGTTTTCTTTTAATTCAATTTTTTTAACTTTGTCATTATACATGATATGATACACTTGACCACAAAATAAAATATCATTGTAATTAAAAATATTAGCGTTTAGTGCGTGATTATTGGTTATTCTATTTTTGTGTAATTGAATCCAATTCTCTTTTTTATCTACAATCGCTTGTATTTGAGCAAGAGAACAATATTTAGGCGCCTTAATAATCACCTCACCCTTTTGCGATATTGTAATGGAAACTGATTTACGATTTGTTCGTACCAAAATATCAATATGTACCATGTCCTTCCCTCACACTTTTCTATATAATATAGCACAAAAAAAGTTTTTTGCCAAATAAAAATTACTGGATAATTTGTCGAGAAGGATTTAAATATTTTTTAAAATTAATTTGAGAAACATCACTAACTTAGTCGAAATACTTAAATTTTGGTACTATGTGCTTGCATAATACCTATATTTAGTATATTATGCATTGCATAATACCACAAAATAATTGACAAAATGCTAAAAATCGCTTACAATATAAACAATAAGATTCGGAGGGCTAAACTATGTTTAATTCAAATAACAGCAGCCAAATAAACAAATTGATTTTACAAGTTTTACAAGATGGAGACGAATACGGACTTGAAATAATTAAAAAAATTGAAAAATTGACAAATGGTAAAACCATCGTAAAACAACCAAGTTTATATAGTGCACTTTCTCGTATGGAGAAAAAGGGACTAATTACTTCATTTTGGAGAGATAGCGAAATTGGCGGTCGTAGACACTATTATTCCCTAACAGATACAGGAAAACGAGAACTTAAAAAAGAACCAGTAATAACATCTAATGAAGAGATTGCAACTGTCGTACAAAAACCAGAATCGAAACCAATGCGTCCTTATGTGCCAGAAACACCTAAAACAATTGATATCGAAAAAAATAACGAATTGCTACAACAAACTCCAGAACCTATTATAAAATCTAAAACAGTTTACGAGCAATTTGACCCAAACAAAACTGGTAATTTTACGAAGCAAAGTTTTACACAACAAATGCGCGAATATATAGAACCTGAGGATTTAGAGGAATTAACACAACCTTCTTTTGCTAAAATTAATCAACAAGTTGAAAAATTAGAGCAAACTCAATCTGTTGAGCAAAAAGAACAGATACAGAGTTTTAAAGACGAACCAGAAATTGAATTTATTCAAGAACATAAAACAAGTAAAGATGACATAAATTACAAAGATATTCTAGGTGATCTTGACGCCGATTTAAGTGTCACCGAATCTGAAAATGAAACAACTATTAAAGAAAATTTTATTCAGCAAACACAAATTACTCAACCAGAGAAAAAACCACAACCTAGAAAGCAATCTGAGTTTTCAAAACAAATTGCAGAAATATTGCGTTCAGATAAAAAAGTTGAAAACACTGAGAAAAAAAGCGTCAACGATTTGTATAGCGAACAAAATAAAAATATGATGGAGGAAATTAGTAGACGCTATAATCTAGGTAACTCCCCTGCTCCGCGTACAGAGCAGGTACATAAAATTGCTACTAACACTGTTGGTTATACTCATATCAAACAAGACAGCATTACAGTAAAACCTTATTCAAAAACTGATACATATACTAGCGAGACTAAGAACTTTTTAGACAAAAATAAATTTAACTTATGTCGTGCTGGTATAATGACAATAATATTTTTTATCGAACTTATTGTTTCTTACTTTTTACTTCGTGATGCTGGTATGATTTACGAACCTCATGTATTTTTGTATATACTCTATGGTGTTTTGGGCTTTGTATATTTAGGCGTTATGATGATGCTCACGCTAAAAGATTTAAACAAAAAAACTAGGCTGAAAGATATAAATTGGGGATTAAATCTTTTATACAGGCTTATGTTTGCCATAGTTGCGGCAACATTTGTAATAGCTGTATGCTTATGCTTGGGTATGACTGCTCCCCTTGATATTGAATTTTTCACACTTTGGTATATCCCCGCTCTAGGAATAGTTGATTTATTGCTTTCATGGGTTGTTGGAATAATACTATATGCAACAAAATCTTTTAGAGTATAAAAAATAAAGCAAGTTATTTAACTTGCTTTTGTTTTTTTGAGTTTCACTTTTTATTATTCTTTTTCTTTTTAATATCATTCTTTTTGTTTTGCTTCTTGTTTTGCTTTTCCTTTTCTAAAATTTGAGAAGTTAAAGTATGCTCTGGTAACAATTTTTGTTCTTTATTTATACCAAGTTTATAAAAAAGCTTATCTTGTTTGCTCATAAAAAGATATTTTAATTTATCACTAAACTTTTCTATCACCATTTCTATTTTATCTTTATATTTATAAGCAAACCAAAATAATATAATCATTGCAATTATCAAAATTGCCCATACTATTAGTCCCCAACCATGGAAAGGTATTATTTCACCTGATACTAAATAGCAAGTTAAAAATATTCCTATAGGTCTAGTAATTAAATTTGTTATTATAAAAAATCTATAAGTCATTGTTGTCATACCGGCGATCAAGCATAATATATCATCTGGGAAAATTGGGAAAAGCATCATTAGGAAAAATAGATACTTGCCCTTGTCATATAATAGACTTGAATATTTTTCCATTTGCTTTTTGCCAACAATCCAAGAAACCACTTTTTCACCAAATTTATCACCAAGAAAAAACGCAAATAACGAACCTGCTAATATACCTAATAAACTAAGTAGTGATGCAACTAATGGTCCAAATAAGAAAGTGCCCGTAATTGTTGTCACTGATGATGGTATAAAAGGAATAATAGTTACTTGTAAAAATTGAATAAGAGTGTAGAGGAAATATTTCCACCACCCTACTTGTTCAAGCAAAGCCTGTAACTCTTCCCTCTTTGTAATATATTTTAAAATATCAAAATACTCAATTAAATAATATGCCCATGTTATTAATGCAGCAATGATTGTAGTGGTAAAAACAGCCTTGAGCCAGCCTAGTTTCTTTGTAATAAAGAAAATAACAGATAGCCCCATTAAAATCCCTGTACCAATAGATAGAATTGTAAGCAATATGCTACTTTCTACAAGCAAAGATGAGTAGCACCAAATATCCAGTGCTCCAAGTAACAATGTGACAAAAATTAAAGTAATTGAGGTCTTAGTATAAAAAGACTGATTACTAGTAATTTCTTTAATTTTTATTTTCTTTTTTTTGTTTTCACTAATTTCTTTTTTTAATTTAGCCATACTAATATTATATTAAAAAGAATTAATAAAGTCAATAATACTTTACATTTATTTTTTTATATGTTATATTATTATACATAGAAATCTGTTGAATTTTGTACTTTTGATAGGAGGTTTTAGTAAAATTGAACGAAAAAGTATTAGATGTCGTCAATTTAAATAAAAACTATGGAGATAGACGCGTACTAAGAAATTTAAGTTTCGAAGTTTATGCTGGTGAAATATTTGGTTTTATTGGACCGAATGGTGCAGGTAAATCTACATTAATTCGTATTATTAGCGGTTTAAGTTCAGAAACTTCGGGACAAGTATATATTTGCGGAATATCCGTTCAAAAAGATTTTGAAAAAGCCGTTTCAAATATAGGTGTTGTAATGGAAAATTGTCAAGTTTATCCCTATATGACCGGTAGACAAAATTTACAATATTATGCTAGCTTATTAAAGGGTGTTACAAAAGATGATATTGAGCGTGCTATAAAAATTTCAGGTTTAGGTAATCGTATTGAAGACCGCGTACGAACTTATTCTTATGGAATGCGTCAAAGGTTAGGACTTGCACAAGCATTGCTCAATAATCCTAAATTGCTAATACTTGATGAACCAACAAATGGACTTGATGTCAATGGTGTAATTGATTTAAGAAGGACTTTAAAAGTTTTGGCTGCAAAAAACAACATGGGTATTTTTATAAGTAGCCATGCATTATCAGAGCTTGAGCAATTATGTGACACTGTAGCTATTTTTGATAGAGGAAACATTCTTGAAATGCGTACTTTAGATGCTTTCCAAAATGATAGCAATACACAAAGGCGTTTTCGTATTAGGGTTGACTATCCTAATTATGCAGGAAAAATTATTAATTTAAAATATGGACTAGATGTTGAGCTTGCTGGTAATTCGGTAATTATCCCCTACATGCCCGAAAAATATGATGATATTTATAATGATTTGCGCAAACGCAATTTAACGATTTATGGGACAACAGTTATTACGAAGAGTCTTGAAGATATTTATCTAGATATATTAAAAGAACGCCGTTCTGGTAAATTATCCTAGGAGATGAAAATATGTCAAAGATGAGTCGATTGTTACGCGGTGAATTAAATAAAATACTTATGCGCCCTATTTTATATGTAATAACGGGTGTTTTAGTATTAGCATTAATTTTCGCCGTCATATTATTTAACCAAACAAATCGTAATACGCTGGAATACACAATAGCTGGTTCAAATAAGACAGATTTAATGTCAAGTTTTACTTCATCGCAAAGTATGAATAAAACAAAAGCAGAGGAAAATGTTGCTCAAGCATATACAAATATTCTCTATTATAAAAATTTAAGTCAATCTACAACAACAATAGTAGACGAATTAAGACTTTTAATTGGAGAAGGTTCTAATAATTCTCCAGGTGTACAAAGATTACTAAATAATTATGGGGCAAGTTTACAAGATTTAGAGGCTGATTTACAAACTGGGCAAACTCTAGCAGATGTTGCAGCTACTTCTGCCCTATTAAATACTAGACTAAGTATGATTGATAGACTTAATGAAGCCAAAAATTTACTTTCTCAAGAAATTCAATCAAATAGCCCTACCGTTATAATGCCTTCTCAAGCATATTCTAATTATATAAATTTAATATCAGATGCCTTATACTATTTAGATGCACAAGGAGCTGACTTAAACATAGCATCTACTCATGCAAATATTCGAAGTCAGCTTGCAAATTGTATAGGTTTTGAAGATATAACTGGCGTTAGTTATATAGAAAAACTATATTCTCTTACAGTAACTTCAATTACTCCTATAACATTAGAGCAAACAGTTATAGATAATTTAGAAGTACAATATTCTAAAACAAATTTGATAATGGCAAATATATTAAATAATATAGATACTTATAATGCTGACGAAACAATTGGCTTATCAACATTAAGAGAGGAAATGCTTAATTACTACTATGCTTCAGATCAGTTTTGCGATTTAGTTACTAACACAATCTACTATGAACCTGTAAAAAATTTTAATGATTCCCAGGCACATAATTATGTAGGTTATGAGAATGTTCATCTTTATGAAATAAAGGAAAATATAACATCAAATAATTTTTTAATTAGCAATAACTATACTTCTAATGAGTTTTCTGCAGTATTCTCCCCCACTATGTCATCAGGTGCGGAATCATCAGCGTTTGATTTGGTTTATTTTGGACTTGAAATTTGTAGTTTCATAATATTGATTTTTTGCGTAGTTTTAGCAGCTGGTATGATTGCAGGTGAACAAAGCAATGGAACTTTAAAAGTTTTGGCAGTTCGACCATTTTCACGAAATAAGATTCTAACATCAAAAATTCTTGCTTCTTTAATATTCGGGACTATTTTCTTAATATTTAGTGCAATAGTTTTGTTTATAATAGGTTTCGCTATGTATGGACTTGATATAACGCCAATTCTTGCCATATTTAATGCGTCAAGTGCTTTTTTGATTAATCCAATTTTACTAATTTTAATATATCTATTATTAATGATTGTAAAAATATTATTCTATGTATTACTTGCTACAATGATTTCAACTGTATTTAGAAGTAATGTCGGTGCAGTAGCAATATCAATATTTATTTACTTCCTTACAACTTTATTCGCCGTACTATTTACATCGTCAACTTGGTATGCATTCCTACCATTTGCAGGCATTGACTTCTTTAAATTCTTTGGTGGTGCGTTTGCAAGTGATATAGAAAATCCATTAAGTATAGCATTTTCTAGTCCAATGTTCTATAACTCGGATCTCTTAATAAGTGCTGTAATTGTTACAGCCACAATGATAATTTTTACAGTTTTAAGTTACACTGTATTCAAAAAACGCGAAATAAAATAGAAAAAAGGCTTCTATAAAATAGAGGCTCTTTTCTATTTAATTTTGATGTTAAACTGCTAATTATATGCTTTATCTTTGTTTTCTTTTAGGTATTTATCAACTTCCCCTCGAGCAAGCGCATCACATCTATTATTATACTCATCTGAACTATGCCCTTTGACTTTATTCCAATGTACAATGTGGTAATCTGTTAATTCACATAATTTTTGCCACAAATCAAGATTTTTCACCACTTTGTTACCAGCAGTTTTCCAGCCTTTTTCTTTCCAAGATGGTATCCAATTTTGTAAAAATGCATTTACGACATAGGCTGAATCACTATATAAATCGACTTCACATTTTTCTTTTAATTTTTCTAATGCTTTAATGACTGAAAGCATTTCCATTCTATTATTAGTGGTATTATTTTCAAAACCGCTATACTCTCTTTCATTTCCATTATATATCAAAATGCACCCCCAGCCACCAGGGCCAGGATTTACACTACAAGCACCATCTGTATATATCTTAACTTTTTTCATACTTTACCTCTAAATAATTATATCATAATTAAATAAAATATGAAAACATTTTTAACAAAATATAAAAAATAAGAGCGTAAAATACGCCCTTAATCAACTTGGTATTAAGTTTAACATATCGTCTAAACTATTAGAATTAAGATATGTGTCTGGTATTTTCCCGACTATAACCGATTCGCAAAGCAAAATTTGAGTGTCAGTCGAGATATTTCTTGTGGCTGTTGGTAACACCAAAGTAACTGCAGCATGTACATTCATATATATACGATGGTTGGTTTGGTTGATGCCAGCACTCACAAAATCCGATGAAAATGTTGTACTAATACTTCCAATCGGCTGTAATTTAAAAGTTATATTAGGACCAGAGCCAACTAATAACGGAATCCCTGTTAGCGTACCTAGTGGGATATCCACCCCTTCACTCCCCATTATTTCAATGTTTTGTTGTGCCGTTCGTCCTATTTCTTTTCCTAATCTGTTTACTAAAATTGATTTTACACTAAAATTCGTAATATTACCTTCTGCGTCAGTACTAATAGAAATTATATCATCATAAACATTTGTATTGTTAATTATGCTGTAAACCGCGCTGTTAACTGACTTGCTTGTAAGCGACTTTACGGTTGCTTCACTTATTTGAATAATAACTGGATTTACATAAAAATTAAAAAATAGTAAAACAAAAACGAGTATTACTAATAAAACAGCCAAAGTTATAATCAACTTTGACTTCGCTCGTAAACGCTTTCGTAAACGAATTTTTCGCATACTAATTTATATGCAAAAAGTAAAATAATGTTTCCTATTTAGTTTTGCTATTGAAAATTAAACCGAAAATATAACCTGCAAATATCGCTACTGCTATTCCACCAGCTGTTGCTGTTAAACCACCTGTTAGTACACCTAATAATCCCATAGTTTCACCAGCAGAAATTGCACCATGAGCCAAGCTTGCACCAAATCCAATAATTGGCACAGAAATCCCAGCACCAGCGAATTCCCTAATAGGTTCAAACAACTTTAAGGCTTCTAAAACTACACCAAATAGTAAAAATGTTACTAAAATTCTTGCACTTGTCATCTTAGTAGTTATAATTAAAAGTTGTCCTATCAAACACACCAGACCACCAATAGCAAATACTTTTACATACATAAGTGGATCAAACATTTTCACCCCCAACACTCAAAGCAACAGCATGCGCAATACTAGGAATACTGTTCCCTTGTTGACTAGATAAAGTACTCATTAATGCGCCTGTTGCAACAAAAAGCACATTTTTTAACTCACCTTTTTTCATTCTTGAATATACATAACTATTTAAAATACTTGCCCCACATCCACAACCACTACCACCCATAAATGTTTTTTGAGTGTTGTTGTAAATCATTTGTCCACAATCATTATAGTTGCTTCCTAATTTATAGCCTTGATATTCCATCAAATCAATCAAAATTTCACTACCAAGTTTACCTAAATCACCTGTAAGAATTAGGTCATAATCATCGGGCGTTTTCCCTGTGTCGTCAAAATGTGCTTTTAAAGTACTCATAGCCGCTGGTGCCATAGCAGCCCCCATATTATTAGCATCGGTTACATTCCAATCAACTACTTTACCAATAGTTGCATAATCAACAGATATACCTTTTTGGCTATTTCCTAAAATAGTACATCCCATTCCTGTAACAGTCCACTGTGAAGTCGGTGGCCGTTGTGTACCTAATTCCAAAGGATATCGAAATTGTTTTTCAGCGCTACTAAAATGACTTCCTGTGGCACAAGCAGCATAACGAGCGAAACCACCATCTACGTGGCACGCGCCCATAATTAAAGATTCAGCCATTGTACTACAAGCACCAAATAAACCAAAATATGGCACTTCAAGAGTTCGTGCAGCAAAACTACTGCTTATGATTTGATTCATTAAATCTCCAGCAAAAAGTGCATCAATTTCGTCTCTATTGACTTGCGCATCGTTGATTGCTTCCGTAATTGCCATAATAAGCATTTTACTTTCTGCCGATTCATAACTTTTTTCACCAAACAAATCATCTTGCAGAATTTTATGAAAATATTTGCCAAAATTACCTTTACCTTCTTTTGGCCCTACAATCGAAAAACTACCTATTACTCTTGGTTTGTTTCTAAAAATTAATGTCTGTTTCCCTACTCTGTTTAACAAAACTTATCCCCCAATTACAAATTAAATATTAAGTAAATTAATCCCACTACAATCGATGATACAACACCAGTTACAATCACAGGTCCAGCAATAACAAACATTTTAGACATCAATCCAAATACCAACCCTTCCCTTTTAAACTCAAGAGCAGGACTTGCGATTGAATTACTAAAACCTGTAATCGGTACAATTGTACCCGCGCCTGCATAAGCGCCTATTTTATCAAAAATTCCTACCCCTGTTAAAAAAGATGCAAGTAAAATTAAAATAATCAACGCCCATGCATAAGCATCAGCGATTGTCATATATGGAAAAAAATAAAGACACAAGTCTTTTATTAATTCACCCAAACAACAAATTAAGCCACCTACCCAAAAAGCCCTAAAAAGTGATGGCCACGGCTTAGTTTTTGGCATTTTTGCTTCAACATAAGCATTGTACTTTTTATTTCTTTCAGTTATATACATACGAGCCTCCAAAGTTAAGTTTGGACAAAAATTTTTTAAAACAAACAAAAATTTTTATTTTTTATAAATATTTTCGAATAAATCAACCAAACTAAACTCGAAAAATTTAATTCGAGGTGAAAATTTATGAAAAAAATACTAGCACTTTCTCTTACTTTGGCTTTAGCATCTACATTTGTTGGGATAAATAGCGAACTTCAACAGAACGCTTTGAGAGCAGATATTAATGAAGTACACGCGCTTGCTTGCACGCAAGAATTCGATAGTCTACAATCTAATACTTTAAATCTAAACGATAATTACCTAATTTCTAAATCAGCAAATTATCAAATTTTGCCACGCAATGTAGACACTTATCAAGAAAACACTAACGAAAATGAAGTAAACAATCAAAATAATAATCAACACAGCAAAAATACAGTGGCACAAAACACTAACAACAATACAAAGACTAATACAAACACAAATACTAGTCCCACTAGACAAAATGGAACTACAACTCAGCAAAACACTACTAATTCTTTAAACAACACACAACAAAACACATCTAGCAGTGTTCAGCAAAAAAACACAAATTCTTTAAATAATGGTCAACAAAACAACACTAATACCTTAAACAACACACAACAAAATAATTTAAATACTACACAACAAAATAATTTAAATACTACACAACAAAACAATACAAATGCTAACTCAAATAATAATGTTCAAAACAATAATTTAAACCAAAATCGTGTTAATCAAAATAATGTAACTAATGGTAACTTATATAACAATCAAAACAACAACACACAAAATGGTTTGGCTCAAAACTATATAAATAATAATGCAACAAATCAAAATCTTGCAACCAACAACCAAGCAACTTCGCCATATGGTATTGGTAACGCAAACAATGGTGTTTTAAATAATCAAGGTAACGGTAATAAAGTTGTAGATAGTTACAAAGGTAATTTAGATACTATGGTTCGTACTAATAATATTGATACCTACAAAAATAATACAAACCAAAATAGCAACGGCGCTATTTACAACAACAACGGTCAAGTTGTAAATAATGGCAATCAAAATGTAATTGCAAATAATAATACAAACCAAAATTTGAATAATACTGCAACGCAAAATAACAATTCAACAACTGCTAACAACCAAAATGCAGTTGCAAATAATAGTTTGAATCCAAACTCCCCTAATACTAGCAACAATACAAACAATGGCACTAATCAAAATAATGGAACAAACACAAACAACACAACAAACGCAAATAATGGTGTAAATACTACAAATAACTCGACAAACAACAACTCACAGACTCAAAATAAGACTCAAACACAAAATAGTACAAGCACTAACAACGCAAATTTAAATACTAATTCAATATCTAGCGCACAAAATTCTACTAATACTAATATTTCTCAAAAATCTAACAATTCGTCTGTAAATTTAAACAGCAACACAACTACAAACAAAACTAACAATCAAATTCAACAAGAAATCCAAGATTTAAATGACCATTTGGCTACCTTAAATGAACAATTAAACACAAATCTAGAATCGGTTCGTCAAAATATTAATAAAGTAATAGATGGTACAATACAGTTAAACGAGGACCAGATTAAGCTTGTCAACGGTTATTCTCATGTTTTAAATAAAATGACTAAAAAATTAGCACACAGCCAATTTGATTTGATGCGTGGCGCTGGCATGATGGCACTTGTTCAAAGTACTGACGGTAACGATGCAAATGTTGACCCTATTTATCTTGAAATGAAAGGAACATTGTTATCTCGTGAAGTTTACTTAAATTGCGCTAATGAAATCTTAAATGCTTTAAATGATATTTTTGATAATGTAGAAAGTAATGTAATTAATGAAACTACAGCTCAAACATCTGATTTAGCAAGAAATCAGGTACTAAACACACAAAATAGTAATACAAGTAATCTAAACAAAAACACTGTTCCTAATACAAGCACGAGTAATACAAATCTAAGCACCCCTAACCCAAGTCGTGCTCAACATCATTCTGCAAATAGTCCTTTAGCAAAAACAGATGTAGACCAAACAAAATCAGTTCAAAATGATGTAACATTTGGTACAAATTCTAATATGTAAAAATATAGCTGCTATAATTTTTATAGCAGTTTTTTATTTAAAATTAAAATTGTATAGTTTCCCTATTTAATTATACTGTACTATGCATACTTAAATTTTAAGCATAAAACTATGCGTAAAATTTATTGCATAGTACTTTGCATAGTACCTAAATATAAAAAACGATGCTTGCAAATTAAAACATCATTTTTAAATTTAGTATTTTCACATTACTCCGCTGTTGTCTGTGTCCGTTTGTCCGTTGTTTGTACTATTTGTTGGCACAAAGCGAGCAATTATAAGTTTGCTTTCGGCAGTGGAAATATCTAGGTCGATTGATTTGTCCGTGCTAAATGGAGTATCTGTATCGGCATAATACCAACCAGCGAAGGTGTATCCTGTGTAGCAAAATACACTTAAATGTATATAACTATCGCCTTCGGTGTATCCGTTAATTCTTGCTTCTCCACCACCTATTGATGCAACCGCAAAGTTTTCTAACAAACTATTTGCAAATACTGCAGTTATAGTTGTATCTGCGGTGATGTTTTCGAGTGTTAGCGGGTTTGCTGTGCTGGTAGTTATATTTCCACCGCCCCTATCAATTTGCCAATATGCAAAGGCATTACCACCGCTGGCTATTGCGTAAATGTTTGTCAAATTAGAGCCGTGTGTTTGTGTTGTGTTTATGCTTGTGTTTGAAGTATTTGTTAAACTATTATTATATAATACATTGCCTATTGTACTATCATTTGTGGTTATAGATACATTGTATTGTTTTAGTTTAAAGTATGCCACTATTGTTGTGTTTGCTGTAATATTTTGAATTGTGTACGGGTTGGACCGTATAGGATTACCCGTATCGTTATTTAGTATAAAATAATCAAATTCATAAGTTTCATTTATAGGTGTAGCGGTTACTTCATAACTCCCGCCATAGATTACGGTAGTATTTGCGGTAATGCTTCCGTTTCCGTCTGTGCTGGTGGTTACTGAATATGTACGAAGTTCAAATACTGCGGTATATGATGTATCCGCGTTGATAGTTACACGAAGTGGGTTTGTTGCATTGTCTGCTTGTCCATCTCCGTTAGTGTCCCAACCAACAAAACGGTAACTAGCGTTTGTTTCGGTGGCTGTGAATGTTACACTTGTACCAGGCGCTACACTGTTATAATTTGCACTAGCATTGCCTGCTCCCGCAGGAGATATTGCGGTGGTTACATTGTATCTTACGAGATTTTGTAATGCTGTCAATGAAATGTGACAAGCGGGACGGATGCCTGCTCTTGTATTAGATACAGAATATTCACCTTCCAAATATAACCAATTAAAACTATACATATCAGTACTATCCCAATATACTGATCGCAAAAAGCAATTACTCATATAATTTCCACTTGTAATCGGTGCATTATCATACCCACGCATCGTACTATTAAGTTCCCATAAGCCATAATATTTACTACTATCTCGCATATCAGAATAGCTAATATACTGACTAGAAGTATTAGCAACTTCATATACTGATGGGAGCCAAAATTTATCATTGTTACAACATATAGCGTTTAAGCTGTTTTGTCTAGCATAATAGCTATTGGGTTGTGAAGATTGCCATGAAACCGCAGAACTTGGCGTAACAATAAAATTATCTATAATCGGATATGATGTAGACAATGTAGAATAAACTGCTAATGTTTCATCTCTTATTTCAGATGTTTCATAATAAACATTAGACATAGAATAATCCCCATTACTCTCAACATATGGCTCAGTCATCCAAACTGTAATGTAATCACCTGTTCTATAAACAACTTGCCAATAAATAGGAACTATTTCATTCCACAAAATATTTTCTGCCTCTCCCATTTGGAAAATTATAGGATTACTATTATTCATATCATAGGCAGACATAGTGCCAGATACCGCACCGACACCGCCACCAATTCTATTTAACAAAGTATTGTAAGTTGTTATATTTAAAGCATTATTTCCATTAAGTAAATTACCTATAGAAACACTACTCTCGTCTCCTTGATATGCTTCACTTTTATTTACTTCGTTTAATATAATTGCAGTTATTCCGCCAGCGAGAGCGGACAAAAGGAGTATTATTGATATAGTTATTGATATTATTTTTGCTTTAAGGGTTACCATATTCCACCGCCTTTTTGTGCTTTAAAAAAGCCTTTAAAATGCGGTAAAACAAGTATTTTTGGGCTATTTAAGCGCCCCCCCCCCCATGCCGTTTTGGGAAGGGGAAATTTGTAATTTTTGCATAATTCGTTCCCCTTTTGCTTTATTATTTTATAGTAATAGTATACTCGAAAAACTAAAAAATACAAAATGAAATAACAATATTTTACAAAAAAATTTAAATTTTTTATAATTTCTTTATTATAATAAAATTTAAACTCAAACCCTCAATTTTAATTTAATAAAACTAAAAAGTGGCGTTTAAATTGCCACTTTTAGTTTATATAGCCCAATTATTTAATACATCGTCCAAGACATCTTTATAAGATTTGGCTTCAACTGTATTTTTGCTAATAATATCAATTTCTTTTATAACTATATTGTCTCTTGTTAAAATTATTTTACCAACGACTTCACCTGCTTGAATGGGTGCTGTTAAATTGTTGTATTCATAATTTGCTACAATATTATCTTGTTCACCTTTCTTATTAAGGGTAAAGAAATCTTCACTTGCTATAAATTCAGCATTATTTTTTGCTTTACTAATAGTAGGAATATTATCTAAAATTATATTACTATCAATTAACTTTTTAGATTCATAATTTGCAAAACCGTTATTAAACATACTAATGCAAGTATTAAATCTATCTTTGCTATTGTCTGCGCCTAACACTACAGCAATTAAACGCATATCACCTTTTTTAGCAGTTGCACTCATACAAAAACCTGCTTCATTTGTCGAACCTGTTTTGCCCGCATCACAAGCGGTGTAACTTCTTAATAATTTATTTGTATTTGCCATTTCGGTAATTCTGCCTGATGGATGTGCAAAATCCTCCATCCAAATTTTACTTATTTCAAAATATTTGGGGTGCTTTACCAATTCACGCATAACAAGTGCCACATCATTTGCGCAAGAATAAGCGGTAGGGCTTGGTAAACCTGTACAATTTGTGTAATTTGTGTTTTTAGCGCCGAGTGATTGAACTTTTTCATTCATCATATTCACAAACCCCTCTTCGCTACCACCTATTGCTTCGGCTATAACAACACTAGCATCATTTGCCGAACTTATAACTATTGCGTGCAACAAATTTTCAACGGTATAATCGGCATTTGCATCTATAAAAACTTGCGAGCCGCCCATACTTGAGGCATATTCACTGGCTGTAAGGACTTCGTCTAATGTTAAAACACCTTTATCTAACGCTTCAAAAGCAAGTAGCAATGTAGTTATTTTTGTAACACTTGCAATAGGCAAATGTTGTGTAGAATTGTATTCGTCTATTATTTGTCCCGTTCCATAATCCATTAAAACTCTCGCCTTTCCTGATAGACTAGATTCTGTTGTTGCAACAACACTTTGACTAATTAATGGCGTAATAACAAACATCATAATAAGACAACAACAAGTAAATAATTTTTTAAACATTACATTCTCCTTATATATTTATATATGTAGATTTTGCAATATTAACAAAAATATGTAAAAAGAGATAACTAAATTATCTCCCTCTACCCTATTATAATTGCAGATGCTAGCAGTGGTAAAAGTAATGCTTCTAAAAGAATGGCTATAAATGTAATTATTCCTATACAACATAAATAAGCCTTTTTCTCGCAAAAAAACTTTGGACTAAATACACAACCACCAAAATATCTATTTTCAAAATTGTAATGTAAGCACACAGCACTAAAACTCGTTAAACAAAACAACACAGTCATATGGCAAGGAATCACGATAAATATGACATTAATTATTCCCCCAACATTGAATAAAACTATAAGCAAGGCAAATGTTGCGCCTATTACAAATCCACGATAAACCATAAAAAGTAAATTTATAAAGCAAAGGTAGGGTTTAATATTGGAAATTAAAATTAGTAAAACAATTGCAAGAATGCTAAAAAGCCTAGAAAAGAAAACACCGATTGCAGAAACATTTCCTTGAATATAACTCAAAAATATAGAATCTGGGATATTAGAAATTGTAGCATCAGGCGCAATTTTAAAACCAGTAATTAATCCAACAATCAAGCCTAGAGCGGAAAAAACGGCAACAAGAACATACCACCACTTATAGCACGCAAAGTGTTCAGCGATATCATATTTTGCCGTTTGAAAATTCCTATAAAAAGAATGTATTTTTGGCATATTATAAAATATGCTTTAATAACTCGTATTATGTAAAATTATTTTTGTAAAATTCCTTTCAAAAATATTATAAAATGCTTCAAAAATTCTCGTCAAGCGTTAATTGTAATGATTTTATAAAATCATTATTTTGATTATGGTTATAAAGTTTATTTGCTGCGTAGTATATAAATTCTTTAACTGATGGACACTCAGTAAAATCATTAAAAGTTAAGCAAAATTTACTATTTATATTTGGTATCTTACGCTTCTTGTTCCATGCAGTGTCAATTGCAACTTTCATACAACGAGTTAAGCTTGCGACAGACTTATTGTAAGAATCAGCAACCTTTTCATATAAAGTATTACACATACTGTTTGGTCTACATTTATCTAGCATAATTTCATTAATACATATTTTAATATACTGACTACCATTAGTACTGCTATTAAAACCTAACTCTATCATTTCTTGATAAATTTGGTCAAAATAAAAATTAGATATCAGTAAATAAGCCCTTTCTTTTTCTTTATTTTTATTAATTTTTTCAATAAATTTACTCAAACAATCGTAGAATTCAGTATCCTTTATATAATAGTAGTTAGTTGGTAATTTTAAGTTAAAATCAGGTTCAATACTACCTATTATAAATATCAAAGGCACATAAAATGGTGACTCAGTTTTAAAGATTTGATAATATTTAATATTAGACATATAATCTTTTAAATTAAAAATTAAAATATCTGGACGATATGATAGCACTTTGCTAATCAATTTTTCAAAATCGATTTCAAGCTCAATGCTGACATTGTTCTCCTTGCATACCCTTTTAATATCATAATCACAGTTATTTGTATTATCTACAAAATAAATAGCTTTTAATTTGTTCATAAAATTTTCCTCCAAATTTATTTTACGAACTCAATTCTAGCATATTATTTTTGTAAAGTAAAACGATTTTTGTATATTTTTGTAAATTTTTTAAAAAATTTTTAAAAATTTCAAAAATAATTAAATTTATTGTCCTAACATACTATCTATATATATACCAAATCCCTTTGTTGCATCATTAACAAATACATGAGTTACCGCTCCGATAAGTTTTCCATCTTGTACTATTGGACTACCACTCATACCTTGCACTATTCCACCTGTTAAATCTATTAATTCTTTATCTATTACTTTAAATACTAAATTTTTAGGACTTTGTGAACTTTGGTAATTGGTTTTTATAATTTCAATATCATATGCCTTAATATTTTTGCCATCTATTGAACTATAAATTACAGCTTTTCCTGGATGTGCAGATAACCTACCACCCACTTCTATTAATTGATTATCGCTAAAAAGTTTATGATCTAAATTTATTGTTCCGTACATACCACTTTCACAATTTTTATCTACTTTACCTAAAGTTGTTTTAGAGCGAACAAAAATTCCCTGAAGTTCTCCTGGCATACCGCGTTCTGCTTTTTTCACTCCTAAAATTGTACATTCGTGGACATTGCCACTTTCAACTTCAAATATGGTTTTCGTGTTTTTTTCTAAAATAGGATGACCTAAAGCACCAAATCTACTCGTTTCGGGGTCTATAAAAGTTAGAGTACCTAAGCCACTCATATTTTCTCTTGCCCAAATACCTAATTTATATTTTTTAGTAAGTGTGTCGTATGCTGGTTTTACTTTTGTTTCCATTGTTTTACCATCTCTAACTAATTTTACTTTTAATTCGCCCTGACTTGAATTAACAACTTTTGATAGAGTTGATACGCTATTTATATTTTCATTGTTTATACACTTAATTACATCTCCTGCTTCAATATCACCTACGCAATTATCACCTTTTGCAACAACCAAAACACCATTACCATGATAAGAAAATCCTATCGTTTCACCACCTAATAAAACCTTTTTGCCTGTTTCTAAAGCATTTACTGAATGAATTTTAAGCGCATTAAAAAGGAGAAAATCGACTGATTCTGTTTTTTCATTATATTTTGTTGAAACAAAATTACCAAAATTAGTATTGCTGTTGTCAGTTACATATACACCATTATCTATACTAAATATTTCGCGAAA
Organism: uncultured Clostridia bacterium; assembly: GCA_944383915.1. Classification (GTDB taxonomy): domain Bacteria; phylum Bacillota; class Clostridia; order Christensenellales; family UBA1242; genus UBA7867. Next base: position 54,668 of record CALWRJ010000016.1, read on the forward strand.
AGGGACACACCAGCATAATATGGCAAAAATTATACTTAATATAAAAGATATAAAGAAAAAAATCTTACCAATTTTCATAAATAAACTCCTATGCAATAGTGTTTGAGATGATAAGATTTTTATACAAAAATAAAATGTTAATTGCTGTTATTTTAACCCTGAAATAAAAGCGAATGCTTTTTCTTTTAACTCTTGAGCGTGTTCAAGCCCAATTTGAGAATTTAAACTACCACCTGCCAATCGCGAAATTTCCTGTAATTGACTATTTTCGTTAAGTTTAATTATATTACTAATGGTTTCACTACCTTTTATTTCTTTGTAAATTTGATAATGCGCGTTTGCATAACTAGCAATAGTAGCTAGATGAGTAATTGCTATAATTTGCGAATTTTTTGCAAGAACAGCCATTTTCTCACCAACAGATAAGCTAACGATACCACTTATACCATTATCAATTTCATCAAATATCATAGTGTCAACAGTTTCAATATTGCCAATTGCAATTTTAAAAGCTAGCATAAATCTTGACATTTCACCACCCGATATTACTTTGGTTAAAGGCTTTAAAGGTTGCCCTACATTTGCAGAAAATTGAAATTCAACTTTATCTGCGCCATTTATACTAGGTTCTGCATTTTCGAAATTTACTATAAATTGAGCATTTGGCATACCTAATTGCTTTAATTCTTTTAAAATTTGATTTTCAAAATTTATAGCGCCTTTTTTCCTTATATCAGTTATATCAAAACAAACTCTTTCTATGTTATTTTTAACTTCTTGTAGTTCAACAGTTAATTTGTTTAAAGTTTCATTTGAATATTCCAACTCCAATAGTCTGTTTTTATTTTTTTCCAAATAATCAAGCATCTCAGCTACGCTATTTCCGTATTTTCTCTTGAAACTTTTAATCAAATCTAATCTAGCATCAATGTTGCTAAATTCATATTCATCAAAATAAAACTCATCAATTTTTTGCTCAAGCGTATCAGATATGTCTCGAGCTTCAATTTCTAAACTTTCTAACCTATCAGCAATGTTATCAAACTCACTATCTATATTTGATAATCCACTTATTAATTTTTTAGCATTATAAATATTGTCACAGGCACTTCCGCTCACCATTTCAGTTAGTCCTTCTCGCGCAATTTTTATAGCATCATAAACACGCTGGAAATTTTGCATTTTAGATTTTTTAATAATTAAATCCTGCTCCTCATTTTCAACCAAATTAGCTTCTTCAAGTTCTTTAACTTGATACTCCAAGATATCTTTTTCTCGTTCTCTTGAAGCCTCGTCACCACCTAAACAGTTAATCTTATCTTGTATGGCAGTTTTTTCCTCCAAGAATTTACGCAATTTATCTTTTTGAGATTTTATATTTTCTCCTAAATATTTATCCAAAAATTCAATGTGTCGAGTTGAATCAAGTAAAGCTTGATGTTCATGCTGCCCATATATGTCTACAAGATGTTTAGTAACTTTTTTTAACATAGAAAGAGTAACAATATTACCATTTAATCTTATTTCGCTTTTCCCGTCTGCATATAACTTACGATTTATGATAATTAAATTTTCTTGCTCAAAACCCAATTCACTTAATGAATCGAGTACTTCATTATTTTGAGTTTCAAATTGCACCTCTACTCGTGCGTAATCACATCCAATGCGGACTTTACTTTTATCTGCTCTATCACCTAATACAAAATTTATGGCTGAAATTAAAATAGATTTACCAGCGCCTGTTTCACCAGTAATAACATTGAAACCATTTTCAAATTGTATCTGCTCGTTTTCAATTAGAGCATAATCTTGGACTACCAAACTTTTAATCATAGTTTTTACCTCGCTCATTTGTTCTAATTCATTATAGAACATTTGAACAATAAAATCAATTAAATTTACATAATTTTTTAAAAAATAAAAAAATCGCAAATTTGCGACTTTAAAAATATTAAAAGTTTTAATAATATTTAAGCGTAATACTAAATTCAGTTAAATTTTGCTAAATATTATTTAACATTTCCGTTAATCTTTCTTTTACTTCTATTGCATCATTTTCAGAGGTAGTAATTACTAAAACAGTATCTTGTCCAGCAACACACCCTAAAATAGTCGTCATTGCCATTTTATCAATTACCCCTGCAACAGCTTCAGCAGTACCTTTTATGGTTTTTACTACGACTTGATTTAAAAGTTGATTAATAGCAAGAACCACATTTCTATAAACTTCATTAGTTTTTGAATTGAGGTTTTTATATTCACTTTCCACAAAAGCGTAGCGATATTTCTTTTTTTCGCCCGAAATTTTAAAAAGACATAATTCCTTTATATCTCTACTTATTGTGGCTTGGGTTACATTAAATCCTTCTGCTCTTAAAGCCTTTACTAATTCATCCTGCGTTTCAATTTCTTGTTTATTTATAATTTCAATAATTTTTGATTGACGAATTGTTCTTGCCATGATTAACTTCCCTTAAATCTTTTATCTATCACTATTATACAACAAAATTTATAATTATGCAAGATATATTTGCATAATTATTCGTTTTTTAAATTTATAATTATGCATTGCAGGTTTTGTATAATTATAAATTTTGTTTTTTGGCTTAGATAAAGGCTTTTCGTGCTAAAATGTATAATTATTTCTTTTTTATTTTTCTAAAAAATGATAGATATTTACCCACTCTTAATACAATACTTACAGGGTTATTCATTGCATAAGTCTTACCTATTGCCTTTCCCAAAATAGTTATTGAGGCTATAATTGAACTAATTATAATTGAAATAATTATGCTACTTACCCCTGGAAATAAATTACAAAATATTACTGAAATTGCAACACCACCAGCACCACTTAAAATACTACAAATATCACCTATTACATCAGCACATATACTTGACACCTTGTCTGCATTTTTTATTAATTTTACCGATATGTCAGCTCCTCGAATGCCTTTTTGACTTAAATCTAAAAATGGTTTTATACTACAAGCAGTAATGGCTACACCTATTATGTCTGTTATAACACTAACAAACACTAATAATAGTATCATAAAAAGAGCTAAAGCAAGCCCTGCGTGAGATAAAGTTAGTTGTGATATGAAAGCAAATGAAACTGAAAGGCATAAAGAAATAATAAAAACTTGCACAAGCCAGATTTTATTTGCTTTTGGCTTGAGTTTTTTATTATTTAGTATGATGATTTCCCTAGTATCACTTGGTTTTTGTGATTTATTTTTATTTGTTTCCACAATATATTATATGGCAAATTAAATAAAATTATGATATATGAAAAAAATAAAAAGCTATCCATTATGGATAACTTATTAGCTATTATTGTAAGGGCTTTTCTACTAATTTACCTAACTCCTCTCGCAAAACTGTAACTTTACCCTGGCTTTCGTTTAATAACTCATAGCACTTCTTTACGATTTCTGCTCCTTCAGCAAACAGCTTATTTACTTCGCCCAACTTTGCTTCTCCACTTTCAAGTTCTGCTACAATCTGTTCAAGTCTTTTTACTAATTCTTCATAAGTCATGGTCCTAACTCCCTTTTTGTTTTTTTGTTACTTTAGTTTCTAGTATACCATCTAAAAGATGTATTGTCAAATCATCGCCTAAACTAACATTTTCAACGCTATTTAAAATATTTCCTTGCTTCTCTATTTGAGCATAACCAAGTCGAAAAATCTTTACAGGATTTAAATTTTCCAATCTTTGAGAAAGCAAATCAAATTTATGGGTTATATTTTGAATGTCAATATTAGCACTATTAACTAATCTTGAATTAAAGGAATTTATATCAACTATTTTTTCATTGATTGAATTTTTTATCGCTATCAACATTTGATTATATAAAATATCAATTTGATTTTTATTTACTTCAAAAATATTAGTAAACAAACGTAACAAGCGTTGTGCATAATTCTGCATTTCATGAAATAATTTAACCAAATCTATTGTTACCAACTCAGCAGCCGCAGAAGGTGTTGGTGCGCGTAAATCTGCCACAAAATCAGCAATTGTGAAATCAGTTTCATGCCCAACAGCGCTTATTATTGGTTTATTTGCTGCTACTATAGCAAGTGCTACACTTTCAGCATTGAATGTACTCAAATCTTCTGCAGAGCCACCACCGCGTGCTATTATTATTACATCTACATCCGTTTTATCAAGCGCTTCAATACCTGAAATTATCGTGTTTTCCGCACCAATCCCTTGTACTTTCGCTGGATATAAAACAATGTCAATAAGTGGATTTCGCCTTTGCGCTATATCTATAATATCTTGTATAACTGCACCCGTTTCACTTGATACTACACCTATTCTACGAATATTTTTGGGCAAAGGCTTTTTTCTTGATTGATCAAAATAACCTAAACTTTCTAATTTATTTTTTAATTCCAAAAACTGTTGATATAAAAGCCCCTTTCCATATGGTTCGATTTTAATTACATTAAAAGAAAAACGACCACCCTTTATGTAATAATTTGGTGATCCGCGCACTAGTACCATTTCACCTTCTTTTGCCATATATTCGCCATCTTTTAAACCGAATTTTACACAATTTAAAACAGCGCCTTCATCCTTAATGCTAAAATAAACATTATTTCCAGAATATGACACCCCAGAAACTTCCCCATATAATTGAATATTTAGCAATAACTCTTCTGAAAGGAAAATATTATGTACATATGTATTAAATTGACTTACGCTAATTACTCTACTCATTACTTGATCCTTGACTAATTTTTCTTAATACACTATTTACAAAACTATAACTTTTTTCCGATGAAAATTTTTTAACTAAATTTATAGCTTCATTAATTATTACCTTATGTGGAGTGTCAGTATATTTAAGTTCATAGGTAGCAAGTAAAAGTGCAGTTAAATCGGTTAAGACAACTCTGTCTAACGCGAATTTTGTGGTATTTTGTTTTATAATTTCCTTTAATTCCGCTTCGTGAGTTATTACACCATTCACGGTGCTTTCAATAAAATTTAAATCTTCATTAGAAATAACTTGTCCATCTAGAGCGTTTATAATGGCTTCTTTTATTGAATCTAATTTTGAAAAATTCTCTGAAAATAAAACCCTATAGGCTATTTCTCTTGCTATTGTTCTACTCAATCAAATCCCTCCTTGAAATGTCAAAAACCCCAAAAAACTTTGGGGCTACTCTGACTTTGAAAATTCCACACCTAAAACATGTACATTGATGTTTTTTACGGGCATTTCGGTCATAGAAATAATGCTATTTTTGATATTTTCTTGCACTCTGCAAGCTACATCACTAACATTATAATTTGAATAAACATTAATGTATACGTCTATATTTAAACCATCTTTTGTTTGTGCAATTTTAACACCTTCATAGTAATTGCTGCTAAAGACCTTTCCTAGCGAAAATCCTCCAAAATTAGCACACAAAGAAGCCACTCCACTAATTTCTTTGGCAGATAAGTTGATTATCGATAATAAAATTGCTTTATTGTAACTAACTCTCCCGTGTCCAGAGCTGTTCATTTGCTCAAATGCCATATAATTACCTCTATAAGTTTTAATAATTATAACATAGCATTGTGATGAAATCAACTATTCAACGGGTATAATTTTGATATTATCAATAGACTTATTAGTCTGTTCTTGTACAACTTGCACGATTTGTGCCACCTGCGCTTCGGTCAATTCTGCTGATTTTACCATAACATTAACAAAATTTTCTGTCATAGATACAACAACATCATCAAACCCTTTTGCTTTAATATTTCCTTCAAGATATAATTCACTTTCAATTTGCGCTGCAATATTAGCTAATGCCTCTTCTGCTGAAGTTTTTGCTTCTACTGAGCTACTAGCACTTTCTAAAATTGCTGTGTAATACAACTTTTCTTGAGTGCGCGCTTCATCTCTATCTGCGCGATAACTTGTAAAGAAGTTGGCTGTACTTACAACTCCACTTGTATTGACTACATCATTGTTGTTATTTAAGGTAATATTTAAAAACCCTGTTAAAACTAGCAATCCCATCATAACACTTAATACTATAATTTTCTTTTTCTTTGCTACCATTTTTATATCTCCTTTTAATTATTAACCTTTTACAAAAATTTCAATCTGTGCGCTAGATACATTTAATAATGCTTGCACTGCTTTTAAAATATCTAATTTTACGCGCACATCGTCCGCACCGCTAGCCACTATGACAACTCCTTTAATGTCTGGCATAATTTGATAAAGCACAAGAGGTTGGCTGCTACCATTTACATTTATAAGAATTGGTTCTTTGTTTATAGTGGAACTTTCTGTAGAATTTGTAGAGCCACTTGAAGTTGTGTTCTCTGTACTGCTTGTTTGCTCGTCATTTGAATAAGCAAGTACTCGTTCCACTTCACCATCAAGTGTTATCATACAATTAACCTCACCTGCTCCAGAAATTGCCGATAGGACATTAATAAGTTTACTTTCTAGCATTTCAGCATATTGCGAAGTTGTGATTAATTCTGATTCTCCTGATGATGTTGTAGCCGTATTATTTTCTCCCATTGGCATAAGCCAAATAGCTAGCACTACAACAGCAAGCAAAATAACGGCGTAAACTTCGATATGTTTAACCTTTTTTAATTTAGCAAGCATTTTCGATAAATTACTTTCGTTAGCCATATACTACCACCTTTTCATCATCAATATCAACTTGCTTTTTTACCAACTCCTTTACTGCGGTATAATAATTAATATGCTGTAATTTTTCATTTATAACTAATTCGCTTAAATCGACAAAAATATAATTAATTTTCATAACATCTCCTTCAAAATCCGCGCTTATACTTACTTTAGCGCCCTTGTAACTTTCATTTATGAAATTTTCAAGTTCGCGTTCGAAATTGTCTAAGTTATCAATATTTATATTACTTACAAATGTTTCGTCAATTTTATACTCCATTGAATCAAAAATTTTATTCCAATCCCAATCACTATTCGCAAGTTTTGCTATAGGTGAAATAATTACTACTACTATAAAAATAGCAAAAATACTTTTTATATATTTACTAACTTTGCTATCCGGCAAAACTAATTCTATTACTACCATCAAAAATACTACACCAACTATGGTAAGCAAATAAACGCTAATTTCGCTCATATTCATCACCTATATTACACTATATTTGCCGTACAAAGTATTAGACCAACACTAACTAGATACATAAAACCAACACCAGCAAGTATCACAACTAGCATATTTAGTAATTTTGATATAGCCATTAAGAAATCTGGGACTTTAGTATTAGAAACAGGCTCTAAAATTGATGCAGTTAATTTTAAACCAAGGCTAAATACCGCAATTTGAGCAATAGGAAATAAAATTGTCCCAGCACACAATATAACACCAGCCATACCTACTGCATTTTTTATTAAAACACTACTAGCCATTACTAAATTGAAACCATCCGAAAGATACCCACCCAAGATTGGAATATAGCTTTTTAAAGCAAATTTTGTAGCGCGTATTGAAACATTATCAAAGCTACCTGCAACAATACCGCCTATTACCATTGCGCCCATAAACACGCTAAAACATACTCCAGCTACCCATTTAAAAATACTATAAAATAGTGCCTGGAATTTATTTAATTTAATTGAATCAGTTAAATGCCCTACAACTACAAAAACAAATGAAAATATGAATAAAGGAATTAGAAAATAAGTGAATATTTGCACAACTAAATTACTTAATATTGCAAGAGTTGGTTGAAAAATTCCGACAGAAACAGCACCACCTACACTTGCTAGCATAGTAAGTAATATTGGAAACAGTAAGTCAATTTGGCTTTTTAATGATGTAACACAATCTGTAGTTTGATTAAGCAAAGAAAATACGCTCGTTGTAATCAAAACAATAACAACACCATAGCATACAAAGTTAATTATTTTACCTACCGAATCGGAGCCTACATCACTTCGTAAATTTCCAACCAAACTACATAATATTGTTACGGCAATAATGATACATAATAGCGGAATAAAATTTATTAATTCTCCAAAGAAACAATCTAGCAATGCGGTAAAAAATGAACTGTAATCTGTGCCAAAATCACCATTAAGAAGTTGTGTTACCTTATCCCAAAAACTGCTTGTCCCAAATAAATTTTGACCATCTTCACCTAAATTTGAAATTATTTCATCAAAAGAACCTAAATCAAGGTCATTAAGTTGTTCATTAATATTTTCCTCTAATTCTTGTTGTATTTCGTCTTGATTTGTTTCATCTGCGCAAAAAGTAATAGGTGTTAAGATAGCAAAGATAATTAATAATATGGTTAGCAAAATTATAACTTTTAAAAAATTCTTTTTAATCACGGCATAATACCCACTATTATATCAATTAATGATTTTATAATTGGTATTGCAAGCACAAATATTATTAATTTACCAGCAAGCATAACTTTGCTAGCAATAGCGTTATTACCACTGTCTGCACAAATATTTGCACTAAATTCAGTCAAATAACCTATGCCTACTATTTTTAAAAGTACTATAAATAATTCGCTATTTAACCCCGTGCTATCTAAAATATAAGTGAATACACCATATACTTGCTCTAAAAGGTCGATTATGTAAAAAAATAAAATTACACCGCCAGCCACACCAACCAATAACGCTAATTCTGGTTTAGTTTGTTTAACAACAATAACCGCCACCACAATTATAAGAGCAAGTCCTATTACTTTAAAAATTTCTACCACGATACCCCCTAAAAGAGATAAAAGAGATTTTGAACCGAACTAAATAATTCGCTAATCAAATCTAATACAATAAGCAAAACAATGATTAGTCCTGCAAGAGTTGTAAGAGTGGCTATTTCGTCCTTTCCTGCTTGCTTTAGAACTTGTGCCACAATAGCGACAACAATACCAATTGCGGCAATTTTAAATATTATTTCTACACCTACTACCATTATTTACCTCTAATTTTACAAAACAATAATAAACAGGGCTAGCCCACCCATTATACCTAATTTTAATGACATCGAACCTTTTGTTTGTTCCTTGGAAACTTTATCCATATGGCTGTTTAAAAACTCATTAGACTGTTTAATTGCTTGTAATTGAGAATTGCTATCATTTCGCCCTAAATTAGACATAAAGTTGTAAACAACTTCTGCTGTATCATTATCGAGCAAATTTTGTTCGCTTTTCCATTTATTAAGCATTTCTATACTGTTTTGTTGATTTGATATATATTTTGTTAAAAAATCACTAAATTCTTTATGAAAAGTATTTTTACTTTCAGTTAATATTTTATTTAAATTGTCTTGTGTAAACATAATATTAGTTTCCAAAATATTAAGGAAACTTTTAAAATCTGTAACAAAATTTAATTTTTTCTTATAAGTACTTGCTACCTTAAAACCAACAAAAACGCATATCGCTAAAAGAATAGCACCTATTAAAAAATTCATAATTCACCTACGAGCAATATAAACATGTATTATTTTTATCCCAAACGCCTTCAAGTGTTCCTGCCCCGCGTCTATTTGATAATACTACGAAACGCTCAAAGGCATTTTCTTTAAGTAAATCTTTAAAAAAGGGCTTATGCGCTAAATCAAATAAATCTTTACTATGAGTCGTTGCGATTACCTTTACGCCACACCCCATAGTATAACGAATAGCCTCAAAATCTTGTGCAGTTATCAATTCGTCAAGCACTATTACTTCAGGAGTCATCGTTCTAATACCATTAATTATACCAAATTGCTTGTTTGCACCAGAAAAAACATCGGCAAACTTGCCTAGGTATAAGCCTGCTTTGCCATTTAAAACTGCACCAAGTTCATTTCTTTCATCAACAACCAAAATGTTTTTAGCAATAAATTTATCACTTAAATTAGCAGTTAAATCTCTAATAAAAGTTGTTTTACCAGCCCCTGGAGGCGCTATTACAAGAGTATTATATACTCCACTCTCATCATATAAAAATGGCAAAGCATTTAAAGAACAATTTTTTATTTCATGAGGAATTCGAATATTAACTGAACTAAAATTTTTTATAGTTTTGACTTCATTATTTTCAATTACAACTTCACCGCAAATACCTATTCTAACTCCATTGTTTAGTGTTATATACCCTTGCCGTAACTCTTCATTATGTGCATAAACACTACACTCGCAGGCTCTAAAAATAATATCATTCAATTCCTGTGATGCTACTTTTAAAGAGTTTTGTTCATTGTCGGCTAGACCGTTTTCTCCTAAATAATACCTACCGCCATAGTTTAAAACAGTAGGTTGTCCAACGCGCAACCGAATTTCACTTAACTTGTCCACTTTTAAAAAATCTAATGACCTATTAAAACGCATTGGCAGTATATTTTTAAGCATTTTACCTCCTTTTGCAATATTCTATTTTATTGATTTTTCTTTTATGATAATTTGTAGTAAAATTTGATTTAATAAAAAAATAAAATCGATAAAACAAAAAAACACACTATATGAAAGTGTGTGTATTAAAAAAATTCTGCAATAATAGCATTAGAAATATTAAAATCGTTTATTTTTATGTAGTCGTTTTTAATTGTAATCAAGTTTTGGGTGCTTAATTTGCTTATTGTGTTTTTATATTCTTTTAAGAAGTCGCTTTGAAATTTTTTATTGTATTCCTGAATATTAAGCCCTTTTTCTGTCCTTAAAGCAAGCATTATCGTTTCCTCTTTTGCAGTCTTTAAAGTTTCAGGTTCAATATTTTCCATACAATTTAAAGGCGTGCTTAAATATTTATTAAAATTTGAAGTATTATGCCAATGAACGCCTTTTATGAAAGAGTGTGAAGCCAAACCTAAACCTAAATATTCCCCGCGCGCCCAATAATTTTTATTATGTACTGATTCGTAGCCTTTTTTAGCAAAATTACTGATTTCATATCTAAAAAAACCATGTTTAGATAAGAAATCTACAGCGTAATCGTACATATTAACGCATTCATCATCGCTAGGTAATTGTAATTCTTTGTTTTTCACTTCATTATAAAGTGGTGTATTCGGCTCTAAAATGAGTCCATAACACGAAATATGTGTAATATCCAAATTTGTTACACGATTTAGACTTTCCTTTACATCTTCTAAATCTTGAGTTGGTACGCCAAACATAAAGTCAACATTGATATCATTAATACCCACTTTATGAGCATAGTTTACTGCATTGACTAAATCTTGAAAATTATGTTTTCGATTTAGAATTTTTAATATTTCATCATTATGACTTTGCAGTCCAAAACTGATTCTATTGCACCCAGCCTCTTTAAATTCCTGTGCTTTTTCTAGTGTAAATGAATTTGGATTTGCTTCAATTGTGATACTATTACCGCTTATTTTAAAATTTGTTTTAATGTTTTTTAAGATTTCAAAAATAACATTTTTAGGCAAAATAGATGGAGTACCACCACCTATATATATAGATGTTACCTGATAATTTTTATAAAACTCACCTTTTGCTTTAATTTCAGCATTAAGTGCCTGTAAATATGCACTTACTTGCTCATTTTTAGGCACAAAGGAGCAAAAATCACAATAACTGCATTTTGACACACAAAAAGGTATATGAACATATAAAGCAAACTTATTTAAACTCATTTAAACTCCAACTCATATTCTCAAAAAATATTTTCGCATATAGTTCGCTGACGACTTAATTTTGCTTTAATCTATTTTTAAAATACTAATAAAAGCATCGCTTGGTACTTCAACAGAACCAATATTTCGCATTTTCTTTTTACCTTCTTTTTGTTTTTCAAGAAGTTTACGCTTTCTCGTGACATCACCACCATAACATTTTGCTAGCACATCTTTACGAAAGGCTTTTACTGTTTCACGGGCAATAATTTTTCCACCAATGGCCGCTTGGATAGGCACTTCAAACATTTGCCTAGGGATAACTTCTTTTAGTTTTTCCGTCATTATTTTCCCGCGTTCGTAAGCCTTATCCTGATGGGCAATTAGACTTAAAGCATCGCAAATTTCACCTTTTAGCAAAATATCAAGTTTTACGAGTTTACTTGGTCTATAATCTGCCATTTCATAATCAAGACTTGCATAACCGCGTGTGCGACTCTTAAGGCTATCAAAAAAATCATAAATAATTTCGCTAAGTGGAATTGTATAGTCAAGACGAACACGCTTTTCATCAAGATACACAACATCAGTATTTTCACCACGGCGTTCGGTACATAATTCCATTATTGAGCCCATATATTCGGGTGGTGTGAAAATATGCGCATTTACATAAGGCTCTTCTATATGGTCAATGAAACTTTGCTCTGGTAAATTGCTTGGGTTGCTTACTTCTATCATTTCTCCATTTGTTTTAAATACATGATAACTTACGCCAGGTGCAGTGGTGATAATATCCAAATTAAATTCGCGTTCAAGTCTTTCTTGAATTATTTCCATATGCAATAATCCTAAAAAGCCACAACGGAAGCCAAAACCAAGAGCTACAGATGTTTCTGGCTGATAATCAAGCGCGCTGTCGTTTAATTTTAATTTTTCTAGCGCATCTTTTAGTTCACCGTATTTACTTCCATCAACAGGGAAAATTCCACTAAACACAACAGGTTGTACTTGCTTATAACCAGGTAGTGCTTCGGTAGCAGGGTTATCGGCATTAGTGATTGTATCGCCAACTCTTGCCTCGCTAACTTTTTTAATACTTGCCGCAATATAGCCTACTTCACCTGTAAGTAACACATCGCTCTCTTTTGCTTTAGGAGTAAAATAGCCAACTTCTGTAACTTCAAAGACATTGTTAGTTTGCATAAATTTGATTTTATCACCCTTTTTTACAGAACCATCAAATACGCGTACAAGACAAATTGCTCCTTTAAAATTATCATAATAACTATCAAATACCAAACATTTTAGTGGCGCGTTTTCTTTTCCTCTAGGCGCTGGAAATTCCTTAATTATGCCTTCTAAAACGGCTTCTATATTAGTCCCTTCCTTTGCAGAAATGCACGGAGCGTGCATAGCGGGAATGCCAATGACATCCTCTATTTCTTTTTTTACCTTTTCAGGCTCTGCACTTGGTAAATCTATTTTATTAATAACAGGTAAAATCTCCAAATTATTATCAAGTGCTAAATGAACATTAGCAAGAGTTTGCGCCTCTACTCCTTGTCCTGCATCAACAATTAAAATAGCACCTTCGCAAGCAGCAAGCGAACGACTAACTTCATAAGTAAAATCGACATGCCCTGGTGTATCAATAAGATTTAAAATATAATCATTTCCTTGATAATTATACTTCATTCTTGTTGGTGTCAATTTTATAGTTATTCCGCGCTCTCTTTCAAGGTCCATACTATCTAGTAATTGTTCTTGCAAATCTCTTTTAGCAACAGTTCCCGTTGCCTCGAGAAGTCTATCTGCAAGCGTACTTTTACCATGGTCTATATGAGCAACAATACAAAAGTTGCGAATAAATTTTTGTCTATCAGACATTTATGCTCTCCAATTAAAATTTTAATTTTATTATACAAAAATTTGCTTATTTTTGCAATAGAATTGATTTATTTTGCATAAAGTATATAAATTTACTAGCCTATTTAAATAATATTTGGTATAATTTAAAAAATTTGAGGTTATATATGGAAATTTTTAAATCTTGGTTAGTTGAAAAATTTATTGCGCATAGAGGATTTTATGATGAAAATAATCCAGAAAACTCGCTACTTGCCTTTCAACGCGCAATTGATAATAATTACGCTATAGAACTAGATGTTCATGTAATCAGCGATGGCACTGTCGTTGTTTTTCATGATAGCCAACTTGGCCGTATGACAGGAAAAGACGGCTATGTAAAACAGTTAAAAGCAGAAGATTTGCCAAATTATAAATTAGGTAAAACAGAACAAACAATACCAACTCTTAAACAAGTGCTTGACTTTGTGGCAGGCAAAACTCCAATTTTAGTAGAAATAAAAACCGAAAACACGAAAGTTGGCGCAGATGAATCTAGAATTTACGAAATATTAAAAAACTATAATGGTGATTATGCCGTTCAATCGTTTAATCCTTTTACTATAGAATGGTTTAAAAACAATGCTCCAGAAGTTACGCGTGGAATATTGAGCGCTAAATTTGGTCCAGATATGGTAGACCGTCCTAAATCTTGGATAAAAAGATATGCTTTAAGAAATATGGTTTTTAACAAACGCGCACAGCCACAATTTATAGCATATAATGTAAATGACTTGCCTACATTAAAAGTAAAAGGTAAAAAATGCAAAAATTTACCGATATTGGCGTGGACAGTTCGTTCTCAAACGCAATATTTGGAAATTGTAAAGTATGTAGATAATATTATTTTCGAAGGTTTTAAGCCAAGTATATAACAAAAAGACACTACAGTGTCTTTTTTTTATATTTGTTAATTTTGTTTTTAAATAATTGCTTCGACAAATTCTTTTGAGTCAAATTCGCTAATGTCGTCTATTTTCTCTCCTGTCCCAATAAATACAACAGGGGTATTGTATTCTTGTGCAATTCCTAAAATTACGCCACCTTTTGCAGTACCATCAAGTTTAGTAACGATTAAGCCATCAAGCCCTATTGCTTCATCGAAATACTCAACCTGACTTAATGCATTTTGCCCCGTTGTAGCATCTAATACTAAAAGTTTTTGATAGCAAACTTCAGGCCATTGATTAGTAACGACTTTTGATACTTTCTTTAATTCCTCCATTAAATTAGCCTTATTGTGCAATCTGCCCGCCGTATCAATAATTACTACATCAGTTCCCTTTGCTTTTGCACTAGCAACACCGTCAAAAACAACACTCGCTGAGTCTGCGCCTTCATCGTTTTTAACAATTTTCACATTGTTCTTACTAGCCCAAATGCTTAATTGTTCACTAGCCGCTGCTCTAAAAGTATCACCTGCTACAAGCAAAACCGATTTCCCTTGTTGCTTATAAAAGTTTGCAAGTTTGCCTATCGTTGTAGTTTTGCCTACTCCATTTACTCCAACTATCATTAAAACAAGAGGATAAGTCGTTTCAGGCAACTCGTTTTCATTTAAGATGTCTTGCATAATTTGGCGCAAAGCCTCTTTTACATCATCTTGTGTACGAAGTTTTGTTTTTTTCGCTTCGATGCGTAGGCGTTCTACTATTTCCTCTGAACATTCAATTCCTAAATCTGACGAAATTAAAATATCAATTAAGTCGTCAAAAAATTCATCGTCTAACTCACCATGTGACATAATTGACATTATTTTATTATCAAAAGACGCCTTCGTCTTTTTAAACGCTTCCTTAATTTTGTTAAAAAATCCCATTCTTAATTATTCCTAATTCATTTAATTTTAGTTTATACTTTATTTTTTTTATAATCAATATCTCTTACGGCTGGCAATGGAGCAAAGCAGACAATCTACTCCAAAACCGTTTGTATAGCCTCACTAAGTTTAACACTTACTACTTTACTTACACCTTTTTGTTCCATTGTTACACCATAGAGATTGTCTGCTTTGTTAAGACAGCCGTTATTACATTTCACTTTTATACAACCTAACAATTACGGCTGGCAATGGAGCAAGCAGACAATCTACTCCAAAACCGTTTGTATCGCTTCACTAAGTTTAACACTTACTACTTTACTTACACCCTTTTGTTCCATAGTTACACCATAGAGATTGTCTGCTAACTCCATAGTGGGCTTACGGTGTGTGATGACGATAAACTGAGTTTCGCCTGCGAAGCGGTGCAAATATTTTGCAAATCTTTCAACATTCGAATCATCAAGTGCGGCATCAATTTCGTCAAGCAAGCAAAAGGGCATTGGACGAAGTTTTAAAATTGCAAAAAGAATTGCTATAGCCGTTAATGATTTTTCACCACCACTTAATAGATTAATATTTCCAAGTGCTTTCCCTGGTGGCTCGGCTATGATATCCACACCAGCTGTTAATACATCATCATCCGTTAACACAAGTCTTGCCTTTCCACCACCGAACAATTCCCTAAATATACGCGAGAAGTTTTCGTTGATTTTTTGGAATTGCGTATCAAATCTTTCTGTCATTTGTTCGCTTAAATCTTTAATTACGGTAATTATATCTTCTTCTGCTTTCTTTAAATCAGTAAGTTGCGTGGATAGTTCCGTATATCTTGCATCTAAATCTTTGCTATCCTCGATTGCATTTACATTAACATGACCTAATTTATTAATCTCGCGTTTTAATTCATTAATGCGCACTTGTCCACCCTCAGCATCATAATCAGGGTCTTTTAACTCTAAAGCTGTTAAATATGTAAGTTCGTAATCCTCTAAAATTCTATCTTGCATATTTTCAATATTTGTATCAATTTGCGCTAACTTCGCTTCCTCTTGATAAATGCGTTCTTGAATTTTAGCATACTCATTAGTAAGCCTTGTACGCTCCTCTTCGATTTTACTTAAACTTTGATGTAAATCTTGCTTTAGATCTTCCATTTCTTGAACTTTAACCTTAACTGCCTCAAGTTTCTGGATATCTTGATTATTGTTTTCATCATCACTAGAATTATCTAATTCACGAGCAGTTTCAATTGTACGAGAATTTTTAACTAATAAAGAATTATTCTCATCTATATTAGCGCTGAGTTCCTCTTGCTCATTAAGCAAGCGCTCAATTTCAGTATCGTGTGAATTAATTTCTGTCTCGAGCGTTGCAATTCGCACTTTTAAATCAGTTATTTGATTTACTAAATTATCTCGTTTATCACGGAGCAAGTCATATTGATTATTAGCCTTTTTATCACCTTTTGTTTGAGGCAAATCTGCTTCTTGAATGCTTTTTGCTGTATCTAATTCTCTTACAAAAACTTCCTTACGGGCATTAAGCCTAGACAATTCTTGATTAATGTCATCAAGTTCAGCAATAAACTGTTCGCTATCGTCTTGCGAATGCTTTAATACTTCCTCTTTTTGAGCAAGTTCCACATCTAAATCATGTAACAAATCGCCTTGTGATTCTATTTCTTTTGTGAGTTTTTGTAGCATTTCTTTATATGTATCAAGTGCTTTTTTCTGCTCTAGTACTTTGCTATTTTGCGCTTTTATTTTTTCTGCTATCGTTTCTATCTCGCGTTCTCTTGATAGCAAATTATTAATTTCAGCCTTTTTGCTACCACCTGTAATAGAACCAGCCGGATTAATTACATCTCCTTCAAGAGTCACAATTTTAAAACCAAATCGTGAAGCGTTTGCAAGCTTTACAGCAGTATCCATATTGTCTACAACGACAGTACTACCAAGCAAGCCCTTAAATATCGGTTCAAGATAACTATCATATTCTATAAGTTCACTTGCGACACCATAGCAACCTGCGGTACTTAATAATGGGCGTAAATTATCATTGATATATTTAGGCTTAATTGTACTGATCGGTAAAAATGTTGTACGCCCATAATTGCGTGACTTTAAATAACTAACTAACATTTTAGCATCTTGCTCGTTGCGTGTAACTATATTTTGAACAGCAAAGCCCAAAGCCATTTCTATTGCAGTTTCAAGCGCGCGCGGAACAGTAATTAATTCACCCACAACACCTACAATTAATTGTTGCAATTCGACATTTTTGCCAGCGTCTAATAATAATTTACGGACTGTACCATTATATCCTTCATATTCAGCCTGCATTTCATTTAGCAATTTTGCTCTTGATTCCATTTTTGCTAAATCAGACATTGAAATATCCAATTGAGCACGCAAATCAGCCTCACCCTTTTCAACCGAAGCGAAATTTTCGCGCAAAGCATTTAAATTATCCCAAGCATTCCTACGGTTTGCTTCTGCAATTTCGCAATCATTCTTAGCTTTGCTCTCAATAACTAGTGCGCCTTCTTTTTTACTTTCAACATTCTTTTGTCTTGAAATTAATTCCTTTTCGCGCTCTTCAATTGCCGAAATTTCAGTTTCAAGACGAGTGATATTAGATTTTATATCAGTAAGTTTAGAAATAGCATCTTGCATTTCTTGAGTAGAACCGCTTACAACCTGCTCACTAACGCGTAACTGCTCGATAACACCAGCATAAATTTGTTCTAATTCGTCTAATTTTGCTCGCATTGAGTTAACTTGTTCTACTGAACTAGATTTTTCGTTTTGCTTTTCCTCTAATTCTTTATTGATTTTTTCAAATTCAATTTTATCTTGCTCAATCTCTTGATTTAACTTCTCTGCTTGTTCCTCCAAATATTGAATTTTTGCTTGTGCTACACGGCGATCACCGGCATTCTTTTCAATATTAACGGTAATTTTAAGTATTTCATCACGAAGGGCTTGAATTTGCTCGTCAATGGCTTTAATTCCCTCTAAAGATTGATTTTGCTGATCTATTGCGCCTTGTACTTGTTTCTCTTTATCAGCAGACTGCTCACGCAAACCTTCCAACAAATCGTTAATCCGTTGTTTGTTAGAATTAGCGTTTTCATAATGATAAATATAATTATTTACTTCTTGAATTTTAAGTTTATCGCGTAAGTCTAGGTATTTTTTAGCCTTTTCAGCCTGCTCTTTCATTGGATTTAATTGGCGCTCTATTTCGATAACTGTATTTTCTATCAGTGATAAATTCTCGCGTGTGCGAGTCAGTTTTCGTTCTGCTTCTATTTTGCGTTCTTTAAATTTCAAAATACCAGCTGCTTCCTCAAATATAACACGGCGGTCCTCCGGTTTGCTAGCAACAATTTGTTCAACCTTACCTTGCCCAATTATTGAATATCCATCTCTACCAATTCCACTATCGTGCAATAAGTTTGTGATATCTTTTAATAAACAAGGAGCGTGGTTCATACTATATTCACTTGTTCCATTTCGATAAAGTTTTCGGGAAATAACTACTTCCTCATAATCGGTATTAAATTGGTGATTTTCATTAGAGAAAACAAGAGAAACTTCGCAATAAGATAAACTTTTGCGATTCTCAGAACCTTTAAAAATGACATCTTGCATACTGCTACCACGCAAGTTTTTAGATGATTGCTCACCTAAAACCCAACGAATCGCATCAGCAAAATTTGACTTACCACAACCGTTAGGACCTACGATAGCAGTAATTCCACTACTAAATTCTATGGCAAGTTTATCCGCAAAGGATTTGAAGCCCAAAACCTCAATTCTCTTAAAACTCAAAATTAAATTCTCCTTTTTTATGCGAAGTTATCTATATCAAACTTATTTTCACTCAATGTATTACCTAAATTAGTTAATAAATCTTTTTCAGCAAAATCTAGCACTTGTTCTATACTTGTTAACAAACTCGTAACATCGGCAGAACCGTGAGTTTTTACAACTATTTGTTTTGTACCTAAAAGCGGCGAACCGCCATAGGCTTGATAATCATATCTTTTTAAAATTTTCTTTAAAGGTTTCTTTATTATTAACCCACCTATTTTGCCTTTAAATGTTGATTTCAAGCCACTTTTAATTACAGCTAAAAGTGCTTGTATAGTTCCTTCTATGCTCTTTAATAAAACATTTCCAGAAAATCCGTCTGTGACTATTACATCACAGCATCCTGTCAAAGCATCACGCGCTTCAATATTACCAACAAAATTTATAGGCAATTTTTGTAGAATATCATATGTAGACTTTGTAAGTTCATTACCTTTCGCTTCCTCTGTCCCCACATTTAAAAGAGCAACTCGTGGCTGTTTAACGCCCTGAATAACACGCATATACTCACTGCCCATTAAGGCAAAATGACATAAATTTATTGGTTTACAATCCACATTAGCACCACAATCAATAAGTAATACTCTCCCCCCCTTAATTGTTGGTAACATAGGAGCAAGCGCTGGACGGGAAAGACCTTGAAGTCTACCAAGTTTTAGTACCGCTCCACTTAACACCGCTCCTGTACTACCTGCAGACACCATTCCAGCATATCCACCACTTTTTAATTTGTCAATGCAAACTACAAGTGAACTGTTTTTCTTGGTACGAATTGCTTCAACTGGTGCTTCATTGCAAGTAATGATATCATCTGCGTTTGTTATAACTAATCTATTCTCATCGTATTTTTTACCGACAAGCAAACTTTTTAACTCATTTTCTTTACCTACTAATTCAATAGCAATATTATCGTGACGCGTAAGAGCAAGCAAGCAAGCAGAAATAACTTCACTAGGTCCTCTATCCGCTCCATATGCATCAATTAATATTTTAAACATTTTTCACCTCTAAAATTTAATAAAAATTACTAGTTTAATTTTATCATATAACATTACAAAAAACAAACAAAAAGGGCAAAAAAATTGCTTTTTTGCCTTTACAATTATTAGTAAAACAAAAAAGAATGCTTTTATGCATTCTTTGCTTCTTGTCCTTTTTTACTCTCTAAAGCAAGAACTTGTTTGCCGTCATAATAGCCACACTTCTTGCAAACGCGGTGAGCAAGTTTTGGCTCATGGCAATGTGGACACTCTACAATAGCTGGTGAAGAAATTTTCCAATTTGCCATTCTAGAATGTTTCTTAGCTTTAGAGGTCTTAGATTTAGGAACTGCCATTTTGACCTCCATTAAAAATTGAATGTGTAAATTTATTTACAAATTGTATTATATCTTATTTATAAAAAAAAGTCAACGCAAATTATAAAAAATTTTGTTATTTTGCAAATCATTTGTCAGTAAAATTTATCAAAACATTAAACATAATTGCTTATGTTCTTTTTTTAGCTTAAATTATTTGTAGAAAGTAAATTAATATGGTATAATTTATTAAAATAATATCGAGGTAATTATGAAATTTTGCGCTATTATTTGTGAATATAATCCCTTTCACAATGGACACTTATACCATATTCAACAAAGTTTAAAGAAAAGCGGTTGTGATGGCTGCCTGTGTATTATGGGTGGAAATTTTTCTCAACGCGGTGAACCAACGCTCTGTGAAAAATACTCAAGAGCAGAAATGGCTATTGCGGGGGGTGCTACGGCGGTTGTTCAAATTCCAACATACTTTTGTACAGCCAATGCAGAAGTTTTTGCACAAGCCGCAGTTAAAATTGCTACAAGCTTTGCTTCGGTTACTCACATTTCTTTTGGAAGTGAATGTGGTGATATTCGCTCGTTATCAGAACTTGCAAGGTTTTTATTAAAAGAACCAGCATTTTTTAAAGAGCGTATAAAAAGAAACCTAAATGATGGTTTTTCATTAGGGCGCGCAAAAACTCACGCGATTAAGGAATGTATTGATGCTGGTCTTGTAAAATTCACCCACCCAAATGTTGTAGAAAACTTATTAAATACACCTAATAATATTTTAGCCGTTGAATATCTAAAAGTTTTATTCCAAACAGGGCGTACTGATATTACACCTATAACAATAAAAAGAATTAATGAACTTGCGGAAGCAAAGCAAGATGATAAAATTGAATATCAATTTTCAAGTGCAACAGCAATTCGCGAATCAGTGTATCAAAGTAAACGAATTTGGAATATCCGCAAGTTTATTCCTACAGAATCATATAAAATTTTTGCAAATTCTTTACGAACAATAGGTATACCTGATATGGAAATTTGGGGAAACCTTGCTTTATACCGTTTTCGCACCGCAAATCCTAATGATTTAGCACTAAATTATGATGTGTTAGAAGGTATTGAAAACAAACTTATTACAACCTCTCGTGAAAATATAGACTATCCGTCTTTTGTGGAAAGTTGCACATCTCGAAGGTTTACTCAATCAAGAATACAACGAATTGTTACTGCCTGCCTACTTAATTTACGCGCTGAGTATGTAAAACACATTTACGAAATTGACCGCTTACCTTTTATAAAATTACTTGCAGCAAAAAACAATAAAGATGTTTTAGCAAGCCTTAATGAATGTAATACGATATTAGTTACACGAAAATCTGATGCTATAAAAGCACAGCAAGACCCTTTTGCAAAAATTTTAATGTTTGCGGAGGATAAAGCGAACAATCTTTACTCATTATTAATGGATATTAGCAAAGATGTTCAAAAAGAATTTGCTATAAGTGATATTTATCAAAAACCATTATTTATAAAGTAAACTTTAAATATAAAGTAATTAATTTAATAAAAAATAAATTATTTTTATAAACAAAAAGTCCGTCTAACAAGACAGACTTTTTTAGTTATTGCTTAATGAAATACTAGGCAAGGCTGATATATTTAAATCAGCGGGCTCCTCGGTTAACAGTTGATAATATGCGACAGAACCTATCATTGCTGCGTTGTCGGTGCAAAACTCAAGTGGTGGAAAATAAAGAGAAATATTTTCGGCTTTGCATTTTTCTGTTAATGAACTACGCAAATATGAGTTTGCTGCTACCCCGCCAGCAAGGACTAATTTGTTTTGATTATACTCTTTGCAAGCACGCAAAACTTTTTTAGTAATCATATCAACTGCTTCATGCTGGAATGATGAGCAAATTTGCGGAACATCTAACTTTTCACCTTTTTGCTCTAATTTGTGAACATAATTTATAACAGCCGTTTTTAAACCACTATAACTTACATTATAGTTATTTGCTAATGTGTCGTTATGTACAAATTGTATTTTTGGCTCTACGCCTTGTGCTAATTTGTCTACTTTTACTCCGCCTGGGTATTCGAGTCCTAAAATGCGAGCAACTTTGTCGTATGCTTCACCAATCGCGTCATCTTGAGTTGAACCAACAAGTGAAAAATGATTGTAGTCATCTACATTTACTATTGCAGTATGTCCCCCACTTGTTATTAAGCACATAAAAGGTGGTGTAAGTTCGGGGAAAGCAATATAATTAGCTGCAATATGCCCTTTTATATGGTTGACAGGTATTAGTGGAATATCGAGCGCATAACTTAATGCTTTGGCAGTAGTTAAACCTACTAGAAGTGCCCCAACAAGCCCTGCGCCTTGTGTGACACCTATTGCATCTATGTCACTTAACTTCAATTTTGCGCTATCAAGAGCCTGCTCTACAAGTGGAATAATATTTAGTATATGATTGCGACTTGCAACTTCCGGAACAACCCCACCAAAATGACGATGGATATCTATTTGACTTGAAATAATATTACTTAAAACTTTTCGCCCATTCTGTACTATTGCGACACTTGTTTCATCACAACTACTTTCAATCGCTAAAATTGTAACAATTTCTTTTTTTCGTAAATTAATTACTCTACCTTTCATTCTTTCTATATAAGTCATTTCTAAGTCCTTATGTATTAATTATATTTTCTTTTCCATAATTGATTTTTGTACGGAAAAACCTAATTTTTCATAAAAATTTTTAGCGTTATTGCCTTCATATACATTTAATTCAACACTAAAATAGTTCTCTAATTTTGCTAACTCAACAACTTTATCAACTAACCTTTCGCCTATTCCTTTATTCCTAAATTTTTCTAATACACAGATTCCATTAATAAACATAATAGGCTTTTCTCTATAATCAAATGTTCGTTTAACACATTCAATATAACCTACTTTTTCTCCATTAAGTTCAGCAATAAACAAATAAGCCATTTTGCCTGCAATTATTTCATTATAATAATTTTTATCATAATGCTGACTTGAAATATTTTTAAATATGTATGGGTACATTTTAAAATGTTGCTTATTGATTTCACAAAAAGTTTTGTCGATGAAATCATAATCACTTTCGACCGCTTTCCTAATAGAAAACATTGTATTCCCTCCCTGTTTTGTGGCTTACCCACTCTTTTTTAAATATTCTAAAATAAAATCTTGGATATCCCCGTCCATTACTGCATTTACATTTGCTGTTTCGTAATCTGTTCGATGGTCTTTTACCATAGTATATGGGCAAAAAACATAACTACGAATTTGACTTCCCCACTCAATTTTTTTAAGGCTTCCTTGTACTTGCTTTAAGCTTTCTTGATGTTGTTCCTCAGCAAGTTGCGCTAGTTTTGCTCGTAACACCTTAAGAGCTGATTCTTTATTTTGCGTTTGACTGCGTTCATTTTGACACTGAACAACAATTCCTGTTGGAATATGGCGGATACGAACAGCAGAGTCTGTTGTATTTACTCCTTGTCCACCATTGCCACCGCTGTGGAAGGTGTCGATTTTTAAGTCGCTGTCTTTTATTTCAATTTCATTATCATTTTCAATTTGTGGCATAACTTCAACAGAAGCAAAACTTGTATGTCTACGCGCATTGCTATCAAATGGAGAAATGCGAACAAGTCTATGTACGCCTCGCTCTGATTTTAAAAAGCCATAGACATTTTCGCCGTCTATTTTAATAGTAGCACTTTTAATTCCTGCGCCATCACCAATATTGTAATCAAGTGTTGAGCAAGTGTAACCTTGCTTTTCTGCAAAGCGCATATACATACGAAGCAACATTTCTGCCCAATCTTGCGCTTCTGTGCCGCCAGCGCCTGCTTGTATTGTCATAATCGCACCTAATTTATCATATTTGCCACGCAAAAGAGCCGTAAAACGCATTTCCTGCATTTTTGGCTTTAACGCCAAAAGTTCATTAGATAATTCTTTTAAAATTTCACTATCGTTTTCGCTACATTCTTTTACTAAATCACTAATTGTGTTAAAAGTGCTTTCAACAAACTTTAAATCTTTAATTTTTTTCTCCAAACTATTTAATCTTTTACCAACTATTTGCACACGCTCCATATCATTATAAAAATCGGGCTTTGCTTGTTCATCTTGTAGTTTTTGCTTCTCATTATTAAGTTTATTAATGTCAAAAACCGCTCGAATGATTTCCAGCGATTTTTGTGCATCTATTAAATTTTCTTTAATCTGCTCTAAAGTCATAGGACACCTAACCTTAATTATTTAGCATAGTTAATTATCATTCCTTTGTCCGCTTGTTTGGTTTTATTTAAATATTTTATAGCCGTTTCCATTACGACATCACGATTAGACTTGTAGTCTTCGATAGAATTACGAACATAAATATCTGGCTCTATAGGACCGTCTGGAATTTTGTCACTTGTAAAATCAAATTTCTTTTCACAGACTGTAAATCCTAGTTTGTCTACCTCACACCATTTACTTTGCCCATAACATTTTGTAACACCGCCCGTAGGTTGCCCTATTAACTTAAAATCCAAATTCTTTAATTCTTTTGTTGCTATAGTGCCAGATGAAAATACTCCTTCATCAATCAAAACGCAACCTTTTATATTTTTAGGAACTAATACTTCATTGACTAATTTTGAGAAATACCTCGAATCGCCTCCCGTATTGCCCCTTAAATCAACTATTATGTTTTCGTTTTTAGAAACAAAATTTTTTACATCAGATAAAAATTTTTCAAATGGATAACCTTGGTGCTCTCTACATTTAACATATTCTATTACTTTAACACCGTTTTTTGTTTTAAGTGAGTAATTGGAACTTTTTAAATATGGATTACTTTCATATGTGATAAAGTTGTCTAACTCTCTCGGCAATGAGTAATTTATATTTTCAACTGTTAAAACTATATCACTATTTGTATCCACACTAGCCATTTTTAAATAACTCGTGTTGGAAAGATTGCTTAAAGCACAATATGCACTCCACTGCTCTGTTTCGGAGGAGATAACCTCTTTAATTGTAGAGTATATGTTATCAATACTCACACCGTTTATTGCTGTTACTTCTTTATACAATAAATCTTTTAAGGTATTTTGAACTCCTGTGATAAAATATTTATCGTTTTCTTTTGCAAATGAAATCGGCAACATAAATTTAATGCCCATTCCAAGAGCCCACGAAGTATGCGCATCTTTAAATAGCGAAAAAAGTCTACACATTTCATAATTAATTTGATTTGTATTTAGCACTTCAATATTTTGAGCAACATTATTTAATTCTTTATAAAAATCTTTTTTTGAAATGCTGTGAAAAAGATTGATATGCTCTTTTTCTGCTGTTTCAAAAATCTTATACAAAGTATCTTTTGTCATTAAAGGCTTTTGAGTCAAAATAAGCTCCTAGACTATTCATTTTTCCCGCAACAATTTTTGTATTTTTTACCACTACCGCAAGGACACGGGTCATTTCTACCTACTGTTTTATCATTAGTTACTGTTCCTTGTGGGCGTTGAGCTTTTCCGCCACTACTTGCTACAAAATCGCCTTTCGGCTTTACTTGCTGTGGTACTATCGGGCGAGCAACAACATTTAATAAAATTGTACAAGTTGATTCTCGAATATTGCTAATCATCTCATCAAACATTGCAAAACCTTCGCGTTTATAAGCAACAATTGGATCTTGACGGCCCCATGATTGTACAACAATTTCGCGACTAAGAGTTGACATTGCATCAATGTGTTCCATCCAAGCATTATCTACCTTATCAAGCAAAATCATTCGCTCAACATCTTCGAATTTTATATGCAGGCTTTCTATTTCCTCTTTCTTTGCCTCATATCTCTTTAAAACATCTTGTAAAATTGTGTCACAAAGTTCGTCATAAACAGTATCCTCGAGCATTTCTTGCGTAACAAAGTTTGTTCCCTTACGATATAATTTATCCTCTAAAGAACGATTGATTTCATCTAAATCCCATTCAAAACTTGGTTTATCTAAATCGATGCTCGCAAGTACTGCAGAATTAATAACATCGGGGAACATTTGTTTAATTTGCTCATGAACATCTTCCCCATCCAAAATTTTATTGCGTTCGCTGTAAATAATGTTACGCTGTTTATTAATTACATCGTCAAATTCAAGCACATTACGGCGACTAGCATAGTTGCGAGCTTCAACTTTCTTTTGCGCACGCTCAATTTGTTTTGATAACATTTTCATTTGGAAAGGAGTTTCGTCATCTACTTTAAAGAAATTACTTACAGACTTTAACTTATCTCCACCAAAAATACGGACTAAATCATCTTCTAGTGAAATATAGAATACACTGCGTCCTGGGTCACCCTGACGACCAGCACGACCACGCAACTGGTTATCAATACGGCGTGATTCGTGGCGCTCTGTACCAATTACTAGTAAGCCACCAACTTCTATGACTTTTTGTTTTTCCGCATCAGTTTCCTTTTTATAATGCTCTAAGAATTTATCATAGTTGCTTTTTGCTTCTTGAACTTTTTCATCGTCACTAGGTAAAAAACTCGTAGCCTGGTCAATAATATCCTGTTCGTAACCAAGTTTGTATAGTTGCGCTTTTGCCAAGTACTCAGGGTTACCACCTAGCAAAATATCAGTACCACGACCAGCCATGTTTGTTGCAATTGTGACGGTTTTAAACCTACCAGCCTGAGCCACAATCTCTGCTTCTTGCGCGTGATTTTTTGCGTTTAATACTTTGTGTGGAATCTTTTTCGCTTTTAGCATTTTGCTTAATTCTTCGCTTCGCTCAATTGTTACAGTACCTACAAGCACAGGTTGTCCAATGTTGTATGCTTCCTCAATACGATTTACAACAGCATTGAGTTTACCCTTCATTGTAGTATAAATTACATCTGGCTCATCAATTCTTATCATTGGTAAATTTGTAGGTATGGATACAATGTCTAAATTGTAAATTTTGTTAAATTCCACTTCCTCAGTTTTGGCTGTACCTGTCATACCACTGAGTTTGTGGTACATCTTAAAAAAGTTTTGCAAAGTTATTGTAGCAACAGTGAGCAACTCGTCTTTTATTTGTAGCCCTTCTTTAGCCTCAATCGCTTGATGTAGGCCATTACTATAACGGCGACCTTCCATAATTCGACCTGTAAATTGGTCGACAATTAAGACTTTACCATCACGGACGATGTAGTCACTTTCAGCTTTCATAATAAAGTTAGCACGAAGCGCATTTAAAATATGTTGATTTAATTCAACATTGTTTACATCACTTAGACTTTCTACATTAAAATAATTTTCGGCTTTTGAAGTGCCTGCTTCTGTTAAGTGAACGGCTTTTTTCTCTTCATCAACAACATAATCTTCATCACGCTTTAGATTACGGATAAAACGCTGTGCTTTGATATAAGCATCACTTGATTTAAAGCCTCTACCACTTATGATTAATGGGTTGCGGGCTTCATCAATAAGAATAGAGTCTACCTCATCGACAATAGCAAAATTATATCCACGCGCCATTCTATCCTTTTTATTACGGACAAGATTGTCTCTTAGATAGTCAAATGCAAGTTCATTATTTGTGCTGTAAGTAATATCGCAAGCATAGGCCTTGCGTTTTTGTTCAGCAGTCATATTGCTTAAGTTTACGCCAACTGTTAAACCTAAGAAACGATAAACTTTACCCATTATTTCAGCACCGAGGCTAGCAAGGTACTCGTTTACCGTAACTACATGTACACCTTTACCTGCAAGTGCATTAAGGTATGCTGGTAATGTCGCAACTATAGTTTTACCTTCACCAGTCATCATCTCAGCAATACGACCTTGATGCAAAACAACACCACCAACTAATTGATAATGGAAGTGACGCATATTTAATACGCGAGTACTTGCTTCTCTTACCAAAGCATAAGCATCGTATAAAATATCATCAAGTGTTTCACCTTTTGCAAGTCTATCTTTTAATACATCGGTTTGCGCTCTTAAAGTATCGTTGTCCATCGCATCATACTTTGGTGCTAGGTCCTCAATTTTTTTAACCATCTTTTCTAGTTTTGCAAGACTGCGCTTATTATCTGAAGTAAACAATGTAAGTATACTCATATTATTATAACTCTCCTAATGATAGTAAATTTATTTCATTATATAATAAAGTTGCGAATTTGAAAAGTCAATTTCAAGAATTCATAAAAATTTCTAAGTTATCTATGCTTTTTTGTGTCGGAATTTCAGTTTTTCCGTGTGCAATTGTTAAAACAAGCACTCTATCAGCATGCGCCTTTTTTAATTCATGAGCACAAGCATTTGCTGTAGAACCCGTAGTCATAACATCATCAATAAGCAAAATTCGCTTACCCCTAACAGAATATTTATCTAAAACTTTAAAGCATTCTTGCAAATTTTTTTGCCTTTCTTGAAGTGTTAAATTTGCTTGAACCTCAGTTTCTTTAACTTTTATTAAAGTTTCTGTATTTAAAGGAACTCCTATTTTTTCGCTTACACCTTCCGCTAAAAGTTGAGCTTGATTGTACCCACGCCACTTTATGCGCGCTTCACTTAATGGTACTGGTATAATTAAATCTGCCTGCCAATTGAGCTTTTTAAATTTTTGAGCAAGAAAATTTGATAGTGTGCGAGATATATAGGGCTTATTGTTATATTTTAAACCTGCAATCAAATGTTTAATTTCGCCTTCGTATACAAAAACACTACGCGCAATATCAAATTCTCTAGCAGAATTTTGACAATTTAGACAAAAACTGCCATGCCCTAAAACTGCAGGAGCACCACAACGAGCACAACAAGCATTTTCTGCTATAAAATTAAGTTTGTGCATGCACTCCTCGCAAACTTCTATCTCTTGTTTTTGTGGCAAATCTCTTTCGCAAATAAGACATTTAATATTTGAAGGAAAAAATAAATTACATGCTTTGTTGCACAGTGTTACAAAAATTTTAGCGCATTTACCAAAAATTGTTTTATCGTCTTTCGCCTTTGACTTACCTAATTTTGTTGAAATTATAGTTTTTTGTGTATTACTCATTTTAAAAGCCCTCCATATTTATAGCTTGCTTTTGTAAAAAAGTGCATAAAGCACTATATCTTTTAGCAGTATAGTTGTTATTTATCATCATATGCAAATTCTTTATTGAGCCAATTAATACAACCATTCTTTTTGCTCGTGTAACTGCTGTATAAAGCAAATTTCGTGTTAGTATACTACTAGGTCCTGATATAATTGGTACAACTACGACATCAAATTCACTACCTTGACTCTTATGTATAGTAATTGCATAACTCAACATCATTTGTTTTGCGTCCTCGCGCGTATATTCTGCTATGCGCCCGTCCTCAAAAGTAACCTCTAAACTGTCGGTTTCATTATTAATATCTGTTACAAATCCTATATCACCATTAAAGACCGCCTCACCTATTTCAAAACTTCCATTTGCTCTTGGTTTTCTCCACATTTGTGTGTAATTATTAGAAGTTTGCATTATTTTGTCACCTATTCTAAAAACAGTATTTTCTAGCCTAAACTCTTTTTTATTAGGTGACTCTGGATTTAAGCGTTCCTGAATCATTGTATTTAATTTATCAATTCCACAAATTCCTGCACGCATAGGTGCAAGTACTTGAATTTTTAGCGGACTTATATTTAAAAATTTGGGTATACGTGTACATACCATATTTAAAATAGTTTGGGGAATATCAGCTACATCATTTTTATAGTCAAAAAAGAAATCAGCACTCTTATTATCAATTATAGGCATTTCTCCATTATTTATAGCATGCGCATTAGTAATTATTAAACTTGATTCGCTTTGCCTATAAATATGTGTAAGTTGCGCACAGGCAATTTCACCGGAAGCAATAATATCAGCAAGCACATTACCCGCCCCCACGCTAGGTAGTTGATTTTTATCTCCCACTAATATTAAGCGAGTTCCCATTTTAAGAGCGCTTAATAGTGATAACATTAAGTTAACATCTACCATCGAAACTTCATCTACTATCACAGCATCATAAGGGAATTTATTACTTTCATTGTAAAAAAACAATGCGTTACTATCATCTTTAGATGCTTTTTCAAAATCTATCATTAGCGCTCTATGAATAGTGCTTGCTTCCTCGCCACAAGATTCACTCATTCGTTTAGCCGCTCTACCTGTTGGTGCAAGTAACGCAATACGCCCACATCTATGGTTAAGAATTTGTAGTATACATTTAATTATTGTAGTCTTACCTGTACCTGGTCCACCAGTTATAACGCATACGCCATTATTTACTGCCTTTTCAATGGCATTTATTTGGTCCTTATGAAATTCAACCTTATTAAACTTTTCAAATAATGCAATCTCTTGAGAAAGGTCGAGTTGCAACTGATTTATACTATGATTTAATGTAAGCAACTTTAATGCGACTTTTAATTCAGTATTATAATACTTTACAAGCATTAAGCATTCTGTATCATTAAAGTTACAACGCTTTACAACGCTCTCTAATACCAAATCATCTATGACACTTGATAATTGCTCTAAGCGTTCAGTTATATCTATACCTAATAACTTACTTAATGATACTTCTACATCTTCCATAGGTAAATAAGTATTCCCGTCATGCTCACTTGTTTCATTTAAAACATAAATCAGTCCTGCTCGTAATCTAAATTCGCTATCTGGCTCTATCCCTATATTTAATGCAATCTTATCAGCAGTCTTAAAACCAACTCTCGCCATATCCTCAACTAATTTATAAGGATTACTTTGGACTATATCACGAGCGCGCTCACCATATTTATTAAATATCTTAATTGCCATATTAGTAGAAATATTGTACTTTTGTAAAAACATAATAACATCTTGCATTTTCATTAAATTAGTAAATGTTTCTCCAATTTCTTGCGCCTTCTTTGGTGTCACACCTCGAACTTCGGCGAGTTTTAAAGGACTTAATTCAATAATATCTAGAGTAAGAGAGCCGAATTTATCGACTATATTTTTTGCCGTTGTAGGTCCTATGCCTTTAATTAAACCACTTGAAAGATATTTAATTATTCCATCTGTACTTTTAGGTTCACTAACTGTATAACTTTCAACCTTAAACTGTTCTCCCCAACGCGCATCTGTAACATAATTGCCGACTGCGTTTATTTCTTGACCTTGATAAATTGTGCTTAACTTTCCAACTATTGTAACCAATTCTTTGTTAGCAGAAACTCGAGCGACCGTAAAGCCGTTCTCTTTGTTTTGGAATACAATACTATCAACTACACCATTTAAAGTCATCCTTACCTTCTTACATTAGAGATTCAATAATATCAAGTACATTATCAATACCGCGTTTTTCGTTTGCGCTTACAACTACTATATCATCACGACCAACTTCTAAAGTATTAGCAATAAGCGTTTTTTGTTTTTCAATTTGTGCCTTTGAAATTTTATCTGCTTTCGTTGCAATTACATTGAAAGGTATATTATAGTAAAAAAGATAATTAAGCATTATTTTATCTCTTTCATTTGGCTCATGTCTTATATCAACTAAAACAAAAACTCGTTTTAGTTGTTTGCTATTTTCTAGATATGCGCCAATCAGCTCCTGCCATTTCGCTTGTTCCTCTTTACCTGCAAGAGCATATCCATAACCAGGCAAATCCACAAACATAAAAGAATTATTTATTTTAAAATAATTAATTAAACGAGTTCGTCCTGGTGTACTACTTGCCTTTGCAAGTTTTTTACGATTTGTTAGGGCATTAATTAAACTAGACTTTCCAACATTACTTCGTCCAACAAAAGCAAACTCTGGCATACCAAAATCTTTTAAATCTTGTTTTTTTGCTATACTAACAACAAATTCAGCATTTTTTATAATCATTACTTATTCTCGCTTTTCGCATTCTTTACGCTTGACTTTGTGTTTGTTTTTGTTGATTTTTTAGCAGAAGTTTTCTTTGTTTCCGATTTTTCCTTTCCTTCTTGTTCTTTTTTACTTCCGCTAGTTTTAGCCTTAATCGGTTTTAATGGTTCTTTAAGAGCAAAGGCAAGCACTTCATCAATATTACTTACTAAGTGAATTGTAAGTTTTGATTTTACTTCCTCAGGTAAATCCCAAAGGTCGTCTTCGTTGTCTTTTGGAATAATGCATTCTTTTAAGCCAACACGAGCACCTGCTATTAATTTATCACGCACACCACCTATTGGAAAAACACGACCACCTAGGCTAATTTCACCTGTCATACCGATATATTCTTTTACAGGAATCCCTGTAAATGCTGATACCATTGCAGTTGTCATTGTGATACCAGCGCTTGGGCCTTCAACACCACCAGCTGCTCCAGGTATTGAAAGGTGCACATTACTTTCTTTAATTTTTTTGTAAGGAATACTCCATTTTTCAGCACGGCTTTTAATTAATGAATAAGCAATTTTTGATGATTCTTGCATCATTTTTCCTGGCTGACAAGTTAGTTGTAATTGTCCATTACCCTCACTAATTATAGCCTCAACTAGCATTGTGTCACCCGTTATTTGACCATAAACCGAAAGTGCAACAACTTCGCCGACATTTCCGCCTTTAAAAATATCAAGTGTTTTATATCGATTGTGACCGAGATAATCAGTAAGATTGTTTTCGTTTACATCTGTAAACTTTTCGCCCGTAACAACAAAACTTGCGTACTTTCTGCATATTTCAGCAATTTTTCTTTCTAATGAACGAACTCCGCCCTCGAAAGTATACTCATTTATAATAATTCCAAGCAACTTGTCATCAAGTTTTAATGTACCCTTTGGTATCCCAGCGAGTTCCTCTTGCTTTGGAATTAAATATTCTTTTGCGATGTGTATTTTTTCAATTTCAGTGTATGGTCTTAACTTGATTATCTCCATACGGTCACGAAGCGGTCCAGGAATACCGCTTAAATCATTTGCAGTTAGAATAAACATAACTTGACTTAAATCATATGGCAATTCCAAAAAGTTGTCTTTAAAGTGGTCATTTTGCGCAGGGTCTAACACTTCAAGAAGTGCGCTTGATGGGTCACCTCTAACATCACGAGATAATTTATCAATTTCATCGAGTAAAAATACAGGATTAATAGTGCCTGCTTGTTTCATACCAGCAAGAATTCGTCCACACATTGCCCCTACATAAGTCCTACGGTGTCCACGGATAACACTTTCATCACTAACACCACCAAGGCTAACTTGTACAAATTCGCGCCCCATTGCTTTAGCAACAGATTTAGCAATAGAAGTTTTACCAACACCTGGAGGTCCAACTAAACAAATAATTTGCGCGTTTACTTTACCTGTAAGTTTTATAACAGCAAGAGTTTCCAAAATGCGTTGTTTTACTTCGTCTAAGGCATAATGCTCACTATTTAAAACTTCCCTTGCTTTGTTGATATCAATATTAACTTCTGTTCTTTTAGTCCAAGGTAACTCTAAAACAGTATCAAGAAAATTACGAATATAGCCAATTTCTGGAGAGCCGAAAGGAAGTTTGCCTAGTCTATTTATTTCCTTTATAACTTTTTCCTCAGAATCTTTTGGGAGTCCTATAGCCTTTACTTTTTTGGTATATTCCTCAATTTCGTCTACTTCGCCATTTAACTCTTCATTTATTACATGAAGTTGTTCGCGTAAATAAATTTCTTTTTGCGTCTTTGCAATATTGTCATTTACTTTTTCCTCTATTTCTTTGTGGGTTAAAAAGTTTGTGACAACGATTGTCATTTGCTTATTTAAAATTTCAAGTCTTTTTTCTACATCAGTTTCAACTAACAACTCGCGTTGTAATGCTAAATCCTCTTTTGCTAAAAAATGAACAAGTAAGTCCGAAAATAAGGCAGGCTCTATTTCATCATCGAGCATAACAGCTTGTAATTGACCTTGTAAAGCTCGTCCATCAGCCAATGTGCGCATACCTGCTTTAATTTCGCTCATTAATTGATATGCATGTGGTGTAGTTGTGTTTTTATCAAGTTCGATTTCTCCATAAACAGTAAATAATTCTCCTTGTTCAAACTTGTTGATTTTTACTCGAGCATCCCCTGTTAATAAAACTCTTACAGTACTACCTTGAGGCATAATTCTTTTAATAGTACATAAACAACCAAATTCCAAAAAATCCTCGATTTGTGGTGTTTCTACAATACTTTTACTTGCAACTACAACAATCTGCTCATTGTTATCAAAAGCATCACGAATACCACGCGCCTCTTTTTCATTGTTTATATCACAAGTTAAATTTACTCCTGGAATAGCAACTATATTTGACAAAAATAAAGCTTTAAATTTTCTACCTTGATTATTGTCCATAACAGTTACAGCATCTGCTTGTTTTATTTCTTTTTGTTCTGTGTTTTGCATATAAATCTCCCTAAATAAAATTTGAGTCAAATTTAGTATTAGATTATACAATAAATTATCAAAAAAAGCAACAGTATTTATTGCCTTTTTGAAGTATTAAAATGCTTTTGATAAAATAATTAAATCTATATTTATTAAGCCTTTAACAAAAATTACTTTTTAAAAAAGCCTTAAGGGTTGACAAAATTAATATTTAATTTTATAATTAAAAAAACAAAAAAAGGAAGGAAATATGAAAAGGTTTCAACACGAACTTGGTTTTGCTTTTAAGTTAAGTGATGACTGGGAGCAAATAGATAACACAAATAACGAGAAAGAATTCATCGACCATTCTATTATGAAATTATACAACCAGAAAACAGATGAGGAACTTTATGTTCTTTTTGATGGTTTTTTGGCAAACTCTGTTTTTGATGGATATTTTGAAAGCATCAAAGAAGATTTTGAGCCTAATAAGAGAGTAGTTAGAAGCGAGAAATTTGATTTTCAATTTAACAATCAAATTATGTCTGTTTACAAGGTATTAAGTATTGATGAAAAAAGAAATAAATGGCGCCTAGATTATTTCTTTAAATTATCCTTAAAAAACAATGCTATAGGACACCTTGTGTTGATATCAAAGGAAGACAAACCTCAACTTGATGAATTTATGCAAAAAGTATTATCAACTTGGGAATTTTTAAATTAGGAGTAATAAATGAGAGAATTTATAAATGTTATAAATAAAGCTAATACAATTGAAATGCCTAGTTCTTTTAGGCCAACATTTACTAGTGCTATGAAAAAATTTTCTAATTACTTTGATAAAAATCCTGTAAATATTGACTTTAATAGGTTATTTTCTAATTTTTTACTTAGCGGCAAAAAGTTAAAAATAAAGTATGATAACGACACCCTAGAAAGAATGCAAGCCCATGGTTTATGTAAATATAGCACAAATGAAATTTTACTTCGCGAAAGTTTTAACTTAACACCATATGATGAGCATGTATTTATGCATGAATTTGTTCACTTTTTAATTCACCACAGCTATCCAAATATTGACACCACGCTTCCTTCTTGGGCCGATGAAATGATGACTGAGTATTGTGCATCTTTAATAGATGATAAAAAATATTATGACAATTATTACGACTTAATAAATATTTCTAAAGAGATTGAAAAATATCTTGAACCAATAAATCCAAAGGAATATTTTAATGGGAATTTTAATGACTATTTAACAAGGAACAATTTAAATAGTCCTGAAATGAATAGATATTTTGAAATCTGTCAAAATTCACACAAACATACTACCAGTGAAGTAATTGATGCTAATACGGAAATTTTAAGAAACATTCTTAATACCCGCGCAAATAGACTAACATTCTCAAATATAAGCCTAAAAGATTTTACTGAAGATGTTTATAACACTACATTTAGTTCAAAAATCGGTTATAATAATACTTTCCTAGACGGCTACAGGAAACACTTAGTTTTAGATTTTATAAAAAATCGAACCGGATATAGCGTTGAAAAAGATGCAGATATTTCTAACGCCCTAGACAATTATAGAACTTTAGAAATATTTAAAAATGAATATTCAAGACAAGATTTTTACAATCCTAAAACTATGGTTATCGATGGAACACCTATTTATATTGCAAGATCTAGAACAGATCCAAATTCAATCTATGTTGTAGCAAATCATAAAGGCAAAGATATTCACAATATAGTAGAAATAAATCATGGTATGGACATACAGGAAATTCGTGGTTCAGGCATAAGACTTACACAAACCTCTTCAAAATATACCAATTACTCAACATTTAATATAAACGGCGTTGAACTGGCTTATGATTTCAATAATTCAACAATACAAGTAACGAATAATCCTCTCAATAAACAATGTTCTTTAAGTGAATCCTACGGCAATTCAAATGATATCATTGAACAAATAAAATCAAGGGCTATATCGTTAAAAGACCAAGGACTAACTAATCAATTTTTTGATGAGAAAACCAATAGTCGAGTTTATAGCACTGATATGATTTATTCAAGATATATAGATTACTTATCGTATATTCAACAAAGAATAGGTTCCCCTCTTTTAATACATAAAAAAACTGTCATATTTACAGGCTCAAAAGACAATCCTTCAATAACAACAATGCCTATGTATGACAAATTTCTTGAAACACCAACTAAGTTTAAAATTGATTCTATTAGCAAAAATAACATTCCTCAAATATTTGATAAAATGAATGCAGATTACGGAGAGCAATTCGTTTTGTCCGCAATAGCAAAAGATGGCAAAGAAATTGCTGTTGCTAATTTTATCAAAGGAAATGGCGATAATAATTTTGGAATAAGTATAAATTGGAATAGTGTTCTTGAATATATTCCTAAAACTATGCAAACACAAATTATTCAAGAAAATGCTAGTGCAAGTCGTCCAAGAAACACAGGACTTAATTTTTAAAGAGTGTT
Source organism: uncultured Clostridia bacterium (assembly GCA_944383915.1). Lineage (GTDB taxonomy): Bacteria > Bacillota > Clostridia > Christensenellales > UBA1242 > UBA7867. The sequence goes on from CALWRJ010000016.1 coordinate 92,080, forward strand.
GTATATCAACACTTTTTTTATTCTACAGTTACCGATTTTGCAAGATTTCTAGGTTTATCGGGGTCAAGATTTTTTGCGATAGAAACATGATAAGCAAGAAGCTGCAGGGGTTTCATTGCGACAAAGGGCGTAAGTAAATTGTTACTATCTGGTAAGACAATCTGCTTGTAAACAAATTGCTTTAACTCTTTAAATGGACTAAATAAAATTACCTTAGCTCCCCTACTATTTAACTCGTGAATATTGTTTAAAGTTTTATCGTACAAATCTTTTTGTATAAGAATAGCCACAACTATGCAATCTTTTTTAATTAACGCAAGACTTCCGTGTTTTAATTCGCCTGCTGGCATCGCCTCACAATGAATATAGCTTATTTCTTTTAACTTGAGTGCACCTTCAAGAGCAAGCAAATAATCAATTCCTCTACCTATAAAATAAATACTCTCTTCATCTTTAATAGCATCTACAATTTCATATAGCGCATCAGTATAATTTGCGAATTTATTTTTAATGTTCGTTTTTATAATACTTTCTATATTAAATTGCATAGGTATGTTTTTAATTTTTGCTATATACTCGATTAAAACATACAATGCCGCGATTTGTGCCATATAGGCTTTTGTAGATGCAACAGCAATTTCAGGGCCTGCACTTGTGGGTATAACATAATCAACCATACTTTCCATACGGCTTGCTGGCACATTAGTAATGGCTATAGTTGTAGCACCTTTCATTTTTGCTAACTCTACACAAGATAGCGTATCAGCAGTCTCACCACTTTGACTAATAAATACACAAATGCTTTTTGAATTTAAAATTGGATTTTTATATCGAAATTCGCTAGCGTAATCTAAGTCAACAGGAATTTGAAGTTGATTTTCGATTATATATTTTGCGAGCATACCAGCATGAAGGGCTGTTCCACAGGCTGTTATATGTAAATTAAATTCTTTTTTAAACAAATTCGCAGGTATATTATATAAAGATTTAGACTTTTGGAGTCGGTTAATTGTCTCAATTACACTATCGGGTCCCTGTTCAATTTCTTTTTCCATAAAGTGTTTATACTTACCTAATATAACTTCCTCAGGACGAATTTCAATATTTTGAAAATTAGGTTTAATTAAATTTAATTCCCCGTCAAATATAGTTACTTTATCTTTTGTAATATATCCCAATTCATTATCCTTTATATTATAAAACTTTTTACAAATACTAAGTAGCGCAGGAGTATCGCTGGCTAAAAAATATTCTAACTCACCTTTGCCTATAATTAATGGGCTTTTTTGTTTAGCGAAGAAAATAGTATCATCATATCCTTTAATTAAAATCGCAACTGCATAAGAGCCCCTACAAAGACTTATTGCACTATTTAATGCCTTAATTATGCTTTTTTTACTTATTTTATAAGTATTATGCAAAGTACTATGCATAGTATTATGCGTTGCATAGTATTGTGTTAATTGCGGGTTTTGCTCTAATAATTTCTCGCTAAATAGATTTGAAAAAACTTCAGTGTCAGTGTTGGATACAAATTTATAACCTCGCTTTAAAAGCTCATTTTTTAATGTAGAATAGTTTTCGATAATTCCATTATGAACAACTGCCAAAATACCATACATATCCAAATGTGGATGAGCATTTATTTTATTTGGAGCACCATGTGTTGCCCATCGAGTGTGCCCAATTGCACATGATGCTGGTATTATTTTATTTTTTAAAAATTTAGTTAAATTTTCAAGTTTTCCAACTTGCTTTACTACACTTAAATTATCACCATCAGCATAGGCTATACCAGCAGAGTCGTACCCTCGATATTCTAATGCCTGCAAACATTGAAGCGCATATGGCACTGCTAATTTATTCCCTATATATCCAACTATTCCACACATAATTCACTACCTCTTGTTTTTAATAAATTCCATGCGGAAACTAGATTAATTCCGCAATTCGCTTTATTTGTATAAACAATTAATTTACCTATTTTATTTTCATATGCCTTTTTTATTATTTGATTTGATACGCCTTGGTTTCCATCATAAATTTTTATATCAGTACTTAATATTTCTTTTAATATTGGTTTTAAGTATATGTAATGAGTGCAGCCTAGCACTAAAGCGTCAATTTTTTGTAAATAGGGCAGCAAATAATTTTTTAAAATAGAACGAAGCGTTTCAAGTGAATCAATATTTTGCTCTATTAGAGTTGATAAATTTGGTAAAGATAAGGTATATAAATTAATATTTTCATTTTGTTTTTGCGATTTAATAAGTTTATTATACTTAATAGTATTTTCGGTTGCTATCACAAGTATATTCTTTTTATTATCTCGAATAGCAGGAATTATTGCGGGTTCTGTACCAACGATAAACTTATTTGTATAAATTCGCCTAACAACATTTACAGCAACCGCAGTCATAGTATTACACGCAAGCACAATACCTTGAGGATTATATTTTTGATTTAGAAAATGCAAATTTTCAAGTAGTTTTTTTCGCAAAAAAGTTGCACTACGCGAACCAAAAGGCGCGTTTTCATAATCTGCAAAATAAATATAATCACAATTAGGTTGTTTTTTTATTGTCTCATAAAGGACAGTTAAGCCACCTATTCCACTATCTATAAATAAAATTGGTTTGTTCGCTTTTTTCATAGTAGTAAGTTATGAAAGAAAAATTAATTTTGCTAATATTTTGTTATAAAAATAAAACCCACCTAATTTTATTAAAATAGTGGGCTTTTTTAATATAGGATTTTGATTAATAGAATTTAAGTTAATTATAACTTTTGGTTATAAATAATAACTAAAAGTTATAATCAAAAAATTAGTTAAATCAAATATAATTTTTGTAATTTTTACCATGGACAGCTTCATTAATAGTATGTGATAAAACGCGTGCACAAAATTTTGTATAAATATCTATTTCTTTAGGGGTAACAATATAATTTTTTCTATCATATCCAAAATATGAAGCGTTTATCATTAGGGGGACTCCAATAGCAATGACATCAGTTTTAAGTGTTTTCTTATTCAATGGCTTATTTTTATTGCCTATGCCAGCACCTGGTGAAATACCTGTATCGCTAAATTGAAAACTGCATCCTAATCTCTCGGGGGTATTCGCTGTAAGAGCATCTATTAAAATCACAGTTTTTGGTTTTATTGAATGAACAACACCACTAACAATATCCGCAGTTGAAAAGCCGTTTATGCCACTTACTCCTGGTATTAAAGCAGACAAATCACCTAAATCAGCACGAACATCAGCAGGCATATAATGTGTAGCAAAAAGATTTTTTACCACCTGTGCACCAAGACTATCCGCTACTAAAAATGCGTTTCCAAGACCAACGACTAAAATAGTACCCTTTTGCTCGCCTAAATACTCTTTTAAAATTTCTACAAGCTTTTTTATTAAAAATTTCCGCGCTGGCTCGGACATATGAAATTCTCGAGAACAATTAAGTGTAGTGTACTTACCTTTTTGCTTATGATAAAATTGGGCGAGTTTTTCAGTATTGATATCTAGGAAAAATTTTTTAGTATCATACTTTCCGCTGTAAATTTGCTCCCCTAGCACACCGGAATCGCGCATTAATTTACTGTTAAAATTATTCTGCATCTCTATCTCCCCTGTTTTACTTAATTATTTACAAAAAATTAGTTTATAACTCTTGCAAAAAACATTTTTTTATGATAATATTAATAAGTATTAAAAATTTTTAGGAGAAAAAAGTGGCAAACATAAAATCACAGAAAAAGAGAATTATCACTAACGAACAAGCAAGAATTGCCAACAAATCAAAGAAATCTCGTATTGCTACCGAAATTCGCAAATTCCGCGAAAGTATCGCAGCAAAAGATTTTGATAAAGCTGAAGCAATTCTTAAAGATGTGGTAAGTTTAATCGACCGCGCACGCTTGGACAATGTTTATCAAGCAAACACAGCGAATAGAAAAAAAGCTAACCTTGCTCGTGAATTGTACAATGCTAAAAATGCGGAAAAATAAAATCGTACAGCCTCCTTTTTAGGAGGTTTTTTTAAATAAAAAGGAGAAAATATGAAACTAATTTTAAATGCTGATGACTTTGGACTTAGCCCTAGTATAAATCAAGGTATTATAGATTGCTTTAATGAGGGGCTAATTAGTAGTACTACAATGATGATGAATACCCCCTACACTGACGAGGCTATTCGCCTTGCAAAAGAACATAATCTTAAAAATGTTGGTATTCACTTAAACCTTACCTATGGGAAATCCGTGCTACCTGCAAATGAAGTAAGTAGTCTTGTCGATGAAAATGGAATTTTTCATTATGTCTGTATGCTTGGATATTATACTCAATATCTTGACGCCAAAAAAGAATTGCGCGCACAAATTGAAAAATTTTTAGCAAGCGGATTAACACCAACTCATATCGATCATCATCATTATTTTAACGAAGTACCTAATATTTTAAAGGCATATTTAGAACTCGCGAAGGAATATAATTTACCCATTCGTGCTATGGATGAAAATGTTCGCAAGCTTGCTCGTGATATGAATATAAAAACTACTGATGAATTTTCTTTTGCCTTTCATGGTAATGGTGTAGATATAGATACTTTTAGAATTTTAAAAAGTCTTTACTGGAAACGCAATATATCACTAGAAATTTTAACACATGTTGGCTATGTTGATGAATACACGAGCAGACAAACAAATTATCTTATTCGCGAGGACGAAATTAATGTTTTACGCGAGGCTAAAAAACAGGGCTATTTTGACGATGTGGAATTAATAGGTTTTGGCAACTTATAATTTAAAATTTAGTCTGATATGCTATTGATACTATTTAACTTTGATTCCAAGCATAAAAGTATGCATAAAATTTACTGCATAGTATTGAGCATAGTACTAAAGGAAATATAAAAATATAAAAAATGATGCCTAATTTTATGGCATCATTTTAATATTATAATTCTAAAATACTTCGTTTGAAGTGATTTATGTTCCTATTGAATTTAATATAATTGAAATTTATTATAAAATTTCGCTGTCACTTAAATTTGTTTGGTCATTGGTGGTTTAGTTGTTTGTTTTAGATTTTTGTTTTATTAAAATTATTATATTACATCACATCGCCATTGCTGGTGTTTGTTTGGTCGTTGGCATTAAGTTCTGCGGTTGAAGTGAATACTGCTATTACTTGTTTTCCATCTATTACAGATAAAGGTATGCTAGCGCTAATGTAGTTGTAACCTTGGAGAGTTATTTTTTCTCCGCCTTCGTCTTGGTATGTTATATACTCACCGTCTACTTGCCAACCTAAGAATGTGTAACCTGTGTATTCCTGGGCTATTACATTAACTGTTTCCAGTCCGTTTGTAGTTGTGTATTCTAGTATTTTAGCACTGCCTGCTACGGCTAGGTCTGTTTCACTACCTTGATATTGTACCGATACTGCTATTCCTTCTATTGAACCACTGGCTTTAAAGTTTTGGGGGTTTTTGTACAAAGTTTAGGTATATTATGAAAGGCTCGTTTGCGTTGTATATTTCAATAATTAGTTCCGTGCCTGTGGTGTTGGTTATGTAATGTATTGCGGTGCTATAATCGTTTAGTAAATAGCCATCTATTGATTTGATTTTTGTAAAGTCGTCTGTTGTTGGCGCTGTTGTTGTGTTTGTGGCATATATTCCGTTGATATAGTATCCGCTGTTCATTTGTATAACATAACTATGTACTACATTGTCTACACTTTCACGAGTTATGGAAAACTCGCTTCCGCTGTTTAATGAAGTGAGTGTTACAATAGGTTCAAATACCGCGGTGTATGTAGCGTCTTGTGTTACGGTGATTGTATATTCAGTTTTGCCAAGGCTATCACTCAATAATGTTTGCCCACCGTCTAGCGACCAGCCGATAAGAGTATATCCAGCATTAGGAGTAGCGATAATTTTAGTTACATTACCGATTACATAAACTCCATTACCATAAACAGTTCCCATGCTAGAATCGTTGGTATTTATAGTTATATTTATTGGAATAGAAGATACCAACTTTGACAAAGAAATAATACACGCTGGTCTAACTCCCCTACTTCCAAATACAGAATACGCATCTATTGTTCCAGACGAATAAAGTCTTGTAGCATATGCAGCATTGCTATTACTTCCTGAACGCAACCAACAAATATAAGGATATCTGTTATAATAACCATTATACACAGATTCATCATAACAATAAGTTGAATTAGTAGTCGAGGTACTATCTTGTCCATCACCGAAAGTTAAATCTTGCACATCCAACCCCCACAACCCTGTTTCCACACTTTCGCCTGTTGATTGTGATGTAAAAACTTCATTATAACTAGGTATCCAAAAACTATCAGAATATGGGCTATCCGTTACATTCCATGTCCAATTATATGGATTTGTATCTGTTATATCACTTGTTCCATTATCGTTACCTGAACTGTTACTCTGCAAACCACTTGTAATAGTCCAGTTGTTAGAATTATAGTATAAATTTTCTTGTGTTGCTTGCCATGTCGCATTTGCGTCTTGTGGAGAAACAATAAATCCATTATCACCACCGAAATTAGTTAGGTTATTATTTAACAAATTAAAGATATTTTTTGTTACATCGCGTATAGTTGAATACGAATAATTCCCATTATAAGCGTGTGTTTCAGGACGAGTATCGTAAGTTGCAAAAGGACTTGTGTTAGCGTTTATATAGCCATAAGTTGAACCACTACTAGATTGACTTGAATTAAATAATGAAACTGTATAACATTTATCAAGCCAAATTGTCAAATAACCATTGCGTAAATACACTATTTGCCAATATAATGGTATATCAGTATGAAGTTCTCCATTTTTATCAACAAAATACCCCATTGCAAACTTGATTGTGTTGTCGTTTGTACCACCGTTACGAGATATTATGTCGTGTGCTGTATAACTTGTATCACTTGCAGTGTAAGTGCTATAATTAATTGCGTTTAATAATTCTGCAACAGCAGAGGAATTTACGATTAGTTTCCTATCGCTACCCGTTTCAGTACTGTATAAATTTTGTGTTAATGTAGTTATATTTGTTGCATCATCTTTTAAAGCCTTACCTTTATCTATCACATTCAAGACATATGCTATTATTCCACCAGCCACTAGGACAAGAGTAATTACACAAAGAACGATATAGAGTCTGTACTTTGTAAAAAATTCTTTTACTGCCATTGGGCTTTTCTCCTATTTTTAAATTTGGCTAGTTTTTATCAAATATTTTTAGTTTGTTTAAAATTATTATAACTTAAAATTAGACAAAATACTAATGTTTTATAAAATTGCAATGGATTTTTTATAAGTTTTTTAAAATTTTGTAATTTTTGATATGATTTTGTATCAATTTTTGGCTCTTAAACTTTGTTACATAAAGATTTACAAAAAAATTTTTAAATCATACTATATTATCCCCCATCTATTTTAAAAAATATTTAATATTTTTAATATTATATTCTATAATTTATTTGGAGAAAGGCTGAGAGAAATCAGGCTTGAAAACAATTTATCTCAAAGAATGCTAGGAGAAAAACTTGGAGTAAGCAACCAAACAATTAGTTTTTGGGAAATTGGCAGTCGCGAACCTGATTTAGATATGCTTGTTAAATTAGCCAACTTTTTTAATGTTTCTATTGAATATTTCTTGTTGGAGAATTTTTAAAATCAATTAATTAAGCCTTTTATTTTCTCTATTTATAAAAAATACAAGACACAAAATAATTTGTGCCTTTTATTTTTTAGTATATTGATTTAACACAAGGCGCTCTACATTACCTTTTAATATTACTTCTCTTTCTCCTAAAACACTCAAAAGAAAAACACAAAGCAATTTGTGCCTTGTGTCTTGCTCTTGCCACGCAAAATTAACGCTTACTAAATTGTACTGCCTTGCGGGCTTTGTGCCCACTTCGGCTTAACTGCTCTTTCATTCGTGGGTTTAAAAAGTAAGGTATGGTGTCATACACCATACCTTGCTCGCGATATTAACGCTTGCTAAATTGTACTGCCTTGCGGGCTTTGTGCAAACCATATTTTTTACGTTCTTTCATACGTGGGTCGCGAGTTAACAAACCAGCAGTTTTAAGAGTTGGTTTTAATTCGGCATTAATTTTAATCAATGCTCTAGCGATACCGTGACGAATTGCGCCTGCTTGTCCGCCAAAACCGCCACCATTTACTGTTACATATACATCATATTTTTCTTGTGTGTTAGTAAGCACTAGTGGTTGACGAACGATTTGCTTTAATGTAGCTAAACCGAAGTATTCGTCAATGTCTCTTTTGTTAATTGTAATTTTACCTTTACCAGCAATCAAACGCACACGGGCGATAGAAGATTTACGACGGCCTGTTGCATTTGTGTAAGGATTAGGAATTGATTTTTGAGCCATTATTTTCTACCTCCTTTGATAGCGTATGGTTGTGGATTTTGTGCTTGGTGCTCGTGGTTTTCGCCCTTGTATGTGCGAAGTTTTTTGAGCATTTGCTTACCCAAAGCATTCTTTGGCATCATACCTTTAACGGCACGGAATACAGCAAAATCGCTACGGTCTTTAAGTAAGTCACTATAAGCAATTTCACGGTCGCCACCTGGATAAAGTGTGTGGTAGCGGTACATTTTTTGGTTAATTTTGTTACCAGTAAGGGCTACTTTGTCGCAATTAATTACGATAACATAGTCGCCCATATCAGCGTGCGGTGTGTAAGTGGGGTTATTTTTTCCACGCAAGATTGCAGCAACTTGGCTTGCAAGACGTCCCAAAGGAACATCTGTTGCGTCAACTACCCACCATTTTGCTTCCGCTCTCGCAGTTGATGGCATATAAGTCTTCATAATGAGTTTTCCTCCGAAAAAATCAATAAAAATAATCTACCAATCATTTAGAGAGGGGCTAATTCACTAAGTTTTCAATAGATTTATTTATTATAGCGAAAACACGAGAGTTTGTCAAGGGTAAAAAGCGGTTATTTTGTTAATTTGTCAAACTTTTTGCTCTGCTGCTCATTTTGAAGTATAAAATTTTAGATTTTAATTTGCCCTTTACCCGCTATTTGTTAAAATTGATAAATTAAATTAATCACCAATATAATGATTATGCCTATCAGGATATTGTTCATCAAGTAATTTTTCTTTTTCTAAATCACTTTTATATTTATTTTCTAAATCGTTGCATATTAGTTTTTCTTGTTTAAATGTATCTTCATCGCTTATGCACTGTGCATACAATTTTAATATCTCAATGTTTGCAATTTTATCGCGCGTTAGAGGAATTTTGCATTCTGCTGAAATACATCTAACTAATGTTGCCCTTTCTGCTAATTCGTTATTCTCAACTTTTTGCCTTTCTTGTAAATATTCGAAAACTTTTTCAATTTGTGGTATTTGCCAAATTTTATAGTAAAAAAAATCTTTCCTTCCTTTATCGGCATAACCTTGCAAAAAACAATCTATTATTAAATCGTTAATGCGTTTATTATTTCTATTATGCGCTGCAATTTTTATATTTGCCGCTTCGCGTGCTGATTCAATACTCAAATTACTTAAAACACCACTTTTATTTAAATCTGGAATAGTCTTTTCCATAATTTGCAAATTACTATTTGCGATTTCATAAAGACTGTTTGCATTTTTTGATATGTCTTTAAACATATACTCATAATACTTTGACACTTCCACAGCCTTGATATCTATTAGACTTACTCTTTCACTTTTTAAAAATCTAGTCCTAGCCTCGCGAATTATATCTGCTTCTAAACTTTTTACAAAATTTTGATTGTCCATATAAATCACCTTAATAATATTATTTAAAGTGATTATAGCATAAATTTTATTTTATTTCAATATGGCAATAAAAATTTGATTTGATAATTGTTACAATTTTACTATTGGTTTTCGAGCCATTTGATAAAATCGAAAACATTTAAGTTTGAAAGTAGTGGTCTAAACTGTTCATATTTATTTATATCATATTCAAAACCTGTGTATTTTTTATCGAGTAAAATTGCGCGCTTATTTCTATTAATAAATAGATTCCAAAATGGATAGATTTGTTTTTGAGTTTCATCCGCCCCCAAAGTGTAGTATTGATAAGATTTATTAAGGTGGCGGGCAAGTTCGATAAAAGTTATATTTTTTATTAAGGCTAATGTGGTTTTATTTTTCTTAAAAAAAGAGTAGAGCATTAAAAAAACAATATTTACGACATCAAAATTCGGGTCGCCCACTCCCCTTTGATTACCATATAAAATTTTACCTGGTTTAAAAGTTTCGCCTAGATTAAGATTTGGGGCTAGTATAAAAATTGTATATTTAGGCAAGCGCAAATTTGTGTTTGTTATATCGTTTAGAAATTTATTTAGCCCTTTTTCTTTCTTTTTAAAGTATTTTTTTATCCTTTCACAATTTTCGCAACTTAACATATATTGCGTGTTAAAAAAGGGTTGTTTAATCACATCAAGCAAAATATCATCTGTTATATTTGCGCTTATATCATTTTTTAATAAGGAATAATCAAGATATTTTTTGCTCAATTTTTCGCAATAATCGCAAGGAAGTTTATTTTTGTAAATAATTGCACGCGCTAAAACTTTTTTATCTACCACAAACTCTACACTAACCACAATTTTTCCCCTAGTACTTTACATTTTTTAAAACAAGTCCTACAGCCGAAGCGGTATCCCCTGCTCTTTTCCTATCTTTGCTTTCTACAATGCTTTTTATCTCATTAGGCGCAATTTTGCCATTGCCGACAGAAATTATCGTGCCAGCGATAATTCGCACCATATTATATAGAAAGCCATCTCCCGTAACAGACAAAACAAAATGGTCTTTTGATGTTTTTGAAAGAGAAATTTTTTTAATGGTTCGAATTGTAGAAGTAACTTCCGTCCTAGCACTCGCAAAGCCGACAAAATCATGTGTGCCTAAAAATTCGTTTAAAATACTTTTCGCAAGGTCGAAATTAAATGGCGGTGTTATCCACGCTTCTGTTGTGCTAAAATATGGCAGTGGCTGTGGGCTTACATAAAAGTGGTACTCGTAGGTTTTTTCTTTTACATCAAAGCGCGCGTGAAAATGCTCGTCAACCTGGCAACTTGAAAGCACTCTAATATCATCGGGCAAATGAGTATTAAGAGCCTTATAAATATTCTCTGGCTGAATACGAGTATCGGTATCAAAATGCGCAGGCATTGCCATAGCGTGCACCCCCGCGTCCGTCCTTCCGCTACTATGTATTTTTACGCGCTCGCCTGTTGTTTCGTAAATAGCGCGCTCAATTTCGCCTTGAACGGTAACTTGCCCTGGTTGGACTTGCCACCCCGAATAGCGAGTCCCTAAAAACTGAATAATCAACAAAATTCTTTTCATATTTTTATTATAACATATTAAAATACTCAAAAGCAAATTGTATTAAAATATTTGTTTATATTTTTTTTAAGTGGTATAATTATAATTAGGACAATGCAAAATGCCTTTTCCAAAAGAAATAAAAAGATGAGGAAGTATTATGAAAACAATTACTCTTGACGGTAACACTGCCTGCGCTATGGCTAATTATGCAACAAACGAAACTGCCATTATTTACCCTATCACTCCTAGTTCGCCTATGGCGGAAGCGTGCGATGAATGGGCTAGCGCTGGCAAAAAAAATATTTATGGCACTACGATGCAAGTAGTTGAAATGCAAAGTGAAGGTGGCGCTGCTGGCGCGGTTCACGGAAGTTTGCTGTGCGGAAGTCTAACTACAACTTTTACCGCGAGCCAGGGCTTGCTTTTAATGATTCCTAATATGTATAAAATCGCTGGTGAATTGTTACCCTGCGTATTTAATGTAGCAGCGCGCACCGTTGCAACGCACGCGCTCTCTATTTTTGGTGACCACAGCGATGTAATGGCTTGCAGACAAACAGGTTTTAGTATGGTTTGCTCGCGAAATGTGCAAGAATGTTACGATTTAAGCATAATTTCTATGATGACGGCATTAAATAGTAGTTTGCCTGTACTTCACTTTTTTGACGGTTTCCGCACATCACACGAAATAAATAAAATCGAAGTGCTTGACGATGACGAAATCGCGACTTTAATTCCGCGCGATAAAATTGCACAATTTAAGGCGCGTTCTCTCAACCCAAACACACCGAAGCAATACGGAACTTCTCAAAATCCTGATGTTTTTTTCCAAAATAGAGAAGCAAGCGAGAGTTATTTCCAAAGCGTAGGTGTACATTTTAAAAAGGCTTGTTTTGATTATGAAAAAAAGACGGGCAGGCATTATGCACCATTCTCCTATTATGGCGCACCTGACGCACAACGAATAATTGTTTCAATGGCGAGTAGTACAGAAACGCTTGAGCGCGTAATAGACGAATACAACCGCGACCACAACGACAAAGCGGGCGTTATAATTGTTAGGCTATATCGTCCTTTTTACGCAGACGAATTTTTAAGTGTTTTACCAAAATCCACACGAACGATTACCGTATTAGACCGCACAAAAGAAGGCGGAAGCGCTGGTGAACCTTTGTATCTTGATGTTTGCGCAGTTTTAAGCGAACACGGAATTAAACTCCCTGTTTTAAGTGGCAGATACGGGCTTGGTGGAAAAGATTTCACCCCAGCCTGCGCTATGGCGGTTATCTTAAATTGCATACCAAACGGCAAAAATCACTTTACCGTAGGCATAAATGACGATATGAATGGAAGCAGTTTAGCATTGCTTGAATTTTCTCTAAAAGACTCGTCCACGCAATGTATGTTTTATGGTCTTGGTAGTGACGGCACGGTTAGTGCAAACAAAAATAGTATCAAAATTATAGGTGAACTAACACCTCTCTACGCGCAAGGTTTCTTTGTGTATGATAGTAAAAAAAGTGGGAGCGTAACAATTTCGCACTTGCGTTTTGGCAAAAACCCTATCACCGCCCCTTATGAGATTGAAAAGGCTGATTTTATTGCATGTCATAACGAAAGATACATCGGCAAGTACGATTTTCTCCCAAAACTTAAAAATAACGGTACTTTACTTCTAAACTGCTCTTGGACGCCTGATGAAATTGAGCAAAAACTTCCCGCAAACTTTAAGCGCGAACTTGCAAGGCGCGGTATTCACCTATTTATAATAAATGCCGAAGGTTTGGCGGAAAAAATTGGTTTGCGTGGTAGGATTAATACGATAATGCAAAGCGCATTTTTTAGACTAACTAATATTATTCCTTATGAAAAGGCTGTTGTTGCTATGAAAAACGCGGCAAAAAAATCATATGGAAAGGCTGGCGATGCAGTAGTTGAGCAAAACTATCAAGCAATTGATTTAGGCGGACAGCAAATTGTTGAAATCAAAATTCCGTCTTCTTGGCAAAATGAAAAGAATGAAATTACCACCACCTATTCGCCTAACAAAAATAGTTTTGCAAAAAATATTATGGCGCCGATTGAAAAACTTCAAGGTGATACTCTCCCCGTTAGCGCGTTTAATGCGGACGGACACATTCCCACTGATACCGCACGCTATGAAAAACGCGGAATTGCGCAACAAATTCCCTGCTGGTTAAAAGAAAACTGTATTCAATGCAATATGTGTAGTTTTGTTTGCCCACACGGTGCGATTAAACCTATCCTTGTTGATGAAAATGAAAATGTACCAGATTCTTTTGAGTGTATTAAAGCCACTGCGATTGAAGGTAAGAAATTCCGTATTCAAATTAGTCCGCTAGATTGTACGGGTTGTGGAAGTTGTGCGAATGTTTGCCCTGCGCGCGAAAAAGCACTTGTTATGAAAGACGGTGACGAGCAGACTAAAAAGGAGGTTGAAAATTATCAATTTGCCGAAAACATCGAGAACCCGCAAGTTTTCAACAAATATACAATAAAAGGCAGTCAGTTTGCCCCGCAACACTTTCAATTTAGCGGTGCGTGTGCTGGATGTGGTGAAACACCTTATATTAAACTTGCCACACAACTTTATGGTGATAAAATGGTGATTGCCAACGCAACAGGTTGTAGTAGTATCTATGGTGGAAGTTTCCCTAGTTGTCCATATACAATCGACTCACGCGGTCACGGTCCTGCCTGGGCTAACTCGCTATTTGAGGATAACGCGGAATTTGGACTTGGAATGCGTCTTGCGTTAGATGCTAAAAAAGAGCGAATTAGGCAAATGCTCCTTGATTTATCGGTGCAAGCACCATATCTTGCTGGTTTTATCGATGAATGGAATTCGGCAAGCACGCTAGACGATAGCGAGCGCGCGAGCATTGAATTAGTTGATGCGATTGAGCAAAACTACAATACCGCAAGCGAAAAGGCTCAAAGCATTATGAAAGAAATTCTAAATCAAAAAGCCGATTTAAACGATAAAACTGTTTGGATAATCGGTGGCGATGGCTGGGCTTATGATATAGGTTATGGCGGACTAGACCACATACTAGCAAGTGGCAAGAATGTTAATATTTTAGTGCTAGATAGCCAGGTATATAGTAACACAGGCGGTCAAGCGAGCAAAGCCACCCCTGCTGGTGCAGTGGCGAAATTTGCGGATTCGGGCAAAAAGACGAGCAAGAAAAATTTAGGGCTTATGGCTATGTCGTACCCTGATGTTTACGTTGCGCAAATTGCAATGGGCGCTAATATGAATCAAGCGCTTGTGGCAATTAAGGAAGCCTGCGAATATGACGGCGTGTCACTAATTATTGCTTACTCAACTTGTATTAATCACGGAATAGATATGTCGCAAGGTATGCTTGTAATGCGTGAAGCGGTAAATTGCGGATACTGGCATTTATTCCGTTACAGCCCTATCACTCGCAAACTTATTTTAGACTCCCCTAAACCAATGGGCGATTTTATCGAATTTGCTAAAAAAGAGCGCAGATTTGCAAATCTATTTAAAAAGAATCCCGAACACGCAAACGCACTTCTTGAAAAGGCAAAAGAAGATAGCGAATTACTTCGTGCAAAACTAGAAAAACTCGCAGAAAATTAGCGCTGTGCTCTTCAGCTTCGCTCGAATTTTTAATTAGAAATTTTGAATTTTGAATTATTGCTGGGTATATTAATAATTTTATATAATACCTTCCGCAATTTCTAATTACTAATTTATTAAAAAACTCACTTCGTTTGAAGTGAGATTTTTAATTAAATAGAAGTTTTTATTAATTAAAATAATTTAAATTAATTGTTGTGGCGATATAAGTGGTTTTAAATTAACATATTCTATAATATATCAATATTACCACTGTCTGTTTGGTCGTTGTTATTTGAGTTTATCGGTTCAAAGCGGGCGATTATTATTTTATTTTGAATGGTGGAAAGGTTTAGGCGAATACTTAAATCTGTGCCGAGTAGGTTTTCGCCGTCATACCAACCAATGAAGCGGTAGCCTTCGTTTGCTTTGGCTATTAGGGTAGCTTGGGTGTTTGTACTGTCTAGCCCTACCATTCTTGCCTCACCGCCTATTGTGGAATTAACTGCGGTTGTATTCTCTAAGGTTGTGTTTAAAGTTGGGGTGTTGTTTGGGTTGGTGCTAAATACTGGCACTACCCACGCGCCTTGAGCTTGGGCTTGTGTTAGGGTTATTGTTTTATCTAGGACTGTGTTTCCGTTTTGAGTATACAATACCCCGTCTATAAACCAGCCGATTAGGTAATAGTTAGTATATGATATTGCGGTGTATGTTACGCTTTCACTCGTGTGTTCTGCGCCTAGGTTATTTCCTGATACTCGTACTTCCCCACCACTTGTTGCGCTAGTATGAGCATATGCTCGTTTAAAATATGCTACAATTGTTATGTTTTGGGTTATATTTGTGATAGTGTATGGGTTGGTATTTATGGGGTTATTTGTATCGTTGTTTAGGATGAAGTAATCAAACATATACCCTGTATTTGCTGTGGAGGTTACTGTAAAATTTTCTCCATTATTTACTGTTCCACTTGCTGTTATTGTACCGTTTCCGTCTGTGCTGGTAGTGATTGTGTATGAATCAATTTCAAATATTGCAGTACAATCTAAATCTTGCGATACATTAAAAGTCCAAGGGTTTGTAGTATTGTCCGCTTGCCCGTCTCCATTAGTGTCCCAACCAACAAAACGATAACCACTATTAGCGGTGGCTTGTAAGGTACAACTTGAACCACTACTATTATACCAGTTATCACCTATATTTGTAGCTGTACCGTAACTTGAATTATTTACCGCTACTGTAATTATATATTGTCTTGAACCAGAATAAGTAAAATTTGTGTTTGTAAATTTAGAACTATGATAATTAAGGGCATAATAATAACTTTTATAATCCTTAAAATGATATTTTACATTAGAGTTACCGTTTTTAAAAGCAGATGAACCTATGGATGATATTCTCGAGGTAATATCGTTGTAAAAGTATACCGAGGTTAAACCGTCACAATATCGAAACGCACTACTTCCTATGCTGGTGACACTAGAAGGGATTGTTATTGAGGTTAAATCATCACAAGCATAAAACACATTACTTCCTATGCTGGTGACACTATCGGGTATTGTTACTGAGGTTAAATTGGTACAATATCGAAACGCATAATTTCCTATGCTGGTGACACTATCGGGGATTTCTACCGAGGTTAAACTGGAACAAACATAAAACGCATAATTTCCTATGCTGGTGACACTATCAGGGATTGTTATCGAGGTTAAACGGGTACAACCATAAAACGCATAATCTCCTATGCTGGTGACACTAGAAGGGATTGTTATTGAGGTTAAATCACCACAATAATAAAACGCATTATTTCCTATGCTGGTAACACTGTCGGGAATTGTTACCGACTCTAAACTGGCACAATCACGAAACGCACTATCTCCTATACTGGTGACACTGTAAGTAACACCGCCATATCTAACTGAACTAGGTATAGATGCTCTTGTTATGGTTGTGCTTGTTGTGTCGTCTACTTCTACTTCCCTAGGTGATTCTGATGTTATACTATATATTAAATTATCTACA
This sequence comes from uncultured Clostridia bacterium, assembly GCA_944383915.1. Taxonomy (GTDB): domain Bacteria; phylum Bacillota; class Clostridia; order Christensenellales; family UBA1242; genus UBA7867. The sequence continues at coordinate 109,113 of CALWRJ010000016.1, forward strand.
GTAAACTCATCACCTACTGCTGCTCCGGCGGGCTGTCTGGTATCTTTTGATAGTGAAACGCCTAAAATTACACCACCTGTTATTAAAACCAGAGTAATTATACAAAGCATTGTGTAGAATTTATATTTTGAAAATAGTCCTTTTATTGGCACCTAGATGCACCTCCTTTGGAAACGCAAAAAGGCGCAAGGGGTTGCGCTGAAAGTTTTTATTAAATTTTTGTTATGTTGGGGTGAGAAAAACTCTACATTTGAGGTGATGTATGGGAGTGGTAGATACTTTGCTTTTACGGGGGTGTTTTGCGTAGAGACGTACACCTTGCTTACACCTATATTTTGCGTTTTAAAATAGCCTTTAAAATGCCTTAAAGCAAGTATTTTTGGGCTATTTAAGCGCCCCCCCCCCCATCGAGTTTTGGGAAGGGGAAATTTGCAATTTTAACATATTTTGTTCCCCTTTTGCTTTACTATTTTATAGGAATAGTATACTCGAAAACACTAAAATTACAAAACGAATTGACAGTATTTTATAAAAAAATGAAAAAATTTTATACTTTTTATCAATATTGCTTAAAAAGTTGTGTCTTTTTGAAAAGTTTAAATCTAAAAATAAAATAAATTCTGCCCCGCTACAATTCACAATGCCTAATTAGAGCGAAGCCAAAAGTGCCTACAAAAAGTCTTATATTAAATTACATAAAATTTTTAAGTTTAATAAATTTTTTTAAAAATATTAAAACTAGCCTATTATCTTGACTATTCTACAAAAATTATGATAACATTTTTACAACTTAGAAGTTTTGCTTGATAAAAATTGGAGGAATAATGGATAATATCGAAAATTTTTTAAAAAACAAGTATGGTTTTGATATAATCTCAATTACCGAAGCGCCTAGAGGGTTTTATGGGGAAACTTATATACTCAAAACGCGCGATAATACATATTTTGTAAAAATTGACTACACCCCTTGGCATAAAAATAAATACAAAAATAGTTTTAAGACGGTAGAGTTTTTTAATAAACTTAACTTTGACTTTGTTCCTAAAATTATTTTTACAATTGACAATAAAAGTTATACTAAATACAACAATGGCATTTTAGGTGTTTTTGAGTACATAGAAGGCAAACATACAGATAATTATAAAATCGAATCGCTTTTTAGCAAATTAGTTGAAATATACAAATTAGATGCTAATAAATTAAAAATAGAGAAAGAATATGTATCTCTCGCCACTCTTTATGAGTATGAAAAATTAAAAAACAATTTGAAAGAAACCACTCAAAGCGATATTTTATCTATACTTAATAAAAATGAAAACTTTATTTCTCATAACAAAGAAAAGTTGTTACATTTTTACGACATTAACAAAAAAGAAAACAAAAACCTTTTCATAACGCATGGAGATGCTGGTGGCAATTGTATAATAAACGATGATAAATTTTATATAATTGACTGGGACGAAGTGAGTATTGCGCCTATTGAACGAGACTTATGGTTTTTTATGCATAAAAAAGAACAAATAAAGGAAATTTTACAAACCTTTAAAAAGCATAATTTTTCTATACCATTAGATTATAATATGTTCGCCTATTACTGCTATAAATCATTTTTTAAATATATGTGTGAACATATAAACAACTGTATCTATGCAAAAGATATGACTAAGGCAAAAATTGAGTTTAGTAAATATTTTAATTCGTGGATTATAGAGCAAATTAAATTTGCAGACACCTTATAAAAAATCTCGCCTTATAGTTAAAGCGAGATTTTTTAAATTACATAACGAGTGGTACAATGATACCTGCAAGAATTACAAGAAGTAATACAAAGTACAATACTTTCCAAACTGTTTGTTTAGGACGCACATACTTCCATGCAAGATATGCTGAAATACCAACCATTATTGCAGTACCAATATTTTGCAATACCATAACAGCGGTAACTGATACACCGCACGCAGATAGAATCAAACCGACAAGGTAAAGAATTGCAACTGCTGCAATTGTGTAGAAAGCGATTTTATTTAGTCCCCACATTGAAGACTTTTTGCTACTACTGCTGCTACTGCTACTTGAAGACTTTGAACTTGAGCTCTTTTTTGATTCAGCCATTTTGCTTCTCCTTTCATATTATTATAATTATATTGTACAACAATCGATAAAAAATGTAAATTGATTTAGTGTAAAATTAAGGTAATTTTTAAAAAATTGACTTAAATTAACAATAAATAAAACTAGGTGAAAATTTTTTTAAGTCTAACTTGCTCGCGAACGGTTTCGAGTGCTTTTTTCTCTAGCCTACTTATATAACTTCTTGAAATTCCCATTTTTTTAGCGACTTCGCGTTGCGTATATGCGATTTTACCACCTATTCCATAACGCAAGCACAAAATTTTATATTCGCGATCAGACAAAGAATCGCGAATAATATTTATAAGTTTTTCGGTCAAAATGTTGTTTTCTACTAATTCCATAACATCGTGGTCTATATCGCAAACAACATCCGCAAGCATAATTTCATTACCATCTTTTTCTGTGCCTATAGTTTCCTCCAAAGAAATATTACTTTGATGTTTTTTATTTGCTCTAAAAAGCATTAGTATTTCGTTTTCGATACAACGAGCGGCATAAGTTGAAAGTTGTGCGCCTTTTTCTGGAGAATAACTATTAATTGCTTTGATTAGTCCAATCGCGCCGACAGAAATTAAGTCATCTGCTTCTTTTGCGCTATTGCTGTACTTTTTCACTATATGAGCAACTAGTCTTAAATTATGCGATACAAGTATGCTTTTTGCCTCTTGATCTCCTTCCTTTAATCTTTTGATATAAATTTTTTCCTCTTCAGGAGATAAAGTCTTTGGAAAACTAGATGCGTGGTCGACATAAGACGAGAATAACATTATCTTATTCATAAAAGTAACAAAAGTTTCTATAATCAAAAGCGCACACCTCCATACTTAATAAATAAATATATGAACGCGCGCGCGTAAGATTGCTTGTCCAATTAAAAATCTTTATTCCTTGGCGGATATAAATTGTGCTTTATAATCGGCTTGTTTATTTTCTTTTTATTATTTATACTTGTGTGAATGGCTTGGTACAATTCAAATAAGCCTATTAAAATTAAGAATATACCAAAAAGCAATGCAAGAGTTTCGCTTTTAATCCTTCCCACCAACAAAGCCGCTCCTACAGCGGTTGCAATTGCTGGTAAAATTATTATGCCGAAAACTTTGTAGTCTAACAATTTATTTTTAGCGTGAATGAAAACAGCAATTAGTCCTGTTGGAATAAAGACAAGCAAGTTAAGCGCTTGTGCGGAATGTTGGTCCACGCCTAAAAACATTGTTAAAATTGGTATTAAAAGTGTACCACCACCCATTCCCATACCACCGACTAGCCCGCCAAAAAGACCTGCAAGTGCAAGCAAATACCACGCCATAATAACCTCCTTAAATTAACATTTTTATTCCTGCTGCAATTACAACTAGCGCAAAAATATATTGAAGCACATTATTAGATAATTTTTTAAGTAAATACGCGCCAACAATCCCACCAATTACAGAGCCGATAGCAACATTTAGCACCATATCCCATTCGACAAAACCACTTGAATAATATACTATTGCGCTGGCAATACTTATAGGGAGCATAATGAGTATGGCTGTTGCTTGCGCATTTTTGTTTTTTAAACCTAGCAATAAAAGTGCCGTCACGCAAATCATTCCACCCCCACCACCAAAAAATCCATTAATAACACCTATAAAGACTCCAGCAAGCACTAGACCGCATACTTTCTTTGCTGTCATAATCATTTCACCCCAAAACTTTACAATTATCGCATTTTATATGCTAAAAAATGCGCTGAAAAACTTGCTTTTATTTAAGTAATGATATATAATAGGTTGTATATTATGCGCTAAAATTATGCGCGCTAATTCTATCTAAAAGGTAATAATCATGACTAAACATTTTTCAATTAAAAGTATTTTATTAGCAGTTATCTTGATTTTGAGTTTTTGTTTCTTGCAAAATGCTTGGTTGTTTGCGGGAATTATAGGTCAAAATCACACGAACGCTGTTGTAAATGACACGACACAAGACGCAATTAATAGCATTGATGCAACTAGTAATTTAAGCAATAATAATTTTGCATCATCTACTGGTAGCACCTCTTACCCACGCACCCCATCGAGTTGGAGCGTTTGGGACGAGGATACGCTTATAACCCCTGAAACAAGTGGTTTAATAGACATTACAAGCGCTACTTACCAACTTTACAAAGATGATTATGGATTAAACAACTTCGCTCAACAACCACCTATTAGACAAGGTGTTAGTGAGCAAATGGTTTTGTTAATAAATAGTGGTAATAGCGGAAATGAATCAACATCATTAAACTACGGATATAAAAATGATTCTGATATAACTTTGGAAGCAAATAGTTTCTATTCTATCAGCCTATATGTTTATACTTCAAGCAATGCTCACGCAAGCGTGTATTTGACAGGCGATGATGTTGAGAGTTTAGACAGCGCTAAAATCGTAGGTATTAACACTCTTGACACTTGGCAACAAGTTACTTTCTATATTGAGACAGGCACAGATGCATCGTCATCAGTTGGACTTGAATTATTCCTTGGAGAAAAAGGTTCACAAGGCGGTAGTGCTGGATTTGTACTATTTGACAATGTAAGCATTACTCGTTACTCAGGTGATTCTTTTGAAAAAGTAAAAGATACAGGCAGGTACTTCTCATCTGTTTCTCTTGCTCCAAGTTACATTACAGAGCGTGATGGTTTCGTTACAAATGGTAATTTTGTTGAAAGCCTTACAAATGGCTGGAACCAGGAAACTTCTCAAAACTCTGTTACTCAATATGTAGCAGACTTTAACCGAACATTTACAATTAATGACGACCAAGTTATAATTGGTACTAACCAACGCGGTGATACAACAGGAGTTCTCCTTACCACTGAAAATGGTTATAACGCAATAAAATCAGACGATATTGAAATAAAAAGACACGGACTTTACCGCATAACTTTCTGGGCTAAAGGCGAACTTGAAAGCGGAAATATAAACTTTGTTATGTCGGGCAACCTTCCAGACGAAACAGTTTTAGAGGAAACCGAACAAAGTCAAACTATTTCGACAATTGCTACAAATACCCAAGCAATAAACAACAATTGGGCAATGTACACTTTTTATGTTGAAGGTAACCCATTATTTGATTGCACAGTAAATTTAACATTAGGAATTGGTACTGAATCAGCATCTGCAACTGGTTACATCGCTATTGCAGGCATTCAAAGTGAAAAAGTTACAACTGCTCAAAAAGACGATGCAACAAGCACAAATGGCAACACTGCAACTTTAAGTATGTACAACACTGCAACTCTAACCTTTGCTAATGGTACTTTTAACTTAATTAATGTTGACGAAAGTATGCGTGCCCCCTATGCCCCACAAAACTGGACTGCATTAAATGAAAATAACACGACAAGTGGTGTTGTAAACATTAGTTCGGTAAACTGGGCTCAAACAGGTTTAGGATTCGCCCGCCCTGCAAAGCCTAATGGCGATTATTCGGACAATGTTTTAATGATTAGAAATGAAACTTTGTCATATCAAGGTTATGACAGCGAAAGCGTAAGTTTGGATGCAGATGGATATGCTGAAATCACTTTCCAGGCATACACAACAAACTTAAATGCAAGCGGTAGAGCGTATGTAACAATTAAAAATACCGATGGCATTATTTTACACCAAGTTGAGATTAATAACACAAATACTTGGAATGATTACACAATTTATTTACACAATTATTATGTGGCACAAGACATCGTAGCCGAACTTTCTCTTGGTACTGAAGACCAAAATGCAAGCGGACGAGCATACTTTGATAATGTTATTGTAAATACAAGTCTTACGGAAGATGCTTTTAATTCGGCAAATGAAAATTCTACCACTTTTGTAGTAGATTTGAGTTCTAACTCTTTAACAGCAAGCACAAATGGTACTCCTACCTATTGGACCTCAAATAGTACAGTTGACCCAAGCATTGCAAGCAGTGGTATTATGGATGTACGCGATTACGAAAATTACTTTATGGGACAACCTCTTGCACCAAGCGATGAGCAATACGATGTACTCTATATTGCAGCAACAGAACCAACTTATTACTATTTAAACAGCAACCTTGTATACAACTTTACTTCTGGCACATATTACAAAGTTAGCGTGCTTGTAAGAACTGTAGACATTACTCCTGATGTCGATGGTGAGTATGATGAAAGTGGCAACCAAATCATTCACGGCGCTTCAATAGGTATAGATGGCATAGACAGTAGTTTTAGCGGAATCAACACAGCAAAAGAAATTGAATACTCTGCTAGCACTCCCCTAGCGCAAAAATTTGAAGATGATAAAAATGCTTGGGTTGAATACACAATGTATATCAACACTACAAGCGATGTAGAAGGAATTATTCGTTTAGGACTTGGCTCATCTACAATGCCAACGACTGGTTATGTATTTTTTGCAAACTTAACAGTTGAAAGTATGACGGAGGATGAATACAATAGTGCTACTTCGACTCTCGATACCGAAAACTTGCCGAACAATATTGTTCTTGCAACAAATACAATCACAGATGAAGAAACAGACAGCACAGGCACTTACAACCCTATGGACTGGTTCGCTATCCCAACAATTATTATTGCTGTGGCTGTAATCGTTGCTGTAGTTGGTTTCTACATTAAGAAATTCTATCAATCTCGCCCCGCAAAGAAAACTATTGTTAATACAGATTATGATAGACTTCAAACTTTGTTAAAAGATGTGGACCGTAGAGAACGCAAATCAGCAATTAAGCACAAACTTGATTTGCTTCACCAAGAATTAAAGCAATCGCAAGAATTCTTGCAACAAGAACTTGCCGAGCTTGAAAAACAAAAAGAAGCGTTTAATACTGCAAAAGAAATTGCTCATGATAGCCCTAGCGTAGAACTTGAATTACCTGATATAAAACAAATTGAGAAAGAAATCAAAACTCAACAAGAGAAAATTGAGCAAATCGAGGGCGATATTCGCATTTTGGAAAGTGAACGCGATAGAATGATGGAACAAGTTAAGAAAGAAACTGAAAAAGCAGAACAGAAAAAAGCAAAGAAAGAACAAAACATCAAAAAGCGTAAATAAGTAAAAAATCATGGTTAACCCCATGATTTTTTTGTAATCTAGTGACAACATAACAAAAAAATATAAGTTACACTTTATTTGCAATATTTTTAATTGAACTGTCCTGTTTTTAAACGCAATGATTTAGAATATATAAAATAACATATTAATTTAGAATATTTAAAATAAAATTTAAAAATAGAAAAAAGAAAAGAAGTACCGAGTAAAAAATCGATACTTCTTTTATTATGTGATTTGTATTATTTCTTTTTATTTGAATATTTAAAATTGTTTACTTTTATTTATATTTTAAAATGTTTACTTTTTATTTAAAATACGATTTAAGAACTTACCAGTATAACTAATTTTAGATTTTGCAATATCCTCAGGAGTGCCTTTTGCGATTACTTCGCCACCGCCTACACCACCTTCTGGACCGATATCAATTATAAAATCGGCAACTTTAATTACATCAAGGTTATGCTCAATTACAATTACTGTATTTCCATTTTCGACTAACCTATCCATAATTTTAATTAACTTATCGACATCGTAAATATGCAAACCTGTAGTTGGTTCGTCTAAAATGTAGACAGTTTTACCTGTGCTTTTCTTTGATAACTCGGTTGCTAACTTTACTCTTTGTGCTTCACCGCCACTTAATGTGGTTGCAGATTGTCCTAATTTAATATATCCCAAACCAACATCGTATAACGCTTGTATCTTTGATTTAATTTGAGATTGATTCTCAAAAAATTTCAATGCTTCCTCAACTGTCATTTCAAGGACATCGTAAATACTTTTACCCTTGTATTTTACTTCCAAAGTTTCTCGATTATAGCGCTTTCCCTTACAAACTTCACAAGGAACATAGATATCTGGCAAGAAATACATTTCAATTTTCTTAATACCATCACCGCAACAAGCCTCACAACGACCACCTGACACATTAAAACTAAATCTACCTGGCAAATAACCGCGTTCTTGTGCGTCTGGGGTGGCAGCAAAAAGTTCTCGAATTTGTGTAAATACGCCTGTGTATGTGGCTGGATTTGACCTAGGAGTACGACCTATTGGGCTTTGGTCAATAGCAATTACTTTGTCGACATTTTCGAGCCCTTCAATTTTATCATATCTACCTTCTGCCATGGTACTATTATTTAATCTATTTGATAGCGCTGGATATAGAATATCTGTCACTAAACTACTCTTACCACTACCGCTTACCCCTGTTACACAAGTAAATACACCAAGAGGAAATTCTACATCGATATTTTTTAAATTATTTTCTCGCGCCCCGCGAACAATAATATTTTTGCCTGTCCCTTTTCGGCGAGTTTGTGGAACTTCAATTTTCCATTCACCACTTAAATATTTACCTGTAATTGAGAGCGGGCTTGCGATAACTTCGGGTAAAGTACCACAAGCAACTAATTCACCACCATTTTTACCAGCATATGGACCAATATCGACTAAATAATCGGCAGCGCGCATTGTATCCTCATCGTGTTCAACAACGATTAAGGTATTTCCTAAATCGCGCAAATGCTTTAAAGTTGCAATAAGTTTATCGTTATCGCGCTGATGCAAACCAATACTTGGCTCGTCTAGAATATAGATAACGCCTGTTAAACCGCTCCCTATTTGTGTTGCAAGTCTTATTCTTTGCGATTCACCACCACTTAGGCTACCTGCACTTCGAGATAGCGTTAAATAATTAAGCCCAACATCGCGCAAGAAATCAAGACGCGCCAACACTTCTTTTACAATAGGTTCTGCAATATAGCTTTGACTTTCGCTAAATTTGTGTTTTGTAAAAAAGTCGTGCAATTCGTCTATACTCATATTACAAAGTTTTGTTATATTTTTACCAAATATAGTTACAGCAAGAGCAATATCACGAAGCCTTTCGCCATTACATACTTTACATGGTTTATCGCGCATATATTTAGCTATTTCGCCTTTTATATATTCGCTAGTTGTTTCTCGATAACGGCGTTGTAAGTTGTTTACTATACCTTCAAAAGAACCACGAGTATTGCCAGAAAAACGGCGAGTATTCCACGAAATATCGAGCTCCTCACCACAGTTTCCGTACATTAAAATATCTTTAATATCGCTAGGCAAATCTTTATATGGCACATCAAGGCTAAAATGATATTTATCACTTAATGCTTTAAAATAACTTTGAGAAAAAAGGCTTGTATCAAGTCCCCAGCCAGAAACATTTATTGCGCCTTCATTTATTGATTTATTTGGGTCTTTAACTATTAATTCAGGGTCGATTTCACTTGTAAAACCTAAACCGTGACATTCTGGGCACGCACCAAAAGGATTATTAAAACTAAACAACCTAGGCGTAATTTCATCAAAACTAATTCCGCAATGTGAGCAAGCAAATTGTGTGCTAAATACAAATTGATTGTTTGGAGTAACGACTACAACCAAACCATTCGCCGTTTTTAATGCCGTTTCAACACTTTCAGTTAAGCGCTTTTCAATATCAGGCTTCATTATAATTCTATCAACAACTACGGAAATTGTGTGCTTTTTATTTTTATCAAGTTGAATGTCTTCATCAAAAGTATAAATATTTCCATCAATGTCGACACGAGAAAAACCACTTTTGCGTACACTATCTAATACTTTAGTATGTTCGCCCTTCTGTCCACGGACAATAGGCGCAAGAATCATAATTTTTTCGCCTTCTTTGATTTCCGCTTGCACACGGTCTACTATTTGGTCTACACTCTGCTTTTCAATTTCGCGACCACACTTTGGGCAATGTGGAACTCCTACGCGCGCAAATAACAAGCGCAAGTAGTCATAAATTTCAGTTACTGTACCAACTGTTGAACGCGGGTTGTTACTTGTTGTCTTTTGGTCAATACTGATAGCAGGACTTAAACCGTCTATGCTGTCTACATCAGGCTTTTGCATTTGCCCCAAAAACTGACGCGCATAACTCGACAATGATTCTACATAACGGCGTTGACCTTCCGCATAGATTGTATCAAAAGCAAGAGTTGATTTACCACTTCCACTAACTCCCGTAAAAACAATTAATTTATTGCGTGGTATCTCTAAATCTATATTTTTTAAATTATTTTCTCTTGCACCTTTAATTACTATGTTTTTTTGCATTTATTTACCTTCTTTCTCTTCTCTTAATAACTTTCTTAAATAATTTAATTGCTCGCGCAACTCAATCGCCTTTTCAAATTCAAGATTGCGACTAGCAACTTGCATAAGACCTTTTACTCTATCTATTTCTGCGCGCAAATCTTTATCGGCGAGTTTTTCCTTTGTTGTATCGACTTTTTTAGTAATTTCAATTGTATTTTTAATATCTTTCACAATTGTTTTTGGCGTAATATTGTGCTCTTTGTTGTATTCTTTTTGAATTTTGCGCCTACGCTCTGTTTCGTCAATGGCGCGTTTCATACTATCCGTAACAGTATCAGCGTACATAATTACGCGCGCTTCTGCATTTCGAGCAGCACGGCCGACAATCTGAATAAGTGAAGTATCACTACGCAAAAAGCCTTCTTTGTCTGCATCTAAAATAGCAACAAGTTTAACTTCTGGCAAATCAAGCCCTTCACGCAAAAGATTTATACCTACTATTACATCAAATTCACCGGCACGCAAGCCATTTAAAATTTCAATACGCTCTAGAGTATCAATCTCGCTATGCAAGTATTTAACCTTAATGCCGTGCTCCATAAAAAAAGTTGTTAAGTCCTCTGCCATTCGTTTTGTTAGTGTAGTAACAAGAACTCTGCCACAACTTTCAACCGTTTTAAATATTTCACCCATTAAGTCGTCAATTTGTCCTTTTGTTTTGCGGACTTCGATTTCTGGGTCAACTAGTCCAGTTGGTCTAATAATTTGCTCTACAACTTGTCCTGCGTGTTCAAGTTCATATGGAGCGGGGGTTGCTGAAACGCACACCATTTGCCCTACTCTTGCGTCAAACTCTTCAAAAGTTAACGGACGGTTGTCATATGCTGCAGGCAACCTAAATCCATAATCGACTAGATTTTTTTTGCGCGCTTTGTCACCATTATACATACCGCGAATTTGAGGTATAGTCATATGTGACTCGTCAATAAAAGTAATGAAATCATCAGGGAAATAATCAAGCAATACATACGGCGCTTCGCCTGGTTGTCTACCGTCAAAATAACGCGAATAATTTTCTATGCCGTTACAATATCCCATTTCTTGAATCATCTCAACATCGTGAGCAACTCTTTCCTTAATTCTTTGTGCTTCAATTAATTTACCTTGTGCAGTAAACTGTTCCTCCGCAATAACAGCATCATCATTAATTTGCTGAAGCGCAGTTGCTTGATTTTCTGGGCTAACACCAAAGTGAGTCGCTGGGAATAGTAGAAAATGTTCTAAAGTGTTAATTTTTTTACTGGTAATAGGGTCAAATTCAAAAATTCCTTCAATTGTATCACCAAAGAACTCAACACGAATAGCTACTTCGCTACTATATGAAGGAAAAATATCAAGTGTATCTCCCTTTAACCTAAAACAAGAACGAGCAAAATCAACATCATTTCTAGCATAATGCATCGAAATTAAACGCTGAATAACTTTTCGCATATCTATCTCTTGATTAACGCGTAAACTTAACCCCATATTGTAATAAGTTTCTGGGTTACCTAAACCATAAATACACGAAACAGAAGCCACAACTATTGTATCTCTGCGCTCAAGTAACGAACATGTTGCGCTATGACGAAGTTTATCTATTTCGTCATTTATGGCTAAGTCTTTTTCAATATAAGTATCACTGCTTGGGATATAGGCTTCTGGTTGATAGTAATCATAATAGGAGACAAAATATTCAACACGGTTGTGAGGAAAAAACTCGCGAAACTCGTTACAAAGTTGCGCGGCTAAAGTTTTGTTATGCGCTAAAACTAGCGCAGGTCTATTTAATCTTGCAATGACATTAGCCATTGTAAAAGTTTTACCACTGCCCGTTACACCCAGCAAAACTTGCTCTCTAAGTCCGTCTTTAAAACCTTCTACTAGTTTATCAATGGCTTGTGGTTGGTCGCCTGTCGGCTTATATGGTGAAACTAACTCAAAATCTTTATATTCCATACCTATCCCCTATTATTCCCAAATTTTAGTATAGTCATTATAGCACATTTTTCGAACATTTGCAATACAAAAGTTAAAAGTGTTTAATTGTAAATTATTGTGTATATACAAAATAAAAAAGAGCCAGCGCTCTTTTTTATTAGAAATTATTTGACATTATTTTGTGCTTTCATCTTTTTTGGTTTCTTTGCCTTTGTTGTCATCCTTCTTAATTTTTATGTTAGCAGATGTTTTAGTCTTTGAAGGTTTTACAAAGAAGAATACTACTACACCAAGAACAATCAAAGCAACGATAATCAATACAGTGCCCCAAATTGTAGTTGTGGTGGTTGAACTACCCGGTTCAGCGGCTACTGTAAATGTCCTAACTACTTGAGTTGCATCATTACCTGCAGTGTCTGTTACATCAAATGTAACTACATAAGTTCCAGCAGTGTCAAGTGTAATTTCAATTATATTATCGTTTGTTTCACTTCTTGAATACTCAATCGCAGTACCATCACGAGTGATTGAAATTTCAATATCGTCAGTGTTTATGTCGGTATCATTTCCAATTGTAACTTTACTTAAATCAATTGTAAGAGTTCCGTTTATTTCACTATCACAAGTTACAGCGTCATCAGCGAGAACAATTTCAGGTGGTGTAACATCACCAATGTTCAATACGAATGTACGACTGTAGGTGTTACCCATATTGTCAGAAACTGAGTAAACTGCATTTATCTTACCTTGTTTTGAAGCAGAAAATTCAAGTCTGTCTTCATCGTTTAAGTCCTCAATAGTGAATGTTTCAAAAGCATCAGTTTCGTCAGCATAGGTGAGTTCTACTTGCATAGAATCAAAGTTTATACCACTACCTGTGTCTGATGTTGTAGAGAACCAAGGCAATTCATAAGTGTTGTTTGCTGGAGTTGTGTCGTCCCAACTAAAGTTTCTACCGTCAAGGTCCTCTTCTGCGATTGTAAACGCAGGATTCGTTGAATCTTCAGAAGTAAAGCTTACTCTAGCTGAACCATTTTGAACGAAATCACAAATGCCTGCATCATCTTTAGCCCAAGCACGAACCGTAATGTCACCTTCTAGTGTTACAATTTCACCTTCTAGACGGTCACTTGCTGGCAATGTGTAAGCGCCTAATACCTCAATCAAAAGTTGATTATTTGTAAGACCCGTGAAAATTTCACTATCTTCAGTTACTTCTTTGTTAGTAATTACAACATCAAGAGATTGCATTTCAATATTACGTCCAGCATCTGTTACTTGAATGTAGTCAAGCAAGTTTATAACTGTGCCATATTCTTGAGCGCTAATTCCCGAAATAGTTACCGAGTAACCATTGTTGAAGTCTACGCTGTATTTAATACTAATCGTTGAAGTGTTGTTATTTTGGTCGGTTGCTACAAATGTAATAATGTATTCGCCTTCTTCAGTTGGTGTGTAAGATTCGGCGGTAATTGTTGCTGTTGTACCTGTTGTAGCATTAATTACATTAACAACCTTATTGTTCTTAATAACATATGCAACAAGCCTAAGGTCAGTTTGGTCTGTAAATGTTACAGTTGGTAAACTGATTTCACCATTTTCATTAGCGCCATCGAAAGTCATTGCGCTAAGTGCAGGTGCTACTATATCGCTAGAAAAGTCAACAATAGTAACATCTGCTGTTGCTGTTGCAGTAGTTGATTGAGGGTCGCGACCTGGAATTGAGTCATTTGTAGCCTTGAAAGTAATTGTTAAACCTGCAACAGTTTCCCAAACACCGTCATCCATACCCTCTGGCTCGTCAAGAGTAATACTATAAGTGTTGTTTTCCAAAACTGCAGTTAATTCAGGACCTACAAGTCCGCTTGCTGCTCTGTATTGGTAAACAACTTCGATTTTTAAGTTAGAGTCAACGACTGTTGTTGTGTCAACCTTATAATCAGTTGCAACAGGTGCGTTGAATGTAATTGTGCTACCCTTTCTTGCTGATTTAGCAACAGTAGGAGCAGTAACAGTTAAAGTTGTTTCCATTTCGCTTGTGCTGTTTACTTCCTCAATAACGAAAGTATAACTTGGCAATTGCTTAGTAGTACCATTAATTTCGCTACCATCATCTTTTACATAGTGAGCCTCGTATCTAATTGTGTAAGTACCAGCATTTTCAAAAGTGTAACTTGCTACTTCATTAGGTAAAAAGTTTCTTTGTGGGTCAACTGAAGTATTTGTGCGGTTTTCCAAAGTCGCAAGTAAACTGTTGTTGCGGTAGATTGTACGAGTGAGTTTTAAGTTGTCATAGTCACCCCAACCGCCTTTTGCAAAGATTGCAGGGAAATTAACAGTTACATCTTGATTTGTAAGTTTAAATACTGTACTTGGAATATCATAATCAGCATTAACCATTTCGTCAATATCAAGATTTTCAACATTTTCTACACTATATGGCTCTACTACTTTTACAGTAATAGAATTACCTGTGAGTCTTACATAGTTTTTGTGAATAGTAAAGTGAGTTGTTGCGCCTGTAAAATCTCTAATGTTGTACTCAATCGTGTAGTTACCTGCTTCTGGTGGTGTAAATGTATAGTTTGTAATAGGTCCGTAAGTTTGGTTTGTAGTGTTGTTTGTAATAGTAATTTCGGTGTATACACCACTAACAGTTGCGTTGTTAGCCAAAGTATTAACTATTGTTGGAGTTGGTAAAGTAGCTTCTTGCCCAACAGACAATGATAAATTCTCAACACCGCTGCCACTCCAACCATTGATTGCTAGAGCAACCTCAGGTCTACTAGATACGACATTAAATGTGTATCTTTGGTAAATCATACTACCAGCGTTGTTGTAACTGTAACGAACAGTGAATGTTCCATTATCAGTGTTAATGTCTTGAACAGTATAAGTTTTGTAACTTACGCCATTGATTGTTTCATCTTGCAAAGTGCGGTATTCACCGTCAGCACCTTCAAGAGTAATTGTAACATCGTTGTTTGCACTAAATGGCTCGTCATCACCTAGTTTGATTTGAGGCCAAGGGAATACAATCTTATCCTCTGCTTGCACAACAGTAGGAATAATTTGTGCACTATTTGTGTCAAATTCCATTACAGCATCTTTTGTAGTAATATTTATTTGAATATCACGAGTTGCAGTGCTGATGTCGTTAGTATTTGAAGTTGCTGTATAAGTAATATAATAAGTGTCCGATTGGCTAACACTTATAATTTGCGTGTCGCTTTCATCAACTTGACTTACAGGAACTTCAACACCAGATGAATTACGAACAGTCGTTGTCAAAGTATAGTCACCGTCTGCACCTTCTGTCCCTGGTGAAACGCCTGCTACATTACTAGAACTTGAAAGTTTTACAGTTGCGGTTGGAAGTACAAAACCTCTTACGCTTTGTCCGTCAACTGTGTAATTAGTTAAATCATCGTAATCGTAGCTAGACTTGTAATTTGTCAATTCAATAATATAATAACCGTCTTGACTTTGCCCGCCAGTAATTGTTGTAACACCACTAGCGAGTGTAAGTAGCATAGGACTTAATAAACCAAATGATAATGTTACCATTAGCACAAAGGCTAATAAAGTCATTCTGCCAAATAATTTCGTTTTCATTTAAGGTCTCCTTGTAAATTTAGTAACATTGTGATTTTATAACATTAGCGAGATTTTGTCAACAAATTACGCTATAATTTTCTAAACAATTCGCGCTTTTTTTACATTTCTAGTTTGTTATATAGCCTTTCTTTTATTCTGTAAATAAAAGACTTATTTTGTCGAAACCTTAAAAACGAAAAACAACCCTATTAATTAGGGTTGCTTAAATTAGTTGCAGCAGAATGAGTCGTTACCGCAATTTTTCTTTTTGAAACAGCAGCAGAAGAAAAGTAACAAGATTAAAATGGTACACCAATCTAATCCGCAGTTAAAAATACCGCAATTCATTAGTACATATAAAATAACTAACCATGTAAGTACATCACAACTGGTATTTTTCCCTGCGTTACAACCACAGCCATTACCGAAAAGTTTGCTAAACATCTTTTGGACCTCCATATCTATTGTTTATTAGGGAATTTTGTCATTATGTAAATTCTTTCGTACTTAAATACTTTTGTATTTCTTTGTAAGACTTATCTCTACATTGTCAGTATATAATAGTTTAGGTCAAAATGTTACAATTTTGAAGCCATTATTTCACCACTTGCGGTATCAATAACCAAACAAATTTCTTTTCCGTCAGTATTTATAAAACGGATGTACCAGAAATAAACTCCAATATTTCGGTCTGTTGTAATAATACGAACATAACCTTCAATAGATTTATTATCGTCTGTTAGAGCAAGAATCTGCTCCCCAACATTTTCAATAGCAATATCAAGTGCTTGTGTACTATTTACTGTAAAATTACATGACACACAAGAAAGTTTTCCCGTTTCTGTAATTCCGTCATGTATTATGTCTGCAAAAATTGTATCAGAATCCGTCACTAGAAAATCAAGTGCAGCAGCAAAACTATTATCAAACGGGCTTTTTTGAAATTCTCCTGAATATGGTTTATCATTTATTTCTAGATTATAATTAAGCCCAAATGTACCTACATTTCCAACTGGCACAACGCTTAAGATACAAAAATCTAGCATTTGACCACGGATACCATCAGGCTCAAAAGGCTCTTCCCTTACCCCGCTCCAAAGTGAAATTTGAAAATTTTCCGTTGAGCCGATAAAATAATGATTATGCATTTCTGCTATATTGTTTTTTGCTAAATCCTCAATTGTAGTACCACATCCTGTAAATAAAAATGTAATCATAAAAATAGGCAATATAGAAAAAAGGTAACGAAATTTCATTTTTTCAAAACTCCTTTACCTTAATTATATTATATTATTTTCCTAAAAATTATAAAAATATTAGCGAAAAAAGAATTTACTGACTATTTTTGGTCGATTTGAGCCATTCTTTCTGCATAAACACCACCTAGGGCTTCTGTGTTTAAAAAAACATTAACAATTTTTTTTGCAATAAAGCCACAAGTGCTACGACCAGCAAGTACTAAAACATTAATATCGTTGTGTTGACGCGCCAAACGAGCGGTTTTAATATTCGTGCAAAGCCCAGCACGAATAAGTGGATTTCTATTTGCGGCTATGCTCATTCCGATACCAGTTCCGCATATTAAAATACCTTTATCATCTTTTGAACTTGATACTTTATCTGTTAAAAATTTAGCATATTTAGGAAAATCTGTTCTTTCGCTAGAAAAAGTACCCAAATCGGTTAGGTCTATATTCTTATTTTTTAAATAACTAATTAATTTTTGTTTCAACGCATAACCAGCGTGATCACTTGCTAAATATAACATAATTTCAACCACCTTCCATTATTATAAATAATTTTTTAAAAAATATCAATTAAAAAACGATAAAAGACTGCTTTTTGCAGCCTTTTAATCATTATTTTTTATTAGGTTTTGTTTTTGTTGCAGTTTTCGGTTTTTGAGACTTTTCATTTTTAGTAGTTTTACCTTGTGTTTTTTCTGATTTGGTGGTTTCCTTTTCAGATTTTTTCACTTTTTCAACTTCACTTTTAGAATCGTCTGTTTTTAAAACAGGTTCTGCAATTTTTGCCGTTTTATTATTTTTCACAGGTTCGCCCTTGTGATTTATAGGAGCAACTGTAATTTTCCTTACAGGTATTGGTGAAATATTTGCTTTTGTATTTTTCCTTGTAGGTATAGGCTCAATAGTGTCGCGATAGTTATTTCTACGAGTTGATTTTTGCAATACTTCCTTATCGTCTTTACTGTTAAGCAATACGCGAACAGGCATAGGCTCTGCTTCTTTCATCTTAATATAAGCAATAGAACCAGCAATTAAAACTATTGCAAATAGAGCACACCCAGCAAGAATAATTACAATATTCCAATCAAAATTTTTCCTAAATAGAGCACGGACTTCAAGGTCACCATTAACATTCAAATTTAACTGTTCATCGGTGCTTACTATAACATCATTAACTAACCAACCTACAAAAGTGCAATTATTTTCTGTAACTGCTTGAAGTGTTAGGGTATCGTGATATTTACCAGTACCGCTTCCAATTACTTTTCCATACTCATCGTTACTTGATTCAAATGAAATAGTAAATAATGGCTCAAAAATTGCTTCGACTATTTCATCATTATCACCTACTACAAAAGTAAGTTCAGGATTTTGTGTTTCTTGACCATTGTGAATCCATTTTGTAAATATATAGCCGTCATTTGCTTTTGCTGTTAGCGTTACCAAAGTTCCTTCAATGTAATCACCTAAGCCTGTAACATATCCAGCTTTATTGTCTGAAACTTGAGCAGAAACTTTTGAAATAGGCTCGAAGTTAGCATAAATACGACTTGCTCTATCTACAAATATTGAAAGTGTGTTTTCGTTACTTACATAAGCGCCTTGTACCGATTGGCTATTAGTTGTCCAAATAAACCAGCCAACAAAACGGTAGCCGTCATTTGTTGTTTCAGTCAAAACTATTTGTTCACCATATCTATAAGAGTTAGCATAAGCGCCTTCAACGCCACCTGCTTGAGAATACTCTAAATATTGTCCACTATCACTGTCCCACCTTACCACATCAACGCTTATTGTATAATTAACAGGCTCAAACACTGCTACCACACTCATTTGTCCAAGTCCAACAATAAATGAATATGTGATATTTGTTGAAACAGGTGCACCATTAATCAACCAGTGGCTAAAAGCGTAACGTTTAGCATTATCGCTTGTTAGGTTTACACTAACTACAACATTAGCCATATATGCTTTTTCAAGAGTTGTATTAGAATCTATTATAACATTATCAACCATTAATAGATTATTAGCTGTAAAGCCTTGAGTCGTAAATGATACTTCAGTATTTTTAGGTGCAAACACAGCTGTTAAATAAATGTTATCAGTTATGCTTGAGCAAGTAAATCCTATCGTACCGTCATCATTAAATACTACATTATCTAACTGAGATGGCTCCCATCTAACAAATGAAAACATTTGTGGTACATTTATACTTACGACAACATTTTGTCCATATGTATAACTTCCCGTTCCTATAATGCAATCATTACTAATATTGAACGCTGATTGTCCTTCTATAACCGTTGATACAAATACAGTATATAAAATTTGTTCAACTGTTATAGTAATATTTTTTGTTCCTTTTATTGAAACAATATTACCTGAGATGTAATTAGTATTAGATTCATCAACAATACTAACAACATTATAACCAGGATTTGCAACTACATTTAAAATTATATTAGTATTGTAGTCAAATTCATTTGTCCCTAACAAACTTGTGCCACCTGTGCCATTAGTTACGCTAACAACATCGCTAACTGGCTCACCACTTGTATCTAAAACATTAACTGTCAAATTATAACTGAGAATTGTAAATATAGGTGTAATAACATAGTTTCCTGAAACACCATTAAAAGTCAAAGTCGCTTCAGTTCCATTATAAGAAACTTCGTCATTAGAACCAACTGTAAACGGTTCATCATTTAGAGTTACAGTAAAGCCTTCAAACTCATACCCTTCTGAAACTATTGCTGTAACTACTACAGTATCATCAAAGTAGAATTTACCAGAAATTAATTCACCTTCAGTATATTCCATCCTACCGCCAGTTGTCTGATTTAAAGTAATTAAGTAACTTTGTTTATCAAAATTAGGTAGAATTGTAATTGGTCCTTCTTTATCTACTGTAAATCTAAATATATAAACATTGTCTTGAAAATCAGTATAGATTTGAGTAACAGGGTTTTGATTTGCGTAAGTTATTGTCCAAGATTTAAATGCAAATCTTTCGTTATCGCTAAGAGAAACTCTTAATTCTATATTATCTCCATAGTGAACTACAGTATTTTCATCAAGTGTTGTTTCTTGATTATTTACAAGTGCAGTAATTGTTGCTGTTACACTAGTATCATACTCACCTAAGTTTAAACTATAGTCTGTCAATGCCATAGAAATACCAATTTGGATAGTGGAAGGTATTTGGTCACTATTTGAAGTCATATAACCGTCAATATAATCTTTTACAATTAATTGATATGTTCCTTCATTTGTAGTAACTTCTCCATATGAACTTTCTACATTAGTAACTTTGTATCCTGTATTACCTACGATATCCATTGTAATTACATCATTATATCTTACATAAACAGGGTCTCTTGAATTTATTTCATCAAAACTATATTCATTTTCGTTAACTGTAAATTTAGTATCACTAGAAATATTGTTTAGTTGTAGACTTGTCACATTGATAGCATAAGTTGCAAAATCTTCAACAGCAACGATTTCACGGTCATAACCTGTAAATAATAGGTACGCACCATCATCACCACTTGAACTTTCTTGCACATTTATTCTTTGTTCTGTCGGATTAGGAATAATTGAGTTTGGTAAATTTCTAATTAGCCAAGTATTGTCGAAAACATATTGCTCATCTGCAATTATGTTTAGACGCACACCCATTTCAAAACCTACTTCATATAAAGTAAAGTTTGCATTAGCTGGTGTAATTCCGCTTGAAGTAGACCCAACAGGTCCAACATCTACTAAAGATTCGTCTATTACATTACCATCAACATCTTCTGCAGTGAAAGTAAATTTAACAAGTTGTGGAACATTTGCAAGTACTGGTATACCATTATTTACTTGGTTACCACTTACCCAAACAGTTGAAACATTATTAGCCCAACCAGAATCAATTCGTGTTAAATTAAGACCATTTTCGCCATTATACATATCTCTCAATGTAGTTAAAGCATATCCACTGCCATAATCTCTAGTAAAAGTATAATCACCTGTTAAATATGTAGCGGCATTATTGTAAAGAGTTGACGAATCCACAGGTTTTTTACCCAATATATAACCAATATCGGTTGAATCATTAGATACATTTAGTTTAGCAACTTGAGCGGTATTAATTGTTGCATAAACAACAGCTGCTGAACGATACTCGGTATAACCAACTATACCACCTACACAACCATTCTCAAGCGTTGAATAAACATCGTAATTTTGATTGTAATCATTCGTTGATGAAGGCGCGTTGTAGCAGTTAAATACCACAGCACCACCTTCTAGTTCACCAACCAAACCACCTACAATTGCTCCACCAGAAATGAATCCTGTATTATAACAATCCTCTATAGCAAGTGCTGCATTAATATTTGAATATTGTCTTTGGACACCACTATCACTTTCTGTTGTGTATGCACTAGAACCATAAGTAGGAGTTATAATCCTTTCAGATGGTACGGTATTTACATCTTGCCCCATAGCAAAAGCAACAATTGACCCCGAATATTCGCGATTTGTTTGGATAAGCGTATCTTTTAAGCCAAGTCTTTGGATAACAGGTTTATATTCTACATCACCTGCTAAATTATAAGCAACATATCCAAACAATCCAGCATAACTATCTTCCGTTGCAACTGAATCGTCTAAAATGGTAAGTCCATATATAGAATGCCCATTACCATTAAAATTTCCATAGAATGGTGAAACATCAGTCCCGATCGGCACCCACTGATTCCACATAGAAATATCTATATGATTTTCCATTCTATAAGAGGCAGTAGCATACTTATTACGGAGAGTAGCAGAAACTTCCGAGCCCGTTGTCCCACCATTAACAAGGTAAGCAAGAGTACGCAAATCATCACTAGTACTTATTAAATAAGGATTAGTTATAGAATTTGCGCTTCCTGGACTAGCCAAGTTAAAGTATTCGGCTGAATCTCCTTCACCACTCAAGATTGTCGGCGTAAAATCATCAAAAGAAGTAACCACTTGAGTAGTTTCGGTAGACTCATCACCATCTACAGCACTCAAATACTCATTTTTCGCCCCAAGCCCTGCTGTAATTACAAATACAGCAGATATTACTACCAAACACAATATTGCAAAAAGCATAAAAATTGTGTGTGTATTTTGCTTAAAGCCCTTTTTCAAACTCATATTTTTCCTCCGTTGTAAAAGCATTACTATGCCATACAATATTTTTATTTTTTAATAGGAAATTTAATTTCCAAGTCAGAATTTTGCACATATCCTAAATATTCGGGAGCAAAACGCTTACCATCTATCTTAAAACCATCACCATGGAAGTCCGAACCACCAGTTTTTATCAAATGTTGCTCATCACAATAATTAGACAACCACTGGCATTCGGCTAAACTAAATTTTTTATGTATACATTCAAATCCATCTAGTATATCTAGTGCAGTTAAATCTTTTATCAACTTTTTAGGATTTGCTTCACCATATACCTTAAATGCATGAGCAAAAATTGCATATCCACCCGCCTCGTGTATACGATTGCAAACTTCCTCAATAGTTGGTGTATCTTTTATCAATTCATAACAGTGGAAAATTGCACCTGGCTTTGCCACATGATCACGGTAGAAGTTATCCGATTTCTCAATACCATACTTTAAGTATAAACGCTGATTTTCGGGATAATTTGCTAAATCGTGAAAGAATGTTTTATGAGCAGTACGATAAATTGGATCAAACTGTAGCCCTTCTGTAAATTTAAATCCTAGACGAGCACCTATCTCTTTTAAAGACTCTAACCTCTTTTCCTCAAGCATAAATTGATAATCATAATTTAATACTGGAAATTTTGCCAAAGTATCAAGGTCAAAGTCGTATGCCAAAACCTCATACTTGTGCCCGTTATATGTAACAGCAATTTCACAGCCATTCACAATTCTACCACAAAAGCCACCATTGCTTTTCATCTCGCGTACTTCGTAATTCGCTTCCAAATTATCATGGTCAGTAAAAGCCATAACATCTAGTCCACGATTTTCCGCAAAACGCAATAATTCAGGCACGGAATACATTCCGTCTGAGTATTGCGTGTGAATATGCATATCAATCAACTGCCCATTTCTATATAGTTTATTGAACACTGATTTTATCCCCTTTTTTATTAAATAGTACCCGAACCGAATACACTACCATTACCATTAATTATCTCTGATATTGCTATACTTACATCTGCCGACTGACCATTTGCAATTGAGACTGTGTAAGTATTATCGCTACCATCACTTGCATCACCTGATACGGTTGTTCTAATGAATATTGAAACACTCATTGTCATTGTGTATGTACCGACTTGCACTTCTGGAGTCGCTGAATCACCCTCACCTAAAATCAATACGATACGGTCAGATGGATCTTCGTCATTTTGTAACACTACGAGAACGGCTGATTCACCGCCTACTTGGGTACCAGAATCATTTGTAAATTGAATATTTAATGCTTGTAATTTTATATATTTAAATATTACATTTAGCCCAGTAATACTTTCATTTAGGTATGTATTATTAAGGCTGAAATTAATTGAATTTTCTACACCATATCTAATAATAACATTACCAGCTTGGTCAACAATATAAATTTCGTCAAGCAAAACTCTTTGATTGCTTACTGATGTATTTGCTGATACATTATACCCAGAAATAACAACAGTATCATTAAATTTCACATTAAGAGGAGTTGCTGGCGATACAGATGAACTATTTACACTTGCTGAGTATGAGTTAGCAACCCCTGTAGCATCAATACTATCAATTGAAACTCCACTAACAGTAATGTCAGAATTTAAGTTATCATAAATAGTCATTGTGTATGGATGCGAAGTATAGTAAACATTAACTGTTGCATCCGTTGAAAGTACAAATGATGCAGTTGCCGAGTTATTATATGTTGTGTTGTTAGGAGTATATGTTGGGCCATCACTAAATCCAGTTACACCTGAAATTGTGATATTATCTACCCTATATCCAAAACCTCTTTGGTTAATCGAAATAGTAATTGTATCGTTGCGAAGGTATTTGCCATTTATCGAACCCCCACCTAGTACACCTGATGTTATTGAATATAAAGATGTATCTAATGATTGTTGTACCTTGTCTAGATATTGAACAATAGTAACTGATTGTGTAACACTAATATAATTTACAGTTACTGAAATTGCTGTGTTGTTTAATCCAGCAGCAACACCCATTTGCGTATAAATTCCTGCTATTGTTTGAGTAGTTAATCCCCTAAATATTTGTTGCGCTTGATTTGTTCCAACATAAGCACCATTATTAGGAGCATAATTAAGAGTTATTGGCTGTCCGCCAACACTTATTACAACATTATCCATGTAGTATGCTTGATAATTAGCGCCTGTTACTTGAGTTGTATACCCTGTTAATGATGCATTTATTCCTAAACCGCTTGTTGGGCTTGCTGTAAGAGTAATCAAGCCAGCAGTTGGAGCACTACCATCTAACAATACATTAAATGATAATGAATAATCATCACGAGTCTCGTATACGACTTTATATGTGGGACTTGCTGTTGTATCAGTCACAGCAAAACTACCACAATATACCCCATTACCATCGGCTGTCAAACCACCCGGTATTTTAGTACTTGAGAAACCATAACCAGCGGTATAATCAGGTAAAACATATACATAAACTGTAGAGCCGTACTGTGCATTTACTTGTAAATTTTGAGCCATACCAGCAATAGTTGATGTATCAGTAATACGACTATTACTTAAAACAACTTTACCTGGAGCATCGTTTAATGCAGAGTCAAGATACTCGTTAATTATTACAGTTTTGCTGGCACGGTCAAACGAAGCAACAACACTCAAAACTACAACATCATCAGCAGGTTGATTTGAAGTTAAAACTGAACTTAAATTGAATGTAGGACTGGCTGTTTGATTTGATTGTGCCGCTAATACAGTCGCACCATTTCTTAAAGACCATTGTGAAAATGTAAGTCTACCATTTAATGCTGAAGTATTTTTAACACTAGCATTTAAAACCGTATTATTGTAGCGAGAATACTCAGTTGAAGTGGCTGTACTTGTCACAGTAGCACTGCTACCACTTGCGTTTGTGAATGTTACACTAGTTTCTGGAGTAACGCCTGCTGTTGTTGTATCCGTGCTTGGATCGATAGATGTTGTTATTTGATACAATCTATCAAAGCGTGGTTGCAATGTGTAATAATCACTTGATGCATATGTATTATAGTCATTATTAATAGTTATTGTATATACGCCACCACTTGCTGTACCGATAAATTGGTCACCTTCTGGAACTACTGTTGTAGGTGTTGCTTTATTTGTACCATAATACAAACTTGTAAATATACGGTTTGTTGCACTACCTAAATCAACATGCACAACAGAATCTTCTCTAAACCATTTATCTCCGTTACCTGTAGACCAAGCATCAAGATTTGAATTTAAAGGTTCAGAACCAACTTCATATGTCATAGTAAAGTCACTTGCTTCATATTGCTCAGAGAAACCATTATAAAGCGCATCTGCTTCAAAATTGTAAAGGCGAATAAATCTTGCTTCTAGGTTGTAGTAATCATCAATATTATTGAATGTGTAAGTATAATTGAAACCGCCTGTTGTGGCTGATTTAGTTGTAGAACTAGCACTTATTACTCTATCACTTTCATCATATATTACATTGCCATTTTGGTCAAGATTTTCAATTTTATTACCTGCACTGTCAATATCGTATTTGTACCAACCATCAAACACATAGTGGCCTGTGCTATCACTGAATGCTGCAGTAGCAGTTATAGTAACTGACGAATTTATCGCAAGATTTGTACCACCACCGGAAACGCTACAAGCACTATTACTAGAAAGCAGGTTGACATCAACATTTTTTAAGAAAATGTAAAGCATTGGCAAACGGTCATTTGCCACATTTGATATAAACCAAACATCTTTACTAAATGTCCAACCTGAATATGTACTTTTGCTACGCAAAGAATCATATGATGTAACTAAAGTCGTACCATTTACAGAATCGTCAGCATTATTATAAAATACTACATTTTGCGCTGTACCACTGAACGCGCCAGCCACACCACCTGTAGCACCACTAACTGCTTGCGCAATACCAATATTATAGCAGTTTGCGATAGTAGAACTTGAAACGCTACCAACCAAACCACCAACATTGCCGTAACCAGACACACCACTCAAATTGTATGAATTTACTAAACCAGCTGTAGCATTGTCAGCGCTAACACTAAATGTACTTGTACTACTTACAAGCGAACCAACAAGACCACCAACATTATTGTAACCCGATACACCACTATTACTAAAACATTGAGAAATCAAACTTTTTATAGCAGTACCAGCAATTGCACCAACATTAGAGTTTGAAGTGTACCAACTAGAATCGATAACACCTACTCTTTGAACAACGGCATTTTCAATATTACCAAACAATCCAACTAGACCAGAACCAGCGGTCGCAAGATTGCTTATTACATATCCATCACCGTCAAAATTGCCTCTAAATGGGAAATTTGCTCTACCAATAGGGTCCCAAACAGTAACATCACTCATATCGATGTCGTTAGTCATACGGAAATACACGCCAGATAAATCTTGACCAGCCATTACAGCATCAGAAATAAGGACTAACATTCTAGAATTTGAAACTGTGAAAGGACTTTTAGACGAGCCATCACCAGCCGCAGCACCACCGCCATTTTCAAGCGAATCAGTAAACATACCTTTGTAGTCAGGAGCTACTAATAAAGTCGAACTACTTGATACCGCCTCGCCTGCGCTTACACTAACCACTTCGTTACTACTATATTGTGGCAAAGCAAGGTTGATACAAGGACGCACTGAAAGTATCTGCCCTTCGTCAGCAGATTTAATCACACCATTTTGAATGATTGCTTGGTCATTATTTATATTAGAACGCAACCAAGCATTATTTACTGCAAGGCGCATTTCGTTTGAAGTATTCCAAAGACCAGAATTTACTTCAAAACCGTCTTGGTCAATTGTTTTAAATGAATTTACACGCGCTTTTGGCGATGTGTCGGTATTTGCAAAACCACCTACTTCATAAGCACTAGGCAACCAAACTTTATCACCAACCACTCCGTCATTATCAACAATATCATCATTGTTTAATGTGCTAATTTGGACAGCCTGTGCACCATCTGCTTGATAATAAATAGATTTATCTCCATATGGCACAATTAAACTTGCATTTTGCTCACCTATTGCACTTAACAATTCGGGATAAAATTCATTTAATAAATAGTCACGAACATCACTTTCTTTATAGTTTTCACCACCAAAAGCGAGTTCTGCAACAGACTCGTTAGCAAGTAGTGTCACAATGCCATTTTGACTGTAAACTACTGTCCACGAAATTCCACCAAGCTTAACAACAGGTGACGAAACAACCCCACCGCTATTACCAAGCGCGATGTTGTCCCCATGACTATTTACACTATTAACGAGTGTGTAAGCGAGGTCGCTCCAACCAGCAGAAGTCAACAATGCCTCACTATCTAGATTTTCAACATTATTCCCCGGTTCTGGAGTTACGCTATAATCTTTTCTCTCGGAAAATAATATACCTAGAGTAATAGCAGTTGCGCAAACAAGCGCTAAAACGGTAATTAGCACCGTTTTAAGCCATTTTTTAGACAAATTTACGCCCCTGATAAAAGTACTCATAATCAATCCTCCAAATAAAAATCTATTGAATTTTAGTAAAAAAAGATTTTTTGTCGCGCATTTATTCAAATTTATTTTACCATATTAGACAAAAAACTTACAAACAAAAAACGACATATTTTAAAAATATTTCATTTTTTATTTTTATTTTCTCTAATAATCTCGAATAAATACATAAAAATTACAATTTTTGTTATCGAGTTTCGTCAAGATATGTTGACATAAAGTCAGCCATATGGAACAAAACGCAAATTGGATATTTGTAAAAAGCATCAGTTAATGAATAAGAGCCACCTTTTACTCGCATATCAAAACCACCCATATGCCAATTTATCGCCATCGCTTCCTCACGAGTGAGTCTAACAAAGCCATTAATGATATATACAGATTTTTCGCCATGTCCATAAGGTAAGGAATCATCGACTGTATAATATGGCTGCTGAACCCAATTGCCGTCTATCTTTACATTTTTATAATCAACTTTATAAGTATTTACTTTGCAAATATCGTGTAGCAACGCAATAAGCGTAATACTTTCATTTGAGATATGCGAAGTATAATCATCACCGTATTCGTTTTTTATTAATTCATTAAATCTTTTGTAAACATTAAGACTGTGAGCACATAAGCCACCCTCTACAGCCGAATGGAATTTAGTGCTAGCAGGCGCTGTAAAAAAATCTGTTGTTTCTAGCCAATCTATTAATTTTTCTATACCTTCCCTTTTAACATTTTCGCGTAATAGCGAAATAAATTTTTCCTTATTTTCTGCTATCATATTTTTATCCTTTGTTTTTATTAATATTGAAATTGTATTAAATATTTAATATTAAGTCAAATAAATTTAGATATAAAATAACAAAAAAAGCCCTGCAATATAATTGCAGAACTTATGTTTATAATTTTTTCTTTAACGCGACATCTCGCTTTCTTGAGTATAAGTTGTTTCTGTTTGTTGAGAAATTTCCTTATTTTCTTGTTCTTGATTTGTTTCGATTGTTCTTTTGCCTTCGACTGCACATCCCATTTTGTATTGAGCCATTATTGTTTGCGCATCAGCACCTAAGAATGTCCTATATAAAGGATAATAAGTTTTATCCAATACATGAAGTGATGAAACCTTTTCGTTTGTTTGGCTCGCTTCTACTTTTTTGCTATCTACTTTTTGTGAACCATTTTCATCTTTACCAAACGCACATTTCGCACCTATAATACTCATAACTTTTCCTCTCTTTCATATTATATTATATATAAATATATAACACATATTTAAATATTATTCAAGCGGTTATACAAAAATTTGTTTTAAAATTTTTAAAAAAACGGTTTTAACTTGCACAAATTTATAAATTAAAATGTTTTATTGAAAAACTATTTGTAAGTAATTTAATATTATGTTATAATAAGCTTATGCAAAATTTTAGGAGTGACTATGGAAACAAAACAAATATTAGATAATCAACATGAATTATTTTTAACAGGCAAAACATTAAGTTATAATTTTAGAATAAAACAATTAAACTTGTTAGAGCAATCTATAAAAAATCATATACCTGCTTTGTTAGAAGCGTTTAAAAAAGATTTAAACAAATGCGAATTTGATGCTGTTACAACAGAAATAAGTCTTGCTTTGCAAGAATTGCGACATCAAAAAAAGCATTTGCGAAAATTTATGCGTCCACAAAGCGTTCACACAACTCTTTTAAACTTCCCTGCTAAAGGGAGAATTATTCATGAGCCTTATGGAAATACGCTTATTATGTCGCCGTGGAATTATCCTTTTCAATTGACAATAAATCCACTAGTTGCCGCTATTGCTGGTGGCAATACTGCAATAGTAAAACCGAGCGCATATACCCCAAATGTAGCACAAGTGATTAAAGACATTCTCGATGTTTTTGACCCTGCATATATAGCCACCGTTATGGGCGGACGCGCGCAAAATCAAGAGTTGCTTGACCAAAAATTTGATTTAATTTTCTTTACAGGAAGCAAAGAAGTTGGCAAAGTTGTACAAGAAAAAGCATCGCAACACCTTACCCCTGTAATTTTGGAGTTAGGCGGAAAATCACCTTGTATAGTTGATAAATCTGCAAATTTGAAAACAGCCACACGCCGTATTGTTTGGGGTAAATTTTTAAATGCCGGACAAACTTGTATCGCACCAGATTATATTTTTGTGCATGAAAGCGTATATGACAAATTTATAGAATTAGCAATTTCTCAAATTAAACAATTCTACTATAAAGATGACAAGTTAAACGAAAACTTTATGTATATCGTTAACGAAAAGCATGTTGAGCGCTTAAAAGGACTTATAAATAAAGATAAACTTGTTTTTGGTGGTAATGTAAATGGCAGACAAATGGAGCCAACAGTCTTAAAAGATGTCGAATTTAATGATGCTGTTATGCAAGAGGAAATTTTTGGTCCTATTATGCCTATAATAAAATTTAGTGACTATGATGAAGTTATTAAATATATAAACACACATGACAAGCCACTTGCATTATACTTATTTGCAAGGGATAAAAATGTTATACAAAATATAACATATAACACAAGTTCGGGAGGTATGTGTATTAATGAAGTTATTATGCACTTCACAGAGCATAGGCTACCTTTCGGTGGTGTCGGAGCAAGCGGTATGGGAAATTATCACGGAAAATACTCATTTCTTGCATTTACACACGCAAAATGTATATTGAGGAAAAACCCAAACATTGAACTTATGGTTAAATATCCCCCATACACAGACGGAAAATCAAAATTTGTGTATATGTATCTAGGACACAAACACAAAAACAACGGAAGGTAAGGCAAAAGTATTCGCAAAAACATTAAAATACCCCATTTTTGAACGAACAAATACTCATCTAAATAAAAAATCTCGGCTCTCAGCGCGTTTTAAATTAAATTTTTTGTTAAACTTAATTGCATTTAATAATTTCTATAAAAAAACAATTTGCAAAAAAGATTATTAATTATAAAATTAAAAAATATAACTGAAAAGGAGACTTTTAATAGTCTCCCTTTTTTAACGCTTGATTAATCTCGCAAAATTATTTTGCACGAGATTTTGTAGCGCTACTACGAGTTCTGGTCGAGTTAGAGTTTTTAGTTGCCTTAGAACAAGTACGAGTTGTTCTATTGCGTGAACTCATTTCCGCACCACTTTCGATAGACTTATTCGCGCGTTTTTTAGCGCATCCGCCATCATAATTGCAACCGCAATTTTTCTTATTAGCGGTAGTCTTTGTTGTAGCACGGCCGGCAGAATTCGTTGATGACCTAGTAGCCATTAATTTCACCTCCGCGTTTTTGCAAGTTCGCTTGCGATAGTATTTTGTGATAAATTATAAATTTCATTCGTAATAGTTTATGTAAAAGTTTGTAAACATAATCTAATTTATATTTAAAAATAATTTAGATAATAACAACAAAAAAACAGTATTATGCAACATATTTTAATGCATAATACCCTGCATAGTACTTATGCATAATACCTATTTTATTATGTAAATTTTCAATTTATAAAATTTAAACAAAATTTTATACGCTTTTGATTATAAATTGTAGTTAATCCTCAAACATAACTATTTAAAATTACAATAATTAATTTTATTACTCTTACACAATTTTATAATCACCTAAATTTTGCGCAAAAAAATAAAAAGCCAAAATTTTCGGCTTATTATTTTATATTAAATTTTCTTATTTGTTTTATTCTACGCTTATAAGATAGTAGTATACAGGCTGACCACCTTCTATTGCAGAAACTTCACAATCAGGATACTTTTCTTGCAAACGATTACAAAGTTCATTTGCATCTTCCTCATTTACACCTTCACCATAAAATAAAGTGATATTAACCTTATCATCGTGCATCATTTTTTCTACAAGTTTAATTGTGGCATCATTTACTAATTTATCTTTTGATTTTATTGAACCACCTTCAATTCCTATTATGTCGCCCTCATTCAAATCAAACCCATCAATATGAGTTTTACGAACCGCATAAGTAACAGCACCACTTGTAATACTATTGCGCGCTGTGTTCATTGCTTCAATGTTTTCATCAACTGTGCCGTCCATATTAAACGCAAGACACGCAGAAATCCCTTCTGGTATAGATATTGTAGGGATAACATGTATAATTTTCTTTGTTAGGCTTTTCGCTTGTTCTGCCGCAAGCACAATGTTTTTATTGTTTGGGAATACAAATACATTGTCGCTTGGTGTCTTTTCTACAGCCTTAGCAATATCATCAGCGCTTGGATTCATAGTTTGACCACCTTCTACTATATGATCAACGCCTAAATCTTTAAATACAGCACTAATACCATTACCTGTTGCAACTGCTACCATACCAAAAGGTTTTGAAGGTTGAACCGCTCGTGCACGAGCCGCTTTTAGTTCGCGATTTTGTTGCACCATATTTTCTATTTTAATATTGTGAATTTCACCTAATTCAAGAGCATAACCTAATGCTCTATTTGGTTCGTTAGTATGAACATGGACTTTGATTAATGTTAAATCACCGATACAAATTACAGAATCACCTATCGCCATTAACTTTTCACGAAGTTTGTCTATATCCGATTCAGTTGTCTTTTTATTTAGTTCAATTACCATAAATTCAGTACAATAAGCAAATTCTATATCTGCTAAATTTTCATAATTAATAATAGCGGTATTGTCTTCAATTGGCTTAGACTCTTCGGCTTCTTTTAAAGTCAAATCCTCGTCTTCATTAATTAGTCCTTTATAAAATCCGATAAAAATAACTAAAAGCGCCTTACCGCCAGCGTCAACTACGCCTGCCTGCTTCAAAACAGGCAGAAGTTCTTGAGTTTGTTCAAGAATTTCCTCTCCTGTTTTTAAAACTTGGTCAAAAAACCCTTCAAAATCAGCATGCTTTTTTGCTGCTGCTTCTGCAGAATCAGCCATAACTCGAATTACAGTAAGAATTGTGCCCTCTTTGGGAATAGACACAGCCTTGTATGCATATTCAGCACCACTACGCATAGCCTTTGCAAAGGCTTTAGTAGATAGTTCTGTGTTTTTCATAATTTCAATTGACATACCGCGTAAAATCTGCGACAAAATAACACCAGAATTTCCCCTTGCACCACGAAGCGCACCTTTTCCTAATGCTTCACCAATTCCATCAAGATTGTTAGTAGGACAATCATTTACTTCTTTAGTTGCTGATTTAAGTGTCATTGAAGTGTTACCGCCAGTATCGCCATCAGGCACAGGGAATACATTAAGACTATCAATATACTTTCTATTACTTTCTAGATAAACATTCGCTGCATTAATCATTCTGCGTAATGTTGCACCATTTATACTTTTCTCCATACAATAAAACCTCTGATAATAAAAACAAATAAGAATAGGAAAAGAATGTAAAAGTTACACCCTTACACCTATGACATTAATATTTACGGTATCTACAATCATACCTGAAAATTCCTCTACACGATACTTAACAGCTTTCTTTAAGGAATCTGCCACGGCACTAATAGAAAC
Source organism: uncultured Clostridia bacterium (assembly GCA_944383915.1). Lineage (GTDB taxonomy): Bacteria > Bacillota > Clostridia > Christensenellales > UBA1242 > UBA7867. Next base: position 142,533 of record CALWRJ010000016.1, read on the forward strand.
ACCATATTTTAAAATTACATATAAATCAATATAAATTCTATTTTCATTTGTAATAACTTTTACGCCCTTTCCTAATTGCTGTTTTTTAAACAAGTCGGCAAAGTTATCACTTAACTTTTTAGAAACAAGGTCAACAACACCATAACAATCAAGAGCAGCGCTTGCTGCAATCGCTGCTATAGCATCATCGCTAATATATATCTTGCCATAAAAATTAGTTGTGGTTACAGACATACAACCCCTCTAGATTAGATGTACAATAATAGTACAAGATTTATTTTACTACTAATTTGTTATTTTATCAAGCGTTTTTATTAAAAAAGTTAATAAATCTATAAACTTTAAAAAAATATATGCAAATAGGATTGCAAAAATTAAAAAAATATGTTATCATATCTTATCAATTTCCAAAAATACGACTTAAGTAAGTCATTTTTGAGTATAGAAACTAGATACACTTTAAGGGGGTGTCAAAATGAGCAGAGTATGTGATAATTGCGGTAAGAAGCAAATGGTAGCAAATCAAGTACACCGTCAAAGTCAATGGGTACAACGCCGTACTTCTTCTCCAAAGCAAGTAAACTTGCAAAATGTAACTATTACAGATGAAAATGGCAACACTTGCAAAATGAAACTTTGCACTCGTTGCATAAAGAAAATGAAGTCTGAATAATTTTACCGTCCTTTGAGGCGGTTTTTTGTTTATAAAAAAGATGTGACCCAAAAAAGCCACATCTTTAAAAGTCATAAACTAAGTAGAAATTTGTTTACGAAAAATAAGTTTAAACAATCCTCTTAAAAATTTTGGTGCTTTTATAACAATTATCTTCAAAAAGTATTCCCCCTTAATTTTAAGTACAATATGATTTTAAAAAATTTTTTGTGTACAAAGGTAAAAATATTTATTTCTTTTATTTGATAATTGCTATAAAAAAGTTTACTTATTAGTTATTTATATTCTTTAATTGACGAATAAGAGAGCCACGATTTTTTGAGTTAAATATTGCGCTACCAACAACCAAAATATCTGCTCCTAGTGAGACAACTGCGCCCGCGGTTTGCTCGTTTATTCCGCCGTCTACTTCAATTTGAAATTCGTACTCATTCATTTCTCGTAGTTGAGAAAGTTCCGCTATTTTTGATAAACTTTCTTGCATAAAAGGTTGCCCGCTTTCCCCTGGTTCTACGCTCATAACAAGCACCAAATCGACAAAAGGAAGGTAGTTTTCAATCGCGCTAACAGGAGTTTGAGGCTTAATTGAAAGCCCTGCTTTACACCCTAATTCGTGAATTTTATTTATTGCATTTATAGTAGAAATTGTGCCACCTAACGCTTCATAATGCACGGTAATTATATTTGCCCCAGCTTGTGCATAAGTTTGCAACTTGTCTATTGGATTTTCTATCATTAAATGCACATCAATAATTGAATTTACACGCTTGCTTAAAAGACTTAAAACTATTTCATCAAATGTTTTTCTTTCTACAAATTTGCCGTCCATAATATCACAATGTATCCAGTCAGCGCCATCACGCAATACTTCCTTTGCGTACTCTATTAAATCTGCTAGCGGACAAGGGTCAGTACTAGGGGCTATTATTAAATTTTTATCCATATTTTTTACTCTCCTTAACTTTTGCGATATTATATAAAGTTACATAACGGTTATATCGCTCACCGTTAATTAATTTATTTTCAACAGCGCGTTTTACCGCACAATCATCAAGCGTTTCGTGAATATGATTACAATTATTATATCTACAATCTTGCTTTAATTTATCGAATTCGGGATAATTGTCTATTATATCCTCAGGGGTAAATTCGTCTAATTCAAGCGCATTAAATCCTGGTGTATCCGCAAGCATTGCCCCGTTTTCAAGTACATAAATTTCACTATGTCTAGTTGTGTTTTTCCCCCTGCCTATACGGCTTAATTCTCCGACTTCTTGGCTAATTTCTGGTTTTAAAGCATTTAAAATACTCGTTTTACCTACCGCCGATTGCCCTGTAAGAATAGAAAATTTACCACTTAATATAGGATTTAAGATTGTCGAAGTTTGATTAAAATCGAGCGCTGATATCATTTGAATATTGTACACATTTTTATATTGAGAGCATATCTCGTTAACAAGTTCAGTGGCACATAAATCAATCTTGTTTATTATAATTACAGGCTTTATTTTTAATGAAAAAAACTTAATTAACAACTTATCAATCAGCAAAAAATCAGGTTTAGGTAAAGGCGCAACTACAATTAATGCTTGTTCAATGTTTGCTAATGGTGGGCGTATGAGTTTGTTTTTTCGTGGATATAACGCTTCAATGACTTTGTTTTTCTCATCAACTTCAACGAAATCACCAACCAATAATTTATCATCTTTTAATTTCTTACGTCCTTTTACGACTAAAATTTGCTCGTCAATTTTTACCGTAAAGTCTCCGCCGACTGATTTAATAATTTGCGCTCTAATAATAACCATCTCCTTTTTTTATGTATAATTATTCAAATTTTAAGACATATTGCTAGGATTAACTTCGACAAAAACAAGTGATTTTGGGTGCTTATCGTTGCTGACAGTATCAAATATAAAGTTAGTTATTTCGGGCTCGGTATTGAGTAGAAATCTACAAAGTATTTGAAATCTATATTTTTTCTCAATTCTAGTTACAGGCGAAGCCATTGCTGAACATAATAAAAACTCATCGCGATGAATACTAAAATAATCTTGAATTTTAGAATAAATTCGGGCTGTCGTTGCGCGCGCCTCGTCCTTATTTTCGGCTGTTACCAATACCCTAATAATTTTAGAAAAAGGCGGAAAATGTGTTACTTCACGCAAATTTATCTCTTTTTTATAAAAACCTAGATAATCATAATTTGAAGCAAATCTATAAATATAATGCCTTGGCGTATAGGTTTGCAGTATTACTATTCCTTCCTTATCAGCGCGCCCTGCCCTACCTGCAACTTGAGTTATTAATTGATAAGTACGCTCTGGTGCTCGATAGTCACTAAAATGTAAACTCATATCAGCATTTATAATTCCTACAAGTGTTACAGCAGGAAAATCATGCCCTTTTGCAATCATTTGAGTACCAACCAAAATGCAGGGCTTGGTTTGACCGAATTTGGATAATAATTCATTTAATGAATTTTTATTCTTTGTGGTATCAAAATCCATTCGCAAAATTTCCACATTTGGAAATCGTTCTCGTAATTCCTCAACAACGCGTTGTGTGCCTATTGCGCCCATTCGAATATAACTACTGCCACAATTTGGGCAATTCGTCAAAGCCTTATAACGCCTATTACAATAGTGACATTTTAGCAAATTATCCTCTTTATGATAAACAAGTGAAACATCGCAATCTTCACATTTTGCCACATATCCACATTCTCGGCAAATCATATAACTACTAAAGCCACGGCGATTGATAAACAGCATTGCCTGGTTTTTATCTCGAACAACTTTTTCTAATTCATCAAGCAAGCGTTTACTAAACATACTAGTATTCCCTGCTCGCATTTCGTCACACATATTGACAATTTCAATATTCGGCATTGGTTTTTGATTTGCTCGATTTGGTAGAGTGTGGAGCAAAATTTCCCCTTGCTGTGCTTGATAAAAAGAATCTAAACTTGGTGTTGCACTTCCAAATATAACTGGGCATTTGTTATATTCGCCACGCATTTTTGCAACTTCATGAGTGTCATAACGCGGATTAGTTTCAGATTTATAACTAGGGTCGTGTTCCTCATCTAGAATTATAACTCCTAGATTTTGCATTGGTGAAAAGATTGCACTGCGCGCACCTATTGCAATTTTTGCTTGACCTGTGCGCATTCTCTGCCACTCGTCAAAGCGTTCGCCGTCACTTAAACCGCTATGTAGTATAGCCACACTTTCACCAAAGCGTGCGGTAAAAGTGGCTAGTACTTGCGGGGTTAAAGATATTTCTGGCACAAGCAAAATTGCAGTCTTGCCTTCGCTTAACACTTGAGCGATAATTCGCATATAGACTTCGGTTTTCCCTGAGCCTGTCACCCCAAATAGTAAATGCACTTTTTGGCGGTTTTTTAAGATAGAATTGACAACTTTTTCTTGGTCGTTAGTCAATATAACTTGTTTATCCTCGCGCTTTATAAACTGTGGCGCACGATGAATAGCAGTTGTAACTTGGCACACAACTCCCAACTCTAAAAGTTTTGTTACATTCTGCGAACCAAATTTTTTATTAAGTTCAGTTTTAGCATACAAATTATCGGGTCTTAAATACTTGATTAATTCAATTTGCTTTGTTGCATTTTTTCGTGTATTTTTTAAAAGTTCTTGATCGTCAAAAGATTCAGTTAGTTCTATAAAATGGCTATAAAGTGGCTTTGCTTTTCCGTTACGCAATTGTGTAGGAATAAAGAGTCGCATACAATCGACATTGCGCAAATGAAAAAGCGCACGCATTTTGTCATTTAATGCCAAAAACTCGGGCAACAGCACGGGATAATCATCCTTTGGTTGTCCGAGTGGTTTAAGTAAAGTCAGTGATAACTCACTTTTTTCTTTTAGTCGTAACACATAGCCTTCTATAAAGCGTTTTCCAAAAGGCACGGTTACGCGTTCACCAACAACTGTATCAGGTCTTGCTATATAGTCAAATACTTTGTCCACTTGGTCGTTGGTGATGTCGACAATTACCTCGGCAATCATTTACCACTCCTTATGGATTTGTACCTGCTACAACCTTGCCTTCGTATACTTCATCAGCGGCGATAGAAATAACTTTTGGGTCTTTATCTCTTGGCTCGCCTAATAGATATTCACTGTTTAGTTCCTTTGCTCTTTTTGCCACTAAGCAAGTAAGTAAAAACTTGTTACCAACCTTAGCAGTTAGTTCGTCTATAGGTGGCTCCATCATTACATATTCTTTTTCTTTTTTCATAAACAAACTCCTATTTTATCAATTCTCTTACAATTTCGTTTACAAGTTTCGGGTTCGCTTTACCTTGAGTCGCTTTCATCGCTTGTCCTACAAAGAACGCCATCGTCTTTTCGTTTCCGCCCTTTAATTCTGCAACAGCCTTAGGATTATCGTTAACAATTTTCTCTAATACTGCACGCAAAGCGCCTGTATCGTTCATTTGTTTTAAGCCTAATTTTTCTACCAACTCGTTTGGGTCGGCATCACCATTTTCCCATAAAATATCAAAAATTTTCCTAGCGCCTGCTTGATTAATTTCCCCATCTTTATATAGTTTTAGCATTTGTGCAAGGCTTTCTGGGTTAAGATTAATTTTTCGGTCATCCTCCTCTAAAGCATTTAACTTTTTAAATACTTCAGCAGTTATCCAATTGCAAACAAATTTGGGCTCGTTAAAGTAAGATAGTACTTTTTCAAAGAAATCCGCATATTCGCGTTCGTTTGTAATAAGAGTAGCATCTTGTTCGGTAAGCCCCATTTCCATATATTCTTTTTTGCGTTGTGGAGCGAGTTTTGGTAGTTTTGCTCTAATTGAATCAATATATTCGTTAGTTACATTTAAAGGTATTAAGTCAGGGTCAGGGAAATATCGATAATCTTGGCTATCCTCTTTTGAGCGCATCGCATAAGTTTTGCCCTTTTCATCGTCCCAACGGCGTGTTTCTTGAATTATTGGGCGTCCTGCTTCTAACTCCTCAATTTGTCTAGTTGATTCATATTTAATAGCACGCATAACGGCTTTAAAGGAGTTTAGGTTTTTTAATTCTGTTCGAGTACCCAAAGGCTCGCCTTCGCGATTTACCGATATATTCACATCAAAACGAATACTGCCTTCTTGCATCTTGCAATCACTGACCCCAACATACAAAAGAGTACTGCGCAATTTTTCAAGATATGCAACGGCTTCCTCGGCGCTATTCATATCAGGTTTGGACACAATTTCTATTAATGGCACACCACCACGATTGTAATCAACAAGTGTACCGTGTGGAGTATGAATTAATTTACCTGCATCTTCCTCTAGGTGAATTCGGTCTAGTCTAATAAACTTTTTCACACCGTCAACTTCAATTTCTAGTCCACCGCCTAAGCATAGTGGGTATTCAAGTTGCGAGATTTGATATGCTTTTGATAAATCTGGATAAAAGTAATTTTTACGCTCAAAAACGGAGTAATTATTTATTTTACAACCTACTGCAAGCCCCATTAAAATTGCGCGTTCTACAGCATCACGATTTAATACAGGAAGTGCGCCTGGCATAGCCGTACACACAGGGCAACAATTAGTATTTGGCTTATCACCGAACTCATTTTTACAGCCACAAAAACATTTTGTGTTAGTGTTAAGTTCACTGTGAACTTCAAGCCCTATTACAGTTTTCCAACTCATTATTTCTCCTCCTTGTGTGCTGTTTCAAAAGCATTGGCTACTTGATAAATAGTTGCTTCATTAAAATGTTTTGCTATGATTTGCATACCTATTGGCAAGCCTTTTGAGTCTTTTCCACAAGGCATACTTAACGCTGGCACGCCAGCAATATTAATTGGCACAGTAAATATATCTGTTAAATACATCGCTACACAATCATTTGATTTCTCGCCTAATTTAAAGGCAGTCGTTGCGGTTGTAGGACTAATTAATACATCACAAGATTCAAATGCTTTATTAAATTCATTTCGAATAACTTTTTGCACGCGTTTTGCCTTACGGTAAAAAGCATCGTAATAACCACTACTTAACACATAGTTTCCTAACATAATGCGGCGTTTAACTTCGGCGCCGAAGCCTTGCGTACGCGATTTGAAATATAAATCTACAACATCTTTGTAAACAGGCGCGCGGCGTCCGTATTTTACACCATCAAAGCGCGCAAGATTACTTGCTGCTTCTGCACTTGAAATGACATAGTAAACTGCAAGTGCTGTATCTAGGCTTGGTAAATCGACTTCAACAATTTCCGCCCCCGCTTGTCTATACCACTCAATAGCATTTTTTAATGTTGTAGAGACTTCACTAGATAGTTGGTCGGTAAAAAATTGTTTTGCAACGCCGATTTTTATTCCTTTTACGCCTTTATCAAGATTTGCTGTAAAGTCAGGAACGGCAGTATTACTTGTAGTCATATCTGCTTCGTCTTTTCCTGAAATAATGTTTAGCATTGTTGCATTATCTCTTACCGTACGAGTAAGTGGACCTACTTGGTCAAGTGAACTAGCAAATGCAACCACTCCATAACGAGACACACGACCATATGTTGGTTTTATTCCTACAACACCACAAAAACTACTTGGCTCACGAATTGAACCACCTGTATCAGTACCCAACGCAGCAAAACATTGTTTTGCAGCAACAGAGCAAGCACTTCCACCACTACTACCGCCCGGTACGCAAGTATTATCAACAGGATTTTTTACAGCACCGAAAGCAGAATTTTCATTACTACTTCCCATCGCAAATTCGTCCATATTAGCCTTGCCTATAATTATTGCCCCAGCATCATATAATTTTTTTGCACAAGTTGCCGTGTATGGTGAAACGAAATTTTCTAAAAATTTACTAGCACAAGATGTCTTAGTACCGAGAAAGTTGATATTGTCTTTTAATACTATTGGGACACCAGCAAGCGCACCAACTTTTTCTCCCCTAGTGCGCGCTTCATCAATTTCTTTTGCACGCGCAAGCGCCATCTCTTTATATGTCGAATTTAAAGCATTTAAATCGGCGGTTGCTTCGATTTGCTCAAAACAAGAATTTACTAATTCAACAGCAGTTACTTTTTTAGAATTTAACAAATCTAAAATTTCGCTTAAACTATAATCAATATACTTCATTCATTAGTCCTCCACCACTGTAACAGGCACCAAAAAGGCTCCGTCTTCTTTTTCTGGCGCATTTGAAACTATTTCGCTCGCTTTTAAACTTGGGATTACTACATCACGCCTTAAATCTGTATCGGCATCAATTGTATCCTCTATTAAATCAACATTTGAAACATCGACCTTGTTAATTGCTTCGACTTGTTTTAAAGTTGCTTCTAAATCGCTAACGAATTTTTTAATTTCGTCATCAGTAAATTCAAGTCGAGATAGAATTGCTAATTTTTTTACATCATCAATTGTAATACTCATACCTAACATCCTTAATTTATTAATATATTCACTATACCACTACAAGACATTTCTGTCAATTATTTTAGCATAGCCAAAAACTCGTTTTCATCAATTATTTCAACACCAAGCATTTTGGCTTTTTCATACTTACTTCCTGTACTTTCTCCGGCTAATACAAAACTTGTTTGTTTGCTTACACTGCTTGAAACTGTTCCGCCGTTATTTTCTATCATTTTTGTAGCCTCTGCTCTCGTTAGATTTGGTAGTGTACCTGTCAAAACAAAAGTCTTGCCAACAAGTTTGCCATTGCTAGTGTTTTGGTTATACTTAATATTTACACCATACTTAAATAGATTGTCTATTATTTCTATATTTCTAGTATAAGAGAAATAGTCCACAATTGACCGTGCAACAATTTCCCCTATATCACGAATCGAGCTTAAATCATCAATAGTCGCATTTTTTAAATCGTCAAAAGTCTTATACTTTCTAGCCAAATCTTTTGCTGTCTTTATACCAACATTCCCTATTCCTAAGGCGTAAATAAAGTTTGGAAAATCTATATTTTTACTCTTTTCTATGCTATTAATAAGATTGCTTATTTTTTTATCTTTATATTTGTCTAACCCAGATAAATCTTTAGGGGTAAGAGTGTAGAGTTGGTCGACTGTTCTAATTTTTAAGACATCATAAAATAAATCTATTGTCTTATCGCGAATGCCTTCTATATTCATAGCATCACGAGAGCAAAAATGAATAATTCTTTCTTTTAGTTGGTCTGGACAATTATCTTTATTAGGACAGTACAAGTTTACGCCATTGTTTACAAGTTTCGTTTTGCACGATGGACAAGTATCTATCTTTTTAATTTCAACAGAGTCAGGGAAATCTTGAGCAAGTCCTAAAATTTCAGGAATAACTTCGTTACTGCGCCTAATAAAAACTAGACTATTTATTTTTACTTTTTTGCGCAGAATATCATCGTAATTATTTAGTGTAGCACGCGATATTGTAGCGCCCGCTATGTCAACGGGGTCAAGAATCGCAAGAGGCGTAAGTTTACCCGTTCTCCCTACTTGCCAAATAACTTTACGAATATAAGTCGTCACTTCTAAGGCTTCAAATTTGTAAGCAAGCGCCCATTTTGGAAATCGAATTGTATAACCTAATTTTTCGCGAGTTGAAATTTCGTTAACTTTTATAACGACTCCGTCTATTAAAATATCTATAACATCTCGCTGTTTATCAATTTGATTTATTACTTCCATAATTTCAGCAGTGTTTTTGCGTACTTCAAAAAAATCACCAACTAAAAAATGGTTATCTATTAAAAATTGTCTTAATTCTTGTTGCGTCTTGAAAGTTTTATTTTTAATAACTGGTATTCCATAAGCAAAAAAATCTAGATTTCGGCTTGCTGTAACTTTTGGGTCAAGATTACGAATTGCACCCGCCACGGCATTGCGCGCATTTTTTAGCGGTCCATCGGTGTGTTTGTTGTATTTTTCAAGTTCGCTAAGAAGCATTATACCTTCGCCTTCAACCACAATATGCTCTTTAAAAGGAATTGATAGTGGCACGCTACGAATAGTTTTTACCTGTGCGGTAACATCCTCGCCAACAAGTCCGTTGCCACGAGTTGCTGCACTTTTAAGTAAACCATTTTCATAAGTCAAGGCAAGTCGTAAGCCGTCAAATTTGTATTCAAGCGTAAACAAAGTATTTGGAAATTGGCTTAAAACTTTATTTACCCAATCAGAAAGTTCGCCTTCCGTCTGTGCCTTATCAAGACTAAATAGTTGCGCTTCGTGCCTGTATTTTGTAAAGCCTTCGCCTGTCATATCACCAACGCGTTGTGTTGGGCTGTCTGGCAAAATATACCCTGTTTCTTTTTCCAAATCTACAAGCGTATAATAAAGTTTATCATATTCTTTATCCGAAATAATTGGCGAATCAAGCACATGGTAATAGTAATTATATTTATTTAAATCAGCAACTAACTGCTTGATTCTTTCTTTTACATCTTGCTCCATTTTTTATTTCCTTTTAAGTATTTGAAGTGGCGCATAATCTAGGCTCAAAGTCTTGCGCCCCATATTTCCAAAATCAATTGTTACCATTCTGTTTTTGTGTAAACTCGTGTCGTCTACAATAATTCCAGCACCGAATTTTGGATGTAATACTTGAGTACCAGAAATATAGTTTGATATATCCTTTTTCTGCGAATTAAGGCGCGAATTTAAAAGGCTTTGGATATTCGTATTTGTACTTTCCTTAGGTTTTGGCTTTATCGCATCGAAGTCGTGTTGAATCAAATTACTTTCTTTTTCAAAGCCCATTTCTTTTAAAAATCGGCTAGGTGTTTGGTATTTAATTTCATTATACAAGTATCGAGAACGACTTCTTGTTAAATACAATTCCTCTCGCGCACGAGTTACCGCAACATATGCAAGCCTGCGTTCCTCCTCTATATCGCTTGGCCTTTCGCCACCACGATTTATAGGGAAAATACCTTCCTCCATTGCGGACACAAAAACAACTCGAAATTCCAAGCCTTTTACCGCGTGAATTGTACTAATTAAGACATAGTCATCATCCTCACCAACTGAATCTATATCACTTACCAAAGTTATACTTTCTAGGTATTCAGCAAGTGTACTTCCAACATTTTCTTGTGAGAACTCTTTAACGGAATTTACAAACTCCTCAATGTTATGATATTTATTAATATCTTCATCGCTATCATTATCAAAGGCTGTTCGGAAATCAGCGCGCTCGACTAAATACTTGGCAAACTCATCGATACTTGTTTCGTCCGCCTTAGTCTTTAAATCAAGATAAATATTTCTAAACAAATCAAGTTTTTTAGCAACAGCGTTTGTAAATGGGTATTTCTCATAATTTAAAATAACACTTAAAATACTTCCGCCGTTTGCAAATTGTTTTACTTGCTCAATCGTGCTTTCACCAATTCCGCGTTTTGGATAATTTATAATTCGCAAAATGCTATCGTTGTCTTTTGGATTAACAATCGAACGAATATATCCAACGACTCCTTTAATTTCGGCACGCTCAAAGAACCTATATCCACCAAGCATTTTATATGGTAGGTTGTAGTTAAGCATATACTCTTCAAAAAGTCGAGATGGCGCGTTAAGGCGTAACAATATCGCAAAATCACTGTAACTATAACCTTCACTCACAAGGTTGCGAATCGTGCGTGCTACAAAATCAGCTTCTTGCTTATCGGTATCTCCAACAAAATAATGTACACTAGTACCTTGCTCGTTTTCTGTCCAAAGAGTTTTTTTAAGTCGTTGAGTATTTTTATCTATGACTTTATTTGCTACATCTAGTATATTTTTTGTAGAACGATAATTTTGCTCTAACTTAAATATCTTAGCATTTGGGAAATCTTTTTTAAAATTAATAATATTGCCGATATTAGCCCCACGCCAACCATAAATACACTGGTCCTCATCTCCAACAACTAAAATATTCCCCCATTTGCCTGCCAGAATACGGACTATATCATACTGAATTGTGTTGGTATCTTGAAATTCATCAACATGAATGTAATGAAATTTATCTTGATAATACTCGCGCACATCACTAAAATTTTTTAACAATCTATAAGTAAAAACAAGCAAATCATCAAAATCAAGAGCGTTACTGTCTTTTAATGTTTTTTGGTACATATCGTATACTCGTTGTACTAAATCGCCGAAGCTATCATTACTTAATGCTGAAGTATATTCTAAAACATCAGCATTTGTATTTTTAATATTGCCAATATGATAAGTTATACTTTTCTTTTTGTCATCATCGTCAATATTAAGCGACTTAAAAATATCTTTTAGAACTCGGCTTTGCTCTGCATCGGCATAAATTGTAAAGTTTGTATTAAAACCTTCAAACTTATCTATAAAGCGTCTTAAAATCATAACACATAGGCGGTGGAAAGTCGAAATCCAAACCTGATTTCCGCAATCCACCATACTCGTAACTCGCTCTTTCATTTCATTTGCTGCTTTATTTGTAAAAGTTATAGCCAAGATATTATACGGCGGGACATCCTTTTCTTTAATTAAATAAGCGATTCTGTGAGTAAGTAATCGCGTTTTGCCACTACCAGCACCTGCTGTAACTAGGACTGCTCCCTCGCTAGTTAGTACTGGCAAACGCTGTTCCTCATTCAAATTGTCAACGATACTCATTGTTTTCCCCTTTTGTATAAAAAATATTGTAACAAAAAAAGCCAAATTTGGCAACCAAATAAGGCTTAATAAATTTAGATTGAATGATACATTTTTAATTGTTTTTCTCGTTCATAACGCTCGCGCATTTCGTTATATTTATCGGTTAGTTTAATAATATAAGTTTGTTTTGCTTCGTTATCAAGCGAATCATATTCTATATGGTCAATAAGTTGCCCAATAGGATTAAGTGTAAAGGTATTACTGTTTAAAAGTTTGCAAACTTTTCTATACAACTCAGCATCAGCATTATCCTCATCACTACTATAAATTTCACGCATCAATCTACGAGAATATAATTCTTTAATTTTTTGCTCGTTTTCACCATTGTTATTACGAATATATTCATCGCGCTCTCGTCTAATTCTATCCCAATAACCGCTTATCATACGATGTTTCGCTTTTTTAGCGTAACTTTTTATACTAACTGTATTTTGTAACATTTTTTTACCTCCTAAATTTTACCTAATAATTTTATAACTATTAAAAATAAAAAACAAATTATTATAGCGAATTTTATCAATTCGACAAAGGTTCTAAAAAATGCACACAAAATAACAATTTTAATAAAAAAGTAACTAAAAAATAGACAATTTTAAACAATTTTAAAAATAATATTTTCTAAAATTAAGTAAAAAAACAAAGGGCAAAATTTATTACCCTTTTGTTTTTAGTGGAAAATTTTCTATTTCGCTATCTTTTTATAAAGTTTACTATTTTGTTTTCGATATAAATTTCCTTGTCCGCTTCATTTATACCAACTGCTTCGCGAGCCTTATTTAATACGCTTTCGCGATTTTCACCAACACTAATCATAATTCTTGCCTTAATTTTGCTGTTAATTTGTACAGGGATTTCAATTTCATCATCTTTAGCAAGGTCTACATCAAAAGTAGGCCAAGACTGATAGTCTATTAACGAATTGGCATCAAAAACTTGTTGCCAAATTTCCGCCGAAATAAAAGGTGCTAACGGGCTTAATAATTTTATAAAGCCACAAGCATATTCGCGCGGGAATACACTTTCCTTTTGCACTGCGTTTATAAATATCATCATTTGGCTAATAGCAGTGTTGAAACTTAAATTTTCGTAATCTTGAGTAACCTTTGCAACTGTTTTGTGGTATAACTTTTCAAGATTTTTATTCTCTGCGTCTTGAATTTTGTTATCGTTAATATAAATAGACCAAACTCTATTTATAAAGCGCTTTGAGCCCTCAATATTTTGCGTGTTCCAAGGTTTTGCCTCGGTAATTGGTCCCATAAACATCTCATATACGCGAAGTACGTCTGCTCCATATTGTGCGATAACATCGTCTGGATTTATAACATTTCCCTTACTCTTGCTCATCTTTTCGCCGTTTTCACCTAGCAACATTCCAGGATGCACAAGTTTTTTAAATGGCTCATTAACAGGACTAATGCCTTTATCAAAAAGATATTGATTCCAAAATCTAGCATAAAGTAAATGTCCAACGGTATGCTCCGCTCCGCCGATGTACAAATCAACAGGCATCCAGTGTTTTAGTAATTCAGGGTCTGCAAGCATTTCATCGTTGTGTGGGTCGATAAAACGCATATAGTACCAAGCGGTTGCAGCCGTTCCTGGCATTGTAGAAGTTTCGCGCACACCATGTTTACCATTAATCACAACATTTTTCCATTCAGTCGCGTTGTTTAATGGTGGCTCACCATTTTTCGCTTTGTAATCATCCATAACAGGCAAAATTAAAGGCAGATTTTCATCAAGTACCGTTTCGCCGTCATCTAAAAATACAACTGGAATAGGCTCTCCCCAATAGCGCTGTCTCGAAAATAGCCATTCGCGAAGTTTGTAATTAACCTTTTTGCACCCAAGCCCGCGCTTTTGTAGCCAATCAATTATTTTTTCTTTTGCTTCATCATTATTTAAACCATCAAGAATGCCCGAATTTATGTGTTTGCCGTCACCTGTATATGCTTCTTTCTCTAAATCTCCACCTTCAACCACACGAATTATTGGCAAATTGTGAGCCTTGCTAAATAAGTAGTCGCGCTGGTCATGAGCAGGAACTGCCATAACGGCACCCGTTCCATACATTAAAACATAATCACCAATCCAAATAGGAAGGCGCGCATTATTCACAGGATTAATGCAATATGCTCCGATAAATACGCCTGTTTTGTTGTCATTTAATTCGGAGCGCTCCATATCAGTCTTTTTAGCACACGCGGAAACATACTCATCAACAGCGTTTTTCTGTTCTAGTGTAGTAATCTTTTTAACCAAGTCGTGCTCTGGACAAAGTACACAATAAGTCGCACCAAAAAGCGTATCTGCACGAGTGGTGAAAACACGGAAAGTATAATCGCTATTTTCTACCTTAAATTCAACTTCTGCGCCTATGCTTTTCCCTATCCAATTGCGTTGCCCCTCTTTAGTAGAATTTGGCCATTCGGGAATATTATCTAGCCCCGAAAGTAGTTTCTCCGCATAGGCAGGAATATTTAAAGTCCACTGCTTCATAAGGCGCTTTTCAACTGGAAAACCACCCCTTTCGCTCTTTCCGTCCACTATTTCATCGTTGGCAAGCACCGTGCCAAGACCTTCGCACCAGTTAACATATTTAGGCTTGTGCTCCGCATAACCGTCTTTGTATAATTGCTCAAAAATCCATTGTGTCCAATGATAAAATCTGGGGTCGTGAGTCCTAATTTCTTTGGACCAATCATAACTAAACCCCATACTTTTTAATTGGCGAGTAAATGTTTCAATGTTGTGGTCTGTAAAACTCCCTGGATGATTACCTGTCTTAATAGCATACTGTTCTGCTGGCAAACCAAAACTATCAAAGCCCATAGGGTGTAGCACATTATACCCTTGCATACGCTTCATACGCGAAACAATATCGTTTGAAATGTAGCCTATTGGATGCCCTACATGAAGCCCTTCGCCAGACGGATAAGGAATCATATCCAATGCATAAAATTTAGGCTTAGAAAAGTCGTGCATATCAGTTTTGTATACTTCGTCCTTTTCCCAGCGCTCGCGCCATTTTTGTTCAATCTCTTTAAAATTAAAGTCCATAAATTACTCCTTAGTTATAGAACTTATTATATTATTTTTGCTAAATAATGTCAATCTATTTGCGAGAATTAACAATTAGCAATTAGCAGTTAAGGCTGTGTATAAAATATTAATTTAGATAATTTCAGCCGTAATTCAAAATTCCTAATTCAAAGTTCAGCAGTGAGCCATTCACATTGACAATTACTCTAACTATTGTCTGGCTTTCCGTATGCGTTGCATACTCCAAGTCAAAATTCAAATATATAAGGAAGTTTATTTATCTATTAAAAAGCTTCGCGCGCACGCGCACATTAACTGCTAATTGCTAACTGCTAACTGCTAATTGCTAATTATTAAAAGCCTCACTTAAAGCGAAGTGAGGCTTTTAATTAAAAATCGTGATTTCCGCTGTCTGTTTGATTGTTTGAATCTGTGGTTATTGGTTCAAAACGGGCAATTATGAGTTTACTTTCGGCGGTAGAAATGTCTAGGTCAATTGATTTATCCGTACTAAATGGTGTTTCTGCATCGGCATAATACCAACCAGCGAAGGTGTATCCTGTGTAGCAAAATGCACTTAAATGAATGTAACTATCACCTTCCGTGTACCCATTAATTCTTGCTTCCCCGCCACCTATTGACGCAACTGCAAAGTTTTCTAACAAACTATTTGCAAATATTGCGGTAATCGTTGTGTCTGCGGTGATGTTGTCTAAAGTTAAAGGATTAGATGTGCTTGTAGTTATATTACCGTCACCCCTATCAATTTGCCAGTATGCAAAGGCATTGCCACCTACGGCTAGCGCCATTATATTTGATACTGCACCACCGATTTGTACTTGAATTGTTGTAGAATTGCCTAGCACATTGTTTGCAAAAATTTGTCCAAGAGTACTGTCGTTGGTTTGAATTGTAACAGTTGGTACAACTTCAAATATTGCAGTATAATTTAAATCTTGTGTTACATTAAAAGTCCAAGGATTTGAAGTATTGTCTGCCTGTCTGTCTCCATTTGTGTCCCAACCTACAAAATAATAACCGCTATTTGCAGTTGCTTCCAAAGTGCAACTTGCGCCATTTGTATACCATCCACCACCTGTAACTGAACCATAAGTTGAGTCGCAACTAACTATTATATTATAAGAATTCATTACTCTAAAATTAGTAGTTGTAAATCTAGAACTTAAGTTAT
>CALWRJ010000017.1 GCA_944383915.1 uncultured Clostridia bacterium
AACTGCGACCGCGGTATATAACGAAAAAGTAAATAGTTATCTAACTAGCCCAAAAAGAACAAGAATCAAAAATCTGTACACTCAAAAAACATTTCCGTTAGATAGTTGCATGGGGGGGAGAAAGAACGGTGTCGTTAACACCGTAAATAAAAAAAGCACCTGTGTTTTTTGCAAGCCCCCAAATAAAACAGCACGTTATAAAAATTTTACATAAAAATTACCGCGCACCCTTATAAATAAAATTTGGGTAGGGGAGCGAAACTTTTTCTAATAAAATCAAAAAAAGTTTCGCTCTAGGCGGAACTTTTTTTGTCGCAACCGAAAACAAAACTTGTATTTTTTCTTTTTCCAAATTTCTTGTATTACAATCAAAAAATAAAATTAATAAAATCAATTTCATCAAATAATATGTTTTCTTTTTATTATACGAGTACATAAAGGTTTTTGTGAGTATGGCTTGTCGGGGTTAACTTAGTAAAAATTTGCATTTGCAAACGACATTTTTTATAAACGAAATACTGTTACAAAATTAACAAAATCAATTATATGCTATTCTCGAAAACAATTTTAAACAATCACCAAAAGCAAGACAAAAAACTAAACAAAATCAATCGCAAAGGGCTATTATCAAATAGATAATAATCATAAAACTTTTATTTAATTAAATATCAAAAAACTATAAAAATATCAAAACAAAAAGCACTCTATTTAGAGTGCTTTATCCTTTTATTTAGACATTAGAATGAGTATGAGTAGTTTTCGCCCCAATCAGTACTGCTTGTACTTGCGTAAATTCTAAAATATGCTCTAAACTGTTCGCCGTTGTGTGCATTTTCATTGCCGTTTGCTTGGAATACTTGTACTGCATTTATAATATTTGAAAAACTTTCACTTGTGGCTGTAAATTGGCTTGTTCCAGCGTAAGCAACAACTTGACTTGCTCCAAGTGTGCTTGTAATACTATTTACGAAATCTCTTTCACCGTCAACCCAGCCTGTATCACCGCTTAGTTGAGAATAAGTGATACCTGTACCTGTTGGAGTAGGTAAGGTGGCAGTAGCCGAAGTCGTAGCAAACACCACAAACACCCTTACATAAGTAGGTGTAGTTGTGGACGCACCTTTTGTAACTCTCAAGCCAATTGGACTCAAAGCAAGACCGTCAACTACATTTCCAGAAGTTGAACTAAAAGGTCCTGCAGTTGAACCTGTGCCGTTATATAGCCACGCACCACTAGAAACCCCATTAATTTCTATATCAATACCTTCATGGAATGAAATTGTCGTGTTTGCCTGTTTATTTGCAGTAAAGGCAGCAAACATAATTGAGCAAACTACCGCGAGAACCAACAACGCGGTACTCAATACCGAAATAGCAATAGTTAATTTATCTTTGGCTTTTAGCATTTTAAACCTCCGCATATTATTAAACTAATTATACACAAATTTGCGCCGATAAGCAAATGATTTTGGCTTGTGTTGGAATTTTCTTTATTATTTTTTGCTAAAATTCGCGCAAATATGCAAAAATCTAAAAAATAACTTTTTTCTATTGATTTTATAGCCGTTTTGTGCTAAAATATTCAAGATTGATTTTCAATCCTTGTCTAAATCTCGAATTTAGACCGTTTAGTCCATAAGGAAGGAGGTTAAATAATGAATAAGTACGAATTATTGTACATCATCTCTAGTGCCGCTGACGAAGTAACTCGCGACAGTATTATCAAAAAGTTCAGCGATATGGTTACTGCTGATGGCGGTACTGTTGAAAACATTGAGAAGATCGGTATGAAAAAATTTGCTTATCCTATTCAAGA
Organism: uncultured Clostridia bacterium; assembly: GCA_944383915.1. GTDB lineage: Bacteria > Bacillota > Clostridia > Christensenellales > UBA1242 > UBA7867. The sequence goes on from CALWRJ010000017.1 coordinate 1,817, forward strand.
TAGAACTGAAGGTTTTTATGTTTTGATGAACTTTACATCAAACCCAACCTTGCTACGCGCTATGGAACAGCAAATGGCTTTGACTGAACACTTTGTACGCAAAATGTTTATAAAGAAGTAAAGCATTTTCAAAGCAAAATGAAAGAATGTTTATAAAAAGAGGTTATTACCACTATGAACAAAGTTATCTTAATTGGAAATCTTACTCGCGACCCAGAACTTACCACCACATCAAGTGGTGTGCAAATGTGCCGTTTTGGAATTGCGGTAAACCGTAATTATTCAAATGCTGACGGCGTTCGCGAAACTGATTTCTTTAATGTTACTGCTTGGAGAGCACTTGCTGAGAGATGCGGTAAATATTTACACAAGGGTAATAAAGTTGGTATTGTCGGCAACATTCAAATTCGTTCGTACGAATCAAATGGAGAAAAGCGCACAAGCGTTGATGTAATTGTCGAGGATATCGAATTTTTGACTCCGCGTGGTGAAAATGGCGGTAGCGCTCCGTTCGAGCCTGCTGAAACTCCCGCACAAGCATCAGCTGCTCCACAAAATGAAGACAGTAAAAAGGTTGTGGAGTTGGAACCTGTAGAAGACTCTGATTTGCCTTTCTAAAATATAATTAAAAGGAGATTTAAAATGGCTACTGATGAACAAGTTAAGCAAGAAGTAGAAAAAGCAGAAAAAGTCGAAAAGGCTGAAAAAGTTGCTGAAGCAAAAAACGCCGTTGAAAAAATGGACGAAAACGCACAGGCAACACCTGCTCCACGCCGTCGTCGTCCTCAGCAAAAGCGCAAAGTTTGTCAATTTTGTCTTGACAAAGCCGAGGAAATCGACTACAAAGATGTAGCAAAATTGCGCCGTTACATTACTGAAAAAGGTAAGATTATTTCTCGCCGTCAAACAGGTACTTGCGCAAAGCACCAAAGAGCACTTGCTACTGCTATTAAGCGCGCTCGCTACATGGGTTTAATTCACTATGTAGGCGACTAATAAAACAAAATTTTATTAGCAAAACTTAAAAAAATACAATTCAATTTAATATAAAAGATATGCAAAGTGTGTGCATATCTTTTTGTTTTTTATGGTTCTTTTTTTGCAAAAATAGGGAAATTTGCACTCGTAACTATTTTATTAATCTGCCAAACTAAAACGCGCTATGGCAAGTTACATCAGTAAATATTTGCACATTTTTCATATAATTTTCGTCATCACCAAGTAATTTTAGGTAATTTTGCCAATCATTATGACAATTTATATTAAAACTTCGATAAAAATTGAATAAATCGAAACCGTACTCGCTTTGAATTTTGCAAACATTTTTGACCGCCTCGTCAATTTTCCTCGAGATAGCATCAACGACAACATCGCTAATATACTCTTGATTTACCGCCAAACTTTCGCCATTTTCCTGCAAAATCATTTCGGCACGCAACCCTAAATCATAATGAACGCGTATGGTAGGCGTGTTATTCGCTATTTCGTATTCAAATTTCATTCCTTTTTGACGGACGGTGTAGGCGAGTGTCGCATTTTCAAAAACTTTATCGCTCACATTTTCAATTTTTATAAATGTGTCAAGTACTTCTGGGTCGAGCCAATTAAATTGTTCACGCTCCTCGTTGCTAAGTAACTTTGCTAGTTTGCCTTTGTAAAATACAGCAACTTGTCCGTCACTCAAAATTGTGTCTTGTTGTGGCGAATTTGCTCCGCTTGTGCTACTGCTCGCGTCTGAACTTTCACCGCCACTTCCCGAGCCTGAACCACCAGAACCTCCGCTTTGACCTGAGTCACCGCCACCACTTTGACCTGAATCATTTTTCATAGTGATATTTGCCATAAAAGCGGTGTGGTGCGGTGCAAGGTAATCGTCAAAGAAACTCAATAAATTTGCGCCATTAGAAAACAAATGCTTTTCATTATATTTCGTGATAACCTGCAAATTATCGACTTCGTTACTATTTACATTTGAGGTGTGTGACAACAAGTCTTTTGCCGATTTGTCGGTGTAAATTAAAATTGTGTTGTTACCGATGTTGTTACCACGCACAAAATAATCTAAAATATTTGTTAAATTATCATTACAAACTGTATCACTTAAAATTATAAAACAACAGTGTGCAAAACGTACTTTTTTGCCGACCTGCGCTTCAATTTGTTTGAGCGCATATTCTACAGTGCTACCAGAATGATTTACCATAGTTAATTTTTGCGTATACTGACCGCCAGCCTCTGGAATAAGTATTTGCGCTGAAACCGAAACCTGCCCATTTTCTTTATCAAGCGCAAGCCCTGTGCAAATTGCCCGTACTGATGTTTGGCTAGGCATATTGACAATAGAAGGCGAGATTGCCAGCAAAAAAAGAATTACTGCGTAAATTATTATTTTATTGAATAAATTTTTGCTCATTTTGCCTCCTTTTTATCATTAAAATAATGCAAATTATTATTGTTAGCGCAATCAAACCGAGGGTTGCAAACGAGAACACACTTGTTACCAAGTCCATTAAAGTATACAAATCATAATTAATTATAGTCGCGATTGAAAAGACAAGTAGAAAATTAATAATAATTGGAATTAGTGTCGAACGCGTTTTCATAACCGATTTGCCAATTTGACCAAGCCCATAGACGAAAACCGATGTCGCGCAAAATAGTTTTGCAATGTCTACAATTGCGGTTAACCAAGTCAGGCGCTGTAATTCTAGTATAAAAGGGTCGTACTGTGCATATTCGCTTAACGCAAATATAACATATTGCATCGCGTAACCGAACACATCGTAAATTATAAAACATATTGCTACAGTTATTAGGCTAGTAATAGCACAAATTCCAACAGTTTTACCTATAAAGTGGTCGCTAAATTTTACTTTTCCTACAAAAAATAACAAGCAAAGCGAATTTCCAAAGAAAAATGTACTTCGCCAAGTTCCATCTAGCATGGGTGATGCACCATTTTCAAAATACGGCATATTTGACACAAAAGACATATATTCAACATTGCAAACAACTGAAATTGCTAGCCCAATTAAAATAAACCAAATTACGATTTCAAGTGTTCGTCCAAGGGAGCGAGCACCTTTAAAGGCAAGATATCCTGTTACAAAAAATGTTGGTAACGCGAAAATGTACGGACTGAAGTCATCATATAAAAATTCTAAAAAGAATGAATATAATTCTTGATAACAGTAAACCAACCGAGCTAGCAAATAAAGTCCTAATAAAAGTATAATTATATACGCGCCAACTACAGTAAATTTCTTTTTAAGCAATTCAAAAAGATTAGTGTCTGGATTGCGCTTTATAACAACGGTTATCGCAAAAATCAATAGTAGCTCAAGTACGAAATTTAAAATTATACTAATGATAGCGTCAGTGCTAGCAACTGAATAAACAACTGCCAGCATTGTGTCTAGTTTTGAAGCAAGCAACAAAACTATTGCAATTATTATAAATTGCCTTGTACTAATCTCGGTCATCTTTCTGTCTCCTTGCGTTATCAGTATGAATGCTTTTTGGGCGCTTTTTCATTTGCATAATAGATTGCCTTTTTAAACTATCCTTCATATCTGATTTGATGTAAGGTGCAAAAGGCGCAAGATATGGTGAGCCGTAACTATCCATATTAACAAGATAGCCAATTAAAAAGAATGTCCCTACAATTATTCCAAACACGCCTAATACTCCGCCAATTACAGTAAAAATTAGTCGTAACATAGAAATTTGTGTGCTTTGTTCTGGAAGGGTATAACTCATCACACCGGTGATTGCGACAATTAAGACAGCGGGTGAACTTACAAGTCCTGCCTTTACAGCAGTATCGCCTAAAATTAATGCTCCTACAACAGATAAAGCAAGCCCCATATACCGAGGCATTCGTAGACTTGCTTCATACAAAACTTCAAATAGGAAAATTATAAAAAGAATTTCAAGTAATGGCGGAAGAGGAATTCCTTGAATAGAGTTTGCTATTGTTATTAATAGTTTTATAGGAATTGCTTTTATATGAAAAGTCAGTAGCGCTACATAAAGCCCTGGCAACATTATTCCTATTATTGCGGCAGTTAGTCTTAGATATCTAAGAATTGTAGCTCGGGCTGGCGTAGTATAATAGTCATTGCTTGATTGTAAGTCCTCTAATAATATGTATGGAACAGTTAAAACAATAGGAGAGCCATCTACAAGTATAGCAACCCTTCCTTCTAAAATTTTCGCTACTGCAACATCAGGTTTTTCAGTTGAGCCAATTTGTTTAAAAATAGAATGTTTACTTGTGGTTAAGAATTCCGCTAGATAGTGAGAGTCAACGATTCCATCAATATCAATTCGATTTAACTTCTTTTTTATCTTACTTACAATTTGCGGGTCTGCCACATTTTTTAAATAAATTAATCTAACTTGTGAATTTGTCTCTCGGCCAATTTTCATTTTGTCAACTTTTAAGTTTGGGGTTTTTAATCTTTTCCTAATTAAAGCAAGGTTTGTAATAAAGTCCTCAACAAATCCCTCTCTTGGACCTTCGGTTACTGCGCTTGTAGGCGGTTCAGCAGGAACTCGCACTTTCCAAGAAGCACATTCAACAACAAGAACTTTTTCAGTGTTCTCAAATAGAATTGCGACAAAACCATTCAAAATGTTTTCAATCATAGTTTGTTCATCTTTAGGTTCGTTTACTTTACTAAATGCAACAAATTTTTCAGTAGCTTGTTTTACTACATCATCATTACCAGATTTACTAAAATTTTGTAATGGTTTAATAACTCCTTGTGTAAGTAATAATTGGTCAATAACATTTTCAATCCATAGAATTCCAACTGTATCACCGTCTTTTGTCTTAATTTCTCTGCTTGCTAAATCGGTAGTATCACTAAATAGTTTTTTAAAATATTCAATACGCTTTTTTATTTCCATACTTAAACACCGTTTTTTCTTTTAGTTTTATTATGTTTTTAGAAAATATACTTTTTTACGCAAAAAATTTAAGTTATATTTAAACTAGTCATTTTTAATATTATGCAAGCATAATACATTGCATAATACCTATGCATAGTATTAAAAAATTTATTTAAGTAATATAAAATTAAATAATACAAATAAAATTAATAATATAATTAAAGAAAATTATAATGATTTTTAAACAAACAAAAAACTATACATAGTATTAAAAAGTTGAATGCATATAGTTCTTTTGTAGCCACATTATTATTTTTAATATTGAAACAAGACTAAATTATATTGACTTATTTTTTTAATTAAATTATAATAATCTATATTTATTTTAATTAAGGAGAATAAAGGTTAGACTTTTTGAATTAGTCAACTTTTTAAATTTATTAATATGGAATATACTAGTAAGATTTTAATGAGAAAATGGCGCGAATTTTGGACCAGCAAAAGTCACAAAGAAATAAAAGGAGCATCATTAATTCCTGCTGATAATAGCGTCTTATTTACGACAGCAGGTATGCAACCATTAATTCCTTATTTAATGGGAAAAGAGCACCCACTAGGGCGTAGGCTTTTTGATATTCAACCTTGCCTTCGCACAAATGATATTGATGAAGTCGGGGACAATCGACACCACACTATGTTTTTTATGCTCGGGAATTGGAGCCTAGGCGACTATTTTAAAAAAGAAGCAATAACTTGGAGCTATGAGTATCTTACAGGGAAAGAATGGCTTAATATTGACCCAAGCAAACTAGCAGTTACTGTTTTTGAAGGAGATGACAAAGTACCACGCGATGAAATAAGTGCTAAGTTGTGGGAAGATTGTGGCATTCCGCGTGAAAGAATTTACTTCTGCCCAAAAGATGATAATTGGTGGGAAATTGGTGGCGGCGTTGGACCTTGTGGACCAGATACTGAAATTTTTTACGATACAGGAAAGCCTGCTTGCAGTGAACACTGCGGACCTCAATGTGATTGTGGGAAATGGGTCGAAATTTGGAACAATGTTTTTATGGAATTTAATGTTGCTAGTCCTGGCGCACCATTAGAAAAACTTCCACAACAAAATGTCGATACAGGAATGGGGTTAGAGCGAGTTGAATGTGTGCTAAATGGTTATGACTCGACTTTTCGTGATGACTGTTTCCGTAAGCCGATTGAGTTGTTAGAAAATTTAAGTGGCAAAAAATTTGATTTTAATAACGAATATGGCAAATATTTTTGTATTATTAGCGACCACATTCGCGCAAGTGTCTTTTTGTTAGGCGACTTGCAACCTACTACTCCAAGTAATGTTGGACAAGGTTATATCTTGCGTAGACTTATTCGTAGAGCGGTTAACTGTGCTCGTAAACTTGGTATCAACCCTCTAGAATTAACTCAAATCGCCGATGTTTATATACAATATTACAAAGACGATTTTGAAAATTTTGTTAAAGTTGAAAGTTTTATACTTGATGAGATAACAAAAGAAGTTGAAAAATTCGCTCACGCAATCGAAGGTGGAATTAAAGAATTTAACCGCATTGTAGAAAATATGAAAGAAGGCGATACGATTGACGGAAAAACGGCATTTAGATTATTTGATACTTTTGGTTTTCCGCTTGATTTAACAACTGATTTGGCAGGAGAACGCGGAATAAATGTAGATAAGGAAGGCTTCCAAAAAGCATTTAGCGAGCATCAGCAAAAATCAAGAGATAATTCTGGGGCTATGTTTAAAGGTGGTGTAGCGACTGCTACAAGCGAGGCAGATGAAATTATCTTGCGTAGACTTCATTCCGCCACTCACTTATTGTTAGAATCAATTCGCCGTGTAGTTAATCCTGATGCAGAACAGCGCGGAAGTAACATTACGCCCGAACGCTTGCGTTTTGATTTTACTTGCGACCATAAACTCACACCTGATGAGCTTCAAAAAATTGAAGATATGGTAAACGAGCAAATCGCTAGAGATTTAAAAATTACTTGTGAGGAAATGCCTATAAAAAAAGCACGCGAAAGTGGTGCAATAGGAATTTTTGATAGTAAATATGGCAATATTGTAAAAGTTTATTCAATGGGTGATTTTAGCAAAGAAATTTGTGGTGGACCACATGCAGAGCATACAGGCGAGTTGGGGCACTTCAAAATTTTAAAAGAAGAGAGTAGTAGTAGTGGTGTCCGTAGAATTAAAGCAGTTTTGCAGTAATTTAGTTGACTAAAATTGACTGATTTTGTAAAATAGATATAAAAGGTATATATTTTTGTTTAAAAACTAGGTTATTTACACAATATATACGAAAGAAAAAAGGAGTAAAAATGAACGCTTTTGTCAATATCTTAAAAATACTTTTGATAATTATAGCAATAGCGGTGGGTGTAGGATTGCTTTTGCTCGCGGCACTTGTACTTTTTCCTGGGTTTAGCCTTTTTGGGCTTCACTACATTAAAGGAGACAGTGTCCCTGTCGCTAGTTATGTAAATTTAGCAGGGGAAACTAATAACCAGTCAGCAGAATGGGCGGAAACTGAAACAGTATTAATTCGTACTGATTCGTGGGATGTAGAAGTGCGCCCTGCGACTGTCCAAGACGAACATTTTGCGCCAAATTCAATTTCAGCCATTTGGTATCGTCAGTACAATGGTTTTGTTGTAGGTGATATCCAAGAACCAACTTTTAGTGGCGCTCAATTTGAACAAGTAAACGGCACAAATTGCCTAGTTTATGAAGTTTTAGAGCCAGGTGGTGGCTTGCTTACAAAAGTAAATACTCAACTAATTATTCTTTACGATGCTAGTACTTTTGGAAATAGAAATTTAATAATTCAAACAAATTCTGGTGATGTTATAATCGGTAACGATGTTGATTCGCAGTTAACGCAAAATTTTAGTGCGAATGAAATTTCTGTAACAAGCGGAAGTGGTAATGTATATTTAGGAAATGTAAGCGTTACAGGTGAATTGCGTGTTAGCAAAGAATCGGGCGACTTTACAAGTCAAGTCGATTTGCCTGTAAATGTCTACATCGGTATTTCAAGCGGACTTGGTACCATTAACTTAACAAATGTTGGTACAGGTGCTGGACAAACAGGCTTAATTTTGCAAACGATTAATAATGCAAACATTTCTTTTGACGATATTAGAGGCGACCTTGTGTTTGAAGGGCAAGCAGGACTTATTACAGGTGGTCGCGTAGAAGGAGCGTTGTCAGTAAATGGTGGCGACCTTGATATCAATCTTGATGAAGTTGTAGGAAATGTTGATTGCGATTTAAGTGACGGTACATTAGATATTACCACTGTACGCGGTAATGTAACTTCTAAAACAACAGGTGGCGGACGCGTTTATATCGATTCAATCCTTGGTACTGCAAATATTGAAACATCAGGTGGCGAAATTCTACTTTTAGACACGCGAAGTGATGTTACTTGTGTATCTGGTAGTGGGAAAATTACCGTAACTGGTTCTAGTAATACAGCACAATATACTATAAATAGTCGTAGTGGCGAATGTACTTTAAATAATATTTATGGCTCTGTTTATTTTGAGACACTTGACGAAGGAAATGCAAGAATTAATATTGAATACCAAGATTTGAGTGGCGAAAATTATATAAAGACGCAAACAGGTGCAATAAATATAACGGTAAGAAATGATGATTCGTTCTATTTTAAAGGGTGGAATACAGCAAATAATGTAAGCATTAGATTATCTGGTTGTGAAACTACAGCGTACGATAATACAGAAACTACAGAATTTCCAAATGGTGCATTTATTTACCGTGCAAATTCTCAAAGTACCGATACTCTCGAAATCCGTAGTGTTTCTGGCTCAATTACTGCAACAGGCGTGTAAACAAAAAACTTGTCTAACCACTAGACAAGTTTTTTGTATATTTATAAATTGATAATCTGCTTTTATTTTTTTATTTAATACTTTAGTAATATATGAATTTTCGATTTGTAAAAAACTTATTAAATAAAAAATTGAAAAATTTACTACTTCTAAAAATAAATATAAAAATATTAACTATTCGATAGTCCAAAATAGCCGACAACTCCACACATTATCGTGTAGGCGAGTTGTTCTTGATATTCGTTAGTTACAAGTTTTGCTTCTTCATCTGGGTTAGATAAAAAGCCACACTCAACCAAAACTCCAGGGGTAGATGTGCAGTTTAGTATATAAAAATCTCCAGGCATACTTTCTTTTCTTGAGCCTTCAATTTTTTCACAAAACAAACTTTGCATTTCTTGCCCAAACTCTTGTGAAATATCGTTATCTATTTTATAAAAAACTTGTGCGCCGTGTGCTTGTTCGTTTGTATAACTATTTAAATGTATACTAATTACCAAATTTGGATTTGCCTTTTTAATAATTGCCTCCCGAGCACGCATATCGCGCATTTTATGTCCGCTTGCAAAAGTCCCATACAGTCCATCTGCGTTGGTGCGCGTAAATACAACACCTATTCCAAGAGTATTTAGCATACTACCGAGTTTTTGAGCAATGCTCAAGTTTATATCTCGTTCGTAAACACCAAGACTACCAACACAACCAGAATCAACTCCACCGTGTCCAGCATCAATCACTACACTAAAACGCGGTAGTGGAGTTGAAGTTGAAACCGTTGCTACCGAATAAGACATTATGGCGTTACCAACGAAAAGTACTGTAAATACACATAAATAAAGCAATATTTTCTTTAAATTTTTTATAACTAAAATCATACGCCCCTCGAAATATTCTTTTTAGTACTATATTCGTAATGCTTACTATTTATTAATATATTTTTAGGTATGATTTATTTATAATTATTCAAAATTATAGTTAAATTATGTATAATTATAATATTTTAAATTTATTTAAAATTTGAAAATTTAAATTTTTCTCTTGTTCTGTTGCTTACAAAATAATTTTGTGTTATAATAAAATCTATGATAAAATTTTATACCGAAACAAAGTTTTCATATGACGAACTTCTAAATATTCCTAGCGCAACTCTTGCTTGGATAGGTGATGCAGTTTTTAGTTTGTGCGCAAGAGAGTACGAACTTCGTTTTAACCACGGTAAGCCAGCAAAACTAAACAAAGCCACGACAGAATGGGTAAATGCAAATGCGCAGTCTTTAATTTTAGAACGCATTTTGCCTAACCTTACAAAAACGGAGCAAGATGTTGTGCGCCGTGCTAGAAACGCGCCAATCACGACAAAAAGCAAGCACTATGGTATCGCCGATTACAAGCGCGCAACAGGGCTAGAAGCATTAATAGGGTATTTATATCTACTCGATGATGAAAAAAGGTTGAATGAGATTTTAGAGATGATTTTTGGAGAGAAAAAATGATTATTTATGGTAAAAATGCAATTTTAGAGAGTTTGCGCGCAGATAAGGCTATTTTTAGGATTTATATATTAGATAAGTACAAAGGCAAATTTGGTGAAATAGAACTTCTTGCAAAGCGTAAAAACATAAAAATTGAATATAAATCGCGTGTCGAGTTATCGAACATTGCGAAAGAAACGCATCATCAAGGTTTTGTCGCCGAATGTGCAGACTTTGAGTATAGCGAACTAGATGATATTTTAGAGTATGCAAGCAGTTTAGGCGAACAACCTTTTATAGTGATTTTAGATGGAATCGAAGACCCACATAATTTAGGTAGTATTGTTAGAGTATGCGAGTGTGCGGGCGTTCATGGAATTGTTATTCCAAAGCATAATGCTTGCCCTATAAATAGTACAGTTGTTAAGACAAGTGCTGGTGCGTTATCGAATATGCGTATTGCAAAAGTTACAAACATTGTGCAAACGATAGAAAAATTAAAAAAAGACGGACTATGGATATATGCAATTGAATTAGGTGGACAAAATATTTACAGCCAAAATTTAACAGGGGCATTAGGGCTTGTGATTGGTAGTGAAGGCGATGGAATAGGCGAGTTGATAAAGAAAAAATGCGATGGCGTACTTACGCTTCCAATGAAGGGTAATATTAATTCGCTAAATGCTAGCGTTGCCTGTGGTATTGCTGTTTACGAAGCAATTAGACAAAGGGGATAAAAAGTGGATAAAACGCAAATTGACGAGCAAAGACTTTTGTTACTTGATGCTCGTGCGGGAGATACAAAGGCGCTTGACGAACTAATGGAACGCTTGCGTCCTATGGTTACTCGTATTTCTCGTGGTTATTTTTTAACAAATGGTGATTCGTCTGATTTAATCCAAGAAGGAATGCTAGGGTTATATAAAGCCTTTTTAAACTACAAGTTGGATAGTCCAGTGTCCTTTGAACATTATGCGCAAACTTGTGTGCGTAGGCAAATTATCAATGCCGTACGTGCAAGTTTAAGTAAAAAAAATATGCCACTTTTTGGCTATATTGGGATAGGCTCGCAAGGTGGACTTATGCTTTCGCAACACGAAACCGATGACGATGATGACGATTTTGAATACGCTTTGCCAAGTGTTGAGTTGACGCCCGAGGAACGCGTTATGATTGTTGAGCGAACAAAAGAAATCGAAAAAATAATAAAGCAAACTTTAAGCGAACTCGAACAAAAAGTTTTAAGATTGTATTTAAAGGGGTTAAGTTACAAAGAAATAGCCAATACGCTTGACAAATCGGTAAAATCAGTGGATAATGCTATATTGAGAATAAAAAGCAAATTAAAATTTTTGGAAGGTTAAAGTATGTATTTAGCACTTTATAGAAAATATAGACCAGATACTTTTGATAAAATTGTTGGGCAGGAGCATGTTACTCGCACGCTTCAAAACCAAATAAAAAACGACCAAATAGGTCACGCATATTTATTTTGCGGAAGTCGTGGAACGGGGAAGACAAGCGCTGCAAAAGTTTTTGCGCGTGCGATAAATTGCTTAAACCCACAAAATGGAAGCCCGTGTGGTGAGTGTGCAGTTTGCAAAGCATTAAAAGAAAATAATGCTATCGATATAATTGAAATTGACGCCGCTAGTAATAATGGTGTTGAGGAAATTCGCGATTTAAGAGATAAAGTGAAATATCCACCGACAGTAGCCAAATACAAAGTTTATATTATAGACGAAGTACATATGCTTACAACTAGTGCTTTTAACGCGCTTTTAAAAACTTTGGAAGAGCCACCATCTCACGCAGTGTTTATACTTGCCACTACCGAAGTGCACAAACTTCCCGCAACTATTCTTTCGCGAGTTTTGCGTTTTGACTTTAAATTAATTCATACCGAAGTTATAGCAGACTTGATTTCACGAATTTTCAAAGAAAGCGGAATTAAGGCTGAGCAAAGCGCAATAAATTTAATAGCAAAGGCAGGGCAGGGCTCGGTGCGTGATGCTCTATCTATTGCTGATATGTGTGCAAGTTTTGCAAACAACGATATTAAATATAATGATGTAGTTGAAGTGCTAGGTGTTAGTGACAGTGAAACGATTTATAATCTCGGTAGCGCTATTCTAGAGCAACGCCCAAAAGACTTTTTTGCGACATTTATTACTCTTGCAGGGGCGGGTAAAAATTTAACAGTTACAGCAAATGACTTAACTAAATTTTTCCGCGATTTATTAGTGATAAAAACTTGTGGTGAATCATATGTTGAATATAGTCCCGAAGTTTTAGAAAAAATGAAAGCACTAGCCGGCAAAACACCACAAAGTACGCTAAATCAAGCAATGCAAGCTTTTAGTAAAATAGAAAGCGAAATGAAATATTCCCTAAATCCTCAATTACTCATCGAAACAACTGCTTTGAGCCTACTTGATGCGGAAGTAAAAAAAAACTGATTTTTAACCTTGCTAATTACACACCCGAAATTGTAATTAATAACCTAAAAGCACCAAGTTCGCAATCACAAAATATAAAAGAAAGCAGTGATGCTACTAATCAACCACAGGGCGCTAATACTACACAACCAATCGAAATAAAAGAAATTTCACCTGATGAAATGCCCTTTAAAAATATAGATGAAACTATCAAAAAACCCGAAAATTGTCGCAGAGTTTGGGGAAAAGTTTTGCTCGAATTACGCAAAGAAAATATTATAAATATTCATTCAATTTGTGTCGAAATTAGCGATTTAGTTATCAAAGATAACGATTTTATCATAAATTTACATAACAAGATAAATTTTGAAGTGCTAAAAAAACCGCAAAACTACGATGAATTAGTTGATACTTTTCGCAAACTAGGTTATAATTATAATGTTATACTCAACTTCGTGCCAAAAGAGAGTTTGCAAAGGGAAAACAAAGCAGAAAAGATAGGCAAAATTCTCGGTTGCGTAGTTTTAGAGAAAAAGAAAAATAATTTTTAAGGAGATAAATATATGGCAGGATTTAACGGATTTGGGGGCGCTAATATGCAAAATTTAATTAAGCAAGCCCAAAAAATGCAGGAGCAAATGCAACAAGACCGTGAGGAGTTGGAAAATACAACTTTTTACGCAAATGCTGGCGGTGGTATGGTCGAAGTCGAGATGAATGGCAAGCGTGAACTCACTTCTATAAAAATAAAACCCGAAGTTATTGACCCAGATGACGCTGAAATGCTCGAGGACTTAATCACAGCCGCAATTAATGATGCAAATAGGCAAATTGACGAAAAAATCGCTGAAATTACCCCAAGTTTGCCAGGGGGCATGTTTTAATTGAAAAATTTTATTTTACCAATTGAAAGGTTAATTTCCGCATTTTCGCATCTGCCAGGAGTTGGACGCAAAACCGCGATTCGTTATGCTTACTACATTATAAATTCAAGCGAAAACGATGTGCGCACCTTTGCTGAAACTATGCTAGAAGCAAAGGAAACCGTGCATTATTGTAGCATTTGCGGAAATTTTACCGACAAAGATGTTTGCGATATTTGTAAACGCGGAGATAAAACGCTTGTTTGCGTTGTTGCTGAACCAAAGGACATATTGGCACTTGAAAAAGTTGATGACTACAACGGCACATTTCATGTACTCCACGGATTACTTAATCCACTAGAAAATATTACTCCAAACGATATTCGTATAAAAGAATTGCTAGAACGAATTACTCGAGACGGTGTAAAAGAAGTTATAATGGCAACAAGCCCAACAGTTGAAGGGGAAGCAACGGCTATCTATATTAGCAACCTACTTAAACCGCTCGGCGTAAAGGTTACACGCATCGCTCAAGGCGTAAGTTTGGGAACAGATATCGAATATGTTGACGAAGTAACCCTTGCGCGTGCCATAGAGGACCGCAGAGAAATTTAAAAACAGCCTAATATAAAATGGCTGTTTTACTTTTATTAAATTATTTATGATACAATGTATGTATTTGATAATATGTTACTATTCATTTTTATATAAAATTTCGTAAAAATAAAAGTATATTTAATTAAAGAAAATTACAAAAATTTTAAGAAATTTTGCAAAAAGGTGTCAATTCGTTTTGTATTTTTTAGTTTTTCGAGTATACTAAATTATAAAAATAAAGAAAAAAGGGGAATAAATTATGCAAAAATTACAAAATTCCCCTTCCCAAAACTGCATGGGGGGGGGCGCTTAAATAGCCTAGAAATACCTGTTTTAACGCACTTTAAAGGCTCTTTAAACCCACAAAATAAAGTCATAAAAGGGGAGTACATTATAACGTTAAACACCCCTTTAAACGCGAACT
>CALWRJ010000018.1 GCA_944383915.1 uncultured Clostridia bacterium
CCACTAGAACCTAAATCTAGCGCGTCTGCCAATTCCGCCACATCCGCAAGTTTGTGGACTTTATTTATTTTTTAAATCTCCGCTTTTATAAATTAGCAATTAGCAGGTAGCAATTAGCAGTTAAGGCAGAAATCTAATTGTTTAATTATTAGATAAAAAAACTTCTTTTTTCATTTTTCGTTACATTTTCACTCTCAAAAATTTTCAGTGCATTTATTCGTTAGTGCTTATTCGCTTTGCTCAATTTTAAATTAGGGAAGTACTTATTAAAAAATACTAATTTAATACCCAGCAATAACTGCTAATTGCTCATTGCTAATTCTCGCTTTGCGTGATAGATTGCTCATTGCTAATTGTTAATTCTTGCAAAGCGAGTAAAATTCCTAATTCCTAATTATTCCAAAATCACCATTTTTGCAAAAATTTCATATAAATTATAATGCATATAGCATTCACAAAGGAGTTTTTATGTGTTTTAATTGCGATGATGATTTTTGCGAAAGACGAAACAATTGTTGCGACTGCGAAATACCTATAATTTCGGGAAGTCAAGGTCCGCGCGGTCTAGATGGCGCAACAGGTCCAACGGGCCCTACAGGACCGACTGGCCCAACCGGACCGACAGGGGCGACAGGTCCAACTACAGTAGTTGTTGGAACGACTCGTACAGGCACTGCTGGGAGCGATGCTACGGTCGTAAATTCTGGTACTGCTGATAATTTGGTGCTTGATTTTACAATTCCAGAAGGAGCAACTGGCCCAACGGGTGCAACTGGCGCAACAGGGGCTACTGGTGCTACAGGAACGGGCGCGACAGGGCCGACGGGTCCAACTGGTCCTACAGGTCCAACGGGTGCCACCGGACCTACTGGTGCTACAGGTACTGGTTCAACCGGACCGACTGGCCCAACAGGAGCAACTGGTCCTACGGGTGCAACAGGACCTACGGGGGCTACTGGCACAGGCGCAACTGGCCCTACTGGACCGACAGGGGCTACCGGTCCAACAGGTGAAACAGGTCCAACAGGTGCAAGTGTAACTGGCCCTACAGGTGAAACGGGTCCTACAGGTCCAACAGGAGCAACTGGACCAACGGGTCCGACAGGTGACACAGGCCCTACTGGAGAGACAGGCCCAACTGGCGCGACTGGTCCTACAGGACCTACAGGACCTACGGGTGAAACAGGACCGACCGGTCCAACTGGTGATACTGGCCCAACTGGTCCTACAGGACCTACGGGGGATACAGGCCCGACCGGAGAAACTGGTCCAACTGGTGAAACTGGGGCAACAGGACCGACTGGTCCTACAGGCCCGACCGGACCTACTGGACCTACAGGTTCTACACTTCGTGTAGGCACGACTACAACAGTTGAGCCAACCGACGAAGCATCAGTTACCGAACGCCCAGAAGGAGCAGATACCATACTCGACTTCGTTATTCCGCGCGGTATGACGGGTGCGGTAAACACAAGTTCGCTATTTTTAAATGCTGAAAACGCTAATAGAGGCACACCAGACTTTCATATAATCGCCGAATATGAGCCAGGGCAAAGAGATATTGTATATAATAGCGAAAGTAAAGATGTGCTTTTAAGTCCAGGTTCTTATCACATCACTTATGGCTCAATAGTTTACAGCACAAGTTCGATTACGCCTTATATAATGTTGTATCAAAACAACAGTATGCTCACTGCGACAAAACGAATCGGTGCTATTAATGCTGTATCTACAATTTACGGCGAATATATTTTAAGAGTTGAAAATGAAAGTACTCTTGAATTTCACTCTAACCCAGATTCCGGTATTTCTTACAACGATTGCTTCTTAAATATTAAAAAAATCTACTAAAAATCTAAATTTATGAAAATTTGCATTTTGCATTGACATTTTTTACGAAAATGTTATATACTAATTGTAGAGATAGAGTATAGCGCGAATTAAGTTTCGACACTCTATCTTTTTGTTTTCGTTGCAAGGGCTAATACCTTGTTTTTTGTTTAATTTATTGCGACAAAACTAGTATACTTGTTTAATATTTAAAAAATTAGGAATAAAGATTGATTTTTAAAGCATTTTGCGGTATCATAAAAAGAGAGTATTAATTATTAATTTGGGGGTGAGTGCGTGAATGTAATTGAAATTGAAAATTTGACCAAAGACTACGGCCACGGACGCGGAATATTTGATGTTTCCCTCAATGTAGAAAAAGGTCAAGTGTACGGCTTTTTAGGACCGAATGGCGCGGGTAAATCTACGACAATTCGGCATGTAATGGGATTTTCAAAAGCGCAATCAGGCTCGGTAAAAGTTTTTGGTGAGAACACTTTTAAAAGTTATTATAAGTTTATGGAGCGTGTTGGCTACCTTCCTGGCGAAATTGCTTTGCCAGAAGGTTTGTTAGGGACTGAATTTATCGATATGATGGAAAATCTAAGGCATATAAAAAACAAAGAGCGTACTAAAATGCTTTTAGATAGATTTGAGTTAAATCCGCGTGCAGACACGAAAAAAATGAGTTTGGGGGACAAGCGAAAACTGGCAATAGTTGTTGCCTTTATGCACGACCCGGAATTACTCGTGCTAGACGAACCAACGAGTGGGCTTGACCCTGTTATGCAAGAAGTTTTTATAGACTTTGTAAAAGAGGAGAAAAAGCGCGGTAAAACGATATTTTTGTCCTCGCATATGTTTAACGAAGTCGAAAAAACTTGTGATATCATCTCAATTATAAAAGACGGTAAAATTGTTTCTACATTTGAGGCAGGAAAAATCAAACATAACCACAACAAAGTATTTAAAATTAAGTTTGCGACACTTTCCGATATGAAAAAATTTGTGCAGGCTGTTGAGCAGAGCAAGTTACATAACAAGACGAAAAACAAGGCTTTTTATATCAAAAAAGTTGACGAAGCGAAACAAAAAGTTACATTTAATGTTGTCGATGAAAAGATTAACGAACTTGTTGCCATTGTGTCTAAATTTAATGTAATAGAATTTCATCAAGACCGCTTTACGCTAGAGGACTACTTTATGCAATTCTATCACGAGGATAAAAAGTTTGGAGGTAAGTTGTAATGGCAGTTATAAAAATTAATCATCTTACCAAAGACTATGGCGAAGGTAGGGGAATTTTCGATATAGATTTAAGTGTTGAAAAGGGCGAAGTTTTCGGCTATGTCGGCACAAACGGAAGTGGCAAAACTACGACAATACGGCACATTATGGGCTTTTTAAAGGCACAGTTGGGAAATGTCGAGGTTATGGGCTTTGATTCGTGGAAAGACTCAGTCGAAGTAAAAAAATTCGTTTCCTATATCCCAGGCGAAATTGCCTTTCCTGATTTAAGGACAGGTACGGAATTTTTAAAAGCGCAAGCCGAACTTTTAGGGCTAAAAAATATGGACTACGCAAATTATTTATGTGAAAAATTGCAACTTGATACTTCGGCAAACTTAAAGCGAATGAGTAAAGGTATGAAACAGAAAACCGCTATTGTTGCGGCGCTTATGGCAAATAAGGACATTTTAGTACTAGACGAGCCAACGACTGGGCTTGACCCACTAATGCGCGAAACTTTCCTTGAAATAATTTTAGAGGAAAAAGAAAAAGGCAAAACAATTTTTATGAGTAGCCATATGTTTGACGAACTTGAGGACACTTGCGACCGCGTGGCAATGATTCAAAATGGGCATATTGTAGATATTGTGAGTATGACGGATATTTATAATACCCCAACCAAAACTTACAAAATCGAGTTTACAAATAGCACCGATTTCAAAAACTTTAAGCACACTCGTTACAAAATTATTCGCGTGCAACCGCAGTACAACCAAGTTACTGTAAACATTCCAAACGCAGATATAAGTAAACTTATGAAATCGCTAACAAAATACAAATTAAAGTACATTGCGGAAATCGAGTATACGCTCGAAAATCACTTTAAAGATGTATTGAAAAAGATGAAGGAGGAGAGCAAAAATGTTCAGTAAAGCACTTTTTAAGCAGTCTATGAAAGCGCACTGGGTGAAATGGGTGTTTGTAACTGTTGCCACCTGTGTTATGCTTGCTATTGTAATTATAGTTCTTGGCAATCTCGGCATAAACGATATACGCGACTCGCTTAAAAATATTTTCGTGCAGGCTAACCAAGAATCGACTGTAAAAGAACAAGCCGTTGACGGTTACGAACTTTACAACACCACCGTTGATACATACGGAACTTTTAGCCCTATGATATCAATGCTAGGAATTTTAACAACAGGTTATCAAGGCGCGATTGATGATTATCAGGCAAGTTTAGGTACAGATTCGCTTACCGAGGAGCAACGCCAGTCAGTTCGCGAGTCTTATGCGCAAGAAATGGCATCTAATCCGCTAATATCACAATTTATAGAAGGTATGGACGCGGAAACTGTAAAATCATTCTTTGTCTACATATTCGTTTCATATGACACAATGACAAACAACGGAACGGACACCGCAAGCGCGGATAACGACCAAATTTTAATAAACGCATATACAAGTATGGTTGGTGATATGGCATACGCTCAAAGTATTGCCGAGGAAGGAGCAACGGAAGAGTACGCGCAAAGCCGTGCGGAAGGCTCAAAAGAGATTGCAAACGCAGCGATTACCGAGTATAAAGCACAAGCAAGCGCTGGTACGATTACGGGTATTGAAGTGGGGAGTGAGCAATTTCTCGCAATATTTAATCCGCTTGCGAATGACTACATCAACAATTATATTCAAGACGAAACCTACAATACAATTTATCAGGAAAACATCAATAACGGTATGAGCGAAAGCGATGCCGAATTAAACGCGAACGAATACGCAGTTATGACGAAGGTTATCGCAAATACCGCTATTACGACTTATCAGTTTTGGATAGATGAAAAAGTTAGTGAAGCGCAAGAAAATGGAGAGGAACCCGACTTAACCGCTATTAAGGCTGATGCTAGGCTTAGTGCGAGTGAGAGTATTTCGGACCAAATGCCAGAATCAGTGGCTCTTGCCTTAACTGAACTAGGTAATATGGATATTTACGGCCTTATTATAGGTTCGATTTTCTACCGTATCGCAGGTTTATTACTTCCTATGGTGTTTGTTATTATGACCGCAAACAGTTTGCTTGCTGGTCAAGTGGACTCGGGCTCAATGGCTTATGTATTATCAACTCCAACAAAACGCAGAACGGTAACAATTACGCAAATGGTTTATTTAGTCGTTGCGCTTTTTGCAATGTACTTATTACTAACTGTAACGAGTGTAATTTCCGTCTTTATTGTCGGCGGGAACAACTTCGCAATCAATTATGCCGAAATCTTGCTCTTTAACGCGGGGGCGTTCCTAACAATGTTTGCAATAGCAGGATTCTGCTATATGTGTTCGAGCCTATTTAATAGAACGAAATACTCACTCGGCATCGGGGGCGGACTTACGATTTTCTCGCTTGTTTGTACGATTTTAGGGTTGTTTGGCTCGTCAGTTGTGCCAAGCGCAATGAGAATTTCAGCAATGGACTTCTTTAACTACCTATCAATTATCACATTATTTGATACGGTGTCAATTATGAACGGCACGCTCGATTACTTGTGGAAATTCGCAATTCTACTTGGAATAGGTATTGTAACCTTTATTATCGGTGTGTTTAGGTTCGAAAAGAAAGACTTGCCACTTTAATTTAGAAGGAAAGAAATTATGGTTTTAAAAAAAGTTAATAGAGCATTTATTTTAGCGCTCGCAATGTGTTTAATTATTTCGCCACTATTCTTTATGAGTGCGTGCGGAATGCCAAATTATGATAATTTAGTTATTTCAAATTGGGAAAACTACACGGGACTTGGTGTAGGGACGGTGAGTGACGGTAGTAGTAGCAGTACGACCTTAAGTTTGTCTAGCGTAAGCGCTTCAAGTGGAAGTAAGAAGGGCAGACTTTTTGGCGTTAACAAAGACGGCAATTACGAGGAAATCACTTTTGGAAACGAAAACGGAAGCACTACCCAGCAAACTATGAATATTGTGAATTTTAAAACGACAGAATTATTCACTTTTGTACAGTTTAGAACTGATGAAATGACTTCGATAGGTGATTTTTATTCACAACCACCTTACGAAAATTATCCGTTGTATTTAATTGATAACAAAACAGGAAAAATGTATAATTTAGGTGAACAATTTAATGTTATTCATATAGCACATTTAAATGAATTAGTTACTTCTAATGCAAAAGCATATATGGTTGCAAGCACTCTGGAAAATAGACTTGAAGAGAAATTATTTAGTTTTGAAATCGAAAATGGGCAATTAAAGATTAGTGAGTTGTTTGATACCGAGACTTTAAATGGTTCTTATCTTGTCGATAATTATGACAATGTTTTTATCGGTGATTGGTCAGCCGATAATCAACTAGATAGTACATTTATATATAAAGATGGACAGTTAAAGAATTTTGAATATTCTATTTTTAAGGCTGCAAATGGGCTTGTATATAGTGAAGACGAAAGTCAAGTTGTAAACGCACAAGGCGAGTGGGAGAACTCAACTTTTACTCTACCGACCAAAGAGTATTTTTATAATACTGATTTAATTACAACTATTGGCAATACAAAATACTATCTCATATATGATACCTATACTCGCTTCTGCGATTCTGTTGCTAAAATCACATATCTAGACGAAACTAATTTTATGTATCAAAAAATTGATTTGCAAGACTATACCGAAAAGTATGTTATCGCAAATGACCGAGTTTACTTTTTAGACAATAACGAAATTTTCTATGTTAATTGTGACACAGGCGAGAAAACAACTTTAAGAGCAAATTACGCGTTTAGCAATATTTACTCGGACAATCAAGGCAATATCATTTTTGAAGGCTTAGACTTCAACCTAAACAGCGTTAGGGGAATGATTACCGCCGATGACCAAATCACCGAAAATATTATCAATAAAGGCTACGATGTGTATTATATCGCACCGATAAACTAATTTGATGAAGTAATTAGGAATTAGGAATTAGAAATTAGGAATTATGGAAGGTATTATCTAAAATTAAATAATATACCCAGCAATAATTCAAAATTCCTAATTCAAAGTTCAGCCGTAAGCCTCTCACTTTGACAATTACTATAACTATCGTCTGGCTTTCTGTGTGCATAGCACACTCCAAGGCAAAATTCCTAATTCAAAATTAAGCGAGCCAAGAGCGAAGCGCTTAGGCTTGCGCGCTAGCGCACAACAACTGCTAATTGCTAATTCGCAACGAAGTTGCGGAAAGCGTAGCCAAAGGCGAAGCGTAAAGGCAATGAGCAGTTAAGGATGAAATAATCTAATTATATTATTTTAGATAATAACTTCCGCAATTCCTAATTACTAATTTCTAATTCCTAATTATTCTAGCCTTAATTCCTAATTAAGCGTAGCATGAATTTTGATACAGTGTTACAGATTTTTAAAAAATTTAATAAAAATACTTGATTGAAATTAAAACTTATGATAAACTTTAATCATAAATACACTTGTATTTAAATAGTTTTTAAAAATAAACTATTACACAATGAAGGCTTAGTTAAAATATAGCCCAGCCTTCATAGTAAACGAGAAGGCTGTTTTGTAGCCTTCACCTTGGAAGGCTGGCTCTAAAAAGGGCATCCAGCCTTCACCTTGGAAGGCTGGCTTAAAAAAGTACCTTCGCAACAAACAAGTTGTTGCTCGGTGCCACCGTCAGCCTTCACCTTGGAAGGCTGGCTTAAATAAGTACCTCGCTACAAGCAAGTTGTTGCTCGGTGCCACCGCCAGCCAACCAAATAAAACACGGAAGGCTAGATTCATAGCCTTCACCTTGGAAGGCTGGCTGAGTGGTCGAAAGCGGCGGTCTTGAAAACCGTTGATGTGAGAGCATCCTGGGGTTCGAATCCCTAGCCTTCCGCCAAAATTAAAATGCTATACCGATAGGGATTCGAACCCCAGGGTTCGACACCTGTCGGTGCCAGACCGCAACGGAGTTGCTCCCGGCTTTGGCGAAAAACAGCACGCCCGTGCTGTTTTTTTAACGCGTCGCCCCTAGCCTTTCGCCAAAATAAAGAAGTAAAAGAAGCGCAAATGCGCTTCTTTTTTATTGATTTTTATTCTTTAAATCAAACTAAAATATCACCTAAATCAACAGTAAAACTTTCTTCTGTATAATTTGCAACATCTGTTGGGACATTAATTTGATTTGCCGAGTATTTTATATTGTATTCCAAATACGTATTTGTGCTTTCAAGACCTTTTTCAACCGTAGATTCCGCTATATATTTTGTAAGACTACCATCCCTTATTTCATAATAGTAGCGTTCTGTTGAATAAGTGGTTTCGTCATTTTCTGTTACACTTTGTTGAATCACGAAATTTAGGTTATACGAATTGTCTCCTACCTTTTTTAAATCAGTAGTAACGGTAATGTTTGGCTGATTATCCATTATTTGCAAAGCATAATATTCTGCCTCAACCAAACTATTTATACTACCACTAATAAATACGTTCCCATTAGAAATTGCTGAATTTACAATAGGAGCAGAAAAGAGTTCGTCATTTATAAAAATGTAAATAGAATTACCTTGTTGGGCACTAGTAAGTTCGTAAAATTTCTGCGTTCCTTCGGCATCAAATTCGATAACGACACCGTATTCATAATTACCGCCCGAAGTCAATTGATATGAAGCATACGCATTTATGATATTTTCTCCCGTTAATTCCGCTGTTGCTTCCGTACTATTAGCACTTTTAAACTCGACTTTGGCTGGTTCTTGAATATTTGTTTCAATGTCGTTTTGCGTAATTACTTTTACATCAGCCATTGTTGCCGCAAAACTCGTTCGTGTCAAATAATCTGTTTGCGAGATTGTTTGCTTTTTCTGTAAATCGGTATTAAAATAATAATATGCTCCGCCTATTTGGGCTATATCAAAGTTAGACTTGATTTGAGTATTGTTATTAGTAGTAAGTCCACCGCTATTAGCTTGCACACGCAAATCACCGCTCACGTCCATACTACCTACTTTTTGCCCATCATTATCTGCTACTGAAAGAATCATTTTTGTATTAAGTGTTGAATCACTCGTTTCGGTTTTACGAGTAGAACGCACAATTTGTTCAACTGTATAATCTCCAACTGCACTATACTTTTCCGTAGATGTAGCATTGGATAGCGCAGTCAAGGCTTCGTCCTGTTCAATAGGCGTGCCACCACAGGCGGTAAAAACGAACAAGCACGAAATAATAACTACCAGCGCCACGGGAATCGTCCACAGAGAGCGAGTGTTTGTTTTTGCTGTCATAAACCTGACTCCTTTTATTGATATACATAATTATACAAAATCAGCCTGTTTCTGTCAATATAAAAAACAAGGCAATAATAGGCATAAATAAATGATACTATAAAAAAATTTTAACAATAGAAAAGACGATTTTTTGGGGTATAGTGGTGTAATTAATAAAAAAGAATAAGGCATAGTTTGTGCTTTATTCTTATATTTTTGGCTTATTTTTTTAAATTAATAAACGATTTCGCATTTGATTACTGTTTTATCGGCTTTATCGATAGTTAAAAGGTCTTTATTTGTAAATTTTCCTTTTTTGATTGTTAAAATATCGTTTTCGAAAGATTGATTTGAAAAAATTATTTCAATTTCGCTAATCGGTTTTTCCTCGAGTTCGGCGACTGTGTAGGTATTAAGGATAAAGCGGAGATATTCGATATTATTTGTGTGGTAGGACATATCAATATTGGTTGATTTTACTTGCACATTTTCTAAAATTGGCATTTCAAGGTTATCGAATTTCGCAAACTCGAGATTTATCGGCTCTAAATGAGTTAACATTGATTCATTTACACCGACTGTTGATATTTTCCTAATTCGTTGTGTGGTTATATCGAGCGCGCAAAGTTCTGTTTTTGCAATAAATACGATATTACCGAAATCGTCTTTAGCAACCACATCAATATTCATTTTTGCAAGCGAAATTAATGATATGTAGCACGAAACATCAATTTCTTGATTCCAAAGCGCCTTTTTATAAAATTTTGCTCTTGTTTTAGTATAAACCCATATTGCGTTATATTGCTCTTTAGCCGTGATGCCATCAATTTTGAGTGCGCCCATTAATTCGGTGATTGCGTCTTGTATAATTTGGAAAGTACCCAAAATTGATAAATTTCCGTCAGTTCCTGTCATACAAGAAATGATTTTTTGCTTTTTATTTAGCATTTTTTCACCCCTAAAATATTTTTAAAAAATTTTTGCTGTGATTTCAAAATAATTATATCTCAAAATTAATTTGGTAAAATATTGGTAGCATTTTTTGGTGCTTTTGCACCACTTTTTCCCTTTTTATAAAATTAATATACCGCAAATGGCGGGGAAGTGTCAAATAAAATTAACAAATCAACATTTATTTGACAAATAAGGAGATTTTGACAAAATACCTTGACAGAAATCAATTTTGAGTTGTATAATAAATATTATGTTCGCGTAGTTCAACGGATAGAACAGTCGCCTCCTAAGTGACCGATATGGGTTCGATTCCCGTCGCGAACACCATTCAAAATTGTTTTAAGAAAGCAATTTGATTTTTATACAATATGGCAGTTGTTTTTGTGCGCAACAATATTTTTTTAAATAAAGCCGAAGCAACGCTTTTAATTTATTCGCATTTTAAGTATGAGAATTTTTGCTTTAAACTAATTTTATCAAAACCAAAAGGGAAGGTTTTATATTTTGGCAAATTTTTTTAGGAAAAAGAGAGAAAATGGAGCGGAAAAGCCGTTTTTTACCGAAGATTTTGCAAGAGATTTGGAGCACAAACTCGATGCAGGTAAGGCGAGCGAATTTTCGAGTTTTATAACCAAAACAGACTCGAAAAATATTTCAAAATTGAGCCTTGTTAGCGATGTGCGAAAAACACTAGAATATATTCCTAGCACACCTGAAAGAGAAATGTTTTTAGACGAAAAAATTATTGCCGATTATGTAAACGAATTTTATTCGAAATATTTACCAAAAAAAGCGCCCGAAGTTAAACAAATTTTAGAGCATAAGCATCCCTATTTTATAGACAGTGACGGCAATTCTCATGTTAATTTTGTTTATGCAACCAAAGACAATGCGGGGAGCTATGTTGGTCACCGCGGGAGAAATTCGTGCCTAGACTTTAGAGTTACTTGGGATGATTCCCTCGATAGCCTTAGGGTAGCGGCGCACGAAATGGCGCACGCGCTTAGTTCACATAATCAAAACTATGCTAAACTTTTTCGTTCGGACGCGTCACAAGCGGAGATTGATGAGTATTCTCGCAAAAATTTTGAGCGCGATGGAATAATCGAAATCGAAAGTTTAATTGTTGAAAGCCTATTTAATAGATTTTTACAGGCCAAAGGGCTTTACAGTGAAAATGATGTGCAAAATTATAAAAATGGGCAGAAGGACTCCTTGCTTAGCGAAACAACCTTAATTACAGAGGAGCAGGAGATTTTAAAAGATTTGGAGCGTCCTGTAACTGCTGAAAATTTGAATGATTTGTTAAAAAATTTGCGAGCGAGTAGACAGGCTAATTTAATCGAGCGTTTGGACAAAATGAATAGTGACAAAAAAGACAGTTCGTATATGTTTAGGTATGTGGTGGGTAGAGTTGTTGCGGACGAATGGATGCAAAAGTTCGAAAATGCCGATTCGCACGAAAAAACGGAAATGCTTGATAAATTTCAGGACTATTTGGATACCACACACGCTCAAACAATTGACGGAGCTTGTATGGCAGTGTTAGATATGGACTTTTCACAAGTTATGCAAAATTATACAAACCGCGGTAGAGATTTCACAACAAATAAACAAAGCCAAATTACACAAGACAGCAGAGATTTTTCAAAATTTTAATAAAGCCTAATATAAAATGTTTTTTCAAAATTTTAAGAATATTTATTTAACTTAATAAAATTTAATAAAAACATTTAAAATATTAATAAAACTTAATTTTTTAATAATTTTTTGCTATTTTTTGCTAATTTTTTAGCCTTTTAAAAAGGCTTTTTTGCTTTTTAAATTATAGTTTTTTGCACATAAAAAAGCAACTTATAAATATAGTTGCTTCCTTTTTAAATAAAATAAGTTAATTTGAAATATGACATATCACATTTTAACCCCATCCATTTTATCCCAGTTAGGACAAGAAAATGTGGGTCTTGTTTTCTTTTTTAAGACTAAGCAATTCTCCTCTTTTGTGTATCCGCTCTCAACAATAACAGTTCGACTAAATGCTGATTGTACATGTCTTTCTCCGCTCCAATATTTACAACTTGCACAAGTTTTTTCTTTAGCATAAATTGTTGCTGACATTTTAACCTCCTAAAATATTTAAATTAACTTAAAACTTTTACCGTTAAATTTGTTATATGCATTTTCCCATCTAAATCTCCGTCATTAGTTACTCTTGCGCTTAACCTAAACGATTTTGTTTCGCCATTGCTTATATTTAGCACCACATAGGGGCTACAAATATATTCATTATAGTAAGAATAGGCTTCGCACTCTATTCTAACTCGACTGCACTCAACATTAGCGGTAATTGTTCCATATACCGCGACAACAGTTTCAGTCGACCATTCGCCATATTCTAATTCAGAAATGATATTTGTAGTTTCTATATCAAAATCATTATTTTGCAAATCGCAACCGAGTAATGCAAAACAGATTAATGGAATAAATAAAAATATACTAAATTTTAATAATAATGTTTTTTCCATACTACTTCCTTTATTATGTATATTTTGCAATAATGGCAATTAAAATAATACCTAAAACTACGCACCCTAAAATTATAAAAATAGTGCGTTTCCAAAAATATTCTCTATTTCTTATCTTTTTTCTGCTGTTATCATCTAAAACTTGCCCACAGTATGGGCAGTGTTCTACGGAAAAAGCGCCAACATTAAACCATTTTCCGCAATTTTTACATTTTCTCCACATATTCACACATCCCATTGATTTCCGCAATGTTTGCAAATTGCTCTAGTTTTTGTTACGGTTTTTTTATTAGTTAAAGCCATAAAAAACCAAAATATCAAACCTATACCAAATGTGCAAAAAGCGATTAATAACCATAATAACCAAGAGCCTAATCCTCTATTTTTACTTTGCGTATTAGAAATAAATTCAATATTTTCACTACCGCATTTTGGACATCTCATAAATTTTACCTCCTTTATAGACATAATTATACCCTAAAATAACACAAAAATCAACAAATATGTACAAATAAATCTATAAAGTATGTACTTTTTTATACAAATTGAAATCTATCATCCTATTATAAAATTGGGTAAAACAGATATAATATTCGTGGGGTGTATTAGATGGAATTAAATGAAATTATTGCTAGAATTAGCAAACTGCGTATGCGCGAAGGCTTGTCTGCCAGAGAATTAAGTTTGCGAATAGGCAAAAATGAAGCCTATATTAATCGTTTGGAATATCGTAAAAATTTTGAGCCATCTATTTCTGTTATTAATGATATTGCAGAAGCGTGCAACTCGTCTTTGGAGGAGTTTTTTTACTACGATATAAATCAATACAATGTTGATAAACGAATTATTGAGTTGCTAAAACATACCAAACCTGAAATAAAGGAATCTATTATTAAAATATTAGAAAATTCCTAATTTTTTATTTTTTGTTATTAGCCATTTTCTTTGTAACAATTTGTTTGCTTTTTTCATATAAACTCACTAAAAGGGGTAAATATGATAAATTTTGAAAGTATGCAAATTTTAAATAAAATTCGGTCAAAGCCTGATTTAAGTGCTAATATTGAAGGCGAAAATATAAGTGGTAACGCATATTTTTGGGGTACTCGTTATGGTGTGGTGTGCCTATTTGATGTATTTGGGCTTCCACCGAATAAATTTTTAGGGTTACATATACACGAAGGGGGTACTTGCACGCCACCTAATTCTTTTACCGATGCGGGCGCGCATCTAAATCTAACTAATACCACGCATCCAAATCATATGGGGGACTTGCCACCGCTTTATTCAAATTCGGGGCACGCATTGTCTGCTTCTTTGATAAACAAGTTTACATTAAATGATATAAAAGGGCGGACGGTAATTATTCACTCGCAAGCTGATGATTTTCGTTCACAACCAGCAGGAGATAGTGGTACACGTATTGCTTGTGGAGTGATTAGATAATTATAAAAAAACAAAAAAATGAAAATATTTAAAAATATATAAAATTAATAAAAAATTGGAAAAAATATAAAAAATTTTTAGTTTGCTTATGTCTAATATTTAATTTAATTTTATTTTAATATGAAAAAGGGCGGAGGAGTTTCCGCTCTTTGTTTGTTGTAGATTTAGTGATTTGCGTTAGAAGTCTTATTAATTAAATTATTTTGTATTATGCATAATATATTTAATATTTAAGTATTATGCAGTTTGACATTTTTAGGTACTATGCATACATTTTTTGCAAGAAAATACCTATTTTTAGGTACTATGCATATATTTTTATGAAATTTTACCATAAAGTATTATACATATGTTTTTTAATTTTATTATAAAGTGCTATGCATTATTTTTTGTGTCTATAGAATATGTTATCATATTTTCATAAACGGCTTTAATTTTATTAAAAGCCGATTGCATAGCATAATTTTGTTTTCCAACGAGTGCGGTAAAAAATAGCGCGTCTGGGTGTTTTTCCTTTAAATAATTAAATATAATTGAAACGCAACCTTTTCTACGATGTTCGGGCGCAACATAAATATTTGAAATATAAATACCTAATCCCGTGTCCGCCCAGTATACAAAGGAGTAGAGGCAAAATGCAATTTGTTCGTTATTTTCCTCTAAAACAAAACAATTAAATTTGGGGTTCTCGCAAAATAAATCTTTTTCAAAATTTTCTGCTAATTTACTAGGTTTTTTCACTCCCGAAATATTACAAATTTCTTGATTTCCTTTCACAATAAAATCTTTATCTAAAATGTTTGCTTCTCTAATTTCCATTCCTTTTGCTCCTAAACTATTATATAATAAGTTTTAGATTTTTGCTAATATTATGGTAACACATAAATAATGTTTTTTCAAGTGTCTAGAAATTTGAAGGGAAGCACAATTTAATTTTAAATGCAAATAGATGTTTATTTAAGTTAGTTTGAGTAAAATTTTTAAATCTCGTGAAAAACTCTTGCCAATATAATTGTTTTATGTTATACTAAATAAGTATCAAAACTAGCCGAAGTGGCGAAATTGGCAGACGCAGCAGACTCAAAATCTGCCGAGAGCAATCTCATGTCGGTTCGAGTCCGACCTTCGGCACCATAAAAAGAAAAACCAAAGTTTTACGCTTTGGTTTTTTTATTTACAAATTAAAAGAGCTTTAAAATGCTTTTCAACAAGTATTTTGGGTTGTTTTTTAGTTGTTTTAGTAAATTTTAAATTAAAGAAATTCACAAAAATTCAAAACTTTTTGGGTATTAAATCATAGTTATTTTAATTTATTAAACATATAATAGAAAAATTTTTTGCTCTTTATAAAAGTAATAAAATGTTTTACTCGCTGTAATTAAAATAGTCATAAATATCTTGAATTTTAGTAGTTTGAAAGGTATTCATATTTAAATTAATGGCTGGTTCCAAGTCGTCTTTGTAGTTATCGCCAATAACTAAGATTTGATTTGGGGTGACTTTTTCGTCTTGCATAATTTTTTGATATAAGAGAGCTTTTGTAGGGTTTTTATTGTTAAAATTATTAAAATAAATATTTTTAAAGTATTTTTTGTTAATATTCCAATTTTCTAAATGGCGAGTTATCCATTGAAAAGGTGAGTTTGAAACGATATAGAGCGAATACTTTTTAGTCAGTTTATCTAAAAACTTAGTGCTTATTACTTTTAAATTTGGATAATCTAGGCGGTAAATGTTGTTTGAAATATATTCTAGCATAACTTGTGCCGAGCCAAATTCTTGAATAAGCGCGTATGCTAGGTCAGAAGTGTTACAGTTATATGCGAGGTGATACTTTTTTAAAAAAGCATCGATTTGCTTATCATTAAAATGGGGAAGTGCGTGGCGCAAAACTTCGCTCATATAATTGCGCCAATTTTCCCATTTTTCACCTGTGTGTAAAGTGCCATCAAAATCAAAAATAATTACCTTTAAATCTTTATCCATTTTAACTTCCATATAATTTATTTAATTTATAAAAAATAATAAAAATATCAATAAAAACAGTACTATGCATATAAAAAAGCGCGTTTTTTGCGCTATTTTACAGTACTATGCATATGTTTTTGTTTATTTTTTAATAATTTATTTTAAATTTTAGTAATTTATTTGATGTTTTATTTATTAATATTTTTAAGTATTTTTGATTAATTTATCAATAATTTTGTGTGTTTTTAGTCAATTATTTTTTAATTAATATCTGCCAAAACCTACGAGATGTGCAACTTCGCGATATTTTTTTTCGGCTATTGCGTTTGAATACACTCTACCTTTGTCGAGCACTTCGTCAACTTTACTAGAATTTAAAATTTCGTTGTATTTTTTTTGAATTTCTGTCAATTTTTCTACGAGCAAATCAGCAAGACTAATTTTTAAATCTTTGTAAGATGAATTTTTAAATTTTTCGGCGACTTTTTTAATATCAAGTGATGAGAATGCCGAGTAAACAGTAAGTAAATTTGAAATACCAGGTTTCTTTTCTTCGTCAAAATAAATTGAAGTTTCGCTATCAGTTACGGCAGACATAATTTTTTTGCGAATCGTTTTTTCGTCATCAAGTAAAAATATAGAAGCAAGGGGAACAGAAGTTGACTTGCTCATTTTTTTAATTGGGTCTTGCAAGTCTTTAATTTTTGCGCCAACCTTTGGAGTAATACATTGTGGAAGGGTAAAAAGCCCTTTTTTGTATCTATTATTCATTCGCTCAGCGATGTTGCGCGCAAGTTCGACATGTTGTTGCTGGTCTACACCTGTTGGGACTAATTCGGCATCATATAGCAAAATATCCGCAGCCATCAAAACAGGGTATGTGTAAAGCCCACAGTAAACTTCCTTTTGCTTTACGCTTTTTTCCTTAAATTGCGTCATTCGGTTGAGTTCGCCCATCGTGGTATGGCATTCTAATATCCAAGAAAGATTTGCGTGATATAAATTTTCCGATTGTATAAAAATATGAATTTTTTCTGGGTCAATACCACACGCAAGGTAGATTGCAACATGCTTTTTTATGCGCTCTTGAATGAGTTTCGGGTCTTGGCGCACCGTGATTGAGTGCATATCAGGGATAAAAAGTATCGTTTCGAAGTCGTTTTGATAATCAATAATTTGTTTTATGCCACCGCAGTAATTTCCAATTGTCAATTCACCGCTAGGCTGTAATCCAGTGAGTAATCTTTTCATTTTTTGCTTCCTTAAAAAATAATAATTTTATGATATCAATATAATTATATTTTGTCAAATTCTTTGCTGGTAAAAATAGTACTTTGTAAAATATTTAGTTGTTTTATTTAATTTTCGGTCAATATTTTTAATTTTAACTTTACAATACTTTATTAATATGTTATAATAAATTTATTAACAGGCAAAAAAGTATGCATTTGATTAAATTAATGTTAAAATGAAAATTTCATGGTGTGGCGTAGTTTGGTAGCGCACTAGGTTAGGGACTTAGGGGTCGCGGGTTCAAATCCCGCCACCATGACCACAAGTCAAGGAGAACGAATAAAACTTCGCTAAAATTTATTTTAGCGAAAAAGGGTTCGTTCTTTTTTTATTGCGTTATGCTTGCATATAAGCATAAAAAAGGACGAATACTTTTAGCATCGTAGATGCGTAG
>CALWRJ010000019.1 GCA_944383915.1 uncultured Clostridia bacterium
AGTTCGCGTTTAAAGGGGTGTTTAACGTTATAATGTACTCCCCTTTTATGACTTTATTTTGTGGGTTTAAAGAGCCTTTAAAGTGCGTTAAAACAGGTATTTCTAGGCTATTTAAGCGCCCCCCCCCCCATGCGTTTTTGGGAAGAGGAAATTTGCGTTTTTAACATATTTTATTCCCCTTTTTTCTTTATTTTTATATGGATAGTATACTCGAAAAGTTTAAATTTACAAAACAAAATAGCACCTTTTTACAAAAAAGTTGATATTTTTTATTCTTAATGAAATGATAATTGTCTATTTTACAAAATATTTGAAAATTTTTGTTTAGTTATAATTCAAAAATACGCTTTTGCAAGATATAAGATTCCTGTATAAAATTAAAAATAATAAAAGTGCTTTGATATAAAAATTTAGAAATTATGCTTCTTGTTTTTTTGATAAAATTTAAAAATTTGAATAAACAAATCAGAAAAAGTCCGCTTTTAGCGAACTTCTTATTAGCAATATTTATCAATTAAGACACTGAAAGTTATTTTGATATATTTAAAAAGTTAACAAATCAATAATCATATTTTTTTCAACTGCTGCTAAAAATAGGTATAGTCTTGGACCTTTATCTTTGCCTAGAAGCAAGTTGTATACAACTTCAAAAAACCTTTTTTGACGGGTTTTATCCTGCTCACCATTAATTTTTGGAATATCGTAAAGAAGCGTTTGCATTTCCTCTGGTGTTAAATCTTTTGCAGATATTTCACTAACTAGGCGCGCTATCCAGCCTTTTTCCTCATCGTTTAGAGTGTTATAAAATTCTATATTTTTATTTTCAAGTAATGTTGAAATTGATTCTGGTGAATAGTTTTTGAGCCAATAACTGATTTTTTCAAATCTTTCTTGAATATCGTCCTTTGTACAAGCAACGCCGACTTTATTTAAAAGTTTTACAAGCATATTTATATCAAAATTTACAATAGGTGCAAATGCAGAGATATCTTTTGCACTAACTGGACAATTTTTGAAATTAGGGTTGCAAGAAAGAGCCATTTCCATAATACGAGTAACGACTTCGTCCGCTTCACCTGATTTATAAAGATTATACATTCTATCAAATTCGTGATAAACGCGCAAAACTTCGTCATCAAGCGAAATTTCTATGTACTTTTCAGGTAGGAATCGAGTGTAAAGCCAAAGAATAATTTCTGGTGGGAAAATTTTTAGTACTTTCTCGGGCGTCATAACATTTCCCTTACTACTACTCATTTTACCATTTATGCCTTTTATTCCAACAAACTCAAAGCCACGATAAACAGGAGCGCGTCCGCCATAAATTTCTGCAACCATTTTTGTAGCAACTTGAGCGCTACCACCTTCGGTGCTGTGGTCTTTTCCACCAGGCTCAAACTTTACGCCCTCATAAGTCCAACGCATAGGCCAGTCCACTTTCCACATTAATTTTGCATTGTGTTGCGTACGAAGGTCTAGGCTTCCCTTGTGTCCGCATTTACATTCATAATCTAAAACTGCGCCGTTTTCTCTATCACCTAAAATATGAGTTGTATCGCGCCCACATTCATCGCAATAAATTTGCACAGGGTAAAAAGTTTCGCGGTCGTGGTCGTTTGCTTCTTGAGTTTTAAAACTCATTAAGACATCATATACTTTTTTGCGTTTTTGCACCGCTTCAATCATTTTATCTGCATACATTCCACTTGTATACCTATCTGCTTGAAAAAGGTGTTCGATTTCAATACCAATAGTTTTTAGCGCGTCAATGAAAGGTTGCTCAAAGTGTTTTGCCCAACTTCCGTGACAGCCAAAAGGGTCAGGAATTTTATCTAATGGCATACCGACATATTTCGTTAGACTTTGGTCAAGGTCCAAAGGCACTTTGCGAAGGCGGTCGTAATTGTCCCAACTGAATATAAATCTAGTCTTTTTACCGCGGTCCTGCAATGCTTTTACAACAAACCACGTTGTAACGACTTCGCGTAAATTTCCCATATGTACTTCCCCGCTTGGACTAATACCGCTCGCGCAAGTATATATATCAGCATCGGGATAAGTAGCAATTAATTGTTCTGCAATTTCATCTGCCCAATACATAATTTATCTCCTAAAAAAATAATTTTGCCATAATGAATGGCACTATTAATATAATTTTATATCAAAGTGCAATTAAAGTCAAGACAAAAAGGCATATTTGCAAAATGTCAAGAATTTTAGTACAAAAATTTTTATTTTAATTATAAAAAACATATAGCAAAAAAAAATAATATGTGGTACACTAGTGTAAAGAATTTTGATAAAAAATTCTAAAAATTTATAATTTGCACTACTTCGACATAAAAACAAATGGAGGGTTCAGCATATGATGAATCGCAAACAATATTTTTCGCTAGTTAAGACTTGTATGCTTTCGCTATTATGCGCTTTGCCGATAGTAATTATACTTGATTTACTAATTAGCAATTATGTTTCTATTTTAGTTTTGACAATTATCGACATTATAATTTTTTTACTTGCGGCGCTAATTGGCTATTTTATAGTAGATAGGCACAAAAAGAGAATTGCCGAGAAGCGCGAGGAATTTTTAAAAAATCAAAAAGCAAATGACAACAAGGAGTAACAAATGCCAAAAACAGATGAGAAAAAGAACTCAACACGCCGACTCCCCTTTAATTTTGAGGCGGAACAAGCAGTTTTAGGTGCAGTTTTAATAAATCAAGAAGCGCCAAGTGAGATATTGACTGATTTAAAAAAGAATGATTTTTTTGCTCGCGAGCATCAAATTATTTTTGAAACGATGCAAGAGTTATTCTTAAAGAAAAACCACACTTATTTTGACCACATCATTTTGACAAGTGCGCTTGAAAGTAAAGGGCTTCTTGAAACTGTCGGCGGAATTAGTTATCTAATGACTTTAACAAATGTGCTACCTAGCGCAACTAACTATCAATATTATGTTGAGATTGTAAAACGCGATTCTGTTTTAAGGCAATTAATAAGTGCTGGTGGTGAAATAATTGAGGACGCGTACAATAGTGATAACCGCGAGCACTCGATTCAATTTGCTGAAAATAAAATTTTTAACATATCACAAAACACGGAGAAATCTGAACTATCGCACATTCGCGGAAGCCTTGAACAAGTTGTTGAGGACTTTGAGATGTGTTTTGAAAATCCAGATGCAAAACGAGGTTTGCCGACAGGCTTCCCAGGTCTCGACCACTATACAAATGGTTTTCAAAAGGGCGACCTTATAATACTTGCGGCGCGTCCGTCATTTGGTAAATCATCACTTGCGGTAAACTTTGTGCAAAATGCTGCGGTGAAATACAAAAAGACTTGTGCCATTTTCTCACTCGAGATGCCCCGCGAACAACTTGCTCGCAGAATGGTAAGTAGTATTGCAAAAGAGTACTGTAATTCTATTAGTATGGAAAAAATTTTGCGTGGAGATTTAAACGAAAACGAACAACGCAATTTCCGTAAAGCAGTAAACTTACTTGCCGAAGCACCTATTTTTATTGATGATAACAGTATGATAACGCCTAGTGAAATTTTATCAAAATGTAGGCGTCTTAAAAATGACCCTTCGTTTGGGCTTGACTTTGTAATGATTGACTATTTACAATTAATGACTGGTGACCGAGGGCGTGGCGATGGGCGTCAACAAGAAGTTAGTGACATTAGCCGAAACTTAAAAATTTTAGCCAAAGAATTAGGAGTGCCTGTATTAGCATTGTCACAGTTATCGCGTGCTGTAGAACAGCGTGCTGGCGACCACAAACCGCAATTAAGTGATTTGCGTGAAACTGGTGCGATTGAGCAAGACGCGGACATTGTTATGTTTATTCACCGACCTGATAGGTTTAGCGATACAAATAAAGACGGAACTCTTGACCCTACACGCGCGTTTTTGATACTCGCAAAGCATCGTAATGGTGCGCTTGGTGAAATTCCGCTTATTTGGGACGGTTCAACCACGACATTTAAGAGTACGGAAAAAGATGCAAATATTGCGAGTCTTGAGTCAACAGCCCCGCCACCAATTACTGAGGCAAATAGAGCAGCTTTTGAAAAAGTTTCCAAAGAACTTGCAGAAGCGGTTGCTCCTGACGGAATTTTTGACGAACCGCCTTTTGATATTGCTCCACCACTAGATGATGATTTTATTCCTGATATTCCGCCTGAAACAAATTTAGATGAAGGTGTGACTAGTGATTCACAAAATCAAAATAAGGCTAATGAACCATTAGAAAAAGCAACTGACGATGACGACCCACTTTTTGATTGAAAACACGATATATGAACTAAAACTATTCGCAAAATTATTTGCATAGTACCTTGCATAGCACTATGCATAATATAGAAATTAAGTCATAGATTTGTCTATGGCTTTTGTTATATTTAAAAATTTTTGCTAATAACTTTAATTTTTTATAGATAAAACAAAAGAACTTTATCGTTTTAAATAAAGTTCTTTTTTTGTTTGGTATTTTGCTGTTATTATAACTTTGCGACTT
This sequence comes from uncultured Clostridia bacterium, assembly GCA_944383915.1. Taxonomy (GTDB): domain Bacteria; phylum Bacillota; class Clostridia; order Christensenellales; family UBA1242; genus UBA7867. Next base: position 4,524 of record CALWRJ010000019.1, read on the forward strand.
GTTCTTTAATTTTTTGTTTGCCTTTTTCTACGGCTTCGCGTACGGGCTTGCAAGTTTGCACTAATACTGCCCCAGCGACAGCACCTAAAAGCATACCAATTAATACGCCATCACACATATTTCTTTGCCTCCTTTATTTTCTATCTATATTGTGTGCACTTTTTTCTATAATAAAGAAGGTAAAATTTGGTAATTTGACGAAAATTATTCTTTATTTGCTTTTGCGTCTTTTTCTAACCTTTTATAATAATCATCAACTGCGTTAGTTAAGGCTTGACTAGCAAGATTTAGACAATAATCTTTTTGTGGTTCTAGTTCGCCTAGTTCTGAAAGCACGCTTTCTATTTTAAAGTTTAAAACTTCGTCAATGGTTAGCCCTATTATCATTTGGGTAACAACTGAACAAACTGCAATTAATGTTGCGCCACCGAATGTTTTAAATTTCGCATCAATTACTTTGTTGTCCTCAATCATTAAGTAAAATTTTACAATATCACTACAAACATCGCTATCTGCTCTACCGATTGCGTTTGCACCACGGAGCATTCCAGCGTTTTGAGGATTTTGCAATATCTCCATTACTTTTGCATTATACATATTACTCGTCCTCCTTGCCTACTTGTGTTTTAGATAAAGCGGAAACTTTGCGAAGTTTCTCCACGCATTCGATTAATTTTTCCACCACGAAATCAATTTCATCCTTTGTTGTGTTTTTGCCTAGACTAAATCTAACCGCACCTTGAGCAAGGTCTGGCGCAATTCCCATAGCGGTAAGAACATGACTATTTTCAATAGAGCCCGATGAACAAGCAGAACCAGTGCTTACTGCAATTCCATTTAAATCTAGAAGGTACATTAAACTTTCACCTTCAACCATACCAAAAGATAAGTTTACATTGTTTGGAAGTCTTTGCACAGGGTGTCCGTTTAATTGAGTTAATTCGATATTTTGCATTACCTTACTAATAAAGTAATCTCTTAACCCGCGCATCTTTTTGCTATTTGCAATAATATCACGAGTGGCGATTTCAACTGCTTTCCCTAACCCTACAATACCTGGCACATTGCTAGTACCAGCGCGCAAGCCTGATTCTTGTTCGCCCCCGTTCATAAAAGGTGTTATCATAACGCCATCATGAACATACAAAGCGCCAACGCCTTTTGGTCCGTTTAGTTTATGTCCACTAAGGCTTAATGCATCAATCCCCATTTCGTGAACATTGAGATTGACTGCGCCTATTGCTTGTGTTGCGTCAGTGTGAAAAATAACATTCTTTTCTTTTGCTATATTTGCGATTGCTTGAATGTTTTGGATAGTACCGACTTCGTTGTTTGCTGACATAATTGAGATAAGAATTGTGTCAGGGCTTATAAAATGGAGCAATTGGTCGATACGCACTAATCCCATTTCATCTACATCAAGATAAGTCACACGAAAGCCTTCGCGCTCTAGTTTTTTGCAAGTTTCTAAAATACTAGGGTGTTCGATTTTGCTAGTAATAATGTGGTTGCCTTTGTGACGGTTTGCTTTTGCAATTCCGTTTAGAGCCCAATTGTTTGACTCAGTAGCGCCACTTGTAAAGTAAATTTCGTTTGGTTCACATCCAAGTGCTTTTGCTATGCGCTCTCGAGCAAGGTCAACGCCAGCCTTCGCAATTCTACCGAAACTATGTAAACTATTTGGATTACCAAAGTCTGCAGTTAAATACGGCATCATTTCGTTAAGAACTTCACTAGACAAAGGCGTAGTTGCGGCATTGTCAAGATAAATTTTGTTCATAAAAGTTTCTCCTTTTTATTTCGTGGATACATTTATAGTTTTATTATACCACTTTTGCCGAAATCTGTCAATATGCGCATATTTATTTTGACTGGTTAAAATAATCTCGCCTTTTAGCGAGATTACTTAATCTAATTTACTATTAATCATTTCCTCTATTTGAGATTTTTGCCTAAAACCTACAGCGCGGGAAACCTCTGTGCCATTTTGGAACATAATCATTGTAGGAATACTCATAATTCCGTATCTTTTCGCAAGTTCCATACTTTCATCGATATCAACTTTTGCGAAATCTACTTTTTCCCCCATTTCTTGCTCTACTTGCTCAAGAATTGGTGAAAGCATTTTACAAGGTCCGCACCAAGTAGCGAAAAAGTCAACAAAAACGGGTTTATCACCGCTTATCAACTCGTCAAAATTTTGTTCATTAACATGCATAACAGCCATTTTCTTAATCTCCTTAAAAAATTAAACTAATTAATTATATCAAATTGTTGCCATTAAGCAAACAAAACAACGCATATTTTAGAAATTTATTTTTTGCTCTAAAATTTCGCCTGTTTTTAAGTTTTTAATACTTGCAGAACGCGTTTTTATCTCATTACTACCTAAAACTATTAAAAAGTCGGCATTAATATTATTTGCATATTTCATTTGCGCTTTAAAACTACGATTTGCAAGGTTAATCTCAACACGAAGCCCACTATTACGAAGTTTTTCAGCAATTGAGATAATATCATCTAATTGTACTTCATCAGTATTTGCGATGTAATATAAAGGCTCAGAATTTATCATATTGCTTGGAATTAGTGTTTTAAGTCTATCAAGCCCAATTCCAACACCTATCGCACAACAAGATTTGCCACCTATTTCGGCAACCAAATTGTCATACCTACCACCTGCAGCAATAGTTAGCGTTTTTCCATCGAAGCCTTCGTGTTCAAATTCAAAAACTGTCTTTGTGTAATAGTCAAGCCCGCGCACCAAGTGTGGCGCAATAGCAAATTTCACACCTTCTTTTTTTAATAACTGTTGAACAGTATAAAAGTGTGTTTTACAATCATCGCACAAATAATCTAAAATATTAGGAGCATTTTTAAATATTTCTTTACACTTTTCTTGCTTACAATCAAGCATACGCAATGGGTTTTCAACCATTCGGCGTTTGCAGTCGTTACATAAATCTTGTTCGTGTTTTTTAGCAAATTCTCGTAAAGCCGAATTATACTCTTTTCTACATTCAGGACAACCGATTGAGTTTAATAAAAGATTTGAGTTTGTTATACCAAGCGATTTTAGGTACTTATTAATTAAGATAATTAATTCCGCGTCTATTATTGGTTCAGGCGTGCCGAAACATTCCAAACCAAACTGACTAAACTCACGATATCTACCTTTTTGCGTGTTTTCATATCGAAAGCAATTTGAAAAGTAAAATAATTTTAAAGGTAGCGCATTATTTAACATTCCATTTTCAACAACAGCGCGCACTACCCCTGCTGTACCTTCGGGGCGCAAAGCAAGTTTGCGGTCTGCTTTATCGGTAAATTCGTACATTTCCTTTGTAACAATGTCACTCGTATCACCTACACTGCGTGTATAAAGTGAACAATCTTCAAAGGTTGGAGTACGAATTTCTTGATAATTATAACTACTCGCTATTAATCTACCTTGTTTTTCCATAAATTGCCAGATTGAAATTTCATTTGGCAAAATATCGCGAGTGCCTTTTGGCTTTTGGTAATTCATAATTTCCTCTCTACATAATGTATCGACTAATGTCGTATTTTTTAACAGTTTGTTCAAGTTCGCGTTGAACAAATTCTTTTGATATAACAACTTTACTTACAGGGTGATTTCCACCTGCTTCGTAACTAATATCCTCTAATAAACTTTCGATAATCGTGTGTAAACGCCTTGCGCCGATGTTTTCGTTGTTTTCATTTTCAAGTTCGGCAATACGAGCAATTTCCTTTAAAGCATCTTCCTCAAATTCAAGGTCGATGTTGTCGACTTTTAAAAGTTCGGCTTGTTGCTTTGTAATTGCGTTTTTAGGTTGCGTTAGTATCTTATAAAATTCCTTTGCGGTTAAGTTTTCAAGTTCTACACGAATTGGGAAACGCCCTTGAAGTTCGGGAATTAAGTCCTCAACTTTTGCAATATGAAAAGCTCCTGCTGCAATAAATAAAATATAGTCTGTACGAATAATTCCGTATTTTGTGCTTACAGTACACCCTTCTACAAATGGTAAAATGTCGCGCTGTACACCTTCACGCGAAACATCAGGTCCATTACGCCCGCCACTAGCAATAGCAATTTTGTCTATTTCGTCAATAAAAATAATTCCTTCCTGCTCTGCACGGCGTACCCCCTCCTCGTTTACTGCGTCCATATCGATAAGTCGACTAGCCTCCTCGTTTACAAGGTTTTTACGCGCTTGTGCTATTGAAATTTTACGAATTTTTTTGCGTCTTGGCAAGAAACCACTTAACATATCAGAGATATTTGTGTCTTGATTCCCTGGGATAATTTCTATTGCCTGTGGTGCATCAATAACTTCCATTTCGATAATTTCGTCATCAAGTTTGCCTGATTCAATTTGTTTTAGTAAATCTTCGGCATCGGCTTTTGCCTTATCCTCAACCACAATTTCTACGGTATCTTTATCAACACTGTTTGTTGTCGTAGTTGGCTTTGATGAAGTACGCTTTTTCATCATTATGTCGCGAATTTTTTTGTTTGCGTTGTTGGTAGCAGTTGCTTTAACTTCCTCAAACTTCTCATCTTTTACAAGTCTTATAGATGTTTCCACCAAATCTCGAATCATACTTTCAACATCGCGCCCAACATAACCAACTTCGGTATATTTTGTCGCCTCAACTTTTACGAATGGTGCTTTTACTAACTTTGCAAGTCGTCTTGCAATTTCAGTCTTACCTACCCCTGTAGGTCCTTTCATTAAAATATTTTTAGGAGTGATTTCTACTCTTTCGCTTTCTGGTAATTTACTACGGCGATAACGGTTTCTCAAAGCAACAGCAACAGCGCGCTTTGCCTTGTCTTGACCGATAATATATTTGTCTAATTCACTAACAATTTCCTTAGGTGTCATCAATTCCATAACTATTCCACCTCCTCAAAAAATAAATGGTCATTTGTGTAAATGCAGTAATCACTTGCAATGAGTAACGCTTTTTCAGCAATCTCACGCGCGCTTAATTTTGTGTTTTCGTATAACGCTCTAGCAGCGCCGAGTGCGTATTTACTTCCCGAGCCAACAGAAACGAAATCGTCATTTGGACGAGTAATCATTCCGTCACCTGTAAAGATAAACATATCATCTTTGTCGGCTACAATCATCATTACTTCTACACTTCCGCGCATTGCGTTAAGGTTTTGCCAACCGCTTGACATTTCAACTAGAGCGCGTTGTAGATTGCCTGAGTACTTATTTAAGTTTTCTTCGAGTAGTCTTAATACAGCAAATGCTTGTGCAACAGCACCCGCAAAGCCGATTAAAACTTTATCATTATAAATTTTGTGTAACTTTTTTACACCATCTTTAAAAATCATTGTATCCATAGTTGCTTGACTGTCCGCACCGAAAACTGTTTTTCCGTTTCGCTTTACAGCAACTATTGTAGTTCCTTTAAATTCCATCTAAATCATCTCCTTTAATTCAGCAATTTTATTTAACGAGCGTTTAACAAGTGCCTTATTTCGCTCATTTTTAGGTAAATTTATAGGTTTTAAAAGTGCCCAATTAATATGCATAGGTTGGAAATTATTTGGATTGCCTGCTTCCAAAAAATTCCCTAACGCACCAAGACAAGTTTCTATCCCAAAATCAATTAGTGGTTTGTTTTGAAGGTATCTTGTCATATTTATTCCGCACATTAAGCCACTCGCTATGCTTTCGGTATAACCTTCAACACCGCTAATTTGTCCAGCAAACATAATGTTTTGATGTGTTTTTAGTTGAAAATAATGATTTAAGTACTTTGGTGCGTTAATATAAGTATTTCTATGCATTACTCCAAGTCTTAGCCACTCTGCATGGCGTAGCGCTGGAATCATTCCAAAAACTCTGCGTTGTTCTGGGAATGTTAAATTCGTTTGAAATCCAACTAGGTTATATGAGTCACACATCGCATTTTCTTTACGAAGTTGAACAACCGCGAATGGCTTTTTACCTTTCTTAGACAAACCAAAAGGCTTTAATGGTCCACAAAGTAAAGTTTCAGCCCCACGCATTGCTATTTTTTCAATAGGCAAACATGCTTCGAAATTTTTTTCATTTTCAAATTCTTTTAACTTTACCCTTTCCGCATTAACTAATTCTTTCCAAAAATCATAAAATTCATCTTTTTCTAAAACGCAATTTACATAGTCCTGCGTTACATCGCCATTTTTATCTTGAAAAAATGTATAATCATAATCTATGCTATCAGCAGAAACTATAGGAGCAACCGCATCATAAAAATATAAACTTTCCCCTGTTATGCTTTGAATAAAATTTGAAAGTTTTGGAGTACATAGTGGACCCGCACATACAATAACAGGTTCATTTAAGTCAAAACTTTCTACTTCTTTTTGGATGATATTTATATTTTGTTGTTCTTTTAATTTTTGTGTCACAAGTAAAGAGAATTTTTCTCTATCTACTGTTAGAGTTGTGCCACCTTGAAATTTTGTTTCATCAGCACAACGAAGCACAAAACTATCTAACTCTCGTAATTCGGCTTTTAGTAAGCCCGTTGCAAATTCTAAAGTATCATTTTTTAAAGAGTTTGAACATACTAATTCGGCAAAATTTTTATTGCTATGTGCGGGTGTCATTTCCTTTGGTTTAATATCTACGAGGTCAACCTGTACTCCGCATTTTGCTAATTGAAAAGCACATTCCGCCCCCGCTAGCCCTGCTCCTATAACAATTACTTTTTTCACTTGTTCTCCTTATTTTTAGTTCTCGAAAAATCGCAATTTGGATTAGAGCAATAATCACGAGTGTATGTTTTCCCCTCTTTGTGTAAAAGCGTGCTATTGCACTTTGGACAATTTTCATTTATAGGCGGGTCTTTAAAAATAACCTTACAATCAGGATACCCAGAACAACCATAGAAAATATCACCTTTTTTGCTATGTTTTTCTACTATATCTTTACCACAAATAGGACAAACTCCAACTTTTTTGTTTAAAGGTTTAATATTTTTGCAGTTTGGATAATTGCTGCAAGCCAAGAATTTTCCAAATTTACCAACACGCTCTACCATTTTATGTCCGCACTTTTCACAAATCTCGTCAGTTTCGACAATTGCATTATTTTCACCCAAATTTTTTTTGAAAGCACATTCTGGATAATTGCTACACGCTAAAAACTTGCCAAATTTACCATTCTTTATTACAAGTTTGTTCCCACACTCTGGGCATACTTCATCGACAACTTCATCCTCATTCTCATCATTAATATTTCGTACATTTTTACAAGTTGGATAATTGCTGCACGCTAAAAATTTGCCATATCTACCTTGTCTTATAACCATCTTGCTCCCGCATTTTTCGCAAATCTCGTCAGTTTCCTCAACTAAGGTTTTTAAAGCCGTGTTAGCCTTATCCATTTCTTGCTTAAAGTCTACATAGAAGTTTTCTATAACTTGGCGCCATTCCTTATGCCCTGCTGCAATTTCATCTAGGTTATCCTCCATTCTCGCAGTAAAGGCAATGTCCATTATTTCAGGGAAATACTTAACTAATAAGTCTGTGACAGAACAACCAAGTTCGGTAGGCTTCATATATTTCCCTTCATTTTCTATATACTTCCTATAAAACAACACTGCAACTGTAGGTGAATATGTCGCTGGTCTACCAATTCCACGCTCTTCCATAGCCTTTACAAGACTTGCTTCTGTATACCTAGCAGGCGGTTTTGTAAACTTTTGCTCTGTTTTGATTTCAATTAAATCTAACACCTCGCCTTCGGCAAGTGGTGGAATCATACTTTGAGTTTCGTCCTCGTCTTTATCTTTTGAAACATACTCTTGATAAAGTACCGTGTAGCCCGCAAATATTGGCGTACGCCCTGTTGCCCTAAAAGTATAATTACTTACATCAATGTCTACGGACACGGAATTATAGGTCGCTGGCGCCATTTGACTTGCCAAAAAGCGCTCATAGACTAGTTTATAAAGTTTATAGTCATCACTCTTTAAACAATCTTTAACTTGGTCTGGGCTTATGTCTAAATAGATTGGTCTAATCGCTTCGTGCGCATCTTGTGCCGATTTCTTGGACTTATAAATATTAGGCTTTTCAGGATAGTATTGCGCACCATATTTAGAAATGATATAGTTTTTTGCGGCTGCTTGCGCTTCTGGTGAAACGCGAACCGAGTCTGTACGAATATATGTAATAAGCGCAGTTTTTCCCCTGCCCGTCACATCTACACCTTCATACAAATTTTGTGCAGACTGAGTAGTACGCTTTAAACTCATTCCAAGTTTATTTAAAGCATCTTGTTGCATTGTACTTGTAATATAAGGTGCAGGTGGATTTGATTTTGTAATAGACTTTTTAATATTAGATACTTTCCAAGTTTGATTAGCAATATCGTTTAAAAATTCGTCTTTTTCCTGCGCGTTCTTAATTTTTATCTTTTTGCCATTTTTGTTTACTAAAATTGCCTTGAATACTTTGTTACTTTGTCCAATTTTAGCAAGACTAGCAACAATATGCCACCACTCTTCAGGTTTGAAATTTTGAATTTCACGCTCACGGTCAACGACAAGTTTTAGAGTAACTGACTGAACTCTACCAGCACTCAATTTAGGTTGTATGCGTTTACATAATATTGGTGAAAGTTGATAACCTACAATTCTATCTAATACCCTTCGAGCCTGCTGTGCATTTACTAAATTTAAATCAATACCACGCGGCGCCTCTATTGCATGATTAACTGCGTTTTTTGAAATTTCATTAAATTCTATACGAATATTAGAATTTGGGTCTAGTCCTAATATGTTTGCAACATGCCACGAAATAGCTTCACCTTCACGGTCAGGGTCAGTTGCAAGTAAAATGCGTTCAGCACGACTTGCTTCTTGTTTTAATGATTTAATAACATCTTTTTTGTCGTCTAAAATTTCGTATTTAGGCTCAAAACCATTATTTAAATCAACACCGAAACCATGTACAGGTAAATCGCGCACATGACCTTTTGTTGCAAACACTTCGTAATCGGCGCCTAGGTATTTTTTTATTGTTGCTCTCTTACCTGGTCCTTCGATAACTACTAATTTCATTATTCCTCCATAATTTTATCTGCTAACAAGCCATTTTATAATCCAAAATCCTGCAAATAAAATCAACAATACTTGATACATTTAAATTTTGTCCCCTATTTGATAATAATTTCCCGGCAACTTCTTTATTAAACCACGAATTTCCATTGTTGTCAATAGCCCAATCAACTTTTTTGAATTAATTTTCAAATTTTCTACTAATTCGTCAAAATGTTTGTCCTCTATTTGTAAAAATTCAACAATGGCTTTTTCATCTGGAGATAATCTAAATGATATATCAACCTTTTCAATTTTTTGTTTTTGACTTTCATTAGGATTCTGCGCATCATAAATTTCATCTAATGCACTGATAATTTCCTCAGGATTTGTAACACAACAAGAGTAAAATTCTTTAATTAACGCATTAGTGCCTTCACTTTGCTTACTATTACAATTACCTGGCAAAGCAAATACTGACTTACCTAAATCGAGTGAAAAATTTACAGTATGTATCGTTCCACTATGCGCGCCTGCTTCTACGACTAAAACTCCTTCGCTCAAAGCAGAAATTAAACGATTTCTTTGTATAAATGAAAAAGATTTTGGTTGGACATCGGGTGCTTTCTCCGAAATTATTAAGCCACCTTTTTCTGCTATATCACGCGCAAGTTCTACATTAATTGCAGGGAAAATATAATTTAGCCCACCAGCAAGTACTCCTATCGTTTTACCTTTCGCTTTTAGTACACCTACATGAGAGTTACCGTCAATTCCTTCAGCTAATCCACTTACAATTGTAAACCCAGCCTTGCTCATATCGTGTCCAAAGCGTTGCGCTTGTTCGACACCATAACGAGTACAAACTCTTGAACCAACTATTGAAAATTTGCGACTATTTAACAAGTCAATATTTCCTTTATAATATAGAATTAAAGGTGGCTGGCTTAATTGTAATAAACATTGTGGATACCTAGGGTCATTAATTGTAATATAGTTAACTTTGGCTTGCTCTATGTTTTCAATTAATTTATCAAAACCTCCACCGTCACGCAAATTTACGAAATCTTGAAATTCTTGACCATCAAAATATTTCATAACTTCTGGAGTGTAAGAGTTTATTTCCCATAAATCTTCAATATTATCGAAGGATAAAGCAAATTCGTACAATTTTTTAACAGGCAAATCGCTCATAGACAGCCATATATAAACTTTTTCTAATAAATTCATTTTCACATCCAATATTTTTTATCCAAAGCGCGATAACCTATCGCTTCCGCTAAATGCTCTAATCTAATTTCATCACTTTCATCTAAATCCGCAATAGTGCGCGCTACTTTTAATATGCGGTTATGAGCGCGTGCTGACATATTAAATGCTGTAAATGCTTCTTTTAACAAAGATTCGCTATCGTCATCGAGTTTGCAAAATTCCAAAACTTGATGATTAGACATTTTCGCATTGCACTTTGTATTCGTGCCTTTAAAGCGCTCAATTTGCCTAGCACGAGCCTTATTTACTCGTTCTCTAATTACCGCACTTGGCTCCTCATCGGCGGTTTTTGAAGTTAACTCGTCATAACTTACGCCGTCAACCTCGACATGCAAATCTATTCTATCCATAAGCGGACCACTTAATTTATTTAAATAATTGTGAATTTGAGTAGGCGTGCAACGGCACTCACGAGTTTTAGAGCCGTAATTACCACATGGACACGGATTCATACTTGTTACAAGCATAAATTCAGCGGGATATTCGACAGTAGAATTTACCCTCGCAACAGTTATAACTCCGTCCTCTAAAGGTTGGCGCAAAGTTTCAAGAGTTTTTCTATTATATTCTGGCAACTCGTCTAAAAACAATACACCATTATGCGCAAGGCTTATTTCTCCTGGTTTCGATTTCGCCCCACCACCTGTAAGAGTAACTGATGTTGTTGTGTGATGTGGCGAACGAAAAGGCCTGTGCCAAACAATTCCTTCTTTCGAATCAAGAATACCAGCGACACTGTGTATTTTAGTAACTTCAAGCGCTTCATCAAAAGTCATCGTTGGTAAAATACTAGGTAGACAACGCGCCAACATTGTTTTACCAGCGCCTGGCGGTCCTATCATCATAATATTATGTCCACCCGCAGCAGCAATTTCCATAGCGCGCTTCGCGGTTGCTTGACCTTTTACATAGCAAAAATCGTTCGAATCAACAACTTGGCTTTGTATCGCTGTAAACTCTCGATGCTTAACAGGCTCAATTAACTGACTTCCGTTTAAATGTGCGACTAATTGTCTAAGATTGCCTACAGGAAAAACAGTTATTCCTTCTATAAAACTTGCTTCATTTGCATTCTCTTGTGGGATAAAAATTGTCTTATGGCCTAGGCTTCGAGCCGAAATTAAAAGTGGTAAAACTCCATTTACTTTTCTTGTTGAACCATCAAGACTTAGTTCACCTACAAATGTATAATCTCTAACGCGCTCTCCACTAATTTCACCTGTACACACAAGCAAAGCAACGGCAATTGGCAAATCATATATAGGTCCTTCTTTTTTCGTATCTGCTGGTGCAAGATTTATAGTTAACTTTAGCATAGGAAACTTTAAACAACTATTTTTAATCGCACTACGAATACGCTCTTTGCTTTCTTTTATGGCAGTATCTGGTAAACCAACGATATCAAATTTAGGCAGTCCGTTATTGACATCTGCTTCGACAACTAAATTAAAGCCAGTTATTCCAGTAAGCCCTAAAGTTTTGATTTTTGCTAACATTGTTACTCCTTAAAAATATAACGCTAATGTATATTTTAGCAATTTTGTCTAAATTTGGCAATTAAAGTAAAGTAAAAAATTTTTTAGAAATGCGTTTTGTAAATTTTAAAAAATAGTAATTAATTTAAGTTAAAACAAAATTTTGGCAAAAAGTGTTGTAAAACTCTTGATTTATAGCATATATTATGATAAACTTATATAAATTTTTACACGCGAAGGTGGTGAGATAGCAATGACAATGGTTGTAGTCGGCAAAGACGAATCAATCGACAGCGCTTTAAAGAGATTTAAACGCAAGTGTCAAAAAGACGGCATTATCGGTGATTTGCGTAAGCACGAAGCATACGAAAAACCTAGCGTAAAGCGCAAGAAAAAGAGCGAAGCCGCTCGCAAGCGTAATCGTAAATAACAAAAAAGAACATAGTGCTATGTTCTTTTTTGTTTACTATTTTCTATGTAAAAAGAGCGTTTTAACGCTCTTTTTTACTCAGCAATACCCTGTTCTTCTAAAAGTTTGTTGTATATTGCGAAAACTTCGTCAATAACTGCTGAACTTTCCTCAACTACAAGCAACTGGTCCTCGTTGTCGTCTTCCTCAAAAGAAAACACTAATGCTTCATCATCAGCAACTCCATCCATCTTGTTGATTGGTTTTAAAATTGCGTACAATTTTTCATTGTAAGGAATAAGAGCAATTTGCTCAAATTCTACAGGTTTTTCATTCTCATCATAAAGAGTAACCGGGTCGTTGTTCTCGGGGTCCAAAAGTTGCAAAATTGGGTTGTCCATTTCTTCTTCTTTCTTAGCCATAGTGATAAATCTCCTTAAAATTTCTTATCTAAATAATTTTGCAGAATAATGCTAGCCGCTACTTTGTCGATGACCTCTTTACGCTTTGAGCGTTTAACATCGGCGGAAATCAAAAGTTTTTCCGCGCTCACAGTGCTGAGGCGCTCATCTTGATAAACGATTTTAGCCGATGTGACTTTTGCTAATTTTTCGCAAAAGTCATAGGTAAAATCAACACGCTTGCCGTCTGTGCCGTCCATATTTTTCGGCAAACCAACGACTATGACATCAACATCTTTCTCCTTGACTAAATCTGCCAAATATTGCAAATCTTGCTCCAAAGTTTGCCTTCGGTAATTTAAAAAACCGCTTGCAAACATGCCCAATGGGTCGCTAAATGCGATGCCAATATTTACATCACCTAAATCTAATCCCATTTTACGCGCCATTGTCAACCTCGATTAAAGCAAAAGATTTGTTAGATACAATATACCATATTATGCGATATAAAGCAATCTTTTAAACATATTTTGACACATTTTTAATAAAATATGCTGTTTTTAGAAAACTAAAAGAGCAAATTATGCTCTTTCTACATATTCACCAGTGCGGGTGTCAATTTTAATTTTCTCACCATTTCCTATAAATAATGGAACTTGCACGACAAGTCCTGTTTCCATGGTGGCAGGTTTGTATGTGGCTTTTGAAGTGTCGCCTTGAATTGCTGGCTCTGTTTCTTTTACTTCAAGCACTACAAAAAGTGGTGGAGCGATTGAGAATATTTTGTCTTTAAAAAATCTTGCAGAAACAGTCATTCCGTCAAGCAAGTAAGGCAAACATTCCTCAACTAAATTTTTGTTGTATGGAATTTGTTCAAAAGTTTCTGGGTCAAAAAAGTAATAAAGGTCACCATCGTTATATAGATATTGCATTTCTTTTTCTACAAATTGCACCTTTTCAAACTTGTCAGTTGGATTAAAAGTGTTTTCTACATTTGCCCCTGTCGCAACATTGCGCATTTTTATCCAAACGACTGCGCCACCGCGACCATGTTTGTTGTGTTCAAAATCTAAAACGGTGTAAATTTGTCCATTCCATTCAAAACACATTCCTTTTCTTAATTCTGATGCTGAAATCATATTTTTCTCCTTAAAAATTTTAATTATAAAAATATTTTATCACAACAAAAAACAAAAATCAACCAAATTATTCTAAATTGCTTTTTATAATTTATATTATACGGTTTATTATAAATTTTTGCAACATAGTGATAAAATTGAGTAGTTAACAAGCAAAAATCTGCAATATACTGCTTATAAATTATAATAAATATCGTGCATAATTTTTGCATCTTTACTTTGAGTACCTGCTGACTCCGAAATAATAATAGGTTCAAGTTTTAATTGTTTAACTGCTTCTAAAAACGGCTTCGGCTCAGGACCATAAGAAGTATCTTCAAATGTTAAATGCTTAATTTCTCCTTTTGCGCCATACATTATTTTAGAGAAATGTATATGGCAATCTTTCATTTTCTCAAAGCCTATTTTATTTATTCCCTTTTGTAAAATTGCAATAAAATCATCTTTGGTCTTTAAAGCACCTTGCATTACACTATTAATATGTCCAAAATCGAGAGTTGGTAAAACGCATTCTCCCCAAGTGCAAATTTCAAATATTTCATCAACAGAGCCGATTTGAGTATATTTCCCCATAGTCTCAGGACAAAGATAAATATTACTCTCTTTTTTCTCAAATTCTCGAATAAAATCGGTAAAAGTGCGTTTTATATTAGCCATTGCCTCTTCGCGAGTCATTTTCATTTGTGAACCAATATGAAGTACACAGTGCCTACCACCTAATTTTTTTAATCCTTCTATGCTATTTAATAAAAATTTAAAATTATTTTCATAAGCCGTATCACTTGGATTTGCAAAATTTATATAAAAAGGAGCATGAACACTAAATTCAATATCATATAGTCTACCTTGTTCAGCAATTTTACTTGCTGTTTTATCCGTCAAAAATTGTCCTAAGGTAAAGGAGTACTCAAAAGCATTAAGCCCTTTATCAAACAACCATTTAGGCGCTTGTGCTGTTTCTTTATATCCTTCTTGATAAAAGGCTTCGCTATTACCTGACGGACCAAATCTAATCATTTTTTATTCTCCTTTTTATCGAGCCATTTTTCAAGACTTCAACTATTCCCCAAAATCTTTCATCGTTATATAGCCTATACAATCCATTACGATTGTTAACAGTAATTTTTTTACCACTAAGAAAATCGTCAAATTCATCTTTTGGAAGTGTTAATTTTTCCAAATCGGCAAAAACTTTCTCAAGAGGCATAATATCTGATTCTGTAACTGTTTCAGGTGTAATTGATGTATTAATGTCGAAAATTCCTGATTTAATACGCGTAAGTGCAGTCATTGTTGCTACACTCCCCAGCCTATATGCTAAATCACGGCAAAGGCTACGAATATATGTACCGCTACCACATTCAATATCAAATGTAAATGTATCTCTACTGTTTTGAAACACTAAATCAAATTTATAAATTTGTACCATACTTGGTTCTAATTCTATATCTTTTCCCTGTCTAGCAAGTGTATAGGCGCGCTTGCCTTTTATATTTTTAGCACTATAAGATGGTGGAACTTGAGAAATTAAACCTATAAACGATGGCAAAACACGTTCTATTTCATCTTTATATGGAATTACTTGTGAATTATTAACAGTTTCCCCTTCACTATCAAGCGTATCTGTTTCGAATCCGAAAGTAAACGTAGCACGATAAGTTTTTCGTTTATTTAACAAAATATCAAAAGCTTTTGTTGCACTGCCTATCGCGACAACAAGCACTCCACTTGCCATTGGGTCAAGCGTACCCATATGTCCTATTTTAGTATTTTTTGGAAGATTTAATTCGCGTTTAACTTTCGCTACAATTTGTGCGCTAGTTTTACCCTTCGGCTTATTGATATTTAAAAACCCTGACTCAATCATTTTTATCCTCCAAAACTGATTTCGTTTGATTTAATAAAGCGTTTAAAGCCTTATCATAGTCACCTACAAGTTTTAGACCACTTGCACGCACATGACCGCCACCATTAAATTTGTTAGCAATTTTTGATACATCGACATTAGGACACCCTGTACGAAGCGAAACATGAAAATCGCCTTTATTATCTGGTTCAAAAATGCTAATTGCCACTTTTACTCCTTTTATGCGCTGTAAATAACCAACTATCGCCTTACTATCACCATACGGAGCATTTGTTTCCTTAAAATCATTTTGTCTTAAAACCGATACTGCTATTTCACCATTATGATAAAATTTTACGCTATTCATTGCGCGTTTTGTCATTTCAAAAGAATTTGGACTTACACTTTGAAAAGCACGGCTGACCAACTCATCGGCAGTAATATCTTGTGTCAAAAGTTTAGAAAGGACAGTAAAAGTGCTTGAATGAGTGTTTGAGTATATAAAACCACCAGTATCTGCATAAATTCCTAAATAGAATATGCTTGCAAGTTTTTTGTTAAGTTTAAAATAAGGTTCAAAAGTACGAAAAATGACCTCGCAAGCACTGCTTTCTCCATTTAATACTTGCATATAGTCCATATATTTTTCTTTTTCTTGATGATGATCAATACAAAATGTATGAAGTGCGCCTTCTCTTTTTGCCTGAGCAATGGCTGGAAGCATATTTTTTTCTGGAACATCAACTGAAATTACAACCTCATAAACTTTATCAGTTTCTGTGATATAAGGAATATCCCTAACTAACTCATCAAAAGTTTCGTCAAGAGGCTTTTCAAGTAAAATATCGGCATTTATTCCGTTTTGCTTTAAAATTTCTTGCATAGCAATACTTGAACATAAACAATCATAATCAGGGCTCTTATGACCCGAAATAGCCACGCTATCAGCGTGGCTACTACAGTTAAGTAATATTTTAGCAAAATTTTTAATTTGCACTCTCCTCCTCCTTTGGAATGTTGAGTGATTCAATTAGTTTTGTCATTTTTTCACTATTATCAAAGCCTTCATCTAATTTAAAATGAAGTTCGGGTGTAATACGCAAATCAACTCTGCTTGACAACAACTTGCGTATAAAACCAGCACTATGCTTCAGTGTATTGAAATTAATCTTTTGTTCTATTTTATCTTTTGCGTAAACACTTACATAAATAGTGCAATGGCTTAAATCATTAGTTGTTTCAACTCTTGTTATACTTATTAAACCATTTAATCTAGGGTCACGAATATCCTCGGCTAAAATAGTTGAGATTGCCTTTTTTATCTCACTATTAACTCTTTGCAATCTATTTTCTTGCATATTATCCCCCCTTTACTTAATCGCGTTCTATTTCTACCATAACAAATGCTTCGATAACATCCTCTAGAATTATATCGTTGTGTCCTTCCATTTTTATACCACATTCCATACCAGCAACAACTTCTTTTACATCCTCACGGTCGCGCTGAAGTGTTGTAATTGTAGTTTCAACAATTTTCTCACCCTTACGGAACAATCTAATTTTTGCATTTTTAGTTATCTTACCATCTTTTACGATACAACCTGCAACTGTTCCAATACGGCTAATTTTAAATGTCCTAATAACTTCAGCATGCCCGATAACCTGTTCTTCAAATACAGGTTCGCGCATTCCTTTAATAGTCTTTGACACAAAATCCGTAATTTGGTAAATAATTTTACTCAAATAAATTTGCACTTTATCGTGCTCTGCTAAAATAGTCGCCTTTGAGTCAGGTTTTACATTAAAACCAACAATCAGAGCATTTGCATTCTTTGCAAGCAAAACATCGTTTTCGTTAATCGCGCCGACACCACCGTGAATACACTCTACACGCACTTCATCATTATTAATTTTGTTTAAAATTTCAGTTAATGCCTCAAATGAACCTTGGACATCGGCTTTTACAATAATATTAAGGACTTTCTTTTCGCTATCTGCTGATTTTGATAAAAACTCTTCCATAGAGAATACATTTTTAGCGTTAATCTTGTCTTGTTGAATCTTGCGTTTGCGCTCTGCCAAAACATCTCGGCTAAATTTAGGGTCAACAGCATAGAGTTGGTCACCAGCATTAGGTACGCCATCAAGTCCTAAAATCGAAACAGGTGTACTTGGTCCTGCTGTGCGAATAGTTTTGCCTTTATCATCAATAAGAGCGCGCACCTTACCAGCATGAACACCAGAAATTATAGTGTCGCCAACTTTTAAAGTACCATTTAAAATAATTGCAGTGGCAATTGGACCTTTACCTTTGTCTAGTTTTGCCTCAATTACCATTCCTAGTGCGTGTCGTTCAGGATTTGCACGCAAATCTTTAATATCAGCAACAAGCAACACCATTTCAAGTAATTTATCGACACCCATACCAGTTAATGCAGAAATTGGAACAAATATTGTATCGCCACCCCACTCTTCCGGCATAACATCGGCTTCTGCAAGTTGTTGCTTAACGCGTTCAAAATTAGCCTCTGGTTTATCCATTTTGTTTACAGCCACAATCATAGGAATTTTGGCTTCTTTAATGTGTTTTATTGCTTCAAGTGTTTGTGGTTTTACGCCATCATCACCAGCAACCACTAATATTGCAATATCTGTAACACTTGCACCACGAGCACGCATTGCACTAAACGCTTCGTGTCCCGGAGTATCAATAAATGTTATAAGTCTGCCCATTGTATTAATTTGATAAGCAGAAATATTTTGAGTAATACCACCCGCTTCTTGACTTTGAATATGAGTTTTACGAATAAAGTCGAGTAGACTCGTTTTACCATGGTCAACATGACCTAAAACTGTTACTATAGGTGGGCGTGGTTTGCTGTTTTCATCGTTTACATCATCAACAGCTTCAAACTCCTCAGCAAGTTTTTCCTCATAAGATTTTTCAAGTTTTTGTTCTAGCACAACTCCTAATTCACTAGCAACTAATTCAGCAGTTGTAAAGTCTATAGTAGAATTAACATTTGACATCATACCTAAAACCATTAATTGTTTTAAGATATCAGCAACCGACCTACCTGTTTTTTCCGAAAGTTGCTTAACAGTAATATTTTCTGTAGTAATAACAGCATGGTCAATTGGCGCAGAAACAACAACAGGTTGTGTTTCCTTTTTCTTATTTTTTAATTTGCGATTTGAACGAATCCTCTCTTCAATTGCACTTTCTTCGACAAGTCCCCTACGAGTACCGCGTCTGCTTTTATGACTAAAATCGTCAAAGTTTTTCTTGCGGTCGTCTTTGCGTTTATCAAAAACGCGCTTATTTTCTTGCGGAAAGTCAACAGGCAAAACTGTACTAACATTTTGTTTGCTAGGTTTGTTTTGAGAAACGAATTTACTTTGAGATTCTTTTCTTTCATTTTGTGTAAATTGTTTTTGTTGCCCTTGATTTTGATTACGCTGGGTTTGTTGCGTTTGCGTACGATTGTTGCGATTATCAAATTGGCGTACAAGAATTTTTTTCGTTTCCTGTGTTGACGAATTCGCGTCTTGACTCGGCTCTTTTGTAGCCGACTGTTGCCTAGATTGGTCATTCTTTAAATCAAAAGCACGCAAAAGATCACGGATATTTTTAGAAATACCCTCTAATTCTTGTCGCATTTCCTCTGTCTCTCGACTCATTCTAGTAAGAAACTTGTTATTTATTTCTGAAAGTGTTCGCAAATTATTAAAATCAGGTTTTTTGGTTTGATTAGTCAAGTCTAATTCTCCTTATCTATTATAAATTTTATTTGTGATGCCAAATGTTTATTTGTAATACCGACCGCCTTGCAATTTGATGTATGCAATATTTGGTCTAGTGTAAAATATTCCATTTTATAAAGCGGAATTTTTCTGTTTACGGAAATATAGCACATTTCCTCATAAAGATTATTTGATGCAGTATCGCATACTAATAGTAAATAAATTTCATCTTTTGACTTTTTTATATTATCAAGTCCATAAACGACTCCATTAGCGTTTTGAGCAAGTCCAATGTATCTACTTATTTCGGCTTCCATTTATAATTTCCTCCAATTCATTATAAATATCATCACTAATTTCACATTTAAAAGCGCGATTTAAGGCCTTTTTCTTTTTAGCAAGAGCCAAAACATCTAAAGACCTAGAAATATAGACACCCCTACCTGAAATATGTTTGTTATCGTCTATTTTTATTTTTCCATCACTTGTACGCACTAATCTAATTAGTTCGTTTTTTGGTTTCATTTCCCTAGTGACTGCACACATTCTCAATGGGACAAAATTAGATTTGCTCATAGACACACCTATTCTATTCCTTCAATATCATCAAAAAGTCCAAGTTCGCTAGCGCTGTCGAAATCAGTTTCAACTTCTTGTACTTGTTTGCTTAATTCCTCTTTTGCGTTAGCAGTTTCGCTCTTAACATCGATTTTCCAGCCCGTAAGACGAGCAGCAAGTCGCACATTGCACCCTTCTCTGCCGATAGCAAGACTTAATTTGTTATCCGGTACAATAACCCTACTTGATTTTGCGTCTTGATTTATTTCAACACTAATTACTTCTGCAGGGCTTAGTGCGTTTGCAATATACTCAAAAACATCGTCACTATAAGGAATGACATCTATTTTTTCGCCGTTTAATTCGTGAATTACGGCATTAATTCTTGCACCCCTAGTTCCAACACAAGCGCCAACAGCATCAATATTTGGGTCACTTGCATAAACGCTCATTTTGGTACGATTGCCTGCTTCACGCGCAATAGACTTTATCTCAACGGCACCAGAAGTGAGTTCTGGAACTTCAAGTTCAAACAATCTACGGACAAATTCTGGAGTAGTACGGCTAACCTGTACAACTGCACCGAAGTTGCCATCGCGCACGCGTTTTATATAAACTTTAATTCTTTCACCAATTTCTAAAGTTTCGCCAGGAATAATGTCTTTTTCGCTAAGGACACCTTCAATTTCTGTACCACTTAATTCTACATAAACATTTTTAGCATCTTTTCTACGAACGATTGCGGTAGTAAGTTGGTCGCCTTTTGCGTTTAACTCTGCACTTAAATTTTCGCGTTCGGCTTCTCTTAATCTTTGCATAACGACTTGTTTAGCAGTTTGCGCTGCAATTCTGCCAAAATTCTTTGGTGTAACTTCCTCTGCAATAATATCCCCAACTTTATAAGACGACTTTATTTGCTTAGCATCTTCAATGCTTACTTCTTTATCTGGGTCATTAACTTCATCAACAACTGTCTTGTAAGCGTAAACTTTTATCGTTCCTTTTTCTGGGTTTAGTTTAACAGTAGCGCTACGTGCTTCACCAAAATTCTTTTTGTAAGCGCTTACTAATGCACTTTCAAGAGCAGAAATAAAGAAATCCTTATTTATCTTTTTTTCTTTTTCTAACTGGTCCAACGCCAAAAAGAAATCTTTACTATTTATCATTTAATTGAAAACTCCCGTAGTTTTATTAAAAGTTATGAGTGGGTTGCCCCACTCATAAGTCTTTATATTTTATTTTATCATAGTTTACCGCAAAAATCAATAGTTTACACATAAATTACACAAATTTTTATATAAGTTTTATAAAAACTTTTGCAGTAGCATACGCATCAGCAAGTGCGCGGTGAGCATTTTCAAGAGTAATATTTAGTGCACGAACCACAGTACCTAGTTTATAGTTACTCAAACTTGGCACTTTATCACGCGCGAGTTTAAGCGTATCAATTTGTTCGTTATTAAATAACAAGCGTAGTTTTTTCCCGCTATTATCTAAAAATTGGTAGTCAAAGTCAATATTATAAGCACTTAAAACTGAACCAAATGAAAAACGATAAAAATCAGGCAATGCTTGTTCTAATGTTGGAGCATCTTTAACCATTAAATCATCAATGTGAGTAATTTCTGTAATTTCACGCGGTATAGGTTGTTGTGGGTTAATTAGGGTTTGAAAAGTTTCGATAATTGAACCTTTTTTTATTTTAACTGCACCAATTTCTATTATCTTACAGCTACGCGCATCAAGTCCTGTTGTTTCAAGGTCAAACACTACCACTGTATCGTGATTTACCCAATAAGATGTTTGCTTTTTATTCATACTAAAAAGGTCCATTTGCTCGACTTCGCTTACAGGCTTTGGCGAAACAAAGTAATATTTGGGGTTAACTTTTCGATAAACATAAACTAATTCCTTTGTGTTAATTTCACAAAAGGACAAACTATTTGCCTTTATATTTACCCTATCTGCATATTTGCTTATTACACCACCTACAAGAAGTTGCATTCCCTCTTCAACCTTACTTAATTCGTCAACTTGCTTATCACTCGGGAAAATAACTACATCAATTTTACCACTTAAATCGTGTAGAGTAAAAGTAAAGCGCTTTCGCTCCTCTGGCGGTGTGCCTGCCATTTTTGATTTCCGTGTAAAAGTAGATAAAATTGGATTTTCTACAAAGCCAGCAAGTAAAACACTTTCGCCGTCCTCACCTGAAAGTTTATTGATAAAAGTAGGAGAACCACCTGTATATTTCCCAAAAAAGCAAAGCCCCTCGGTTACATCATAATTATTTAACTTTTCCTCTTGCGCAAGACAATCTGCTAGTCCAGTATCGATGTTTTGCTCATTCTCCAAATATTCTTTTAAATCGGCATTACTTTGCTTTTCTATAAGGCTGATTTGAAAGTCATAAAAGAATTTATGCTTTAAAAAGTTTGCTAATTCAACAGTAAAATTTTTGTTAACTAACACTTGTTTTGTCATGGGGTCGCAATAAAAATCAATCTGGGCGACTCCGTCATTGTTTTTTATTTGTATATCGTCTTGCTTAAAAACAATACTTAGCGCCTTATAATTTTGAGCAAAATATTCGTTCACCCTTTTTAGAATTACATCGGCATCAAAACAACTTTTATTAAACTTTACATTAACCAAGCAAACATCATTTAAGTCATCTGTAATAATTTGCCTAATATTCTTTTTATCGTCATCATTAAGAGGGTTTTTATCGGAATACACGAAATTAATTAGGCATTCGTCATTTTCACCGTTATATACCACTTCATCAAGTTTTAAAATATTTTCTGTATAACCCTTTTCTTTTATTTTCTGTAAAGTATTCAAGAATTTTCTCCTTTGTTAAGTAAATAAATGATATAAATCTACAAATATTACAAGCGCAAAAAGTATTATAAGCCCTACCATATGGATATATCCTTCGACTTTTCTGTTTATAGGTTTTCCCCGTATCCATTCTATCGTAGTAAACACCATTCGCGCCCCATCGAGTGCTGGTATCGGCAAAATATTAAATACTGCCAAATTCGCCGCAATAAAAGGCAAGAATACAAATAGATTAGCAATATTTTGTTGCGAGTATTCGGCTATTGTAGAAATTGTCGTAAATGGTCCGCCTATATCCGAAAGTCCAACACCGCCAGTTATTAACATCCACAAAAATACTAACACTTTCCAAGCAAACGCAGCAGCAAGTGGAACGCACCTGCTAACTGCTTCCACAAAATTATGCTGATAAGGCACAGTTGAAAATCCAACATATAAATGCGTTAACTCTTGACCGTCTGCACTTGGTTCTGTATAGACATACATATTAACTAATATTTCTTGCATTTCATCATCGCGTTCGATAGTCATTTCTAGATTATTGTAGCACTTATAAGTGATATCGTCAATGGTTACAGTTGTGTAATTTTCTTTTTCCTCATCGCTCATACTTAAATAATGTTCATTTAAAAGCGCATTAGCCGTATTATCTGTAATAAAATCAACCGTTGTATTATCTATTTCGCGAATTATATCATTAGTTTGAATGTTCGTTTGAAAGTCTGGGTCTACTTCACTTACTTTTGGGACATCATAACCAAAAGCGATTAGTAAAATAAAAGCAAAAATTATAGCTGAAACAAAGTTAAAAAATACACCACCAAACTGTACAGTGAGCCTTTTCCAAGGCTTTTGATTGTTAAAAGCACGAGGGTCCGCATCGTCCTCGTCTTCGCCTGCAAACGCACAATAACCACCCAGTGGAATTAGACGAATACTAAAAACTTCACCTGATTTTAGTTTTTTCTTAAAAAGGGCTTTACCGAAGCCGATTGAAAACTCGTCAATTTTAAAACCAAGCCATTTACCAAAAGTATAGTGACCAAACTCGTGAATAGTAATCATAACAAGCAAGACTAAAATAGCAAGTAAAACATATCCAATAGTAGTCATTACACTTGCAAAACTAGCGAGCATCGCTATCACGACTTCACCCCCTCATTAATAATAATGCGGACTTAAAGCCCGCATTTGTAATTTATTTTATTCATTCTAAACAAAAAGTATGCATAGGAATATAAACACGAACACCGCGTTAAACACAAGCCCATTATATCTGTCCATAACACCGCCATGTCCTGGAATTATTTGGCTATAATCTTTTACTACTGCCCTGCGTTTAAATAGTGAACTTAACAAGTCGCCACCCATATTAAAAATTCCACAGAAAAGTCCACCCAAAATGAAGGTCCAAACGCTAGCGCTTATACCTGGTGAAACAAATAATTGATGATACCCACTGAAAGCATTAAATATATAAAATACTATAATGCTTGCTATTATTGCACCAACGATACCACCTAAAAGACCTGTCCAAGACTTACCTGGTCCAAGTTTTGCCATACTTATTTTTGGCCCCTTTAAAAATCTACCAAATAGCATTGCAAAAGTATCTGCAAACATTGTGGTTACAAATAACAACACAAGTCCAAGAAGTCCTATATCTACCCCGTATGAGCCTTCAAATGCTGATGCGACTGATGAAATACTAATTTGCCCAAAGTGATTTATTGCGAATGCAAAACTCAATAAAAATGTCGGCCAAAAGCACACAAAAATTGTGTTCATTGCTTTTTGGTAAGCGTAGAGTGTAAGTGAACTATTAAATCCGTCACCTTGTCTATATTTTTCGCCCCATTTGTAAAATATCAAAGGTAAAGCAAACATAATAACAAATAGAATAACAAGTATCGCAATATTAATCAAAATAAAGTGATAGAAATTCATATTAGTGTTTACGCTTACTATAATTGAGGCAAAACTTAATATAGGAAACAGTCCAACAACAGTAGTCCAAGTAGGCCTGTCCATTTTATGAAGCAGATTCTCTACTTCAAACGCACAGAACATCATTATTACGCCGATTAACAAATCAAAAGCGTATGCACTCAATTCGCGTAAGAAAAAGAATCCAACTAAAACTACAAGTATTACTGCGCCAGAAATTATGCGAGGCAACCATTTTGCTGGCGTATTTGTTACTTTACAATTATTCTCCATTTTTTTCTCCTATGTTTTTAAACTTTTCCAAATCGTCTATCGCGTCTTTGATAGTCGATTAAAGCCTTTTGCAAATCTTTTGGACTAAAAGACGGCCAATAAACTTTTGTAAAATAAAACTCGCTATAAGCCATTTGCCACAACATAAAATTGCTAATTCGCATTTCGCCACTCGTACGAATTATAAAATCAGGGTCAGGCAAATCAGCCGAATATAAAAGTTTACTAAAATCTTGTTGAGTTTCTAACTTTTTACCAGATTCAACTGCCTTATTTACCCCACGCAAAATTTCATCACGCCCGCCATAGTTAATAGCAAGATTTAAGATAAATTTGTCGCAATCTTTTGTTTTTTCAACAATATTATCAATTGCACGGACTAAATCATCAGGAAGTTTTTTATATTCCCCCGAAACAACAACCTTAGCACCCCTTTTTACAAACTGATTTACATCTTCATTTAGATAATCACGAACGATATTGAAAATGCCATCTATTTCCTCTTTTGGTCGCTTCCAATTTTCTGTTGAGAATGTAAAGAAAGTGGCGTATTTTATGCCCAAATCATAGATATGCTGAACAATTTTTTTAAGATTTTCGCACCCTGCTTTATGCCCTAAATTTCTAGGTAACCCGCGACTTGTTGCCCACCGTCCATTGCCGTCCATAATTATTGCAATGTGCGTAGGCAAGCGATTTAAGTCTAAATGCTTGTTTATTTTAACTTTTCCGTCAATCACTTGCTACCCCTTTTATATATTTCTATTTTAAAGTACTATATGCGAAAATCAAAATAAAATACACTAAAAACTAAACTTCGGTGATTTCCTTTTCCTTTTGTTCAAGCATTTTTTCAACTTTATCTGTAAAGTTATTTAAAATTTTTTGAACTTCGGTTTCGGCAGTCTTTAACTCGTCCTCAGTAATCTTTTTCTCGTTCTTTAATTTTTTAAACTCGTCAAGGCAATCGCGTCTACCATTACGCATTGTAACGCGGGTGTCTTCTGCAAACTTTTTCACCATTTTAACGAGTTCTAAACGGCGCTCCTCTGTCGGAGCAGGAACAAACAATCTAATAACTTTACCATCATCACTTGGGTTAAGCCCTAAATCGCTTGATTGAATTGCTTTTAACACATCTTTTAGCGCGCTTATATCCCAAAGCGAAATAGCAATAGTGCGCGGGTCTGGAGCGCTAATATTTGCCATTTGATTTAATGGAGTCATAGTTCCGTAGTAGTCGACCATAATTTTATCAAGAAGGCGTGGGTTTGCTCTCCCAGCCCTTACCGAATTGAGTTCGCTTGCAAAGTGGTCGAGATTTTTTTGCAACTGTTCGGTAAGTCCATCGTAAAGTGACTTGTCATATTCGTTTAACATAACAATATTTTCTCCTAAATAAAAATTTTATAAATATATTTTACTTAATTTTTTATGATTTGGCAAATGTTTATTGATAGAAAATCAAAATTCGCCATTTATATTTAATTTTCGCGTAAATGCTTTAACTTATTATTAATAATTTATAAAACAAAAAACAAGGTCTAGACTAATAAACCTTGCTTTTAATATTATTCGCCAGCAATTTGTTTTGCTACTTCCTCAGCGAAATTGTCCTCTCTCTTTTGTAGACCTTCGCCCATTTCGTAACGAGTAAATCTACGAACGGTAATTTTCTCACCTGTTACTAAAATTGCTTCGTTTACGATGTCGCGAATTGTCTTTGTTGGGTCGCGGAAATATTCTTGCTCTAATAAGCAAACTTCTTTAAAGTACTTGTTAATACGACCTTCAACAATTTTTTCAGCCACTTGCTCTGGCTTGCCTTCGTTTAAGGCTTGAGTCTTGTAAATCTTGCGTTCGTTTTCAATAGACTCTGCGTCTACTTCCTCTTTGCTAACAAACAAAGGTTTTGAAGCAGCGATTTGAAGTGCGATGTTGTGAGCGAGTTCTTTAAATGTGTCACTCTTTGCTACGAAATCAGTTTCGCAGTTTAATTCAACAAGCACACCGATTTTGCCACCAAGGTGGATGTACGCGTCCACAACGCCTTCAGCAGCGATTCTGCCCTCTTTTTTAGCGGCAGCAGCCATTCCCTTTTCTCTAAGCCACTTTGCAGCCTCGTCCATATTGCCATTGCAGGCTTCTAGCGCGTTTTTACAGTCAAGCATACCTGCTTGTGTGCGTGCGCGCAATTCTTTGATATCGTCTGTCAAACTCATATTAATTCCCCTTTTTTATTCAGATTTTGCTGTTTCGTCAGCAACAACTTCAGTTTTTGCCTTTGTAGCTCTTTTTGCAGGAGCTTTTTTAGGCGCGGTTTCAGCCTCTTTTTCTTTTGCTACAGTTTTCTTTGTTGTAGTTTTCTTTTCGGCAGGTTTTTTCTCAGCTTTTTCAGCCTTTTCAACTTTTTCAGTTTTCTCTGCCTTTTCTGCTACTTCTTTAGTTTCTTTAACTTCTGCTTGTGCTTCAGTCTTTTCCTCTTTTTTCTTGAAAACCTTTTTAGCAACGATTTCGCCTTCGGCATTAACCGTTTCACTAATTTCGCTGTCATCGTCACGAGTTACTTCGGGAACATTTCCGCTCTTTGCTTCGATAACCGCATTTGCGATTGTTTCAGCTATTAAGCGAACGGCTCTTATTGCGTCATCATTTCCTGGAATTACTACATCTACTAGTGTTGGGTCGCAGTTTGTGTCAACAAGACCAACTACTGGAATACCTAGAGCGCGTGCTTCTTTTACCGCGATATGCTCTTTTTTAAGGTCTACTACAAAAAGCAATCCTGGAAGCGCAGCCATATCCTTGATACCGCCAAGATTCTTTTGAAGTTTGTCGCGTTCCGCTCTCAATTTTAATACTTCTTTCTTAGGGAAAAATTCAAATTCGCCTGTTTGCTCCATTTTGTTAAGTTTGTTAAGTCTTTCAACGCGAGCACGAATAGTCTTAAAGTTTGTCAAAGTACCGCCGAGCCAACGAGTGTTTACATAGTACATTCCACAACGCTCAGCTTCCTCTTTAATTGCATCGCTTGCTTGTTTCTTTGTGCCGACAAAAAGCACTGTCTTACCCTTTGAAACCATATCGCGAACATAGTCGTATGCTTGTTGAACAAGTACAACTGTTTGCTCAAGGTCAATAATGTGTGTGTCATTACGAGCACAGAAAATGTATTTACTCATTTTAGGGTTCCATTGTCTGGTAGGGTGTCCAAACTGAACGCCAGCCTCGAGTAACTGTTTTATTGAAATTGCCACTTGGATTATCCTCCTTAATTCGTTTTTAGTCCTCCCACTCGCTTTAAAACTCCCTAGCTCAACCTAACTAAAAGTTAGGCAACGGTGCCAGAAATTGCGAATGGTGTGAATTTCAATAAAATTATTTTAGCATAACAAATATAAAAAAGCAAGAGATTTTATAAAAAAAGTGTCAAAGATTAAGGCTTTGCGCTTCGCCTTGTGCGCATAGCGCAATTAGCAATGAGCAATTAGCAGTTAAGACTAGAAATTAATTAGTAATTAGGAATGAGTAATTAGGAATTATGGAGTTATTATCTAAAAATAATCAATATATACCCAGCCGTAATTCAAAATTCACAATTCAAAATTTGAGCGAAGCCGAAAGGCGAAGCGTATAGGCTTGCGCGCATGCGCACATTAACTGCTAATTGCTAATTTGAGCGTAGCGAGTAAGATTGCTAATTACTAATTTATTAAAAAATTCACCCCTTTTGAAGTGAATTTTTTAATGCAAAGTGAATTTTTTAATTAAAATCGTGATTTCCGCTATCAGTTTGGTCGTTGGCGGTTGAGTTGGTAGGTACAAAGTGGGCAATTATGAGTTTGCTTTCGGCGGTGGAAATGTCTAGGTCGATTGATTTATCCGTGCTAAATGGTGTTTCTACATCGGCATAATACCAGCCAGCAAAGCTGTATCCTGTGTAGCAAAATGCACTTAAATGAATATAACTATCGCCCTCCGTGTAGCCGTTAATTCTTGCTTCTCCACCACCTATTGATGCAAATGAAAAATTTTCCGAAATATTGCTAGCAAAAATTGCTGTAACTGTGGTATCTGCGGTGATATTGCTTAAAGTTAAAGGGTTTTCAGTGCGCGTTGTTATTGTGCCATTGTTAATTTCCCAGCCTAAAAACGCACTATTTACATTCGGTAAAGCCATAATATTTGATACCGCACCACCACTTTGTACTTGAATTGTTGTAGAATTGCCTAACACATTATTTGCAAAAATTTGCCCAAGAGTGCTGTCGTTTGTTTGAATTGTAACAATAAGTGCAACTTCAAATAATGCAGTACAATTTAAATCTTGCGAAACACTAAAAGTCCAAGGATTTGTAGTGTTCTCCGCTTGTTCATCTCCATTAGTGTCCCAACCAACAAAACGATAACCACTATTAGCGGTGGCTTGTAAGGTACAACTTGCGCCATTTGTATACCATCCACCACCTGTAACTGAACCATAAGTTGAGTCGCAACTAACTATTATATTATAAGAATTCATTACTCTAAAATTAGTAGTTGTAAATCTAGAACTTAAGTTAT
>CALWRJ010000020.1 GCA_944383915.1 uncultured Clostridia bacterium
CACCCTAATAGAGAATCTATTGAGAGTCAATTGACAGCGACTAGAAAAGGGCTTATCGACTCTGCATTCGAGGATTTAAATGATATTGCTTTATCTTTAAGTCCAATTTCCGAAGGAACAAATGATGCAAGTTGGCAACAAGGTGCAAAAGATTTTATTTTAGGAACAATGCTTGCGATGCTAGAAGATTCTGCTGATCCACGACTTGGAATGACAGCGGAAAAATATAATTTCTTTAACTTATATCGTATTTGTAATGTAAGGGATATGACTGATAACCAAGAAAAACAATTTGGCTCGCTTCAAAGATATTTTGAAGGTCGTGGTAAAATGTCTAACGCATCGACCCTTGCTGGACCTATTGTAAACAATGCACCGGGAACTACCCGCTCTTATTTTGGTTTAGTATCAAACGCAACAAATGTTTTTGCTGATAGTGGCGTATGTTTTGCGACAAGTGCAGATGAAATGGATTTTGAACACTTTGCGGACAAACCAAACGCTCTTTTTATCAAAGTTCCTGACGAAAAAGAGACTCGTCACCCTATCGCACAATTATGTGTATTGCAAATGTACAAAACTCTTGTTGAAACAGCAAGTCGCAGTCCTAGTTTATCGCTTCCACGCCATGTTTACTTTATACTAGACGAGTTTGCAAATATGCCAAAAATTCCTCGTTTTGAGTCTATTGTAACTGTCGGTCGTAGCCGTGGTATTGCATTAATGCTCGTTGTGCAAAGTTACCGACAAGTTGAAATTAAATATGGAGAAGCGGCTGCCGATGTTATTAAATCAAACTGTAACGTGCATGTTTATCTAGGTACTGAGGATATGAAAACAAAAGAGGAATTTAGCGCACGCTGTGGTCAAACAAGTGTGGAGGCAAAATCTACAAGTGAAAGTAAAGCAAAACAAGACACTACGAAATCTGTAAACATTCAACGCGTGAGTCGTGCTTTGATTACTCCTGATGAATTAGGTTATTTAAAACCTGGTGAAATGATAGTTTCAATGTTTAAAGAAAAGGCATTAAAGAGTGAATTTACTTTTGCTTATAAGGCTAACAATATTTATAATATGAAGCCACTTGGCGAAGATTATGTTTTGCCACGCTTCTTAAATGAAGAGGCTGTTTACTACGA
The DNA here is from genome assembly GCA_944383915.1 of uncultured Clostridia bacterium. Lineage (GTDB taxonomy): Bacteria > Bacillota > Clostridia > Christensenellales > UBA1242 > UBA7867. The sequence continues at coordinate 1,143 of CALWRJ010000020.1, forward strand.
CATTAGACAGCGCAACAAAATAGTTTTAGGAAATGATTTATTATAATTTAAAAAAAGCAGGATTTTACCTGCTTTTTTGATTAAAAATTGCCCCTATAAATTTTCATTTATTTTATAAAATACAAATTGATATAAAATTAGATAATTTACGCATTTTTTTGACAAAATTATAAAAAATAAACAATAATGCAGTATAATTTAGAAATATGTCAATTTAAATTAAAAAAATTGTCATATTATGGCTATTTCATTTGTTTTTTTTAAGGCAATTTGCTAAAATATTTATTGTATAATTTAAATTAAAACTTCTATTAAAATGGGCACAAAAAAGGGGGAATAAAATTATTATGCAAAAAAGAAAATTTAGTAATATCTCATTACTAACCTTATTAAGCCTTACTATAATTCTTTTAGTAAGTTTATTTGGTTTTACTTTTTTGATTAAATCTAAAAATGCGAATGCAGTAGTCACACCTACAATTTATATACAAAAAGTATTTTTACCTGACGCGATGGCTGATGATGATTCGTTTAGCCCTACAGAAATAAGGCATATTCAAAGTTCTGCTGTCGATATTAGCAATGGTCAATTTGTTATGTTAAACACTTCCCAATCGACTATGGCTGATGATGATAATGTTGAACAAGTCGGCAGAGAAGCAATATTTATCTATTTTGGTGGGCCATCTGGTTCTAATGGAATTAACTTTACAAATGTTAATATATCATTTAATGGGCAACTTATTCAAGACAACTTTATAAGCGAAGGTGAATATGGCGATATGCTAGAAACTATTCTTTATGTTCACGGACTTACGCCTACTGAAGTTGCTGAGGACAATTTAAATGACGATTACATAACTCGTTACGAAACAGGCTCGACTAGCGAAGTTGTAAATCCTGAAGGACGCTATGATATAAATATTCCGTATATGGATGTTTCAACAGGCGTAAAAGATACTTTCACTTTCACATTTTATCTTACGACACAAAAGACATATTCTATCCCCCTAGAAATGCCTTCCTTTAACGATACCGAAAAATTTACTCTTGAAAATCAAGAAAACAGTGTATTGCATTACTTCAATTTTAACAACTTCTATACTACAATTTATGACGAAAATTTATCGCTCACAACACGCGCAAACAAAGATGAATTATATTATCCACAATTATATTACAACCCCGAAAAGTACCAAATTTCATATACTCGCACTCTTTACAACTATGTAGAAACTGTAAACCTTAATTTTACTGCCCGATATGCAAATAACACTGAATATGGAGAATTAATCGTTACAACTACAACTAATACAGGTTTAAGTAATTCTCGTACATACCGAATTGAAAAGGGCGCGCAAAATTATACGCTTAGGATACAATTTGATGAAGTTGGTGATTATGTAATAAATAAAACAGCAAGGCTTAGAACGGGCGACCCACAAAACAACAATGGTATTGCTGACTATGCCCTAGCCTCTGGCGAAGTTATTTCATCAAACGAACAATTGTTAAAGAGCGAACAATTAATTATAAATGGTTACACAGCAAAATATGCTGATTCGCGTTCAACTTCTGCTCCTTTATACAATAACACTTATGCATATAGCGCAATGAGTCAAGTAATTTCTACTACTCCAAGTGTTGTTTATGCCCACGATTTCTTAACAACAAGCACTGAAACAACTTACATTTCCACCTCTGACCCAACACCAATAGAAAGTGTTTATACAGCTGATTATAGTTTCTTAAATACAAATACAAGCGAAAATAATAGCGTAATAACTGGTACTAACTTAACAACAAATGATGTTAATGTTGCTGGTGTTAGAGAAAATATTTTCCAAGACAAAAGCAATGGTGGTGTATTTAATTTAAATTCACAAAAAGTTATCCATGCTAGCACTAATATGCCTCCTGTCCTATTTGAATTTTACGGAAATCTTTTAGCTACAAATTCAAGTTGGTATGCTTATCGTGATTCTCTTGGCAATATCACCATTTCTAATTATACAAGAAATTTACAATTTCAAAATGCTGGTACTTATATCGTTTACTTAACATACGAAAATTTAGTATATGAATCAGGGAATGCAAATAACGGTAGAACTTATCAATATGCGCACCAAATATTCTATTTTGAAATTACTAACACTACTCCAAAAATAGAAATAAACGCTAAATCTACCCCTGACACCCCTGGTATTATGGACGAAACTGCAACAGTTATAAATATGGGAGATTATACTAATAAATATGTCTATGCATCATGGCAAGCAGTAGGTCCTTTTGATGCAGAAATAACTGCTAGATACTATGTTTACGATTATAATAACAATTTAATAAGACAGGGCTCTATTGATGCTCTTGTTTACCAACAAAATAGTGTTGGAGATTATTTCGTTGTTTCCTCTAATACACCGACTATGCTTTATGGTGGTCAAATTTCTTTGAATGGTCGTGCTGGTATTGATGGAAATTATTACATTCAAGTTTTCCGCGAGGACTCACCCGAGGCTTTTGTAAACCATCACTTTATAATAGATACTGCTCCTATTAGCGGGATAAGCGCGTTAGAAATTGAAGGTAGACACATTGCAGCAGATGAAAATGGAAATGCGGTTGTAATTTCAAGCTTGACTGATAGCCCAAGTGACTTTAATTTAACAACAAATAGCGCGTTCGCTTGGACTTGGAATGATAAAGAAAGCGGTGCTGAAATTACTGCTAAATATGTTTATTCTAGTATTCAAACTGACAGCAACTTTTCTCTAACTTCTGACTATATCACAACAATGCAAGGAATGGCGGAATCAAAACAGAATGTATTAATGCCAACAAATGCGACTTTTGGTGGATTTACGCCAGCAATAGATTATCGAAAAGTTGATGCAAGCAATGTTTTTGCCGAACTTCCTACATCTCAAATTATTTCTAATCCTCAATTTGCGGTATTATTACTTACAGATGCGGCAGGAAATACGGCTATATTTGTAACAATTTTAGATGATACAGAAACTCAAATATTACAAGATCCTGCGCAATCGTCATATGTGAATATTATTACAGATGATACTAACTTCTATTGGGGTACTCATAAATCTATATCTATAAATCAATTATCTAGCTCTACTAATGAGATAAACGACATTCTAGACTTTTTAGGAAACGATTTTAACTGGACAATCTCAAATCAAACATTTACTTCAAATGATATAGTCAAAAATGCTTTAACAAATGTAATAAGTGCTAACAATATAATAACACCTATTGATAATGTAGAATTCTCAATATCTGATGGAACTACAGAAAGTGTTACCCCCTACATTGACACAGACGGAACACCAAGAAATTGGTGGGCAACTATATCAGTAAACCAAAAACCAAATTCTACCACAACATACCAAACTCAAATTCGTCCAGAAGGCAATCAAGATAGCCTAAACCACGGTATTCATGAATTTGAAAATGATAGTTCTCTTACATACACAATTAGAGTTTACGATACGAACGGGAATTATAATGGAATATTTAATGTAGATGTAAACCTTGACCGCTCACAAGGTACTCTTAGAAGTTATGATTCGTTTGAACCGAGCATTGATGGACCTGTTTTAGTTGAAAGTGTGCGCACGGAAGATGAAGTTACTGATAGTCAAGTTGTGCCTAATAATTATTCAACTAACCGCCGTTATGTAACATTTAGTTGGACAGTCGCTGGCGAGTATTTTGCAATTGATAGTATCGAACTTCGTTTCTATCCCTTCTCATATAATAAAGATAACGAAAATTATCCATATTCAAATACATATACTTCTGTAATGTTATTTGACGGAAGTTATGACGACATATTTACTGTACTTGGTAGCGGAGTTGTCGAGGATACACATTATCAAACAAATATTTTAATGCCACTTGATTATGTTCAAGAATATAGTGGCGCAGCAAGTTCTGCTGGTATGTATCAAATTATTCGTACCTACACTTCAAGTTTTGACGAAAATTCAGCCGAGGCTGGCGGAGATACTCTAGAAAGGACTTACACATTCTATGTAGACCGCAACCCTATTATCCCTACAGACACAACTAATTATGGAAGTGATATTTCTATTGGTTTTGGTTATAATGTAGGCGATTATGTTGATTATCCTGATTATGGCGGTGTAACATTTAATCAATTTAGTCGCACATCAAATAATGATGTATTTAGAGATGCTCTAACATACGATTCCACAAATGACCCCGCTCGCGAACCACAAAATATCGTAATTGACAGTAACATTTTGCCTGCAAGTATAAATATGAGCACTTGGAAAGATGAATCAGGTAATAGCATTTATGACAAATACTATTTTCCACAAGATGAAAGTTTGTCTGTTGAAGAAGCGCAAAATGCTTTAAATACTATTTTTGAATCTTACGCAAATAGTTCGCGAGTACAAGTAGTAGTGCAAACATTTATTCGTTCTAATACTGGTATTTATAATTTCTATAGTCAGCGTTTCTATTCAAATGTATACAGAAATAATGCAAGTGGGGCTTATGATTGCTATTCACTTGATGATTTAAAATATGCGTTTACTAATGTTGGAAAATATCGTGTAATTTTGTTTGATTTAGCAAATGTAACTGGTATTATGAATGGAGATGCGACATATTTTGAAAGTCTTACTTATGGTAACGATTTAATCGACCTATCCCCTAACTATACTATATTTAATTTTGAACTTACAGGTATAAGCCCGAGTTTCAATTTCCAAAGTGGTGACTCGTCATTTACTAATGTCGAAGTTAGTCAATCGATAACAAATGACGAGAAAGTCCGTATACAATGGTCTGACCCAACGGATACATATGAAGCACAACTTGCATTTAATGATGTCCTAGTATATAAGACTATTTATACCAAAAATAATCCCAAAATTGATGCAGATGGCAACGAAGGAATAGGTACATCTACAAGTTTTGAATTCTCTAATCCAATTTTATTAACTTGCGATGCTGATGAATACGAACAATTACTTGCTGACGATGATGAAATCGAAGGCGTAACATTTATATATAGACAAACCCAAGCAGAACTTGATAGTTTATTAAATGAAGCAATTGATTCAACAAATCTACAAGATGCAATATTTTATAAAATGAGATTAAACGGCGTATATAATTACTACATCTTGCTTCCACGCGCTGAATATGAAAATCAAAATATTTATCAAGATAAATTAGTTGATGTCGAGTATACTGTTAATGTGCATTATATCGCATATGATCCTAATGATTATCTCGCTCCTAATATGTCTAATCAAACAATTTACTATGAGACAACTCGTGCTTTATATGTTGATAACACTGCCCCTTATCAAAATCTAGTAAATTTGATTGAGAATGATGTTTATCTAAATTCTCTTAACACGAGCGGAAATAACTTTACGCAATATCTAATTGATAATATTGATAACGATAATGTACGATTTTTAAAATCATATGCTTTCGCAGTATCAAGTTTTACTCTAGACTATTTAAATGATTACGAATCGGGACTTGAATATTATTATTTCAAACATGATAGTTACACTGGTGATTATTTGCAACAAACTGTTGTAGAAGGTCAACCTGGTTATGATGAAAATGCGGTTAATAAATTCTCGCCTACTAGTTCAAATTATCTAACCGCAGTATATCGTGGCGGAGTAAACAATGCACAAGGTACTACACTAACAGAACCTGGTTATTATGATATTATTGAACAAGATACAGCAGGAAATATGCGTGTATACACTATATTTGTTACTGGTGGAGACCGCACAATGCATGCAAGCATTAATGATGATGTAATCGACTTTTACACCACAAACGATGGCACTCTTGTTTACTACAATAATCAAGAATATTATCCAGGTACTAACGATTTAATAGAATTTAACAGCGATAGTTTTGTTATGGATAGCATAGAAAGCAGTGACCTTTGGACTACATTTACTATTCGTAATTTAATGGGACAACAAGAAAGAGAAACATACTATTATGCACCAGACAACACTTTGGTAAATTTACCAACATTTAGCGGAAACACAATTAGTGATATTGATATAATAATTGAAAATATCAACACATTTATTCGTGAAACTGCTCTCGCCTACTCCAACTCACAAGGATGTAGAATTGTACTTACAATTAATGATAGATTAAATCGTGATAATGATATCGTTATTTATATAAACACGCCTGGTGCTATGATTATAGGAAATGAAGATGCTTTCTTAAATCTAATTACCGTAAATCAAGATAATACTTTTACTATTAGGCTTCCAGATACAAGTAACACGCCTTCAACTTGGTTTGAAGCATTTAGAGTATACCGTGATGGAAGTTTGCAATCATACGATTCATTATTAAATCCACTTCCAAAGTCAGCAAATGATATAGACCAAGATTCAGTAACAAATGGTTATACATTTAGACTTACAAATAATGTTATTTATCAGTTTGAATTTGTAGATAACTTTGGTAGAACTTCTCGTTATTCATATCCAACTGATACAAGTATCATTAGAGAGTTAACTTATACAGGCGGAACACTTGATTATGCTTATAATAACGAATTATATACATTTACATCAAATGATGTAGTGTTTAGATACCAATCAAGTTCATTACGAATCAACCTAAGTATTACTGACCTTTATACAGGAGTTGTGCTTTATACAAACACAAATCAAGATGGTACAGTTAGTGAATTGCCTACTGACTCACAATATTTCACACTTACATTAGACGGTTTAACTCTAGGAATAACCAATTTAAGATTTATAGCGACTCAAGGAATTAATTATATCGTTAATATTGCAGTTGATAATTACACTGATACAGCAACAGAATATGAGTTTGTTTTGTATACACACTTCCCTACAGTTTCTGTTACCGATACAGCAGGCTCACCTTTAGTAAACGATGTAACTTCTCGCCCGGTTATGATTTCTTGGGCTGATACATCAGCACTATTTAATCCTTATGTAACACTCGTTTATCCAAATGGAAGTAGCCAAACTATCACTTCCCCTACAACCGTTACGGAGGAAGGTGTATATAGCGTTTGCTTATATAATTCCATGGGTCAATATTTAAATGGAACTCAAGTATTTACAATTAGGTCTTATGAAGTTACGATTTATGGTGTTTATCAACTTGATTCCCAAGGTAATTTAACACAACTTACCGCTCACTCTGTTCCTTATAATTACTATACAAACACAACTGCAGGTGTAATTACGATGCCACAGTATTTCTATCTAAGTTCTGATACCAACTGGGATAGAAATATTGAAATAGTATATAATGAGGATAAAGGATTAAATTATAGAATTATAGATGAGTTTGGTAATACAAGAATTTATAATGTATATGGTTCTACATCTCATGTGATAAGCACATATTTTGCGGTTACTCGCATACCTAGCGCAAATATTTCCTCTGCTACAAGCTTCCGTATAAATGGCGAAGCACCAACCTCAAATTCGAGAAATATTTATAGGAGACTTACAGACACTGAAAACGCTACAGCAACTCTAACATGGGAAACCACCTACTATGATAGCAGTATTACTGAAGCGGGCGTAACAAATACCTATGCAGAATTTTACACTCTAGAATTATGGTATAATAATGTGTTTGTTGGTACGTTTACAAATGGAAACATACTTTTAACACAATCAGGCATTTACACTATTCGAATTTATGATGCTGTTGGACAAAATCAATATTTTGGCGCAAATTATACCGAGTTTACATTAAACTTACTTAATGAAGTTGTTTATTATGTAAACAATCTTGCTCCAATACAATATGCAACATTTTCAAGTGATGTAGATTTATATATTCCAATGACTTTCTCTGGCGATTTAAGTCAATATGACTCGCTGGAAGTTACAATAATGCGCAATAACGCAGAATACACATTATCTGGCAATAACGGGCATTACATTTTTACTGAACCTGGAGTATATACAGTTACAATGCGCGGTTCGATTAGATCAGTGGTTGGTACAAATTCCGCAGATTTGGTTTCAACTTATCAGTTTACCGTACTATCTCCTAACGAAGCGCTAACAAGTTATGAATTTACTGCTATGACAGGTTATGAAATAATTTCTGTAATTCGCTCAGGACAAGATATAACAAATGAAGTTAGAGGTTCGGCAAATAGAATTTATTCTGTTTACATCGACCAAGAGAACTTTGGTGTTGGGCGCTACACAATTACTGTTAGATATGCAGGTACGGGCTATAATCCTAGTCAAGACTATACATTCGATTTTTGGATAAATAACGAAGTACCGAGTATAAATAGTTCGCGTGATTGGGGCTCTTCTAGTACTTCTGGCTTTACTATAACTATTAACCCTGCAAGTATTTACGAACGCGTTGGAGACTGCTACCTTGTAATAAATGGCGAAATTGTATATACAATAAATAGTGAAACTGGAACAAATATTGATCCTCAAAACTTTAACTATAACGATTCTGGAGTGTATATTGTCCAAATTCAATCAGCAAGCGGAAATATTCTTTCTAGTCATCGCCTAACAATAAATGTCCCACTAAACACGGCTGCGATAATTTTGATAGTTGTAGCGTGTGTAGTTGTGGTTGGATTAATAATTACATTCATTATTATGCGTACACGAATGAAAGTTCGTTAGAAAATCAAGATTTGTTTAATATTCTAAAAATTGTAGACATAAAAGAGAATTATCAGTTTCTCCCCTATACAAGCACTAGTTAATATACTAGTGCTTGTTTTTTTATCTTTATTTAATTTAATTCTTTCTTTTAAAAATTGATTAAATTAAAAAAGTCAAGCATTTTATTTTATGATTAATGTAAAGATTTTTGTAATTTTGTAGATTTTTGTAATTATTTGTAAAGATTTTAAAAAATTTTCAAATTAATTTTACTTTTACAATTTGTTATGCTACAATAGTTAGCAAGTGAGGAATATACATGAACGACAAATACAAAATTAATGTTGAAAAATTAAAAGCGCTAAACTTATATCAACTTCGTGAAGTAGGCTCTAAAATAGGAGTTCGAAATCCCACACAATTAAAAGCAGATGAATTACGCCAAGCAATAGTTGATGTGGTATCAGGAAAAGTTAAGCCTTATTTAAAAGTAAAGAGTGGCAGACCGCACAAAAAGGAATTAATTCCGGATACAGAATGGAACAAAGTTATTGGTTATGATTCAGCAGCCTTTAACGATGACAGCGCACTATTTTCAATAGAAGGAAGCCAATTAAAGCAAGCGCGTGACAATATTTATGTAGGTTTTGTAAAAGAATTAAATAATAAAATGTATTTTTTCGCTGATTCTTTTCAAAAAATACGAATGAGCAATTTTGCTGTAGTTTCAGAGACTGCGTTAAATTACAATATGCTTCGTAGCGGTGACAAAGTAAAATGTGGTATACTTTTTCAAGAAAAAACGCCAATAGTTTTAGAAATTTATGAAATAAATGGAAAAGACCCTTGTGCAATAAGACAAATATTTGACTGTATGCAAAACGAATTTACTCAAGAGCAAATTAATTTTTCCCTACCGCAGTTAAATTTTATAAATGAGAATTGTCCATTTTCAATTGGTCAACGAATGATGATAACAGGCGAAAATACTTCAGGTCAAACTTATTTATGTAATAGTATCGCAAAAGACTTAGACTCAAAATTTAAAGTAGTATATTTTTCTGTTTGTAAACGACCAGAGGAAAAAATTTCTCTATCAAACGATTGCGAATATTATTTTACTTCGTTTGAAGCACTTCCCCGCGATATTAACTTTTATTTTGAAATAATTCCAGATCGAGTTAGACGACTTTGCGAATTAGGGTGTAATGTAATTTTAATTATTGATGATATAATTACGCTTATGCTTAATTTACGCGATTTACTCATCGAAAAAAGCAATAATGCTGAAATGTACTACGATGAAATTTTGCAAAATTTTAAAAATTTATTTTCTTATAGTAAAAATACAAAAAACGGAAGTTTAAGTATAATATGTTCTGCCTACACGGACTGTCATATACAAAAATTCAATGAGTATTCAATTATACTTGACAGACTTTGTAACTGCCACATCAAATTAAATAAGATGGATTACATAAAAGGTAAAAAAGATTTTTTTGACCCGCAAAATACCTACACAGAAGTTATTAGACAAGTTTAAAATATTATAAATAGATTGACTCTAATTTTATTTAAAAAACAAAAAAGATATATCTAGTGGTTTTAGATATATCTTTTTATTTTAGTAGTCAAATATGTCTTCTGAAACAATACTTGCACCTACTCTTTCTTGCTTGTCAATTGGAGTTACATCAGTTAGGTATAAAGTATAAGCATTCATTTCTGCCCCACCTCTATTGCGAGACCATGCAGATGTTATCCAATCAGAATAGCAACCTGCTCCAATTGCTGTTGTTCTTAATTCGGTAATTGAAATTACAGCACAAGCATCAGTTGGCTCAAGTCTAGTAGGATCATTTGTGTAAGGTCCTAACCATACAGCAAGCCAACTTGTAGCATCAAATGCGCCTTCTAATGTGTTTCCTATCATACCCATATTTTCGTAATTTCCAGCGCCTGAATAATTAGTATCTTGACTGCTTGGAGTAAATACAAATGCATAAGTTCTATAAGTATTAAACTTTAAAGCATTTCCAATTAGTCCACCTACATAAGAGCCCGCAGAAGCAACATTTATACGCGCCCCATAGACATAGCAGTTTTCTATACTATGGCCGTTTCCAACTTCGGCATTAGCAAGGCCTACTAAGCCACCCACTGAAGTATTACGATAATTGTTATTAGTTGTATTTTGAGTTACATTAATAGAACTCATCGAGAAACTATTATGAATTGTTGCTGTACTTGTACTATCTTGACTTGTGCTTGTTCCAAGTAAGCCAACCAATCCACCGATATAACCATCAAAGGCGTTTATATCAAGTTCTGCCCAGCTGTTTTCAATAGCACCGCCATTTTGTCCAATTAGTCCACCAATGCGAGAATTTGGTAATGAATTTAAAGTAATTTCTCCTAGTCCTTGTACTGCACAATTTGAAATTGTACCGCTATTAGTGCCAGCAAGTCCACCAAAATAAATTTGTGCTGTGCGCGAAGTTATGCCAGATTCAATAAGAACAATTCCAAGTCTCCTTACTGTTGTTCTTGATGATATTTGTCTAAATAGACTAGCATAAATTGTTCCACTGCTTGTTGTTGGCTCATACAAACTATTAACTAATATAATGTTGCCGTTACCATTAAATTCATTTGCTTGAATTGTGCCACTTGAAGTACTCGAAATTGTTGAACTTGATACAATAACATCACGAATTAGTGTAAAGTACCTGCCTGTTGCGTTAGATTGTGTAAGTCTAACTAACTCTGCTCCTTCTCGAATTTTATATGGATTACTTTGAGTACCATCACCTGTATTAAAGTCAATATAAATATTATTTAGTACAGGATAGCCATAGTTTTGAGTATTATCCCCTATAGACCAAATGAAATCAACAAAATTGTTAGATTCATTGTTTATAATACTGTTAATTTGAGAAGCACTCATCATTTCACTAGTTGTTAACGCAATGTTATAATAATTATTTGATTGTTCTAGATTAATATTTCCACTTACATCACTATTTACAACTATTCCAATATTCAAGCCATTAAATTCACCAAAAGCAAAACCAATATGAGTGGTATTTCTGTTGAATACTGCAATATTGCTATTTGCGAAACTTGCCGAAGCATAACTATTTTCAACCGAACCAGCAAATCCACCAACATAAGAATTATTATTTGAGTTATTTACAAATATTCTACCTTCGCTAATAGAATTTGATAGAATAGCGTTAGTCATATCGCCCGCAATACCGCCTAGATTTATATTTCCACCATTTGTGTAAATATCGATATTGCTTAAAACCCCTGTTATGCTTCCATTATTTACACCAACTAGCCCACCAAAATTGATTGTGTTGCTACCTGTAATATTAATGTAAATGTATGATGTGGCAGAATTTCTTAAACCTGTGAAATTATTTTGATAATTTTGGACAAGATTTGCAAAATCGCTAGCAAGCGCATTTGCTGTATTTTCTGCTTCACGACCTATTACACTACTGCCATAAATAGCACCATTATTTACGCCAGCAATTCCACCAAAATCAAACGAAGCATTTGCATTAATCGTTGTTGCACCAAATTCTACATTAATACCTGAAACAACAACATTTCGCGGTATTTCTGTAAATATTCCCGTAACATTGCTTCCTGATGCGGTTAAATCTGCAAGCGATATTGTAATGCCATTACCTACTATTTTTCGAGCATTTGCTATTTCAATATTAGGTATTTCTGCTATTGTTATAGTTGAAGTGTTGAAGTAAATTACTTTATTAGGCGTTGTTTCATCACCTAACTGACCTTGAAGCATATTGAGATTTTCTACAAATACAGGTACATTTGCGCTTCCTAATTGTAAATCTAAATAATCGCCAATAACAGTTGGGTACATAAATGAAATTTGTGTCGTATTTCCATCATCATCTGTCTGCGTTAAATAAGTGAAGTTACTTAAAATATTTGTATTATTATTTGTAAAACTTGAAGCATCGAGCATTTCTAGTGCCGTTAAATTTGTTCCAAATAAATCAAGTAAGCCACTTAATTCTGCTGAATAATAACTGTAAACTACGCGCGCACTAGCATTATCATTTATACCACGAATAGCTCGAATACTTGAATTGTTTGAATTTGTAGGCATATGAGTTTGAATTGATGTAATCGATACACAATAACCAACATCGGTATTTGTTACACCAACAATACCACCAGCGTACACTGTCAAAGCATTTTCAGCATCAACAAATATTGTACCATTTGAAAGCGAGTCATAAACAGATAATTGTGAATTTCCTACAATTCCACCAATTCTCGTATAGCTATCACTAGAAATATGATTTGCAATATTTATACTACCTGTAAACGCGCTACTTGAAATTCTCAAAATACTATTAGGAGTAGTTAATTCGGTATAAGAACCATTATTTAACCTACCTTGTGTAGCACTACCAATAAGTCCACCAATGTATAAATTATTAGTTGCGGTATCTATAGATAAATCTCCACTAGAATGCATCGCTGTTAGTACTAGCCTTGGCTGACCAACAGGCACAACAGTTGCATTAGACATATTAAGTCTATTTTGCGCAAAACCGTAGATTCCGCCACCATAAATTGTAGTATTAGTATCAGCCGTATGAGTAATAGACCCTGTGAAGTTTGCTCCATTTGTTACATATCCACTAAATTGCATTGATGAGTTTGTACCTGTAAATTGTTGATTATTAACTATGCTACCAGCAATACCACCAAGGTAAATTTTACCACCAGCCATATTTGAATTTAAATCAATATAACTTTCAACGCTACTTACATTTGTGTTATACAAACTACCTGCGACACCACCTAGGTAAACGCTTTGAGCATTAGAAGCATTTTCTCTGTTAGTCGTAATATTGCCATCGACACTAAATGTTACTAATTGAGTAGCACCTTCAGTACGACCTATTACTCCACCTACATACATATTTGCCGTATTTCTATGAGCAGTAACCGAAATATTTGATGTAAGACTAGCACCCTCATCTATTGAAACACTTCGAACGCTTAGTAGTCCACTTGTAGTTCCAAGCAAGCCACCTATGTTTAAAGTATAATTATTGCCTGAATTGTATGAAATACCAATTTGTCCAAATTCTGTGCCGTAAATTGTATTTGATACAGTACCACTACCAAACAAAGCACCCATTGAAACTGAGTTGTTTGGACTTACAAAACCGCCTGTTCCGTCAGTGTTTGTGTTAGCAGTTTCAATATTTCCATTCACTACAACATTTGTGTATGTACAGTTTTGAGAAGTACCTGTTACAAGGGAAACATTATCAAGATTATTAACTATTGTGTTATTGCCTTCTGTAAACTCAATTGAAATGTTTTCAAAACTTGAACCATTGCTTTCACGAGCAAGTAGACCAAAGTTTGTAATTGTGTGATGTGTCATATCAATTGTGAAATCAAAGACAAAATCAATATTTATAACTCTAAAACTTTCTGTATAGCCAAATAATGACCAGAATGCTTGAGCCACATTTGTATTTGAAATTGTACCGAAGTTTGTAAAAGTAATTGTTGCGGAACGAGTCGTGCTTTGTCCTGAAACTTCAATCGGCACAGCACCCTCTAACCTACCACTTACTACATCGTTACCTTCAACAGCTGAGTACAAGCCATTTTGTAAAATATGAGTGTACCAATCATTTCCTGTTATAGTTAAATCTGTTACGATTCGTCCATAACTATTTGTATTTGTATCTGTTAAGAAGTTAAAGAAGTCTTCTACAGAATCAATTTCAGAAACTGTCGCAGAGTAATTTGCTTTAAGTATTGGGAATCTTTGTGATACGCGAGACGAATCAAGCGTCCAAACGGTATCACTGAAATCAGCAAACGGGTCATTTATAGTACTTGTAGCACAAGTTATAAAGTCGGTTGCGCGAACAGATAAAATTGCTTGTTTATTGCCTATTGTATCAAGAGAATTACCTGCAATGCTACTTACTGCCCTTATAGATTGTGCAGGTGTGCCTAGACTATATTCTCCTGACACTTCCCTACCACTTATGAATGGAGCAACTGAATCAGTACCACTCATACTGTATCCAACATAACCAACTACGCTACCAAAGTATGCGTCCTCGCTATTAATTTTACTAATTAAAGTATTATCACTTGAATCGTAATTGTTAACGGCAACGACAAGGACATCAGTATAATTTGCATATATTGGAGCGCCGACAATCATACCAACAGCACCGCCTAATATAGTTCCGCCATTAATTGCGCCTGTAGTGTAAACTTGGTACATTGTGGCACTAAATTTCAATTCTCCTGCTACTTGAATATTTCCGCCTACATAACTATAATTAAACATTTCGTCAATTGGCTCGTATTCATAGATATAACTATCACCTAGTGATAAGTTTCGTAAATAATTTAATGTAGTATCACTGCTCGTACTTGCAAAACTATCTGGAGAATTTATTGCCATACCAACTAGCCCACCAACAATGTATGCTTGACCTGAGTATACAGCAACACGCGAATAACTATATTCAATAGCTCCAGCAATATTTAGTCCAACTAAGCCACCAACCGCTGTTGATGTTTCGGTATTTTCAAATAACTGTGTATAACCAATATAATTTCTAGCATTATCTGTTGAATTTATACTGCTATCTAAAGTCATTTGCTCTTGCAAAGGAATTCCTACAAATGATGAAATAATGTGTCCTCGATTTTCTCCAACTAAACCGCCTGCAAAGTTAGAACCGCGAATCCTTGGTGTATAATTATTTGAAGTATCAACGATAAAGTTTAGACCTTTCGCTTCAGAGTCTTGACTAAGTAAACCAACTATTCCACCAGCGATTTCGCCATAAATATCAGTATTACCTGAAACTTGCAAGTTTTGAACACGAGAATTATTTTCTGCATCCTCTTCGTAACTTAAATCTATTACACCAACAAGTCCGCCAGCATATGAATAATCAGCATAATGAGCGTTTTGTGCGCTATTGTAGTAAATATATTGCCCAGACGAAAGTGTCGCACTGATTGAGTTTACTGAAATACTACCTGTTATATTTCTAACTTCACTATTTCCGTAAATAAATCCAGCCAATGCTCCTGTCATATTTAAACCAGTAATTGATGTAGTCGTTGTAGTACCAGAGATATTAATATTTTCTATATAAGAATCTGCTATACTTCCAGCAAGCACACCCATATGTCTAGCGCGAGTGGTAATTTCACCATCTACAACTAAGTTTAAATTTGTTACTACAGCATCTTCTAAACTGTTAAATACACCAAAATCATTTATTGAAGTTGTAACAGTACTTGTTTGACGATAACTTAAATTACTCAAATTGTAGCCATTACCAAGCAGTTTGCCTTTAAATAATGTTTCTGTCGCAGTTGAATGCATTGATGAGCCAAAATCTATATCCGCCCCCAAAGCAACATACAAATCTCTGTTATTTCCAAATACATATCTAGCGCCACCACTTGTGTAGTTTGGATTACTTTCCATAAATTCTGAACGAATTAATCCACTTGTATCTGAATAGTTGAAAATATTTTGCCAATCTTCAAGACTTGCTATTAGAATAGGATTTACATCAGAACCACGGCGACAAGAAGCATCGTAAGTGTAGTCTGTAGTACGATGTGAAAGGTAAACTTTATCAGCAAATCTTAACTGTGGTCCAAGATATAATCTATTCATATCCATATACCAAGTGCTATATTCATTACCTGAAATTGCAAAGCCTTCAAACGCAGTCCCTGTAGCATTTCCCCACTCATTTGCGGAAATTGCAGTCGCTGGGTCACTTCCATCTGTATAGATATTATCATTGCTATAATAGAATGAATTTTCTATGCTTGCTGTTTCATCATTTTGAATATTACCTTCAGCATCAACACCGACAAATATACCATTTATTAAGCCCGAACTATTAATCTTACTCATAGAATAACTGTATTTTATGCTACCTGAGCCTGTGTTTTCATAGACAAAGCCACCCATAGCATTAGAACTTGATAACGGTAAATTCGTATAACTATTTGTAATACTTCCAGCATTTGAATGAACAAGACCACCGATTGTACCATATGCAATTATCCCACCAAGTTCCGCCTGTGCGTTCTCACCTAATTGACCAATTGCGTAACTCGATTCAATTCGTCCAACATTTGTTTGTTCTGCAACTAACCCACCTGTACGAGAACCATTGCGGTTAGTTGAGGTATAAATAGACATACTGTAGTTTACAACTGTACCATTTGCAAAGTAACTATTTGAGATAACTCCTGTATTTTGTCCAACTAGTCCACCAACATTACCTGAAGCAAATATATTTAAGCCTTGCAAAGCATAAGTTCTATTAATTGTATCATATCCCAAAACATTCTCGGTATCTATCCTACCAACGCGACTATTTGTAATATAACCGTTATTTTGTCCAACTAGTCCGCCAATATATGTTGTAACTTGTCTTGATGACGAACTTAAATCAGTCATAATGAATGTCGAAGCAAGTGTCTTGTAACTTGGATCAGCATCATTTAAAATTCTATTAAATACAGTAGTTGCAAATGAGAAGTCTGAATTGTTACTCGTAGGACGATTTCCGTCTGGTGAATTGTATATAGTGCGCCACGCTTCCTTGCTTTGTGTGACCACAACATCACAGTTATAAATTGTTCCACCATCATTTATGCCTGCGATAAAACCAAAATTAACAGTAGATGCATTTTGTAAATTAACAAAAATATTGTATGAAACATCTATAATTAGATTTTTAAGAACTGTACCTTCTTGAAGAGTACTAAATAGTCCATAATTTGCTGTATCACTTGTGTTTTGAGCAAAACTACGAATAGTAATTGTATATCCATTACCATCCAGTGACGCAATGGCTGTGTCAATAGGAGTCCAATTATCAAGTACGATATTAGTTGTAAGCATATAATCAACGCCAGCCGTCATACTACGGAATTTTTCAACAGAATCAATTATATCAGGAGCATCGTCCGAAGTGTTATTAATTATATCAACGCTAAAATCTTGCTCAAATAATTTTTGATACGATGTTAAAATATTTTCTGGAGCAACATTATTTAACTCATTATTAAGCATAAATTCATAAATATTAAGTGCAACATTGTAAACATAATTACCTGTAAAACTCAATCTAAATGGCAAGCCTGTAACAAGTGTTTTACCTTGAATTAGGTAATAAGATTGCCCTTCTGTCATTGTTGTATAACTTATTATAAAGTCAGGATAAGTCAGTGCTGATTGTACCGCCGAATAACCATTTCCATCATTATAATACCAAACACCACCTTGTCCATCGCCTAATTCATTGACAATACTTAGTTTAGCGTTTGCTTTTGCGTGAATTTCATCAAGCGCTTGATTGAATTGTGATATATCACTACCACCAACATAATATTGATAGTCTGTTAACGATGGTTCTATTAGTGTCCAATTTGCTTGTAGAATTGTATGAGTGCGAATACTTGCATTAAAAGAACCGTCTTCAGCGCCTTCAGTATAAACGCTTTGTACTGCAAAATCAACAATATATATTGTATATTGTAATACTAACGGATTTAATCTACCACCTGTAGCAGTTGTTGATTCAATTGTTACAGTTACGGTTATTTCACCATTAGGTGGTGTAGCCCCAATTCCTACATAGAAAGGTAAATCTACGCTAACAATTTCACGAGCGCCAACTCCATATGATGTGCGAATATTTCTATCAAATGTACTAAATTGAATGCCTGTTTGGTCGCTCCCATAACTTGCACTTAAAGTTAGTGTACTATTAAATAATTCACCATTTAAATGGAAATTAGCTACCGTTCCTTTTGCAATCGCATCACCGTTAATAGAATCAAGCGTTAATGTTGCGTTAGGAGCAAAAGTCGTAATAAGAGTTGTATAAACTGGTTGGAATACATAATTACTTTCTCCTTCTCTCATAGCGACAGCGCTTATAGTAAATTGCACACCTTCTACTAGATTTGAGCCAACTAAAGTCGAAACAAATATTACACCATTAAAGTATGCATTTCCACTAGCATCATAACCTGTAATTTTATTTACGATTAGAGCGCCGTTTGTATCATATCTGGCTTCAATGCGTCTATAGTTCCCATTTTGTAGAACTAATTGTTGCATTTGTATACTTTGATTTTGGCTTGTAGTACTATTTAATAATAAATAATCAAAATATGAAAATTCGTAGGTAACTTCGACTCTCAAAACGCCTTGTGTGCCTGGTGAAATTAGATTACTTGCAACTTCACCATTATCCATTGACGAAGTCCCATAAGTAAAGTGCGCTAAATCAATTCTGGAAATTGGTGAAGGCGTGAATGTAATTGTGAAATCATAGTTATCATATAAACCACTTTCATCACTTACATCAATACTAATTTCATAAGTAACATTTGAAGTTATATTTTTAATGCTATCATCTAGTTCTAGTAAGTAGTTTTGCGTTACGCTTTGCGCACCTTCAACTCTATCTTTAACAGTTAGGACTTCACTATAATCATCAAGCACTACATTATCGCGTGTTACTTGAATATTTGAAATAATTACATTTTCTGGATTATCTGAAATTACATTAAGCACGAGATTGTGTTGTTCCCAACTCTCTGCTATCGCGCTTGTAGAATTAAAACCTGCTTCAATAATACCATAGTAAACACTCACGAAAAAGTTTTTAGGTGTTAGATAATTTTCAAGGCTATAATTAATTTTTGAACCTGCAAATTCAAGCACGAAATATGGACAAGCAATCATTTCAAGCCCGTTTGGATATATATCAGTAGTAGCAACTAAGCCCGCTAGTAAGTTAGGTTGTCCATACGGAACATAAACACTTGTTCCACTATAATCATAACCGCTAAACCCAAAATAACTTGTATCCGATGTTGTGTATCTTATACCAAACGAATCATTGTAGGCATTTTGTCTAGTAAATGATTGTACAAGTAATTCCCCGCTACCTTGTTTAATAGACAACGAATTTGCGCCTTCTAGTGTAATCGAACTGTCTTGGTCATCTAATATATCAAAACTAGAGAATCCGCCTAAAATGTTTATTGTAACAGTAAATGAGGCGCTAACATCTAGTAAAGATTGAAATGTTATATTGACAACACCAGTATTTCTAAATATGATATAAGCATCAATTAAGTTTAAATTATCTTGAACAACTTCAGCAATTAAGTTGTTTGATGAAGTAACAGACAAACTCCAACTTGCAGGATCTAGAAGTGGAAGCACTTCGATATCAAATAAACCATTAGGAGTCGAAGTTTCACTTGTGTTGTGAATTGCAATTCGTCTTTCCCCATCTACTAAATCAATATTTTCAAGTACTACAACACTTCCTAAATCGTTGTAGTTAAAGTATGTAGGAAGCAAGTCGCCATCTTGTTGAAGTGTTGTAGGAGTAACGCTAATGTTATTAATTGCTTGATTGTATAACCAACCACGGTCATAGTCATAAAGAAGTGGTAAATCACCATTTACGCCTTGCATTGTATTTGAATCGTAAGCAACCCAAACTTGAGTACCACTAGCATCACCAAAACCCCAACCTATGTAAGCGCTATTTCCAAAACCGTTGCTACCAGCAACCATATCGTCATCAGAAACACCAACTTCGGTAATATTATCTCTATCAGGTATTTCTGCTGTAGTGTCAGCAAGATAATAAGTATCAACAACATTGCCACCAGATGTGTTTGTACCAATTAAATTGCGGTAAGTTTGATTGTCAATAGTATTTGTTATTACAACATGAGCATAGCAGGTACTTACATATTCATTATTATTTACACCTTGCACTTGATATACACCTATTAACTCACCTGTTTTTGTTGTATCAGCATTATTGGTGATAATATAACCATTAGAGTAAGCATACTGAAGCCTTGATTGAGATAAATCAACCCCTTCATAAATTTGCATCTGACCAATAAGTCCGCCACCGACTCCTTCATTAGTTGCATCAATTTGAACACAGTTAGAAGCAAATGAGTTTGTAATTACACTATTTAAAGCGTAACCAATAAGTCCGCCAACATAATTTTTACCAATTACATCACCGTTGAAAGTACCAGAATCTAGTGCTGTAAATTCTTGGCTTATATATCCCATTGAATATGAGTAAGTAATATTTCCATTTACGCTATATCCAATCAAACCGCCAACATATCTATTACCATAAGCGAGTGCTTGATTAACTCCTGATAAAGTTGTATCCTCATAATTTTCAGCACGAGCGAAATTCACAGTACCAGCATTATATCCAACTAGTCCGCCGACATAGTCATTACCTTGCGTCTTAACTCCTGCAAGTACTCTATATTCTACATTATCAGCAAAATAACCAATTGTGGCATTGTTATAACCTGTTAAACCACCCACATTGTTATAATTTGTTGCAGTCACTTGTCCCATAATATTTTGATTGTAGATTGTACCTGCTTGAGTAAGGCCTACCAAGCCACCAACTGCGCTTGCGTCATTATCTATTGAATCATCGCGAACGGCTGTTAGACGGACACGGCTAGTAACCGAGTCACCACTCTGACCTATTACATTTGTATTTGCAGAGCCATTAAATACACCAACAAGTCCACCAAGATATAAGACACTAGCACCTAAATCTGTACGAATAGCAACATTTACATAACTTGCGCTAATCGTTCCGCCAAGTCTACCTGCAATACCACCAATGCTTATTTCGTAGTCAGCATCTTCCTTACCATTTACTAAAACATTGCTTGTTAAACTTGAAAAGTTATTAATTCTTACAGCAACATTATTAATTTCACCATCTACGACACCAGCAAGAAGTCCAAGATTTATTTCATTAATAGTTGGGTTTGTCGCAGTAATATTTGCTAAATCAAACATTGACCTTTCACTAAACACAAAGTCAATATTGCTTATATTACCACTTACCCTACCAAACAAACCACCTAAAATTTGAGTTTCATTAGTAACGAAGGTATTGTTTAAATTTATTCCTAAAATAGAGTTTTTATTTCCATTAGAACTATAATTATATGATTCAATATTACCACTGAAATCAGAACCAAATTCATTTCCTATTGGCAATTCATTTGCATAATTTGAAATATCGATAGACTGCATTAAGACATAGTTTTTCGTAAGCGCTTCGCTTGATGAACCTATTGCCATAAACTCTTCGGCTGTGTATATTGAATACGGATTTAACTCACCGTCTTCAACAATTACCCAAATATCTACATGATAAATATCATTTAAATCTATATTTTCTCTATTTATGCGGTCAAGTGGATAAATTCTAATAACGGCATAACCTGCATTTTGGGCAATTATTCTATTTGGTTGATTTGCATCAAAGCGGACAACTGCATCTTCGATTGCTCCCGTATAAAGTGAAGTTGCAACTACTGTGCCGTCTACATTTTGCGCTTCGTAAAGAGCAAAACCTATATCACTATTAAAGGCATTATTTGGTAATACTTGAGTATTTATTGTAAACGAAGTGCGCTGACTCGTACCTATATCATTAAGACGAACACCTTCTACATTATTATAATTTGTCACTTCGATGCTTTCTACCATTTCTGGAACGCGAATTATTACTCTACATCTTGCCACCCTACTTTCTTGACCATACTCAAATACCCTTGCTGTCACATAAACCGTATAACTTGATAAAGAATAATCTACTAAATTAGCAGTTATTGTTGCGCTCAAACCATTTGTAGTGATAGACAATAATTCTGGGTTATCTACTACCCAATCGATACTACTGTTTTGATAAACAGTTGCATCCGTGTTTGTATAAATTGATAATGTTGTAGTTGCTAAATTTTGCTGATTAATATTTAAACTATTAATATCATAAAGTTCTACTGTTAGGTTAGTATTGTTATTAGTTCCATTCCAATAAAATAATGTTACAGGATTATAGATATTAATTTCAAGATTACGCGTACTGCTTACTGTAGCCCACACACCTTGTGAGTAAGTCCTATATGTAAAAGTAACTGTTATTATTACTGGAGTATTTGTTACATTGCGTGCATAAAAACTAAATGAGTTATTATCATCAAGAGGTGCAAGGCTAATATATTCGCCAGCCGAATCGGTAGAGCCTATTGTAATAGTAAGAGAATTTGTAGAAATATCCGTAGGGTTCGTTACGATATTTATATTATATCTATTATTTCTCTTTACCGTTAAACTCGTAACACCAGCATCAATTAAATTATCTAACGGATTTACATAATCAGCATCATTCCATTCATCAACAGCAATGTTTGAATTATTGTAACTATGGTCGCTAGTTATATAAAATGCTGTCGGTATAACATAAACATAGACAGGAATTTCTATAAACACACCACTTTCTGCTGTAATTGTTATCGTAGTATTCCCTTCCTTTAAGCCGTTTACTGTGTATGTATAACCTGTTTTAATAAAGGAAATTACGCTATCATCACCTATAACTTCATCAAATGTTGGAGAACCAACATTTTCTCCTAAACTTGTGTAATAAGATAATGAAAATTCCGTTGTTTGCCCTAATCCTACTTCTACTACATCTACACTTGGAGTAATTGATTGAACACCCGCTACTAAAGTAAAAGTAATTGTATTTTGCACCAAAGGCAAGTCTGAATCATAAGAATTTGCGATTATAGCAAGAGTTACAGTTTGAGTTATCATATTATTTTCAGCATCAACTGAAACATAAAAACTTGTTCCGTTTAATAATCTTTCTCCGTAAATATATTGACCATTCCCTGTTGTACCTAGATCATTTACATAACTGCGTGCATTTACATAAATATTTAAGCCACTTATCTTTTGCGATAAATTTTCAGTAGAACCATCAACCGCAATCACTTTAATAATATAACTACGATCACGAGCCTCTTCTGGAGAAACAGTTACATCAACTTGCTCCCCTAAAATATTTTGATAATAATTTTGTAAGATAGCGTCATTAATAGGATTTGCACTTGCCGAAATGTTTGGCCCTGATAAAATTACATTTTGCGCGATTCTAATAACTTCAGCATCAAAAGTTCGACTAAAACTTATGTAAACTTCTTGTGTTACAGGGTCAATTATATCAACATAAACATAAACTTGCACCATTCCACTTTCAAAGCAAGTTAGAGTAAACCTATTTTGGTCATTTGGAGTGCTTGGAACCAATACACTATTATCCGAAGTCGCAACTCTCAACCTATAATTAGGATTACGAGTATCATCGTTTACTATGTAATAAGTCCCTGTATTCATTTCCTCAGTATTAATAGCAAATTTTAGGCTAGTTACTTCACCAACTGATTGAACTTTTATAGCACTACTATTTGAATCATCATACACAAGAATAATCATATTTCCTTGTGAATTATCAGCAAATGTTACAGATACTTGAACTACACCTGTATTTTGAACATTATTTAACATCAAAATACCGCTTTGAATAGTAGCACTTAAAGCATTTGCCCCATATCCACCATCCCACATTGGATTAGAAGAATCAATTAAACTAAAACTTGAATTTTGAAATATGGTATTAAGATTTAAAGTTTGTTGCGAAACAGGCATTACTTGCACAAGATTTGAATCTGTTTTATCGTGCACCACGACATAAGCATAAAAAGTGCGGTCCGCTAAAGTAACTCCAATTTGTACAACACCATTTCGCACGCCGTTAGCTAAAATCAAAGTACTTGTGTCAACACTTAAAGTAGCCCCATTTATAGTTGAAGCGCTGTAATTATTATTCCAACCAACATCAGTTGGTGATAAAATTCTAAATGTTGCATCACTTACACCAAACATATCATCAAGCGGAACTCGTCTTTCTGTACCATATAGATGTATCATATCTGATGTAATTTCGCTATAAACTAAAACATTAAATGCACAATGTACGCCATTTGCCATAGATGCTTCGACTTGAACTATTCCACATTCGGCGTCTTGAGAAACTGTTAGTATATTATTTTCAATACTAACCCCATTTAAAATGGAATCGCCGTAGGCACTGTTCCACAACTCGTTATCAGGTGTTAATAGCGAAAAAGTTGCCTCATCAGGATAAACTCTATCATCAAAACCAATTAAATTATTTGTAATTAAAGGCAAACTTGAGCCTGTTTGAACAGAAATATTTTGCTCTAGAAAATGCATAGATTCTGGTTCTTTATAAACGGTGACCGAAATATCTTCGCTATAAACTGTACTTAATTCAGTAGATACAACTCGTAAAGTCGTAGTACCTGCATTTAAAGCTCTAATTTGAATGGTAGACTCAGAACCGTTTACACTTATTACCTGCGCTTCTGCAATGGTATTATCTTTATACTCAAAGTGTACATTAGGTGTCATTTCACTACTCAAACCCTCAACATTTGCAGTAATTGTAATAGTGCTTAAATCAACTTCTGTGCCTGTATCATCAAATTCAGTCCTGTCAAGATACAATTCAACTACATTAGTTGACACAGTAACTCGTAAATTTTGATAAATATCACCACAGCCGGCAAGTCCTAAAAATGATGTACAAATTACCAATAATAATAGTGCAAAATACTTACTTTTCATAATATCTTTTCCCTATTTTTATTTTGTCTTTTTCATCAACATTTATTTACAAATTTTGAAAAAATTCTACATTTTTTATTGTAGTAAAAAATGGCATAAAAAGTCAAATAAAATAGCACTAAAATTCAAATTTTAATGACGAAAACAAAATATTTTTAAATTAAAACAAATTTAGACAAATATACCTTAATTTAGTTGATAAAAAAATAAATAAAAGTTATAATTTATTTGATTACTAAAAATTATGGAGATATGAAATTATGGTAAATGACAAAGTTTTATTTGATCTTGAAACATCTTTTGGAAATTGGTGGGAACACAGTTTTACTACCCCACAAATGACTAAAAATCTTTATCCTTATACTACTATGTTTAGTCCTATCACAGTAAATCACTTAACTATAAAAAATAGGCTTGTAATGGGACCTATGGGCAATATTAATATGGCGGAGGAAACTGGGCGTCCTAATCAAAAAATGATTAGTTATCTAACAGAACGTGCTAAAGGTGGGATTGGACTTATCACAACAGGCTTAATTCCTGTAAGTTATGGAATCGACCCAACAGTAAAAGAACTCGGAGATTTAAGTTACTTTCCGCGCATTGACCGTTCCCGTACCGTTTATGCTGGCTGGCGCGAACTTGCAGAAAGCATCCACGCTCACGGCTCAAACATTTTTATTCAATTAACCGCAGGTCTTGGGCGTGTCGGCAACCCACAATGTTTGCTTACACAATTTAAACTTCCAGTTAGCGCATCGTGGAACCCAAACTTTTATATTCCCCAAATTCCCAGTCGTAGATTGAGTGGGCACGCTTTAAGTAAACTTGTTAAAAAATTTGGACAAGCATCCGCAGATGCAAAAGCAATGACTTTAGACGGTGTTTATTTACACGGACACGAAGGGTATTTACTAGAGCAACTCACCAACCCCGCTTTTAACAGGCGTAGTATGGGCAAATACAGCGATTGGCAACGATTTGGTATTGATGTGGTAAAAGAAATTCGTGCGCGCTGTGGCGACCGCTTCCCTATTATGTATCGTATCGACTTATCTCTTGCACTTAACGCAACTTACCAAGACAAAATGGACAGCGTAAAATCTCTTAAAAAATTCCGTAACGAACGCACTATTCAACAAACACTTGACTATATGACAAATCTTGTTAAGGCTGGTGTCGATATGTTTGATGTCGATCTCGGTTGTTATGACAACTGGTGGTTACCGCACCCACCCGCTAGTATGCCTAGTGGTTGCTTTTTAGGTATTTCTGAAATTGTTAAAAACTATTTTAGCGTAAATAAAATACTTTCTAATGCTGGTCAACCTGTGCCTGTTGTTGCTGTTGGAAAACTAGGTTACCCCGACCTTGCTGAACAAGCATTGCGTGAGGAAAAGTGTGATATGATTATGCTTGCACGCCCCTTACTTGCTGATGCTGACTGGGCAAACAAGGCGTACAAAGGTGAATGTGACAAAATTAGACCATGTATTGGTTGTCACGAAGCATGTATTCGAGAATTTGTTGAGGGTGGACACCCGCAATGCGCTGTTAACCCACGCACAGCATTTGAGGAAGTATTCTCGCGTGAAATTCCAACTGCTGAAGAAAAGCAAACTGTCGCTGTTGTCGGTGGCGGTCCTGCAGGTGTTGTTGCAACAAAAGTTTTATTATCGCGTGGTCACAATGTCGTTCTTTTTGAAAAGGAAAAAGAAATTGGTGGCACACTTCGTGCCGGCGGTGTTCCAAAAATCAAATATGAAATTAACAACTATATGAAATATTTACAGAATGAGATAAAAGAACTTGTTAAAAACCCACGCTTTACTCTAAAATTAGGCACTGAAGCAACAATAGATGACCTAAAAGGCAAATTTGATAGTATTGTTGTAGCAACAGGTAGTCATATTGTAAAACCTCAAATTAAAGGCGTAGAAAATGAAAATGTTATGACGGTTACCGAGGCTTTACTTGACCAAGAAAGAGTAAAACAGGCACAAAATATTGTAGTTGTTGGTGGTGGCGATTCTGGTTGTGAAACTGCTTATTGGGCTTCTATTGAACTAGGAAAAAATGTTCAAATCGTAGAAATGACCGCAAACTTAATGGCTGACACTTGTACAGCAAACCGTGGGCATATTTTACACTATTTAGACAAGGCTGGAGTAATCACTCATAATTTAAGTACTGTTACTCAAATTGAAAAAGATGCAGTATTTATAAAGAAAAATGTTCACTCATCAGTACCTAATCCATACAATACTTGGCAACCAATTTTACCAGAAAATATTAGTAACCCTCTCGCACCAAAAATAAGTGAAAGGTATGAAAACAAATTATTACCTGCCGACCTTGTTATTTTAGCGATTGGCACTCGCCCAAGTGATGATTTATACTTTAATCTTGTAAAAGAGCACGCAGCACCTAATATTTATCGTATTGGTGATGCAATTAAACCTGGCAAAGTATTTGCAGCAACCAAGAGCGCTTACAGAACCGCAAGAGATATATAATTTAAAGGCAGATTAATGAGCAGATTTAAAGAAATAATACAAACACGAGCTGAGGACGAGGCTTTAGAAAACACACGCATTAACGCTAGCAGATTTTGTCAAAAGTATAATGCTATTAAGACGCAAACTCTGTCAACGGTGCAGGTGCAGTAGTTACAAAAGATATCCCTGCTAATGTAGTAGTTGTTGGCAACCCTGCTCGAATTTTAAAAAATATTGATAACAAGGAGTAAAAATGTTTGACGAAATAAGGCGTGATGGAAAAAACAATGATGTTAGGCATGCTGACCGCACACGAGCTTATACGATTTGCCAAAAATACAATAAAATTCGTCCATATAACGAAAAGAAACGGCGTAAAGTACTCGAAAAAATTTTTAAAGAAATTGGTGAAAATGTAACAGTCAAGGAACCTTTTCACTGCGATTATGGATATAACATTACAATTGGCAACAATGTCGACATAAATTATAATTGCGTGATGCTTGATGACACAACAATTACTATCGGCAACGATGTCCGCATTGCACCAAATGTCAACATTTTTACCGTCTATCACCCTCTTGATGCTATTGACCGCAAGAATACCATCATTTTAAGTAGACCTATCGTTATTAAAGATAACGCGTGGCTCGGTGGTAACTGTGTAATTATGCCCGGCGTAACCATAGGAAAAAACGCTGTAATTGGAGCAGGCGCTGTTGTTACAAAAGACATTCCTGACAATGCGGTTGCAGTTGGTGTACCTGCTCGTGTAATCAAAATTTTGTCCGAAAAGAATTCGTAGCGGTTAGACCGCTGCTTTAACATCCTTCATAAAACAAAAGGAGAAAAATAAATGAAATTAACACAAGACGAACAAAGCATTTTAGATGGTGCTAAAGGCGAAGTTATGGCAAAAATTATGCGCACTATGGTTGAAATAGGCAATCTTTTTGGTGCGGAAAGATTTGTAGACATAACGCATGACGGGCACATTGTAACTAGTATGGGTATTCCCCTACTAAAGCCTCTTTATCGCACTATGCAAGAAATAATTGATGCTGGAATAACAACAAAATTTAAATTCACCGCTGACCCTCGCCCAATAGACTATAAAAATGTAAAATGCAATATTCTCGATAAATTAGTTTTCAGTAAAATTATGTACGGAAAACAAAAAGATTAT
Source organism: uncultured Clostridia bacterium (assembly GCA_944383915.1). Taxonomy (GTDB): domain Bacteria; phylum Bacillota; class Clostridia; order Christensenellales; family UBA1242; genus UBA7867. The sequence goes on from CALWRJ010000020.1 coordinate 30,177, forward strand.
GAGATTCAGTTGAATCAAGTTGGATTGCGCGACCCTGACGCGTTTAGTTGTGCTTGTTATTCTAAAGAAATGGGCAATATTCCAAAAAAGAACGATATTTTGTCATGGGCAGAAAGTAGTGCTGTAGTTTATGCAAACTCTGTCCTAGGAGCTCGTTGCAATCGTAACAGCGGAATGATTGATTTATTTGGTTTAATTTTAGGTAAAGTACCAGAATTTGGACTTTTGCTAGATGAAAACAGAAAAGCAAATTGGGTTATAGAAGTTAAAACAACTCATATTCCAGAAGCGCAAATTTTAGGTAGCGCTATTGGAATTGCTGTCGGTGATGGTGTACCATATATAAAAGGACTAGACAAATTTATTGGTCAAAAGTTAGATGAAACAACAACTTCATATTTAAAAGATATGGGAGCAGCAAGCGCGAGCAATGGTGCTGTTGGACTTTACCACGTAGCAAACCTTACACCAGAAGCCATAGAACTCGGCGAAAAATTAATAAGAACTGATGCTAAAACACTAGTTATAGATGATGAATATTTACAAAAAACTTATGACAACTACCCTATTCTTTGGAAAAATAAAAATGCACACCCAAATTTATGCTTTATTGGTTGTCCTCATTTATCTATGGAGCAACTAAATGATTGGACAGACAAGATTTTTAATAATTTAATTAGAAACGGACGCACAAAAGTAACTTGTCGTACAATCTTATGCACATCTCCTGCTATTGCTAAGGAATTTAGAAAAACAACACAATTTTTAAAATTAGAAGCAGCAGGTGCTCGTCTAACTAGCATTTGTCCTTTGATGTATTTAAATAATCCACTCACCCACTCACGTCCAATTATGACATGCTCAAATAAATTACGCACATATACAGCAGCACGATTCTATCGTGAACAAGAACTTTTGGATATAATAACAGGAAAGGAGAATTAATATGCCAAAAACTTTTAAGGGGCGTGTAATCAACGCTGGAGAAATTACAGGTGAAGCGCTTGTTTCACATGTTGGAGTAAACACATTAGCAACATTCCAAAAAAGTGCATTAAAAGGCGCTAAAGTAATTATCGGTAGTGACCAAAACAACCCCGACATTTATGGTAAAGAAATTACAGGAAAAATTCTTTGTCTACCGCAAACAATTGGTTCTACAACGGGTGGTATGGTATTGCAAACAGTTTGCTCAATGGGCTCAAACCCAAGTGCTATGTTATTTAGTGAGGAAATTGATTCTCTTGCTGCAAGTGGAGTTATTTTAGCGAAAATCTGGGAAAATAGTCCAATGATAGCAATCGACAAACTCGGAAAAGAATTTTTAGATACCGTTAAGACTGGCGATCAGATTACAATACATAACGATGGAACAGTGGAAATAAACTAAATTTACAATAAATTATTTACAATTAAATAAAAATATGATAATATGAATACAATAAATATATTAAAGGAGTAAAGAATGTCAAAATCAACTGCTGCAACTAAATATGGTAGCGACTGTGTCGAACTATGGCACGACCGTAAACGCTGGTGCGGGCTTCCATTATCTTTTACTCGTTATAGTATTGTAAAGAAACCTGGGAAATGGGTTAAACTAATTGTTGACATTGGTTTATTTACAAGTCATATTGAGGAAGTTAATGTATTCCGTATTGATGATACATCTATATTTGAATCATTTACAAACAAGTTTTGGGGCACAGGAACGCTAAAAGTTTTTTGTAAAGATGCTTCAAACGACCATGTCGATTTGGTTAGAATTAAAAATCCGTCAAAAGTACGAAACTTAATTAACGAACTAATTGAAGACGACCGTAAATCTCGTAATGTACAATATGGTGAAATGCAATACTAACCTACCCTGGCTCGTAAAAATTAAAGAAGTGTAAGACTACTACACTTCTTTTTTTGTTTAATATAAACAAATTTAAATAAGAAAAATTTTCTAACTGCTTTTAATAGTCTTTAATGTGTTTAAGACTTTTTGCAGATATAAAAATTAGAAATTTTAATACATAGAATAAAAGGAAATAATAATCAAAATTTAATCAAAAGACAGAAAGTAAAATTAAAAAAGTCATTATAAATTTAAATTTATTAATTTTTTATTATTGTGCAATTTTTTTGTATTTTTAAATATTTATATTATAATTGCTATTTTTATGTAATATTATAATACTATGCATAGGTATTATGCTTGCATAGTATTAATACTATGCGCTAAAATATTCGCTTAAAAAATTAGCAATTTCTTTCCCTATTGCTTTAAAATTTTCCACATTATCAGCGTTAACTATTACACCACCAAGCAAATCACCACCTGCAATTATCGGTATAATAATGCTTTGCTTATTCAATATTAAATCATCTGTAAGGTTTAATGTTTCTAGAATAATTTTCTCATTTCTATTGTTCAAAATATCCGTGATATTTTTATTTAAATTACCACTTGGCACATCTTTTTCGCCGTTTTTGCATACTACTTTTTCAGTATCTAAAACGAAAATATCGCAGTCACGCCCTAGTCTAACTACTCGTATTAATGAATTGATTAAATCTGTTATTTCTCTTAATAAATGAAATTTTCTCATTATTACTTGTTGATTGGAGCAAGCATAGAACTCCATCAAATCGCCATAATTTATACGCATTGCTTTTCTTACTTCTCTAGGTATTACCACTCTCCCCAACACATCAACATGCCTTAACATTCCTTTCTTATCATCTGCCATTATTTTCTCCTTAATGATTTTGTTATTAGTATATATAGATTTATTAAAAGTATACATTTCTAAATTATAATTTTCTAAACTTATTTTTAACTTCTCTAAATAGAATCTATAGCAATTTAAATTTTTACTTTTATCCATATAACGACAAAATTTTTATTGAAAATTTTTAGTATCAACTAGTGAGTAATTATAAAGAGCATTTAATTTAAATTAATAAACTAACCTGTATTTCACTACTTTTTCCTTTACTAATAATAAAAATTTTATTATAATATTTTAGAAAAATTAAAAAAACCTATTGACTCTCCCCTTAAGTGTAATGATATTATAGGAGCGTAAATAAGGAAAAGGAGTATTTAAAAAATGTTAAAAATTGGAGACTTAGCACAACTATTTAATGTAACGGTAAAAACACTTCGCTTTTACGAAAATAAAAATTTGCTACAACCTGCCTCGGTTGATGTATACACGGGTTATAGATACTATGATGAAAAAAGTGTTAAGCGTTTGAGTGAAATACTTTATTTAAAGAAGTTGGGATTTTCTTTAAAAGAAATTGCTAATTTTGATGAAAATCAAATTGCTTCAAAAACAAAGCAACTAGAAAATCAAATAAAAGAACTCTATAAAAACATTAAACAACTCAACCTTATTTACAAAAATAAAGAAGGAGAGTTTGTTATGCAAAACTTTATTAATGACCCACAAGTAATTGGAAAATGGGAACGAATTTGTGTTGTAAATAATAAAGAGGAATTTTTGTCAGGAAAATTTGAGGACCAAAAAGAAATTTTTAAAATATTTAAAAATATTTACTTTTTAGAAAATGGTCAGGGTTATTGGTGTTTTTCTTATTGGAGTAAAGGAATATTAAAATTTTTTAACATTGAAAAGCCTTTCGAGTATGAAATTGAAAACGATTTGATGTTCCTTACCCTTTTTGACAATTACTCAGCAGACCCAGTAGCAATCGCTGTTTATAAAAAAGTCGACAATAAAGTTTACACTTTAAAAGACATTTCTCAAATTGATAACATTAATTTACCATTTAAAAATGACGGAAAAGCATTAGGATTATGGCAAACAGTTGATTTTATACCAATAAAAGCAAAATTTATACCAGGTACAAAACAATCAAAATATAACACTCCCCTTTTATCTTTGTCATTTCTACCAAATGGGAAAATGATTGTTTCTTGGGCCGACAATTCACTTGGAAATCAAACTTGGACTAAGGGTTATGCTTTATTTTGTAGAGGTGGTCGCGAAGATGTTGCCTGCCACTACGACATACAAAATATAGATGGAAAAGATTATATATACCTTGAGTGGAAATCTGGCGACTATACATTTGGAAACAGAATCACACATAAATATGTTTTGGAGAAAATATCATAAAAAGTGTTTCGATAAGTATAGCTTAAAAAATCATAAGCTTGAAATTTTCTCAATTGAAGTTGTTACTAAAAAATTATGCTAATTTGAAATAGATATACTCTTTACTTTTTACAACATAACAAAAGGACTAACTCTTTAAAAGTTAGCCCTTTTTATTTTTTTAAAAAAGTTTTTATTATGCAATTAATTATATATGCACTAAATTCTTTTTTATGATTTACAAATTTATAATACTTTTTATGAAAATGTCGAAAAACAATATTTTATACTAATTTTATTCATTTAGTCTTAAAAGTTTTTTATGCAATTAATTCTAATAGCCTTGGTAAGACTTTTTTATTTGCTTCAGTTGCATCGTGTGAAAATTTTATAAAATTCTCTTTTTGCTCTATTGGTTTTTTTGCAACATTAAGTAATTCTATTTTCATTTCATCAATAAGGAGTAAACAATAATTTTGCGCTATAAAATCGCTAATATTTTCGTCATTTAGTTTGTTTTTCTCAATGATATTTTCCACTTTGTTGCTATCGATTATGAAATCAAACACTGGCTCAAAAAACAATCTTAAACGCTCAATAGAAAGTTTACTACCATTGCTAACAGCGATAATTCCCCATTCATGCGCGCGAGTTAGATTTGATTCTAGCAAGTCCTCAATACCGCGTTTATACATATAACAAAGATAATCTTGTGCGGGGACAATTCCACCTGCCGCCATTTCTATAATATCAACGATTTTGCGACCATATTGTTGTACAAATACGTCTACGGGCAAAGCGTCCTCTTGTTGATTTAAGTCCGTAAACTCCTCTTTTATAACATTAAAGAACACTTTTTGATTATCGTAACTAACATCAAACAAATCCTCTTTGTTAAAATCATCTGCTTTAAAATCAACTAAATTATTATATTTCATATTTCCTCCTAAAACCCAAAATCTCGTTTTATCGAGCGAATTGAGCGTTTAAATCTAAACATAAACATCAAAATTATTTCAGTTATACTTACTAAAAAAGCAACTAATGTAGGCCAAACAACCTCACAATTAAAGCACACTAACAAAATGAATGATATTAACGATAAAAATGTTAGCATAAACATAGGTTTAAACATTTCAAAGTTGACATAACCATTGGCGAGAGTAAATATCCCAGAAATTATAGCAAAACCTAGCCAAGTAAACGGAATTGCGTACATAACACCCCAGCCCCATGTTTGCGTATATAATTCAAGAAATATCATAAATGCCGTAAGATAAAACACAAGACGCGTTAAAATTTGTGCAAGCGTAAATTGTTTTTTTATAGGTCTTAATATAAGCACCCAAAGTAATAAAAAACCAATTATAACATAAAGTGACCACGAAATTATATGGTCAGTAAAAAGATTGACTGCCATACTTAAAATTACTGCAAGTAGAGATAATTTTTCTAAAATTTTGATTACAGGTTCTCTTTTATCAGGCTCAAAGGAATATTTTGGATAATATAAATTACTACCATCATTTTCGTTGTCAATACTTTTGCCACACAATGGGCAATTTGACTTTGAATCTATTATTTCTACATTACAATGTTCGCAATGTTTCATATTCTCTCCTTATAAATTTGAAAAAATTTCAACCTTTAAGCCCAGTGAACTTAAAATTCTAAAAAAATCTCGAATTATACGCATTTCAATAAGCCTTGTACTGAATGTCAAACTGCAATTATTTTGGAATGTGACCGCAGTCATATTTATTCGGTTTAATTTTGTTGCGCCAAGTACTACATTATAATTAATAATTTTATCTTTTAATTCATCAGGCAACCGGCACACACCAAAATTACTTAACGTACTTGTAAACAATCTTTCGCCCACTCTATTATACACCATTTTTAACACAAAGTCCTTTAAACCGATAGGAATAATCCTTACAAAAAAATTCTTTTCGCTATTAATATTTGTATTTATACTTTGCTGTAAGTAATCTTTATTAAAATTTTTAGACTGCTCTTTTACAATTTCGAGTATCATAGGAAAAGTCCCGTTTTCTTTGTTTACAGGTATTTCAATATTTATAAATTGAGAAAAATTTCTCATTGTTTTTGTCGGGAAAAATCGTCTTAAATTTACGGGTACACTTAATTTAACAGGTTTTTTGATTTGTTTTTTATCTCGCCTTTTTTCATCAATTAACACTTTTAAATAAACAGCACTTAAAAATTCATTAACAGTTGCGTTATACTCTTTTGCAATTTTTTTAAGCGAATTGATATCAACAACTCCTGTAACTACCTTTAAAACATTTACATTTTCCAAAGGTCCTTTTACGGCAAAAGCCACGCTTTCTTGTCGTGGCTTGCTCTTTCCTTTTGTCGCGTACCGTCTAAATCCATCTTCACTTTCCTCAATAGACGGCAAATCTCTAACATTTAAATCAAAGTCATTTAAGTGTTCATATTTAACCCCGCATAATTCAAAGTAGCGTACTAATAATGTATTAAAAAATTGCATAGCACCGCCACCGTCAGCAAGGGAATGAAATGTTTCCATAGAAATCTTGTTATCAAGATATAAAATTCTAAAAATTTGTTGTTTTTTGCCAAAAACAAAATGCCGACAAGGATAATATTTCTCTATTTCAATTTTGGGTTTATTTTCAAGCACTTGAAAATAGTGCCAAAACATCCCTTCACGCAAAGACACATTATAAAATGGATAGCGTTGCAAGGTTTCGTCTAGCGCTTGTTGTAGTAATACTACATCAACTTTATCACGCACAATTGCAGAAATTCTAAAAACAGAATTCCATTCAGCCGAACCAATTGCTGGATAGATTAACGCAGCATTATCCAGCCTAAACCAATTTTCACGAAGGTTGCGCTCCTCAATACGCTTTTTCATTTCAGCCAATTTAGCGCGTTCTTTTGCTTCTTTTTTTATTGTCTTAGTTAAATTTTCTTGATTTTTTTGTTGTTGCTTATCTTTTTTGCTCAAAATAATACGCTCCTATGCTGAAATGTTTATAGTTCAACTATTTCCCCATTCTTTACAATTATATTTATAGTAAATGTTGATTCCACTGTTACAGTATCATTTAGATATGAACCCCAGTTATTGTTTAATGATGAAGGATCAGACCATAACTCATCCGTCCAATATACGCTTAATGCTAAGTTTATTGAACGGGTAACTGTAATTTTATAAACTGTATCTGGTGTATTTGCATCACCATTTTGGATAGTGTATCTATCCGTATTTAGACTTATTTTAAAGTTGTTTACTTGCTGGTTATTATAATTATAATCAGATGAAAATACAAAATTAAAGTAATTAGTATCTCCGGCAAAAAGTGAAGCTAAATTCCCAGCACTAGTTGAAACTTCATTTGTATATGTACTTAAAAACTCATCGGCATATTCATCGTTAACGCTATTTGTTGAGAAGTCAAAAACGCCATTACTATAATTGCTCAAAGAAACCAAGATATAAGTTGCATTTGCTTGATAGAAATAAATTTCCGTATTATTCGAATCTAATACATAATTTCCGTCCTCATCAGGTGTCGCATTAATACTTTTGTCGTCAAAGAAATGAATATTAGGGAAACTATATGATATTTGTACAAAATCAGGGATTGCTGTGCTACGCTCATCATTTATACTATACGCCATAAACAACCCAAATCCTGTTGGTAATTCTTTTCTAAATTGAATAGTAGGAGTGCTTAAAGAAGTATCATCTTGCCTAATATTTTCCACTCTAGCATACTCATTTGCTGTTGTTTGCGAAATTAATTCATTAATCACTTGCCTTTTCTTTTCTAATATTGCTTGTCCATTAGTTGTAGATGCGTCAACTCTTAGAGCAATAATTTGGACAATATTCATCTCTCCCAAGCCTACATCGCTGAAATCCCATGTAGTTGTTAAATCAAACGCATAGAAATTAATTGCAGGACTTTCAGTATAACTTGGTTGAAAACCACGATTAGCCCACTCGCTAGAAGCAGAGTATGTGCATCCAGGCAATACTATTTCACTACCATCATTATTTCTCCAATAAACTCGAGCATAATTTTGATTATTAGTACTATAAGTTTGGATTATAGGGTCTACATAAGTAGACAATTCCCAAAACTTAATATTATTATTTTGCGGATCAGTTCTATCGATGTAAGCATTTTCAGTGATAGAAATTGTACTTACTGGAATATATTCAGCCGATATACAAATATCGTTACGCAAAGAAGTAAATGTTTCTTCACTATTTATAAATAATTCTATATCAAAAATTGCGCTTACATCATTTGAGTCTGTCGTATAAATTTCAAAAGTGAAATAACGATTATAATCTGCGCCTTCTCCAACCTCATAGAATTTAATATTGCTAGAATCATTACTTACAACCAACTCACCTGCACTTCCAGGTTCTTTCGTAACAATAAAACGAATTTGACCAATTGTATTAGACCAATTATTGTAATCAAAATTATTTCTAGGTAATGCTAATGGTGAATTTGGCACAGCATACAATGTGAAAGTATTTGGTTCAGTCCCAATTCTTAAAGGATTTAAAGCGTTATTATTTTCGGATGTAAGCATATTTTCTTCTGTAAATTCATCACTTGTGTAAATAGTTAAACTATCAAGAAGTTCTGTAATATTCACAACCAGCGGACTATACTCTCTATATACTATATAATGATTTTCCTCCGTTATAGGAGCAAGCCCATTATACCAAACAAAACCTTCTACGGTATCACTTGAAATTTGATTGTAATAACAATCTACAGGTACTCCATCTTTATCAGTTCTAACTACATATGGAGTTATAGAAATTTGTCCAGCGCCACGCGCTTCAATAAGCGGAAGCCCATTATAATTTAAAAGTTCTCCATTTTCGTTTACATTTATAATTTGGCTACCTGTTGTATTTACATTATTTTCAGTGTTAACAAAGAACACAATTTTAGTAAAAGTCATATTTTGAGTTGAAAGAGCATTATAATCTAACAAAACGCGTACTATTTCATCTGTTGAAATATCATCTGTACCGCCACCGAATTTTGTTATATCAATGTTTAATTGGTTATTTTCTATAGGATGATTGGAATCACTGCTCACAAACTCAATACTATCAGGTAAATTATAACCAATATTTAGCAATCTTGAAATAGATTTATTTTCATTACCATTTAAGGTTATTGTAATAAATATCTCCTCGTTCACTTCTGCAACACGCAAAGGTTCAATTGTCCAATAATCCATTGTTCCATCGGAGTTTGTATCAGTACCATAAATATTTACTGGCGCTTGCCTTAATGGCGTTTCAAGCGTTGAAAAATAAGAAACTTCTATTTCTCCACGAGTAATTTGATTGTCTAGTAAAACAGAATGCTCGTCCGAGTTAAGCGGTTTCAAAAACAAATCAAGGTTAACTACATTAGGCAACCCTGTATCAACTACTGAAAAACTAAACTGATTAGTATTATCAAATAAAGTTACATCAATTTCACTTCTTTCGTCAGCATAATCTTCATTTTGAATAATTATCTCATCTAACTGCACTGGATAAACATTTAGAGAACAAGTTTGTTCTATTGTAATCAATTCGTTATCTTGATAGCGATTTTCATAAGTAGGAGATACTGTCGCCGTAATATGCGTGAGTATCGGTTCAGTTACTTCTTGTTCACCACTGCTAACCACTTCATAAGTTATAGTAACTAGGCCACTAGATGCGTTTACACTTGCAATAGTAGCCTCTTCTGGCGAAAATAAAAATTGCTTCGTTATATTAGTACCATTCGTATGCGGGTTAAGTGCACGCTCTGGAAAAACTGAATATTGTAGTTGAATACTATCATTAAAAATAAAATTCTCTTGTGTTAAATCTAGCACTTCGTTTGTAACTGGGTCAAATGCAGTCAATTCAAAAGTTTGAATCGGCACATCAACAAATATTGGCAAGCGTTCGCTATGTAGTGGCACACCATTAACAACCGCTTCCGCAACAAGATAGCAATCGCCACCCACATTATTTGTATAAGTTACACCATTATATATTTCGTCAATAGTTACGGCAGTAATTTCAAAACTTTCACCTGTCATAACCGGTCCGTCTGGAAGTTTTATAATATTATTAACCAAACTATTTGCTTCGTCACGCACAGAAAGCGTTATTTCAACGGACGAAGTATTGTCCTCCATACTTTGAGTGCCGTCTTCATTTGTAACAAGTTCGGCATTTATATCATAAACAGTTAATGTTGCCGTACCGCCATTTTCACTGATTACGACTTGTTCCGTAGTATCAAATTTTAAGCCTGTTGGGGGTGTGCTGTTAGGATTGAAATAACCAATCGCCAATAAAATTATCAGCCAAATAGCACATACTGAATATATGCCAACAAAAACATAACCAACAATTGTCAGTGCGTTTAATATTTTTGCGCCTTTTTTATTCATTTTGCCCCCTTATTTTTATTTAGTATAACTCATATCACAAATTATATAAAACTTTTATATTGTTTGTCAAAAAATTTTAACTCTTTTTTGTCAAAAGTTAAGAAACTAGAATTTCGATTACATCCGAAGTTAAGCCTTGTCCATTAGTAACAATCATATAGTACTCGCCACTTTTGTATGCCTCTATGTAAATATTCATTTCAATAGAAATATAAAAAACATCATTACCAACTTTATTCCCTTCCTTGTCCATTACAACACAGTAAAATTTGTCTGGCACATCATACTTTAAAGCATAATCAATACTTGTATAACTACCAACTTTTAATTCTACAAAATCGCTTTCTAGCATAACAAAATACGGACTATCAAAATTTATTTGGCGCACTTCAAAGGTTACCGTTTTCTCTACGCCTAAAATATCATCGGCTTTGATAGTAATTGAGAAAATTCCACTATTTGATGTGCTAACAAAAATTTGATTATCAACTATATTTGCAGAAATATTATTTGCATCGTACTCGATAGAAAACCTTGAAGTCGTATTTTCACCCATATCAACAGCAATAGTCAATTCGGCGCATTCGCCTGGACTAACTCCTAATATCAAACTGCTTTCATTTTCAAATTGATTTGATGAAACAGCAACTTCTATTTCGGTACAAGGCTCGTAAACTTTAATTTTTACCATATTTGAAGTTACTAAATTTTCATAATTTAGCGCAACATCTAATAAACTCGAACTAAAGTAATCTAAGCCAAAACCCACCGCATAAAAAGGACGATAAAGCGTTTTGCCATCATTAGACAAAATATCGTAACTAGTTTGGTCAAACTCAATTATTTGGTCTGTTGTAGTAGTTCCACTTTCACCATCAATAAATGAGATAGTAGAAAAGGAATTTTTCATAGACACATTCGAAGTTATTTCCAAAATATATTGCGGGCGAGTATTTTCATCACCACTAAAAAGTTCATAATAAGGATATTCTCCTTCGCTTTCCACTTGCTCTAATGGCTGATAGTTGTTATCAAGTATGCGAATGTTATAATCGGTAACAATGTCCTCGACTATAATTGTTGCAGTGTCCCAAATGCTACCATAAACTTCCCCCTCGCAACCTGATTTAGCCACAACTTTCAATAATCCACTCCCTTCTTGAAGGGGTGTTATCACTCCATTATCGTCAACTGTAAAAATATTTGGTGATTGGGAAATAAACTCAAAGCCCATATTATATTCATCGCTAACAGACGGTGTAATCGCAATAGACTCGTCACCATTTAATTTTACCCTATAACTTTCCGCAAGAGTAATTTCCGAAGTGTAAACTGCTTGCTCAACAATAACATTAACTGTAGCAACCTTGCCCTCGGCTTCAGCAAGCAAAACTGTATTTCCTGCTTTTTTCGGTGTAATAATACCAGTCGAAACATCATATTCAATCACTTCGCTATCATAACTAATCTGGACATTTTCGGGATAATTAGTTACAAGCGGAGCATTCCCTTGAGCACTCTCCAAAGTTCCCATTTTTAAAGTAATTTGAGAATTGCAACCGAAACTAAGAGAAAGCGGTTCGCTAGGCTCACCACATCCAACAAAAAATATTGAAACCGCCAGCACAAAAGGTGCTAAAAATAGCAAAGACGCCTTCATTTTTCCCCCATTCTTTTGTTATTTAATTATATAAAATCAAAAGGAAAAAAGTCAACAAAAATGAACATATATGGACAAAAAACAACCTTTTTAGGTTGTTTTACTCTACTATTTTTAATCTTTTTAGCAAAATAATGCAATTTAAAGACAAATTTTGCATTAAATTACCCCACTGTTTCCACTATTTGTTTGGTCGTTGGCGGTTGAGTTGGTAGGCACAAAGCGAGCGATTATTAATTTGCTTTCGGCAGTGGAAATTTCTAGGTCGATTGATTTATCTGTGCTAAATGGTGTTTCAGTATCGGCATAGTACCAGCCAGCAAAGGTGTAACCTGTGTAGCAAAATGCACTTAAATGAATATAACTATCACCTTCGGTGTATCCGTTAATTCTTGCTTCTCCACCACCTATTGATGCAACCGCAAAGTTTTCTAACAAACTATTTGCAAATACTGCGGTTATAGTTGTGTCTGCGGTGATATTGTCCACAGTTAATGGGTTTGCTGTACTGGTGGTTATATTTCCTTCACCCCTATCAATTTGCCAGTATGCAAAGGCGTTGCCACCTACGGCTAACGCCATAATATTTGATACCGCATCACCGCTTTGTACTTGAATTGTTGTAGAATTGCCTAACACATTGTTTGCAAAAATTTGTCCAAGAGTACTGTCGTTGGTTTGAATTGTAACAGTTGGTACAACTTCAAATATTGCAGTACAAGTTAAATCTTGCGAAACATTAAATGTCCAAGGGTTTGAAGTATTGTCTGCCTGGCCGTCTCCATTAGTGTCCCAACCAACAATACGATAACCATTATTAGCGGTGGCTTGTAAAGTGCAACTTGCGCCATTTGTATACCATCCACCACCAGATACTGAACCGTAACTTGAATCATAGTTTACCACTATATTATAAGAATTCATTACTCTAAAATTAGTAGTTGTAAATCTAGAACTAAGATTATTAGTTGCATAATTTAAGCTTACCTGGTCTTTAAAGTAATAGGTTACATTAGAGTTACCACCTGTAAAAGCAGAAAAACCTATGGATGAAGTTGATGCAATATCGTTGTAAAAGTATACCGAGGTTAAACTGGCACAACCATTAAACGCATTATTTCCTATGCTAGTGACACCGTCCGGTATCGTTACCGAGATTAAACCAGTACAATAAGAAAACGCATTATATCCTATGCTTTCAACTCCATTTCCTATTGTTACCGAGGTTAAACCTCTACAACTAAGAAACGCACCATTTCCTATGCTAGTGACACCGTCCGGTATCGTTATCGAGGTTAAATTGCGACAATTTTCAAACGCACCAGTACCTATGCTAGTGACACTGTTGGGGATTGTTACTGAGGTTAATCCGCTACAATAGGCAAACGCAGAACTTCCTATGCTGGTGACACTATAAGTAACACCGCCATATCTAACTGAACTTGGTATTGATGCACTTGTAATAGTTGCACTTGTTGTGTCGGCTACTGCTACTTCATTAGGATTTTCTGATGTCACTTCATACTCTAAATTTCCAGAAGTAAATGTATCATCTACTGCCGCTCCGGCGGGTTGCTGTGCGTCCTTTGTT
>CALWRJ010000021.1 GCA_944383915.1 uncultured Clostridia bacterium
GTAGGGGGCAATGCTTTTGTATACTGGCAAATTGATAGGGGTGGCGGAAATATAACCACCAGCACGGCAAACCCGCTAACTGTGGACAACATCACCACAGATACCACAGTTACCGCGGTGTTTGCAAATAGTTTGTTAGAAAACTTTGCGGTTGCATCAATAGGTGGTGGAGAAGCAAGAATTAACGGCTACACAGAAGGCGATAGTTATATACATTTAAGTGTATTTTGCTACACAGGATACACCTTCGCTGGTTGGTATTATGCTGATGCTGAAACACCATTTAGCACGGATAAATCAATCGACCTAGACATTTCCACCGCCGAAAGTAAATTAATAATTGCCCGCTTTGTGCCTACCAACACAACCGCCAACGACCAAACAGACAGCGGAAATCACGATTTTAATTAAAAAGTTCACCTTTATATTTTAAATAAATTCACTTCGAAAGGGGTGAATTTTTTAATATAATTAGGAATTAGGAATTAGAAATTAGGAATTTCGGGGCGCGTGCGCGCGCAAGCCCTTAAAAAAATTAGCAATTAGCAATCTTACTCGCTCCGCGAGAATTAGCAATTAGCAATCTTACTCGCTCCGCGAGAATTAGCAATTAGCAATTAGCAGTTAAGGCTAAAAAAATAATTAGGAATCTACCACGCAAAGCGTGAATTAGCAATTAGCAATTAAGGAAGGAATTTCTAATTAAAAATTATTTTTGGAAATAACTCCTTAATTCAAAATTCCTAATTCAAAGTTCAGCCGTGAGCCTTTTACTTTAACAATTTCTCTAACTTTCGGCTGGCTTTTAGTAGAGCGAGCATATTCCAAGGCAAAATTGGAGCGTAAGCGACCGAAGTTCAAAATTCAAAATTCAAAATTTAAAATTCCTAATTAAAGCGAAGCCGAACGGCGAAGCGTAAAGGCAATTAGCAGTTATTGCTGGGTATAAAATAATAATAAATAAAATATATTCCTTAATTCCTAATTGCTAATTGCTAATTCCTAATTCAAATTTAACAGTCTTGTTTTGCAAGGCCGTTAAATTTATTAGGCTCTTTACTTGCAAAATAAAAAAAGATATGCTATAATGATTTTGATAAGAAAGATATTTTAGCTTTATTAGTGAATGTTTAGTTGAGAAAAAGTGTATTTTTTAGCACAGTTAGTTTTTTAGCCATAATTTCATAACAAAGGACTATTCTAAATAAAACATACAAATTTTGCGAAAGTGTGTGGCTGGTGACTTTTATTTAGGAAGTTTTAGACTTAGAATTTAATATTAAGTGAATGGAAACAAAAAAGCACAAGTTTTTGCGTAAAGTGTTTTTAGCAAAAAAGAAGGACATCAGGCAGGTTAGGGGCTAGCGAAAAACCGCATAAAAATACATTTTTTTCGATAATTAAACATTATACTTAAAAACATTTGATTTTGCTCGGCATAACATTATATAATAAAACTGTGCATTTCGTGCGCCCGCGACTTTCTTTTTGCAAAATTACACAAAAGCGCGAAATGCATAAAAAATAAAAGGATAATTATGAACTATTTAAAAGATGTTTTACTTTACTATGGCAAAAATTTTGTGTATATGCTGATATTCTGCATCTCTCCAGCGGTTTTTATAGGGCTCTTAATGCAACCGTTTGCACTTTTTGAATTTTTGGCAAAGTACCCGAGCCTCACGATAAACAACTTCGGTGAATTTTTCTTATCGGTATACAATCTCGAATGGCTCGACATTTTGTGGATAATTCTTGCGTTTGTTTTGCTAGTTATCGCGATTAGTTTGCTTCTCGGCTTTTTGGAAAGCCACTTCAAGACTGGCAAGCACAACCTAGTTAACGATTTTAGCCTAAACAGCAATGTTTTAAGCGTTATGAAAATTACATTTTTGCTCGCAATCGTAATTTTTGTTATAAATCTCATTTTAATATTTTTAATGTTTTTGGTGCACGTGATTTTTAACAATTTCGGCGCAAGCACGACCGCAAGTATAATAATTAATTATATAATAGTGGTTGCGGGAATGTTTCCAATCGCGCGTATGTTTACAATGTTTACGCTAACAGGCATTGAAATGCTAATAAACGGCTCGCCGATGAATGTGTCTTTTTCGGACTCAACTCACGCGGTGGCGCGAAACGGTGTGAAAATTTTCGTGGTGGAAGCGGTGTTATTTCTAGTTTTATTCGGGCTAACGATAGGGCTAACTTATGCAGGGCTCACTTGGCTAGGGAACATTTTAGGGCTAATTCTGTTTTTGCCGATTGAGTGTATTTTAGGAATGACAGTTTTCTTTGAGTACAACAACATCACGCGCTACGACAAGCGAAAACTTTATATCTACTAATTTTAAAAAATGTTTAAAAGGGAAAAATTATGATAATAACGGATTCGTCCAAAATATTTTTGCGCACAAGCGGGGTGGTTTGGCGCTTGCTACCATATATTTTGGTATGTTTGCTTGTGGTGATAGGAATAACCGTTGCGGCGTGTTATCCAATGATTTCAAGCCTTAGCGAAGCAGGATTTTTCGCGCAAATTTTCGACCTTTTTTCAGACTCGATGTTTAATGTTCGCCTAGACCAAATTTTTAGCGCGATGGCAGATGTACTTGTTTCGTTTGGGGAGATTGTGGCGGAAAATATCGCTGGGGTCGTGCCATTAATTGTTGTTGCGGTGTTGATACTCGGGCTTGGCGGTTCATTTTTAATAGGGCTTAGCGAACTCGCGGTGGCGGACTATTTATACCACTATATGTCTAGCAATACGCGAATTAGTTTCGGCAGTTGTTTTATTAAAAATCTCGGCAAGTCCGCGCGCTTGCAGTTAGCGAAATTGCTAGTTGTGTGGCCCGTAGACATAATTATTACCGCAATTTTCGTGGCATCGTTCTTGCTGTTTACCGTTGAAAGCGCGGTTGTAACAATTTTAGCCCCCTTTATAATCGTATTACTTTTGGTTGTCTTAATCGCGTTCCGCCAATCACTCTTTTGCCTATGGAGTCCGTGTTTAATTACATTCAATAGTTCGGTGTTCGGCGCGTTAAGGGAAAGTTTTTCGCAGTTGACTAAAAACTTTGGCGTGATTTTCCCGCGCCAACTCGTGATGACCGTCATCTATATCGCGGTGAATATCGCGGTGTGCTTGTTTACAGCGTCCGTAGGACTACTTTTAACCGTGCCAGCCACCGTGTTGTTCGGCGCAATACTTGCTCAAGTTACACTTTTTACGATAAACGGACTTAGATACTACATTGACGAAAACCAAATCGTTACGCCGAAAAAACGCGAGGACATCGAGCATATCGGCGTGATGAAAAATATTATTTAACGCAACAAAGTTGCGAATTAGCAATTAGCAATTAGCAGTTAATGTGCGCGTGCGCGCAAGCCTACTCGCTTCGCGAGAATTAGCAATTAACAATTAGCAATTAGCAGTTAAGGCTGGATATAAAAATAATATAAATACCTTCCTTAATTCCTAATTCCTAATTCACAATTCCTAATTAAAGCGAAGCGTACGCGCGCTTGCGCGCTATTGACCTGTGCGGTCCACCGCACCGCCGTCCGCGTAGGACAAAAAATAATTAGAAATTAGAAATTAGGAATTAAGGCAGAAATAAATAAAATATTTTGTTTTACTTTGCTTAAATGTTTTCGCGTAGCGGAAATTTTTAAGCCATAAAAGTATCAAAATAAAAAATATATAAAATAAAATTCAAAAATTAAAGCGACAAAAGGAGAAAATATCAAAATGGAAAAAAATCAGACTAGCGCTGTCGTGACAGAAAATAATTATATTACAACTACGACCGCGGACGGAAAAATTCAAAAGCGCACTTTTATAAGGCGCCAAGTTGCTCAAAACAACGAAAACACACAAAATAACGACAAGAAAAACACTCGCGCTGTGCGCCATTTCGGCGGAGCAAGAGGGAGCGGTAGACCAAAAGGACTACAAGTTATGTTCTTTGGGGGCGTAGGGAAAGTCGGAGACAACATTACCGCTTTTAGATACGGAGATGATATTTTGGTGGTGGACTGCGGTGTTGGCTTTGCTGAACCTGATATGCCAGGTGTCGACCTGGTTATCCCCGATATGTCTTGGCTAAAAGCACACCGTGAAATGATAAAAGGAATTTGCATCACTCACGCGCACGAGGACCACATAGGGAGTTTGCCGTACTTTCTAGACGATGTGAAAGCACCCGTCTACGCAAGTAAACTTAGTATCGCGCTGATTGAAAGCAAACTTCGTGAATTTCCACGCATTAAAATGAAATCACACGCGGTAAACCCAGGTAACGCCGTTCAAATAGGCTGTTTTAATGTCGAATTTATTCACGTAAACCACTCAATTCCAGGTGCGTACGCACTAGCAATAACTACTCCTGTCGGGCTCGTGTATGTTTCGGGCGACTTTAAAATCGACTTTACACCAATCGCTGGTGACACAACGGATTTAAGTCGTATCGGCGAACTCGGACGCAAGGGCGTTTTGCTAATGATGTGCGAGTCTACAAATATTGAGCGACCAGGTATGGCAATGAGTGAACGCGTGGTTGGGGACACACTCGCGCAGATTTTCGAGGACTCAAAAACCAATAGGCTAATCATTACTTCGTTTGCCTCAAATGTCCACCGCGTGCAACAAATTATGGACCTAGCGCGCAAATACGGGCGCAAAGTTGCGTTCTCGGGACGCAGTATGATAAATACAATGGAACTCGCTATGAAAATAGGCGAAATCAAGTTTGACCACAAGTTGATTGTAGACTTCGACCGCGTAGACAAATACGTAGACAACGAAATTCTAATTTTAGCAACGGGGAGTCAAGGACAAGAACACACCGCACTAGACCGTATGGTAAAGGGCGAAATTCCGCAACTCAAAATCGGCTTAAACGATGTCGTGATTTTCTCGTCATCTCCCGTTCCTGGCAACGAAAAATCAGTTACAAATATTATAAACCAACTTATCACTCTCGGCGCAAAAGTTATCTATGATGATTTAAGCGATGTCCACGCATCTGGGCACGCGTGCCAAACGGAGTTTATGATTATCCACAAACTCCTTAAACCGAAGTTTTTTATGCCAATGCACGGCGAGGTTAAACACCTAAAATACCACGAGCAGTTCGCTATCAAAATGGGAGTTAAACCGCAAAATATCATCGTTCCGCATGTTGGTAGCGTGGTTGAAGTTACACCAAACACGATTAAAGCACTTCGCGATGTTGAGTCAGGCGAAAAAATAGTGGACGGCAAAACTATTTACGATATCGATAACTCCGTTATCCACGATAGATTAACTCTTGCCGAAGATGGCGTTTGTGTGGTTGCTCTCGGCATAAATAACGCAACAGGGAAAGTCGCTATCGGCCCCGAAATCATTCCGCGCGGGTTCATTTATCCAAACGAAATGGGGGACATCGTCCGCGAAGCAAAACAGGCCGTCATTGACGCAATGTTCCAAAATACCGCAAAACCAGACTTTAACGAAATAAAAAGCACAATCAAAAAAGTACTCACAAACCTTTTCTTTAAGAAAACAAAAAGGAAGCCGATGGTGATTCCCATCATCTTCTCTATTTAGTAATTAGCAATTAGCAATTAGCAGTTAAGGCTGGATATAAAATTAATATAAATACCTTCCTTAATTCCTAATTCCTAATTCCTAATTCACAATTCCTAATTATTTGGGTATCTACCGCACTATTCACGCAAAAAAGGCGCGTCCTAAAAAACCTGTGTTCCTAGTATCTGTAGCACTCTCTATGGGAAATTGCGTGTCTAGCACGGCATCTACTTTTCTCGCTTTGCGAGAATTAGCAATTAGCAATTAGCAATTAGCAGTTAAGGCTGGGTATATTAAAAAAGTTATGTACTCGCCGAAGGCGTAATGAGCCAGCGGGGGCTCTATCCCCGTCGCTGTCCGCGTAGGACAAAAACTAATGCGAAGCATTTTAATTACTGTGCGAAAATGTTTTTTGCGAAGCGAAAAATTTTTCGCTTATAAAAATGAAACGAAAACAAAAATCTTAAATTTATTTAACTCATAAGGAAATAAAGTGAACAAAGAGCAAGAAAAGTATTTAATTGAGATGGAAAAGTATGCGCGCGAGAAAAACATTCCCGTGATTTTGGACGATACGCGCTTATTTATAGAGAAAATCTGCGCAGAGATTCGCCCTGTAAATATTTTGGAAATTGGAATGGCAATCGGCTATTCGGGGGCGGTTATGTTACTCGCTTCGCCTGAGGCAAATATTACCGAACTCGAAGCCAGCGAGCCTAACATCCGCATTGCGCGCGAAAACTACAAAAAATTAGGGCTTTTTAACCGCGTGAAAATTATCGCAGGGGACTGCTTAAATACACTCTCAAACCTAAAAGGCGAAAAATTTGATTTAATTTTCCTGGACGGACCCAAAGGGAAGTATGTCGAAATTCTAAAACAACTTTTGCCACTTTTAGCAAAAAATGGCGTCTTGCTCGCGGACAATGTCCTTTTTCGCGGAATGGTCGCGGACGGAAAACCGATAACCGAAAATAGATTTTCCTATACCGTTTGCATCTTGCGTGAATTTATAGACAGGGTCACCAAATCTCCATACCTAAACACCAAAATTCACCACATCGGCGATGGACTGGCGGAAATAAGATTGAAATAATTTTGAATTTTGAAAAATTCAAAATTAATTAGCAATTAGCAGGTAGCAATTAGCAGTTATTGTGCGCGTGCGCGCAAGCCTACTTGCTACGCAAGAATTAGGAATTAGGAATTAGGAATTAGCAATCCTACGCGTTGCACGCGAATTAGCAGTTAAGGCTGGGTATTTTGATTGTTCGCACGCTTGCGCGCTAATGAGTCCGCGGGGACTCTATCCCCGCCGCACCGCGCGTAGCGGAAAAAACTTTAAATAATTAGTAATTAGAAATTAGTAATTAGGAATTGTGGCTGAAATTAATAAAATATTATTTAGAAAATAACTTCCATAACTGCTAATTGCTAACTGCTAATTGCTAATTTGAGCGAAGCGATATAGTTTTTTGTTTTTTGTGCGAAAATGTTTTGCGCACGCGCAATACTTTTCGCCTAAGATAAAACAAACAAAACCAAAAATCTAAACAAAGTAACAAAACCAAAAATCCAAACAAAAAAGTACCAAAATAAATTAAAAAAATTTACAAAGGAAAAACTATGCAGAAAAAACTAGAATTACTCGCGCCCGCTGGCGATATGGAAAAACTAGAGACAGCCTTTTACTTCGGCGCCGATGCGTGCTACTTCGCCGGCAAAAAGTGGGGACTCCGCGCGTTCAGTCAAAATTTTGACGATGACGAACTCAAAAAATATATCGAGTACGCGCATAATCTCGACAAAAAGGCGTATATAACCGTTAATATCCAGGCGCATAACCGCGATTTTGACGGACTCGCAGACTACATTAAATACTTGGAAACCTGCAAAGCCGATGCCGTAATCGTCTCGGACGCTGGCATTATGGCGCTCATTAGAGAAACCGCCCCGAACCTCGATATCCACCTTTCTACTCAAGCCTGCGCAAGCAATAAATTTTCCGCGAAATTCTGGGCAGACGCTGGCGCAAAACGAATAATTCTCGCCCGCGAACTCTCTCTTAACGAAATCCGCGAAATTAGGGACTTTTTGCCTGATAATATCGAACTCGAAGCCTTCGTCCACGGTGCAATGTGCATAAGTTATTCTGGGAGATGCTTGCTCAGCAACTACTTTACGGGCAGAGATTCCAACCACGGCGAGTGCGTCCAGGCGTGCCGTTGGGAGTACTTCATCACCGAAAAATCTCGCAAAGGGCAGGGCGAGGAGTACGAAATCCAGCAGGACGACAGGAGCACCTATATCCTAAACTCAAAGGACTTGTGCCTAATTAATTACCTCGATAAAATGGCGGACGCGGGCGTCACGAGTTTCAAAATCGAAGGCCGTATGAAATCGGCTTATTATGTGGCAAATGTCGTGAACGCATACCGCCGCGCACTAGACGAATTCGAAAATTCGCCCGAGAACTTTAAGCCCGATTTGTCTCGCGTTACCGAGTTGGAGAAATGTAGCCACCGCCGTTTTACCACAGGCTTTGCCGAGCCCGAAAAATATGTGATGCGAAAGGATGCTTCCGCCGATTTTTCTGCGCAAAATATAAATTCGCAAAACGAAAACGGAAATGTTGTCGGTGGCGAAAACTCGATTTCACCTAATAGTGTTTCAGCAAAATATTTAACCGCCGAAAACGACACAACAATTTTAAAGGGCAATTTTAAAGGCGAAAATTCGGCTGGCGAAAAGGGGAGTTGCCCTAAAACTTGCTCGGCGCAAAATTGCGGAAACGCAAACAGTACAACCGAATCGGAGAGCGCAAATGAAAATTGCTCGGCAAAAAACCTAAACGCAAGCAATACCGCCGAAAACGGACAGCAAAATTTAGAGAGCGAACGCGAGTATCTAGGTTCGAGTTTGCCAGTTTCAACATACGACTTCATCGCAATCGCGCTCGAAAAAACGGACAAAGACGGCTTTACTCTAATTGAGCAACGAAACCGCTTTAAAGTGAGGGACACGCTCGAAATTTTGTCGCCAACGGATACATTTAACCGCACTTTTATAGTTACCGAAATGAAAGACGAAAACGGCAACACTCTCACTGACGCAAACCTCGTCCAGCAACACCTTTTCTTAAAAACTCCATATGTCCTAAATGCACGCGATATATTACGACACAAAAAATAATTGAAACAATATCACTAAAATTAAAAAAGCCTAGTCAGGCTTTTTTGTTTATACATTAAAATTTATATTTTTACGAAATTCCTTTTCTTTCTCAATCTTATCAATTCCTAAAAGTTCGTCAGTAGAAAGGTCAAAAAGTATACTCAACCTACACAGCATTTCAAGGCTCGGCTCGCACTTATCGTGCTCCCATTGATATATAAGCGAACTATCGACATTCAAAATCTCCGCAAGTTTCCGTTGGCTCAAATTGTGAGCCTTTCTTTCCTCTGCCAAAATGTTGGCGAAATTATTTAATTTAACCATGTGAATAATTTTAACAAATTTTGTCGATTTTGTTTGACTTGTGGAGAATAACTCCGTATAATTATTACATAAAGTGCGGAGAATAACTCTACAAAGCCCGCTTTTGATGTTTTTCTGCATAAATTTTGCCCCAAAAGTGAAAAAATTTGCCTTTTGCTATGCTAAAAAGTCGCTATGATTTTTGCTGATTTATCTCCATT
Organism: uncultured Clostridia bacterium; assembly: GCA_944383915.1. Taxonomy (GTDB): domain Bacteria; phylum Bacillota; class Clostridia; order Christensenellales; family UBA1242; genus UBA7867. Next base: position 9,280 of record CALWRJ010000021.1, read on the forward strand.
TTTTATAATTTTTCGCAGTCAAATAGGCGAGTCGTGGCGTGTTCGTGGTATCTTGTGCATAGAAAATGCATTTTTTGTGCCAAATTTTCTGCAAAAAACATAATTTTCGCGCTTTTAGATATGCTAAATTAAAGCAGTCGTTTTTGCGCATAAAATTGCGCTCTTTAAATAAATTTGTCGTGTTTAATTTTGCATAAATCGTTTTATGCCTAATCATTATAACACAAAAATAAAGAAAATGAAAGCCCTTCGCAAAATAAGTGCAATTTCGTGACAATTTCCTAAAATTCTCCAAATTCCCACATATAACAACAACTCTTTGCCCGAAAAGATTTAAAATAGGAGTTAAATCAAATGGCAGTTAAAGAATTTTTCACCAAATACAAACTCTATACAATGCTATCTATAATCATCCTAGTTTTAATAGCAGGGGGTGTGGTTTTAGGCGTATCTTTATCAAAAGACACAAGTCAACCCGCCAATGCGTTTACTGGTACTGTGTACATAAACGCAAATGGGACAACTGCATCATCTAGTAGTTATGATTGGGCTTTAACTCTATATTATAGAAGCAGTTCAGCAACTGTTTGCCGTTTGGATAGTGTAGCTCGTAGTAGCAGTTCAAGCGCAACTTCAATTACTATACCATCTAGCGTAACAGTTGGCGGTAGGACTCGTACAATCACAACAATGAATGATAGTAAGACTACTAGTGCTGTATTTTATTCAGTTAGCTCGTACCTAACATCAGTAAGTTTACCTAATACACTTACGAATATAGGAGATTATGCGTTTTATTGGTGCAAGAGTTTAACTTCGGTGACAATCCCTAATAGTGTCACCAGCATAGGAGATTATGCATTTTCTTATTGTACTGGTTTAACCTCGGTAACAATCCCTAATAGTGTCACCAGTATAGGAGATTCTGCGTTTCCTGGTTGTACTGGTTTAACTTCAGTAACAATACCAGATAGTGTCACCAGTATAGGAAGTGGCGTATTTGGCGATTGTGATAGATTAACCTCTATAAATGTTGCTGATAACAATCAAAACTACAAAGATGTGAATGGAGTAGTATATACAAAAGACGGAAGTGCTATTGTGTCATATCCATCAGGTAGAGCAGGAAGTTATTCTATATTAGATGGAACAACTATCATAGGAAATGGTGCGTTTGACCATTGTAGAAGTTTAACCTCGGTAAAAATCCCTAATAGTGTCACCAGCATAGGAGATGAGGCGTTTCAATTGTGTTCTCGTTTAACTTCGGTAACGATTCCTGACGGTGTCACTAGCATAGGAGATGATGCGTTTGATAATTGTTACGATTTAACTTCAATAACAATTCCCGATAGCGTCACCAGCATAGGAAGCGGAGCATTTTCTGAGTGTTACGATTTAACCTCTATAACAATCCCTGATAGTGTTACTAGCATGGGAGCAGGGGTTTTTACTGCTTCTAGAAGTTTAACCTCCGTAACACTCCCTAATAGTATCACTAGCATAGGAAATTCTATGTTTAGTCGTTGTACCCGTTTAACCTCGATAGAAATACCAGATAGTGTCACTAGCATAGGGACTTATGCGTTTTCTAATTGTACCAGTTTAACCTCGATAGAAATTCCAAATAGTGTCACCAGCATAGGACAGAGTGCGTTTAATAATTGTACCGGTTTAACCTCGGTATACTTTTACAACACTATATCAACCTCAGTATCAAGTATAGGTGCTTATGCTTTTAGAAGTGGCAATTCTAATGTAACCTATTACTTTAAAGACCAAGCAAGTTTAGATTATGTAACTAATAATTTAAGTTCTAGATTTACAAATAGCAGTAGCGGTAGTCCAAATTTTCAATTAATGACTTTTGTAAATATTTCAGTAAATAGTAATAATGATAATTATGGTACAGTAAGTGATAGCACAGGAAGTTATGTGGTGGGAACTTCTATAGTCATAAATGCTACACCTAATGAAAATTGTGTATTTTTAGGTTGGAGTTTAGATGGTGGTGTTTCTATTATAGAAGGTACAGAAAACCAAACAAGTTATGTAGTTAATATAACTAAAAATGCAACATATACAGCAGTATTTGTTAAACTACTTACAGTTACAACTTCAGTAACACCAGCAGGTTCAGGAACAGCAAGTGGAGGACAAAGTGATATAATGCCTAATATAGAAGTACAAGTAAATTTAACTGTGAGAGCAAACGGTGGATATTATTTTGTTGGTTGGAGTACTGATGGTGGTAGTAGTATTATCCCAGGCAGTGAAGGACAGGCTAATTATTCAATAACTGTTACGGTAACACAGGATATAGTTTATACCGCAGTATTTGGATATGCGGTTATTGCTCAAACTAGCAATAGTATGCTTGGGCATATTTTTGCGGGTAATCAAGTTGGTGATACAGTTACCACTCCTGTCGCTATAGGTTCGTCACTACAAAACATCATAGCAGTTGCAAATATTGGTAGCAAATTTTTGTATTGGGAAGTGATAAAGGGAAGTAATACAAGCACCACAAGTACCGCTAACCCTTTGAGTATAGACAACATCACCGCTAATACCACTGTTATTGCACACTTTGAACTAATTACTATGGACGGAATCGCTGTTGAATCAACATATGGTGGTAGCGCTGAAATAATAGGAGACTATCAAGAAACTGGACAGGTTACACTCCAAGCGCGTGTTAAAATAAACGGATACACATTCCTCGGTTGGTACGCGGGTGAGACATACCTAGGTAACTCTAGAGAAATCACCCTAGACTACGATACATACCGTGGGCAAGTAATCACCGCTAGATTCATAAATTCATAATTTTTTAGGTAACTTAAAAAAGGAGTTTCAATGACTTTTAAAGTTAAATTGATAAGTATAATAGTATCTGTTATTATATTATTGTCTGCGCTTGGTGGTGTAAGCGCATACTTGATTGTTCGTGAAACAAATAACACTACCGCAACTATTCAAGAGCCAGATAGCAGTATAGGAAACCTTTATAATACAGATGGTACTTTGAACGAGAGCAATATATCTAAGTTATTAGAAAAAATAGGTTATACAGGCTCATCTATTAGCACTTCTCGTAATGCTCAACAAATTGCTAGTACTGCAGGGACTGGTACAGCATTTGTTTTTGAAATGGGGTATTATGTTGATACTAGCGGAAATTTAGATCCCTCGAAACCGCTTGAGTGGGAAGCAGTTTACTTATGGGATGATTATCTCACGATTTGGCTAACAAGACCTTATACTGATTATTATTTTAATTCAAGTAGTGGTGCAACAGCAAACTATTCTAATTCACAACTTCGTACAGTTACAAACAATGTATATACCTTACTTACATATGGTTTGACAAGTTTTGATGGCTTAGTTGATTCTCCTTCTAGTGCTAATGCAACTTGGCAAGCTGCTCAAGGGAATGCTTATTATAGTAGTAACAGTAATTGGTCTATTACTAATGGATTGCAAAGTAGCTCAACTGGAAGTAACGGTGGAACAAGTGACAAAAGCGACCGTAATCCTTACGATTGGTCTTGGGATAGTTCTGTGTATAATGATAAATTTTGGATACCGAGCCATTACGAAGTGTGTAATGTAGATACTTCTAATGAAACAAGTACTACAACAAATGGTTTATGGCAAATTGCAGATAATAGATTTAATGATGTGGCATATGCTGGTGGTTCAGGTTCGGGGCTTTGTTGGTTGCGTTCTGGTGTATCTAATGACGAAAACTCTGCACTTGCATTAATTAGAATAATTTTGGCGGGACCAGATTTTGACCCTTCTCAACCTTTACCTGAGCCTGATGTTAATGTAGTAACTGCGACAGTTAATGGTGCAATTGGTGTCCGCCCTGCTGCTCACATTTCGCTTGAAGCACTCTCTAATCTTTATGATATAACAGTTAGTGCAAATAACTCTAGTTATGGCTCAGTTTTAGGCGGTGGTACATACGCACAAGGGGCATCTTGTACATTGATCGCAAACTCAAATTCTGGATATATGTTTACAGGCTGGAGCACAAATGGTGGACAAACTATTATAAGCACGGCTAACCCTTACACTTTTACAGTTTCTAGTAGCCAAACATACACCGCTGTTTTTGAGCGTTCAACTTTTAATATCTCATATGGTGTTAATAATAGTAATTATGGTACGGCTACTGGGTCATCATCTGGTTCAACCATAACTCTTACAGCAACTGCAAATCCAGGTTGTGTGTTTTTAGGTTGGAGTACAGACAGTGGCGAAAGTATACTTACGACTGCAAACCCATATACATTTACCCCAACAGCAGATGGGACTTATATAGCAATGTTCCGTATGTATTCAGCAACATTAAGATATGATAGTAATCAAGGAACTGCTTCGGGAACTGTATCTGGCACTTCTTATACTTTTACTGCTACACCAAATACAGGGTATGCATTTGTTGGCTGGAGTACAGATGGTGGTTCTAATATAGTATCAAATGCAAATCCCTACACATTTACACCAACCGCAGATGCGACATACACGGCAATGTTTACTACACTTCCATATACAATAACAGTGCAGGCGAATAATTCAAGTTTTGGTACAGTATCAGGTGGGGGCGAATGCAATTATAACTCTATACAGACAATAAGAGCCACCCCAAATCCTGGCTACCGATTTGTTCGCTGGGAATTAGACGGCGAGCAAGTTTCCACAAATCCAAATTACTCGTTTATAGTAAAGAATGAAGCCACCTACATCGCGATATTTGAGCCCGTTTCATATATAATTACAGCGCAAGCAAATGATGATGATTACGGTTTGGTAACTGGTGGTGGAAATTATGATTATAATGAATCTTGCGTTATAGAGGCTACAGCAAACACAGGATATACATTTATTGGTTGGAGCACAAATGGAGGTTCTACAATCACATCTACAACGAACCCGCTCACGATAAAGGTAACTAGCAGTGCAACCTACACCGCGGTATTCGAGCCAATTCCATATACAATAACAGTACAAGCCAGCCCAACAATCGGTGGTGCAGTTTCGGGTGGCGGGATATACGCAACAGGTACGCGCGTGAGTATAGTTGCGACCGCGAGTGACGAGTACTACTTTGTTCGTTGGGAATTGAATAATTCTCAAGTTTCAACAAGCGCAACATACACCTTTACCGTTTCAAATGACGCGACCTACACCGCGATATTTGCAATCAATCCTTTAATCACGGTTGCTACAAACGATGCTTCATATGGAACGGTTAGCGGGGGCGGAAGGTACACGCCAAATTCTCGTATAACAATCACAGCGACTGCAAATCCTGGACATAATTTTGTTGGTTGGCAACGAGACGGAGCGCAGGTTTCGACAAGCCGTTCGTATACAATCACCGTTCCTACAAATGACACCACCTACACCGCGATATTCGAAAGAATAGTTTACACTGTTTCAGCGACAACCGCGACCCCTAATTTAGGTTCGATTTCGATTTCGCCAGCGAGCGGACCGTATTATTACGGGGATACGGTGACGATTACCGGCACGCCGACTAATGCAAATTATACATTGTCTTATTTGATAGTGAACCAAGTGCGCCACACAACAGGGGGCAACACCTACGAGATAACAATTCAAGAAAATACCAGCATTACTGCATACTTTTCAGGTATTGACTGCAACTTGACGATTTCCGCGAACGACTACGCGCAAGGCACGGTATTTTACAATGGCACACTTGCTACTTCGGCAAGTCCTATTTCGGTAAATGTATCATACGGCGAAACACCGATTATTATTGCGGTTGCGAGTGCGAATGCGACCGAAGTATTCTCGCACTGGGAAATTAACGCCGAGGGTGACATCATCACATCATCATCTAACCCGCTCAACTGGGAAGTTGTTAACAACGCGACAATCACTGCCGTATTCTCAAATAGTGTTACCGACACGGTGGCAGTAGACGCAACATACGGCGGAAGTGCTGAAATCGTGGGTGACGCGTACGACAGTATTACAGGCGAGACTGAAATTATCCTAGTTGCTCGCGTGAAAGTGGACAACTACCGTTTTGTGGGTTGGTTTATCGGCGACAGCGAAACAGCAGTTAGCACGGACACAAGCGTTCGTCTAGCATACTCACAAATTCAAGGACAAGTCGTTACCGCGCGCTTTGAACTAATTGACGACTCGCACTTCAATGACGATAAAGACAGTGGCAACGGCGGAGTTTGGTAATTTCTTACCGCAAAACTAGTGGGTATAGGCTATTCGTAATAATCCTAAAATAATGATAAATAAAAAGCAGAAAGTTATTTACTTTTCCGCTTTTTTGTTTTATAATAATTTTATGAGCAAGAGAAGTTCAAAATAGAAAAGGCTTGCGCGCTAGCGCACATTAATTGCTAATTGCTACCTGCTAATTGCTAATTCTTGCGAAGCAAGTAAGATTGCTAATTCTAAAAAGGGGGAATGTAAATATGGTATCACCATTCGAAGTTAAAGCGGAAAGACAAGAGAAAAAGGAAAGGGCAGAATCTAGGCTCGCCGAGATGAAACTCGTTAAAGTCGTTAGGGCGGACATACGCCCAGTGAAAGTGTTAAATAAAAAATTAGGGCTTACTCAACTTCACAGCGACAAACTTCACAACCGTTCTATTCGCCGTTTTGTGTACGGAATCGGGCTTGCCGGTGCGTTTGCTTACGAACCTGTTCGCGAAGCATACAATACCGCCGTGCAGAGTGCCCTTGAAACGCTTCCCGTTATTTCGTCTGGTGGCGCGATTTCTACTATCGCATACGCATTGATTTCAGCAAGCCTCCCTCTTGCCAGTGCGTACTTTCTTGGCTCGGCTGCGTTTTCTCAAATGAATTCAGCGCTCGAGCGCGACCGCGAGGCGAATATGATGTCTAACGCATTAATCAAGCAGGGGCGCGGTGATGAACGCGATAAATATTTAGATGACGGAATTAGTTATCTTGAACGCAAGTTTAGCGCGTACGAACTTACGCAAAGCGAGTTGGAGGACATCGTTAGGGAACACGCTTCGCAGTACGCCCGTGACCGCGCGGACTTTGGACGCAGACTTCCAAGAGCGGTGGTGCAAAATGAGGCAAATTTGATATTCGAACGAGTTAGAACTTATAGCGAAAGGAAAAGACTTGCCCGCGAACTAGAAAAAGGCGAAAGCAAGCCAGCCCCTTTTACCGCCGAAGAGTTAGACGAGCCGATTATAATGTTTGTTGATGAAGCACAACAGCGCTAAATTTAATTATAAATAAAATATTCCGCTAAAAAGGGCGGAATTTTTGTTACTTTTATTTGATAATTAATGGGAAGCGTTGGAGCGGTGGAAGGATAGTGCATACAAAAAACTCAAACTTTAAAATTTCGCCACTTTTATATTCTCAAAAAACACCACCACATTTTACCACCTAACAAAAGAGACCACCCACAAAAAGCATATTAAAACGCCCACAGTTCCCGCATATACTTAAATTAACAAAAAACGCAGAATTTTTCGTTCTGCGCTCTATTTATCCTCGTAAATGTGCCAATCAATCGGCTTTTTATTCATATACTTTAAAAATTCATTGCACTTCGAAAAATGCTTGCACCCAAAAAACCCAGAATGTGCCGAAAGAGGACTTGGATGTGGGGCTGTTAGGATATAATGCCTGCTCGTGTCTATAAGGCTCAAAAATTCCTTTGCGTTGTTTCCCCAAAGCACAAAAATCACCGGGTCCTCACGCGCCGAAAGTAGCCGAATTATCGCCGAAGTGAATTGTTCCCAGCCTTTGCCTCGATGCGAATTTGCAAGCCCCGAGCGAACAGTTAGCACGGAGTTGAGTAGCAACACCCCTTGTTTTGCCCATTGCGTTAGGTCTCCAGTTTTTGGAATGGGGTAGCCAAGGTCGTTTTGGATTTCTTTGTAAATGTTTTGCAAACTCGGCGGAATGTCCACGCCTTTTTGAACGGAAAAACAAAGCCCGTGCGCCTGCTTCGGCCCATGATACGGGTCCTGCCCGATAATAACAACCTTAACCTTATCAAAAGGCACGAGATTGAGCGCGCGAAAAACATTGTCCGCTTCGGGATAAATCGTGTAATGCGCGTATTCGTCCGCCAAAAAGTTTTGTAGTTCTTTGTAATACGGCTTTTCGAACTCGTGCTTTAATAACTCATACCAACTTTTCGCAATTTTCATCTGTACACTTCCTATATAATATAATACTAAACAAATTATAATCATTTCAAAGACAAAAATCAACATAAATTTTAAATAAGATAAAATTTTTTCGAAAAACTAATTAGTGCTTTGCTTAAAGATAACTTGTACTGTGGGGGCGGAAATAACTCCAATTTTATTTAAAGTAGGTTAGATTCGCTTTTTAAGTTGAAAAGAATAAATTTTTCAAAAGGACAATTTTTTGATAAAAATAACCAAAATTTTAAAATTTTTTGTAAAAGTATGTCATTTTGTTTTGTAAATTTAAATTTTTCGAGTATACTATTCCTATAAAAAAAGAAAAAAGGGGAACGAATTATGCAAAAAGTACAAAATTCCCCTTCCCAAACCTGCGGGGGGGGGGGGGGCATTAAATAGCCCAAAAATACTTGTTTTACCGCATTTTAAAGGCTATTTATCCGCACAAAATATTGGTGTAAGTAGGGAGTATATGCCTACGCAAAACACCCCCACAAAAGCAAAGTATCTGCCACTCTCATACACTACTGTAAATACAGAGAATTTTTCACTCCAAAACATCAAAAATTTAATAAAACTATTCAGCGCAACCCCTTGCGCTTTTTTGTGTTAGTTTTTAAATTTTTTTTAGAAAAACATTTTATTTTTAGTACAAAAAGCAAGAAATAAGGCAAATTTTAGCCTAAAATAAATTTTTGATACTAAAATGT
>CALWRJ010000022.1 GCA_944383915.1 uncultured Clostridia bacterium
TAAAAACTTTCTCTCTTTCTATGCTTTGCGGTGGGGGAGAATAAAAAATCTTGTACAACAACATAATTATTACTCGCTACGCTCGAATTTTGAGTTTTGAATTACGAATTAAGGCGGAAAATAGTAAATATCATATATTTTTGTATTCATAATTAACTAATAATTGCTACCTGCTAATTGCTAATTCTTGCGAAGCAAGTAAGATTTCTAATTACTAATACTTAATTGGAGCGTAGCGATTAAGCACTGTCGAACAAATGTTCTAAAATCGGCTCATAGAGCGCGATAAAAAGGTTCAGACGAGTAATTTATCGAGAAAACAAAAGTTCGCGCGTTTAACCCCCTTTAAAAGCCTAAAAACGACATATACAATATTGATTATTCGCTTCGCTCAAATTAGCAATTAGCAATCTTATTCGCTGACGCTCGAATTTTGAATTAGGAATTAGTAATTAGGAATTAAGGAAGGCATTTAATATTATTTTATACCCAGCAACAACTGCTAATTGCCTTCACGCTACGCCTTGATGCTTCGCTTTAATTTTGCCTTGGAGTGTGCAATGCACACGGAAAGCCATACGAAAGTAAGAGTAATTGTCAAAGTGAGTGGCTCACGGCTGAACTTTGAATTTTGAATTTTGAGTTAAGGCAGGAATTATTTAAATATAATATAATTTTATACCCAGCAACAACTGCTAATTGCTAATTGCTAATTGCTAATTCTTGCGAAGCAAGTAAGATTGCTCATTGCTAATTTGAGCGTCAGCGAGTTTAATTCTCGCTATGCGAGTAAACTTTTTGCTTAAATTTTGTTGCCAAAAGATATTTTATTTTATATAATTAACTGTATATAATTTTATTTTAGCAAATAAATTATCAAAAAGTGGTGTGTAATATGACAATTCTTGAAATCGTTGGTATTGTTATTGGGGTCGTTGTGGCGGTTGCTTTAATTGCGGTTGCTATTTGGCTTGTTTACTCATACAACTTTTTAAATAAACTTCGCGACACGGTGCACGAGGCTTTTGACGCTATGAATAATTCTTTTAAAAAGCGCTATGATAGTGTAGCCGATGTCGTAAAAAGCGCCGAGAAATTAGACCTTAAAGGCGAGTTTGACTTGCAAAATTTAAGCGATGTTTTAGAGCGCGCGCGTGCGAGCAAGAATTTAGTCGAGCAGGTGGGGTGCGAAATCGAGTTATCTAATGATTTATCAAATCTTTTTGCCCTTATTAGCGCGCACGACATTCACGAAACAGACGAATTTAAGGCAAGCAAAAATTCAATTACTTCAATAAATGACGAAATCGACAATTTGAGCAAGTACTACAACGCGAGCGTGAAAATTTTTAACGCAAAAAGGCTGATGTTCCCGACAAACTACATTGCAAAACTTAAAAAAATTGAGCCTTTTATACCGTACGAAACGGAAATTACAAAACATATGGACGGCGAAAAATAATTTTCGCCTTTTTATAAGGAAATTATGACTACAAAAAAATTAACTACAATAATTTTTGGCGTGCTTTTTGGCATACTCCTTGTGGGCGTTGTTGTTTTATCCGCGCTTTATTCGGTGTTTTTTATGAGTTCTACGGATAGTAGTATTGACGAAAGTTACACAATTTCGCGCTACAACACGCAAATAAATGTGTTTGAAAATAGCCGAGCATACATTAGCGAGCAAATCGAAGTTCGATACAATACCACCGACCGCGCTTACGGGCTAACTCGAATATTGCCAAATGTTATTAACACAAATTATTTGGACACGAATAATTCTTATCGACTTAGGTATGAAATCGACTCGGTTAACCACAGTTACACGATGCAAAATAGAGATGGTGGGGTGGTGCTCAACCTTTTTAACGAAAATACAAACATCGCGACAGGCACTCCATACATTTTTAGCATAAATTATTGGGTGTACTTTCCAAATGACAGAGTTAATAATGCTGATAATTTTTATTATGAAATCATTGATAGCAGTTGGGACACGACTGTTTCAAATATAACGGTTAGCCTTTCATTTTTTGAAAGTATTCGTGAATATGTAGAAAGTCCAGAGTACGAAACGGCAATTTTTACGACAATAGACGGCGAAAAAACATCTTTTAGCCCCCTTTTAACGAGTGATACGCGCCTAACTTATACATATACAGGCACACTGCCCGCGCACACGGAATATGTGGTTTCTATTGGACTTCCAGAAGGCTTTTTTGTGTCCGCCTCGAATGATATATTCGGCATTGTTGCGCTAGTTTTGAGCATTTTAGCAGTTATTTTAGTGCTAATTATTTTCGCTACTACGCGCTCTAAAAATAAGGTAAAAATTACACCCAGTATAGTTGTGCCGAACGGCGTTAGTCCGCTCGAAGTGCGCTATTTATTAAACCAAAAAATTTTTGGTAGCGATTTTTATGCCATACTACTTTGTTGGCTCAAATCTCAAAATATCGCGCTCGAAAAAGACGAAAAAGGGCTTTTTGTAACGAAAATCAAGCCATTAGAAAAGTTAATTAAAGATTATGAAGTCGACTTATTTGATACTATTTTTGCGAAAAGCGATAGGGTAAATATCGAGACGATTAAAGAGATTATTTGCGAAAAATTCCCTAGTATTAGCCTAAAAGTTGCCGAAAATGGCGAAAATTCGCTTTATGAGAAAAAATCACTTTTTGGAATGTGGGCAAATTTGCTAATTCCTTTTGTAGCGCTAATAATTTCGTTAATGCTCGCTATTTCTTATCTAAATTTTATTTCGGTAAATTACATCATAACCTTTGTGTTGGGTGTCGTGGTAACAGGGCTAGGGGTGGCGCTCCTTCGCCTAAAATTTGTAAAATTTGGCATTAAAAAATCAAAATTTATAGTACTTTCTATACTTTTTGGCGTGCTGATACTCGGTGGACTTGTGGCAATCGGGCTACTTGCGGTAAACTTTGATTCGCTTTTAGGAATTGCGCTATTTATCGCGCTTTTTGGCGTTTTGTTAGGAGTTTTTTCGATAATTATACAAAACTTTTACTCAACTAGGGGAGCAATAATACTCGGCAAAATGCAAGGGCTAAAAAGTTATATCGAGTCTGCCACTGCTGAAAATTTAGACGAAATAACCAAAAACGAGGAAATGCTACTTAGTGTTTTGCCTTTTGCTGAAATACTAGGGGTAGGGGGGAAGTTATCGCAACTTCGTTGCGAATTAACAATTAGCAATCTATCACGCAATTACTCGCTTTGCGAGAATTAGCAATTAGCAATTAGCAATTAGCAGTTAATGCTGGGTATAAAATAATATTAAATACCTTCCTTAATTCCTAATTTAATTTATAGCGATGAGAGTAAAACTCTCATAGTACTATAATAATTGTATAAAATAAATAGTTGCTATTGTTTTTGATTAATTAGTAAATGCTTTATTTGTACCTACGAACAAATGTTTAAAAAAATTTTAAGTGTGAAAAAGTAACAAAAATTAAGTTTATTATTTAATTGCTTGCGCGCACGCGCACATTAACTGCTAATTGCTCATTCTAATTGCTAATTTACGCTTTGCGTGGCAGATTGCTAATTCCTAATTCTCACAAAGCGAGCAAGATTGCAAATTGCTAATTCGCGTTTACGCGTTATATTCCTAATTACTCATTCCTAATTACTAATTAATTTTTAGCCTTAACTGCTAATTGCTACCTGCTAATTGCTAATTCGCGTGTAACGCGTAGCGTTTAATCACTAAAAATTTAAAAAGGGCATAATATAATTATGTCCTTCTCTTTTTTGACACATAAAAATATTTTGTCAAAATTTTTTATTTGTTCTCAATGCTTTACTTTGCTAAAAAATTATGCTATAATAAACTCATAAAATCAAGTATTGTTCTTAAAGAAGGGAAATCAATGATTTTACAAAAAAATAAAAAATTAAGTTTTAGTATATTTTCAATTTTAATATTATTTGTATCAATGTTTATTTTTGCGGGATGTGGTGGTTCGACACCGACATCTTTTTCCGTTAGTGGTGTAGTTATGTGTGGCTCTACGCCAGTAAAAAATGCGAGCGTTGAAACAGATTTAGGGGTAACAACCACGACTGACGAAACAGGCGCTTTTTCTATTTCAAACCTTACGACTGCGACAATTTTATCCTTCTCGGCTAGTGGTTATGTATTTACCGAGTCTAAGGTGATTGTAAATAAAGAAAGTAGCGGAATCGTAGTTAACGCCGAGCAAATGTACACGCTAACTGGTAGGGTGTTATCAAATAATGTCGGGGTGGCTGGCGCGAAAATTATCGTTTCGGGGCTAGTAAACTTGACTGTTACAAGTGACTCAAACGGTTATTTCACCGCTCCTAATATCGCAGGCGAATCTCATGTGTCTGTTGAAAAGGACGGAATGGTTTTTGAGACGAAAACCGCGACTATTGATACTAACTACATCGAATTTTCTGGTACGACTTCAATTACTGCCACGGTTAGTGGATCAGACGGGGCAGTGCTAGAAGTAAACGGCGCGCCGATGTCTTTTGAAAATGGTAAGTATTCGGCAAGTAACATTGCGCTGGGTAGTATTGTAACTCCAAAACTAGATGGCTACCACTTTGAGCCAACGCAAATGACAGTTTCGCGCGAAAACCAAAATCTCGAATTTACCGCTTATCAACTATACTCAATTACAGGTACGGCTAAAAGTGGCGAAGTTGGAATTAGTGGTGTAAATATTTTGGTAAATGGAAAAGTTGCTGGCACGAGTAACGCAAACGGCGAATTTGTGCTAAACGACTTATGGGGCGAAAATAATATTACTTACTCGCACTCGATTTTTAAATTTACAGGTGAAAAAGTTGACGGAGCGACTGCCTTAACCGCAGTTGGAACATTCAACTTTTCGGGAAAAATCGTATCAAATGGCGTGGCGCTTGAAAATGTATTTGTAACATATAATAATGATATAATTTTAACTAACACACTAGGTGAGTTTACGCTAAATGGTGTAATGCTAGGCGATGAGATAACTTTTAGTAAAGACGGTTTTAGAGAAATAACTCATACTATAAACGCGACTAACTCGATAATTCTCGAAATGGTGGAATACTACGATGCGACAATCACAATTACTAGCGATGGCGAAGTTTTAGAGGGTGCGAAAATCACTCTTGACGGTGTGGAATATGAAAGCAACGACAGGGGGCAGATTGTTTTAAATAATTTGATAAAAGATTATTCGGCAACTCTTACTTGTGACGGATACACGAGCGCAGAAATTACTATTTCAAAGCAAAACTCGACTATAAATGTTGCTTTAAGTAAAATTTTTGATGTAAATATAACAGTCCACAGCGGAAGCACGGTTTTAGCAAATGCTAGCATTACTTACAACGGAACGAGTGCAACTACTAACGAATTAGGAGAGTTTAGTATATTAAACTTGACAAAGCCAACCGAGATTACGGTAAGTTTTGAAAACTACAATTCAAAAACGCTAACCGCAAGCAAAAATAACACTACACTTGATTTTGACCTAGATTACACAATTTCGGGCTATGTGTATAATGGTGCACTCGGGGTAAATGGTGAGATTAAAGCGGAAAGTGGGGCGAGCGCGCAAATTGTAGATGGTGTTTATTCGATTACCCTAAAAGGCGCGGACAAAATTATCCCTGTTGTAAGTGGGCTAAATTTTACGGAGAGCGAAACAAAGGGAAATGACACTGTCGACTTCTACGCAAGTTATTCCATCTCGGGTACGCTTATTTCGGAAGATGTGCCTGTTAGCAATGCTATAGTAACTTTATTTGGTGGTGCTGAACCACAAGAGTATACTACAAAAGCGGACGGAAAGTACGAGTTTAGCGGACTTGCAGGAGTTTACACCTTACTTATAAGCGATTCGCAAGACACAACACTTAACCCGCAGTATTATTTGATTACTTGTGGTGGTGAGTATGACTTTAACGCAAACGGATATGCGGTTAGCGGTAGAGTCGAAAGCGGTGGCATCGGCGTAAGCGGTGTAACGGTGTTCGCTGGTGACAATTCGACCACGACTGATGTTTCGGGAAACTTCACTTTTGATTTGTTAATTGGCGAAACTGTGATTTCTGCCTTTAAAGAAGGTTATACATTCGATGACGATATCGAAGTTAGTGACGATACAATCGGGCTTGTTATAAATGCGACATACGAAGTTAGCGGAACGGTTTTAAGTGGCACGACTCCTATTAGCGATGTGTTAGTAACAATTGGCGACAAATCGACCACGACAAATAGCGAAGGCAAGTTTACTCTATTAGGGCTAATAGGAAATAACGAACTAGTGTTAAGTAAGACGGGCTATTCGTTTACAAATATTAATATAAACGGCTACTTTAACGAAATTATTTACACGACATTTAGTATTTCGGGTAGCGCTAGTGTCGGCGAACGAGTTATGAGCGGTGCGACAATTTCTAATGGCAAAAACTCGACAACGACTAACGAACTCGGCGAATTTACTTTATCGGGCGTAAGCATTGGCGAAACTATTACAGCAACTCTTGACGGATACACATTTAATACAATTACAGTAACCGAGTACGGACAAGAGTTTGTTTTTAGCGGTACTTATGAAATTAGCGGAACGGTTACCTCGGGCGGACGCGTTGTTGCTAATGTTTTGGTGCAACTCGGCGAATTTAGTACAACGACTGACGCGCTAGGGCGATTCACTCTTAAAAATGTAAATGTGTTCGGCGAAATGACCTTTACGCTAGCAGGATACAATTTTAGCCCTGTAAATGTTGATGAACCGAAAGGAAGTCTAGATATTATGGCAACATTCGCTGTTAACGGTAAAATAACAATCGGTGGTGTTGGACTTAGCGGTGTTACTATTTCGTCAAATGGAATTAGTACGACAACTAATACAAATGGCGAATACACATTAAGCGGACTTTCGACATCGGGATTACTTACCGTTGAAAAATACGGTTATGACTTTGAAGGAACGAAAATATTTACAGGCGCAAGCACACTTGACTTTACCGCAACTTACTGGGTAACAGTCGTTGTGTCTAGCGGTAGTGTCCAACTAAACGGAATTATCTTGACGCTCGAAAATGGCAGATACGAGGAAATGGGTAACGGCGTGTTTACCGTTCGTGGACTTGTTGGCGAAAATAAAATTTTTGCCGATGTAAACGGATATAACACGGGCGAAGTGGTTGTAACTGACCACGCGGAGAATGTGGCAATTAATATGACTTACGATGTAGTGCTAAAAATTAATGGAGCAAAACTTAATAATATAAATATTAGTTATAGTGACGAAAAGGGAAGTTATACCGACACATTTAGCGACATTCAATATATTTTAAGAACTCTAACTGGTACTGGTAGATTTGAGATTTCGCTTGACGGTTACCGCTTTACTCCAAACACCGACTCTTACTCAATTCCTAAAACGGTAGAAATTAGTTATCAAGCCGTTTATACGGTAAGCGGACGCGTTACTACTAATAATGGAGTTGGGGTAAGCAATATGGAAATATCCTTTAAAGATGTTTCGACAACTACTGATACAGACGGAAATTATACTCTTACGGGGCTCATCGGTGACGGAACGCTTTATGCGACACTTAGTGCGACCAACTGCGATACAGTT
This sequence comes from uncultured Clostridia bacterium, assembly GCA_944383915.1. Taxonomy (GTDB): domain Bacteria; phylum Bacillota; class Clostridia; order Christensenellales; family UBA1242; genus UBA7867. Next base: position 7,641 of record CALWRJ010000022.1, read on the forward strand.
TTAAAATCAGCATATGTTTCAACATCGACTACGGTAAACTTTACTGTATCTGACTCTGAGTATGCTTGGTGGTTATTCCAAAGCGGTTACCAAAAACTTCGCGATTCTGAAACAGGGTATTTTAGCGAAACAAAGGGAAGTGTTAGGTCTGTTGTTGACCTTGGATTGACTCAAATTAATGTTAATCAAACTGTTTATTCTACAAAGCAAATGGAAAGAAAAGACGGACAAACTAGATACCTAACGCTAAACAGCAACTATGGAACTACTTTTAAAGATACAAGAGTTGCCGTAGTTGGCTATTATGACGGAAACAGTTTACAGTATAAACATATAACAGGAGATAGTGTAAATAAACCTGATGGAAATGGCGTAGTAACTGGTAATTTTAGTGGTAGTTGGAATACAAATCTTGATTTAACGGGCTTTAAGGGTACCTATGGCTCTGAACCAACAGGACTATATATTTACAATTTAACTAGCGCGTACTTTAACACGACTGTTTCAAGGTCAGGTGATAGTTTAACATTTACAGTAACAGTTGATAACCCTAGTGATAGTTTTGTTGCAAACTATAAAATACAAATGGCTTCACTTTCTGGGGTTGACCCTAGCGATGTAACATTTAAGAGTATAGCGCTAACTTACACATACGATTTAAACGGTAATTTAAAGAGCGTATATAGTAATGAAAGTTACGATGTTTATTACGGAGTTAATGCTAATACAACTTCAACGCTAACCGAAACATTTACAACGGACGCAAGCAAGAGCGCAATTGACTTGAGTAAGTACGAGTAAAACTGTATTATTTGCAAGAAAGACTAAAAAAACAATAAAATACTACAAAAATTCGACAAAAATTTTAAAAAATTAAAATTATCGCGATAAGCGAGCAGGTGAAAAATGAGTAAAAGTAAGACAATTATTTCGAGTTTAATAGGATTTCTAGGGGTAATAACACTATTACTCACTTTTCTAGTTATGCCAAATCAAAAGGCAAGTGTTAGCGCTGCAAGTGATGATGCGCAGAGCCTAGATATTACCTTAAATAACGACTTGTTTAGTACTAGCGGAAATACTCGTTCATTTACCTACAATTTATACGGCAATGGGCACAATATACTAGATTATTTTAGGTATCAAACGACAGGTGTTTATAGTGATATGGGTGATGACAAAAATACGGAAACTTATTTCCGTCATCACAAAAAAACAGCAGCGGTAGCCTTTGGTGAAGATTATGGGCGTGGAACTATTACTAGTGAAATAAAATTGACAAATGCACTAAAAGTTGCCGGTTTAAATGGTTTTTTAACAGTTAAGCCAGATGCTAGTTGGTTTGGAAATAGCAAGTCCACATATATACAAGTGCAATTTTTGGCTGGCAGTACCGCTTTATACGATACGGGAAGGCAAACGGATATTGATGATACGCATTATTTAAACTGTGAACCTTATAATGTAAATAGCGATGTTTACTACCTAATATTTATCGCAGCAAGTAGTCGTTATAACCTTACAAACGATGTAGACGCTAGATTTATTACACCTTCTCTAACTTTCACCACGACTGATATTACTAATCCTATTATTGATAGTTTAACTGTGCAGGACGAAAATACTTTTACTATGTCTAAAACAGTTACACTTCAATTAACTGATATTGAGTCTGGTATTGACAGAGTCGAAGTAAACGGAAGCGTTGCAAGTATTTCTTACACTGACGCAACACAACGCAACGCAACCGCAACATTTTTAGTAGACGAAAACGACAAGTTATACAATATAAAAGTTTATGATAATGTCGGCAATGTTACCGAGCAAAACTACACTTCGTCATTTATCGACAACACCGCTCCCGAGATAAGTATTCCTAATCTTGACGGCGTAACTTCAAATTACTTTAGTCTATCTTTTGATACTAGCATTTTAAGTAATGCGCAAAGTGACGAAACATTTTACTATACCCTTGACGGAACTTCACCTGTTGACAGCGAAACTCGAAAAGTTTTGAATAGTGGTGCTAATAACCTAACATTTGACACAAACGGCACTTATACTATGCAAGTGGTTGGTATCGATAGCGCTGGAAATGTTAGCGAAATAAAGACTTTTATCTTTACTATTGACGCATACTTTTATAAAATTGATAATGTTTTGCGTGGGAATAGCCCAACTGAAACAAATATTGATTATTACGAAGGCGCGACAACAGGGGAGAGCGTTACTTATGAAATACCTTCAACCTTAACCGAAAAAGGCGTTGATTATGAATTTTATCAATGCTATATAAACGGCGAACTGACAGAATTAGATACACTTGAATTTATATTTGATAAGACTTATGAAATTGACTTAATTTACCGCGAAGTTGTGAAAATTACACCAACGCTTGCTTACGCCTATACAGGTGAAAATATCATTCTCGATTATTCGGCAAATTGTGATACTTCCCTTATAGAATGGACTATTACCAAAAATGGCGTACCTAGCGAACTCCGTACGCGCGGGTTATATAAGGCTAGTTACTTAGTTAATAATGAGTCTTACTCTGGTAGCGGGGAATTTAATATTAATATATACGAAGGCATTACTTTTACTCAAAATAAAGACGAATACACTTTTAATACAGACGGTTTTAACCTTGACTTTTCGTTAAGCAGTGATGTTGACTATACTTTGATATTTAGAAATAGCGAAGGGGTGGAGTACGACTATCTCAATAGTCTTACAAACCCGCTCGATGTTGGCGAATATTCTTATACCTTAACTCTTACCGATGACGATTATTACATTGTTGGTAGCGAATTAGGAAATCGTGTTGTAACTGGTACTTTTTCTATAATGCCATTAAGCGTAGACTTAACCGAGTTTAACGAAAGTGTTAAATATTCAGGCGCAAATTATGAGTTTTCTAACCCTTATTTATATGATATAACGGTTGAATTTAAGCAAGACGGAAGCGTTGTTACTCCTAAAAATGTTGGAGTTTACGATGTAACAATCATAGTTAATGAAAATAACTTTGTCGGCTCGACTTCGGGGACTTTGACTATTACAAAAGCCGATTTAACCGTTACCGCGGACAACAAAACTAGCGTTTACGGTGATGAGAGTTTACCGCTTACAACCTCGATTTCAGGGCTTTTAGGTGATGACGAGTTTACATTCTTGGCAACTTGCGATTTAGGTACAGATGCAAATACTTATATTATCGAAGTCGTTCCGCAAGAGTTAGCAAACTACAATGTTAAATATATCAATGGCGAGTACACGATTACTCCACGCACGATAAATGTAATTGTTGTGTCGGGGCAAGGCAAACAATTTGGAGTAAAGGACGACCCCGAACTCAAATATTCGGTTACAAATGCTGTGCCAGGCGATGATTTAGGGATAACAATCGTTCGCGAGCAAGGGGAAAGTGTAGGCAGTTATGCAATTACTTTGCAAGAATGCACAAATAAAAACTACACGGTAAACTTTAAAGGTGATAACTTCCGCATCACTGTTGCGAGAATTATAATTTCTGCAAATCCTGTGACTATTTACTACGGAAATGAGCCTGAATTATCGTATTCAATCGTTTATGGTAATATTGTAGAAGGCTTTCCGCTAGATATTGAGTTATATACCGAAGCGAAAAGCGATGTTGGTAGATACGAAATCAAGATGAAGGAAATCACGGACAACAACTACGACATTATCTATATGAGTAATTACCTTACTATTTTAAAAGCGCAAGTTTCTATTACAGCAAACGACATTTCAAAGCCTTATGGTAGCGCCGACCCTACGCTAACTTTTACAGGTGGCGAAGGTATTGAATTTAACGGTGCGCTCTCTCGAAAGTTAGGGGAAAATGTAGGCAAGTACGAAATCACACTCGGCACTTTATCTAACCCGAATTACGAAATAATTTTTACCCCTGCAACTTTTGAAATAACTAAGGCGGACATCGTAATTACTATTTCGAACGGCTCTAAAATTTACGGCGAAAATGACGGAGAATTACAATTTACTACGGATACTCCTATTGATTTAGACAAAATTAGCGTAGTTTTGGCTCGCGAAAGCGGAGAAAATGTTGACGAGTACGAAATTACATTACAAAGTTTTGAAAGCGAATACTACAACCTTGTTTCATTTAGCAAGGCAACATTTGAGATTTTGAAAAAAACCGCGTATGTTTACTTTGACAACATTTCAAAAAATTATGGTGACGCAGAGCCAAACTACACCTATTCTACAAGCGGTGTGCTAGGTGATGACGATTTAGGGCTTGTGTTCTCGCGCGAGAGTGGGGAAAATGTTGGCTCTTACAAATTGAGCGCGACTGCGACAAACCAAAATTATTCGGTAGTTGTTGCCCCTGCATATCTTATAATTAATAAAGCCGATGTTTCGCTTGTTGCAAACGATGTAGTTACAACTTATGACGGAACGGAGAAAAATATCGAAGTTGTGTTTAGTTTATCAAACGACTTAACATACCGCATTTTAAAGAATGGTGAACAAGTTGCGAGCGCTATCGATTCTGGCGTTTACGAAATAACAGTTTCGTACGCGGGTGACGAAAACCACAACAGCGCCACCGCTTCGGCAAGACTTACAATACTTAAAGCCGATGCGCAAGTTACAATTGTTCGCGATATTTTCGTGGCAAATGGCAATGTGCAGAACCCTGTAATCGAAAGCGAACTTGACTTTACTATTAATTACGAAAATGCGTCAGTTGTCGCAAATGTGGGTAAGCACAACTACACAATTGTTTTCGATAACTCAAATTACAACTCAATTTCAAGTGTACTAACAATTCTTGATAAGCCAGCAAATGCAACGGACGGCGGAAGCGTTGAGTTTGAAAGCGGTGATGTAGACAACGAAAATGTTGATTTGGTAATCGAAAAGACAGAGGACAAAGACGGAGCGCAAACGGCTGTTACGGATAAAACTGTTGACGAAACTTACGAAATTAAGTACAATCAATCGAGCAGTGCGACAGTGAAAGTAGAACTAGACTATGTTGCAGACGATTATTCAAATGTCTATGTTTATATGTACAACGACCAGGGCGAGTCAAAAGTATTACAATATAATGTCGTTGACGGTAAAATTGTATTTACCGTGCCAGCAGACAATTTAAAATTTGCAATTGTAAAGCAAGTTACGGGTATTTCAATATTAACTATTGGTATATTTGTAATTCTTGTTGGTGTGATTGCCCTAATAGTTGTTCGCCGTCAAATCAAACGCAAAAAAATTAAAATGATAAAAATTGGTTAAAAATTGATAAAATTTAACAAAATATACTAAAATTAAACAAAAAATCAATATTTTGAATAAAATAATTAATACATTGGTAAGTTAGTATATTTTATTGAGCAAAATAAATAGTTTTTACAGTATATTTTGTTCAAAATTATCTAAATACAATCAATAAGTTTAAAAGAGTGCAAAAACCACCGCACTCTTTTTTGTTTTGTTAAGAAGGGCTTTTATAAAGTGACGAATAGTGAGCATTTTGTATAGAATTAAGAATTTTGAATTAAGGAGTTAATATCTAAAAATAATTTTATAATTAGAAATACCTTCCTTAACTGCTAATTGCTAATTGCTCATTGCTAATTCGCGTGTAACGCGTAAGATTGCTAATTAAAGAAAAAATAACAGTATTGCATAATTAAGAAAATGCCATAATAAAATTAAACTATGATAAAAGTATTAGAGCAATCGACTCGCAACACGCTACTTTACACTTGTGTGGCGGGCGACACATTAGAAAGTATCGCAAACAAGTTTGGTATCACGACAAGTGATATTTTGCGCGATAACCCGCTTTTTTCGTCAGTGTATCCAGGGTGCGTGCTGTATTTAACAAATCTCGGTAAAAAGCGAGTAATCGTTGCACCGCTCGAAACTTTGGACGACATCGCAAAAAGATACAATGTAACAGTTGACGAGATTATGAAAACTAATAACCTTGTCACTCGCAAAGTTTTTGTAGGTATGCAACTTTTAATAGACAAAAAAGGGGAGTAGGCGTTGGCAAAATCACTATTTCGTGCAGTATTGATAGTTGCGGGGTTCTCGGTGTTAACTCGATTTTTCGGGTTTCTTTTCCGCATTTATCTATCTCGCGAATTAGGACCCGAGTTGTTAGGCGTGTATCAAGTGGCTTCGTCAGTGTTTGGCGTGTTATCCGTGTTGGTGGCAAGTGGAATACCGCTCGCCATTTCAAAACTAACCGCAAAATACCGAGTTTTAAAAGACATTAAGTCCGAAAATTCGGTGACTACTAGCGCGCTAATAATCGGCGTAACTGTGGCAATTTTATTGTGTTTGGTAATTGTGCTTTTCCGTGACTTTTTCGGCAAACTTTTTACTGACGAGCGGTGCATTTATATTTTAATAACACTTTTGCCAGCGGTAATCGCGGGGGCGGTTTATTCGGCGTTTCGTGGCTCGTTATGGGGCACGCAAAATTATTTTAGCGTGTGCTGGACGGAGTTAGCCGAACAGGTTTTGCGCATAGTTATATTCGTTATAATGGCTAATTTCTTGTATATGGGGCTTGATAAGGCGAGTATGGCTGGGTGGTCGCTGTCTATTGCGTGTATAATAAGCGCGCTTTTAGCAATGATTGTGTACTTTAAAAGTGGCAAAAGGCTTGCGAATCCGCGCGGATATTTTCGCCCTGTATTAAACTCGGCAGTGCCTGTAACAGGAGTGCGGACAGCGAGCAGTTTAATTCAGCCTGTGATTGCCGTTTTATTTCCTGCTATGCTTGTACTCGCTGGATACACAAACGAGCAAGCAATGGCTAGTTACGGAATGGCAATGGGAATGACTTTTCCGCTCCTTTTTTTGCCGTCTACAATAGTTGGCGCGCTATCTTTTACGCTAATTCCCGAACTCTCAACCGCGATTGCGAAAAACGAAAAAGAACTAATTGCAAACCGCATAAAGACAAGCCTAATTTTCGCAGTTTTTATTTCGGCAATGGTAATTCCTTTTTATATGGGAGTAGGTGAGCCAATCGGCAAATTTTTATACAATAATTCGGCAAGCGGATTATATCTCGCGCGCGCCGCGTGGGTAATGCTTCCGCTCGGGCTAAGTAATATCACAAGTAGCATACTAAATTCGTACAATCTCGAAGTCAAGAGTTTTATAAATAATATAATAGGTGGCGTCTTGCTTTTAGGCATAATCGCTGGTTTTAGCGGGCTAATGGGTGTCGATGCGCTAATTTGGGGCTTCGGCGCGTGTATGACGGTAACAACGCTTTTAAATCTTTATATGCTAAAACGCCACACTAAACTCTCTTTTGGGCTTGTAAAACCGACTCTATTAATGATTGCCTTTTTAATTCCTTGCACACTGCTTGCGTATTTTTCGTATCCTTTGCTCGAAATTGCCTTTCCGCAGTTTTTAGCAATCGCCTTGTCCGCAGTTTTAAGTATGGGCTGTTTTGCACTCATGTGCTGGATATTTAAAATTATAGATTTTACCGCAGTGCTTGTAAAAATTAAACCAAAAGCAGTAAAGAGACAATAACTCGCAAAGCGAGAATTGCTTTGCGAGAATTAGCAATTAGCAATCTTACGCGATGCACGCGAATTAGCAATTAGCAATTAGCAATCTTACTCGCTTTGCGAGAATTAGCAATTAGCAATCTTACGCGTTACACGCGAATTAGCAATTAGCAATTAGCAATTAGCAATTGTTGGGCGCTAGCGCGCAAGCGATTTATAGATAAATTAAACTTCCTTTTTTAATTAATCAAAAACAAAATAAAGAAATGTAAAAAAATTTACGGACTTCCGCGCATTTATGCGCTATTGGGAGTGCGCCCTCCTTGAAGTATCACGGGGTGATACGGAAAGTCTGGCGAAAGTGATAGTGGTTATAGGATATATAGCAACACGACAGCCCGCACCGCACCGCGCGTAGCGGAAATAATTAATAATTAGAAATTAGGAATTAGGAATTAAGGCTGAAATAACTAAATTATTTTAATGCTTGCGCGCTAGCGCACATTAATTGCTAATTGCTAACTGCTAATTGCTAATTTGAGCGTAGCGATAAAAATTTTTGTTTTGAATGCGAAAATGTTTTGCGCACGCGCAATACTTTTCGCCTAACAATAAAACAAATAAAATAAATCAAAAAATAATAAAATAAAACAAAAAAGTACCAAAAAACAAATAAAACTTAATAAAATTTAAAAAAACAACAAAAAAATTAAAATTTGCATAAAAAAATTACAATTCGACAAAATAGCAGTATGATTATAATATTGTTTAGAGTTTTAATAGTTTATTTGATTGTTTTACTGTACTTGCGCATAATGGGGAAGCGCCAGTTAGGCGAAATGCAACCTTTCGAACTCGTCATTACACTGCTAATCGCCGACATTGCAACACTCCCAATGACACAAACAAGTATGCCAATTCTATTTAGTTTCGTGCCTTTGACCGCGCTTGTAATACTCCACTTTATAGTGTCCCTGCTCGCACGAAAAAGCATTGTTATGCGAAAAGTGATAAACGGCAAGCCCGTCCTTGTTGTTACCCCTGACGGCGTGCAGTATGACGCACTAAAAGAATTAAATATGTCGCTAGACGACCTTATGGAAGGGATTCGCAGTTGCGATTACTTTAATATCGAGGACGTGCTGTACGCAATCGTTGAAACAAATGGAACAATTAATGTTATCCCTAAAATTGCGAGCGCAGGCGTAACAAACGAAAACCTAAAATTAACTTTGCCCGAGTCAACTTTGCCTATGATGCTAGTGTCCGCTGGCAAAATTATCAACAACAATATGAAAACCGCAAAAATTACCCCTGATTTTATCGAAAACTTGCTAAAAAAAGCCGAAATTGACGACATTAAGAAAATTTTACTTTTGACTATCGATACCGAAGGCAAGGTGTACATTCAAACGGTTGACGGCGAAAGCAAAAACTTGCAGGTAGACTATAAGGGCGAGTGGTAGGTGAACTATGACGAAAAGATTAATTGCAATTTTGGTGTTGGTGCTAGTTTTATTTGGTGTAGTAATCACCGAACAAGTGTACACGGACACAAAAATCAATGACTTACTTGAAAATGTTGCCCTGCTCGAAAGCGAAATCATTGCCGAAAATCTTGAAAATAGCAAAGTTTTAGCCCAAAAAGTCGTGGATATGTGGAACGAGTACGAAAAAGTGATTTGCTTGTTTGTCGATTTTAGGGATATTGAGCAAATAGGCAGGCAAACAGACCTCGTGCTTTCTCACCTAAATAATGGCGACTTCGAACTCGCGCGAGTCGAATGTAACACTTTAGAGCGCGTCATCGAAACATTTAATAATATGGTGCGCTTCGACTGGCAAAATATTTTGTAGGATGGTATAAGTGTTTATTAATTAGAAATTCTTTTTGAAATTAAAATAAAAAAACTTTGCAGTTGTAAATAACTACAAAGTTTTTAATTTTTGGTATTACTTAGGCTCGGCTCTTTTGTTATTCCGCAAAATTTGAGAATTTGCGTGAGATTTTCGCAGTTTTCAATGCCGTTGTGCCAGACTTTCGTGTTTTTAATGTCCGCGTCATCTGGGTTTATGCACAAAGTATTTACTCCGCTTAAATACACTTTTTCATCGTTTGCACCATTGCCAACAAATAAAATTTCATCACTATTTAGGTTATATTCCTTTTTAATAAGGTCGATGTACTCATTTTTGTTTTCAGGGTTGTGCAAATTTGGACGCTTTAACCCGAGCAACTTGCCATTTTCATCAAAAATTAAGTCGTAAGTTTCAATTGAAGTGATAAATTTATCAACTTTTTCTCTCTTTAAAGTGTCCTCGATAATTTGTCTAATTCCACCAGACAAAATGAAAATTTTAATATCAAATTTGTAGAGTTGCTCGAGCGTTTCGTAAGTGCCAGGGAGTAGGGCGATGCTTTTAGAAATTTCGTGCAAATACTCTCGGCGAACATCAATTTGCTTGTATCGCTCAATTATCAACTCAAACCACTTTTTATCGTCAAATTCTTTGCGCTTGTACTTGTCATACAAAAAATTATCGTAGTCTAAGTCGTCCATATATTTCCAAACTTCGTACCAACAATTGCTCCCTTTTCGGCTCTTTGTTAGCGTTCCGTCAAAATCAAAAACTATTGCTTTCATAACTTTCTCCTATTTTATATTAAAAATTTCTTTTAAGTAGGGTATCATTTTTATAAATTTTTGTCAAATATTATATTTTAGGCACTTTTAGAAATTTTAAGTTGGTATTTCCTAAATAAAGTATTATGCATAGTACTATGCAACACATTTTGCGCAGAGTAGTACTTTTATTTAAGGGTTTTTGGCAAAATTTTGAATAAACAGTATTTAAGCGCTTTTTCGTAAAAACTTTATAAAAAGGCTATTTTCTAAATTTTAGATAGCCTTTTATTAGTTTTTTAATAATAATTTTTTATTTTTTTAACCACTTAATTTTTTTAAACAAAAAACTAGCGCTTTCTCTCTTGCTTTTCTAGTTGCTTTTGCTCTTTTAAAAGTTCGCGCTCTTGCTTGTGTCTTTCTTTTAATTGCTCAGTAGTAGGGTAATATTCGTCAAATATTTTTTGTGCGTCATCTTTTGAATAATTTAGGTGAATTTGCGCAATTTCAAAACAATCTCGACTTACAAAATATGAAATTATTGATAAACCAAATGAGCCAAGCCCTACGCCTAAGGGTAGTATAAATTCACTATCCGAAAGATACGCCGCAACTGAAAAGACAAGCATAAAATTCCCAAATTTGCTTGCGTTTATTGCAAAATTCCCAAACTTTTTCGAAGCCATTATGCTAGTTTCATAGTTGTCAAAAATTTCATTGCTGTTTTCATTTTCCATTTCGATTTCTTTCATAATGCTAGTAGTTTATCATATTTTAGGTTATTTTGCAAGAGGGGGATAGAGCGTAAGCGCAAAGGCTTACGCTCAAATTAGCAATTAGTAATTAGCAATTAGCAGTTAAGGAAGGGTATAGATTTCGCGCGCTTGCGCGCTATTGAGTCCGCGGGGACTCTATCCCCGCCGCCGTCCGCGTAGGACATAAAATAATAATTAGTAATTAAGGCTGAAATAACTAAATTATTTTAATGCTTGCGCGCACGCGCACAATAACTGCTAATTGCTAATTGCTCATTGCTAATTCTTGCGAAGCAAGTTACTTTTCTAATTCTCGCTTTGCGAGTCAATATTCTTTTTATCAAATAATTTATCATTAAAAAATTCGCCGAGAGTTATATCAAGCGCGTTGCAAATTTTTTGCAAAACTTTTAAGTGCATACTCTCATTTGCTTGATTTAAAATATTTGTAATTGTGTTTTGGGTAATGCCTGATATTGTGGCAAGTTCAACTTGCGTCATTTCTTTTTCAACTAATAAGTCGCCAAGCCTTAATGCAACCGCAGTCATTAATTTCATAATTTTTTTACCCCTTTTGAAAATTTTATCATAAGTTTGTTATTTTTAGCAAATAATCTTTGTAAAATTTTTGTGTAATGCCGAAAATTATCAATATAACAGCATTTTTCACCTAAATTACACAATGATTTGGGAAAGTAGTTTGCTCGAAAAGCGAGGTTTAGTAATCTTGCTCGCTTTCTCGCTTTGCGAGAATTAGCAATTAGCAATTAGCAGTTATTGTGCGCGTGCGCGCGAAGCAATTTATAGATATATAAACTTCCTTATAATATTTAAATTTTGCCTTGGAGTGTGCAATGCACACGGAAAACTAGCTTTAAAAATAGAGTAATTGTCAAAGTGAAAGGCTCACGGCTGAACTTTGAATTTTGAATTACGGAGTTATTTCCAAAAATAATTTTATAATTAGAAATTCCTTCCTTAACTGCTAATTGCTAATTGCTCATTGCTAATTCGCAACAAAGTTGCGAAAGCGCAGCCGAACGGCGTAGCGCAAAATGGCGAATTTTACAAGATTTGACTCGCAAACAAAAATTTTGCACTTTTTGCTTTATTTTTTTACTACTTTGTGTTATACTTGACTCGTATTTATACTATTATAAAAACGATACTTGATTGGAGGATATAGTGGAAAATAATAGACCTATTGACACCGGACGCAGAAAGTTTCCATTCTTTACGGTACTTCTTATCGTGTTTATCGCGATTATTTTAATTATCACGCTTACAAGTGGCGGAACAAACACAGAAAAAGAAATCGACCGTACGAGTTTTTTAAACTCATTAAATAATGGACAAGTTGCGGCAGTGCATTACAACAACACAACTTTTTACGGAATTTACACAGGGGAAACTGAGGAGGAAACTACTCAAAAACTCGAGTCTTTCCCGCGTGAATACGACTTTTATTTTATTGTGGCAACTAATCCCGAAATTGAAGGCATAATTTCCGCAATTGATAATTACAACACTGGTGGAGAAACTGGAGTTGCGCCTGCGACAACTGTTGAGTTTACATCAGAGCCCGTGCGCGAAAGTTTGTTATCGCAACTCTTGCCTTGGATATATATCATATTATTAATAGTACTTGGATACTTCATCTTTAAGTCTATTTCGCGTATGACAGGCAAAAATATGGACTTTGGCAAAAACAAAGCGCGTATGGAAGCAGGGCTAAAAGTTAGATTTAGTGATGTTGCTGGTTGCGAAGAGGAAAAACAAGAAATGCAGGAAATTGTCGAGTTCTTAAAGAACCCGCGCAAGTTTACCGACCTTGGAGCGCGCATTCCAAAGGGTGTGCTTTTAGTTGGACCACCAGGGACAGGTAAGACGCTACTTGCAAAGGCAATCGCAGGTGAGGCTGGCGTACCATTTTTCAGTATCACAGGTAGTGACTTTGTAGAAATGTATGTCGGTGTTGGTGCTGCGCGCGTGCGTGATTTGTTTGAAACTGCAAAACGCAATATGCCGTGCCTTGTATTTATTGACGAAATTGATGCCGTAGGGCGTCAGCGTGGGGCAGGGCTAGGCAACACTAATGACGAGCGCGAGCAAACGCTAAATCAATTGCTCGTGCAAATGGACGGATTTGAATCAAGTGACGGAATCGTTGTAATTGCCGCTACAAACCGCCCTGATGTACTAGACCCTGCACTCCTTCGTGCTGGGCGTTTCGACAGACGAATTGTTGTGAACCGCCCAGACCTAGAAGGGCGCACAAAGATTTTAAAACTTTATGCTAAAAACAAGCCTTTTGCCGATGATATCGACTGGGAAGGAATTGCAAGGCGAATCCCTGGTTCAACTGGTGCAGACATTGAAAACATCTTAAACGAGGCGGCAATTCTCGCTGCTCGTGATAGTCGAAACCTTATTACCGAAACTGATATTTTTGAAGCAACCTTAAAAGTTGAATACGGTCCATCTAAAAAGAATAAGAAAGTCGAGGAAGAGGACCGCAAAAACACCGCTTACCACGAAGCAGGACACGCGATTGCAAACAGAAAATCAAAATATTTAAAACAAGAAGTGCAAGAAGTTACTATTATTCCGCGTGGGTTCTCGGGTGGTATGACTGCGCGCGTTCCTGAAAAAGATTATTCTCAATACACGCGCGACCAATTAATAGACAACATCGTTGGCGCTATGGCTGGACGCGCTGCCGAAATTATTAAATTCGGCCATGTAGCAACGGGTGCGTCAAACGATATTCAAGTGGCTACTGAAGTTGCGCGCGATATGGTTACTAAATACGGTATGAGCGAAAAGTTAGGACCTGTTTGCTATGCCGAGGAAGGCGAAGTATTTTTAGGGCGCGACTTCCAGCAACGCTCAAATATTAGTGATGCAACTGCAAAACTTATTGATGACGAGATAAAAGCGATTATCGAGGACTGCCAACAACGCGCTATTGATATTCTAAAAGAAAATGAGGCAATTCTTGACCAAATGGCAAAAGTGCTTATCGAGCGCGAAACTATTTACTCGGAGGAAGTAGACGAATTACTTTCTGGCAAGACTGCTGACGAAGTTATTCGCCTTATGGACGAGCGTCAAGAAAAGCGCAAACAAAAAGACAGGGAAGCGCTCGAACGCAAAGAAGCCGAAAGACGCGAGATGGAAAAGCGCGCTCAACAGTTGCACAGTGACTTTGAAAACACAGTTATGAACGCATTTTCTAATAAACCTAGAAATGACGAAATAAAAATTACTTCAAATAACGCTAAAACGCAAAGTGCTAAAACTAGCGAAAGTGGAAACGAAGTTAAGGCTGAAAGCAAAGATACTGATTTAAATAAAGAAAAAACTGCAACTCAAAACGACAGTAATTCAACAAATACTGAAGGTAAAAGTGCTGTAAAGCAAGAAAATACAGAAAAAAGTGTTAGCAAAAATGAAAAAGATAGTATAAAGACAGAAAAAAATACAAAGACTAACACCGACAATAAGCCAAATTCAAAAAATGACGGTGCAAAATAATTCGCCGAATTTAGTTGACGAATAGGGCGCAATGTGTTAATATATTAGGTATAAAATTATAGAGGAACGAAAATGAGCGAAACTAAAATGACATCTAAAATACTCCGCAAGCGCAAGACAAATTTGATTATTTCAATCGTTTGTCTATCAATTATAGGACTTTTGATTTTGACAACTATTCTACTTGCGGTTATTCCCGTAAATGCTGGTGCGCGCTATACGAATGCACCTGACCACATCTATTTAAAATATGGTAGCACGATTTACGAAGTTGAAAAAGACGATGAAGTAACAGGTGCTGACTACGAGGCTATTTGGAATGCATATTTATCTGCAAGCAACCCAACCGTTATGGACACGATTTTTGGCGGATATGTAGGGCAGGGTATGACTGCAAATTATTCTCCTAGGAATTCTAAGTCTTTTGCAAATCTAGCAACTGACACGACTTTCTCGGTTTGCTTTTTCTGGAATGAATCGCAGACTATGATAAACCCAGATGGTAGTCAATTTACTTACACTATTGGAGACGCGACTATCAACTCGCCAACAAAATTTTACGAGGCATACTTTGCAGTATCTGATACAAATGCAGTACAAGAAAACACAATTTATTTGAGAACAAACACGACTTCAAGAACAACTAACTTTACCTATACAGGCGTGGCTAACTTTTACGGGCTTTACAACATTTTATTAAATATGGTAGATGACGGAAAGTTCGTTACTACTTCATAAAGTTGAAAGCACTTATTTTAAGTGCTTTTTTCTTTACTACCTATTGATTATTTGACGGTGTTGTGTTAAAATATTTAAAAGTAGAGGTAAGGTAGTGTTATGGATAAAAAGCAAGAGAAAGTTTTAAAAATAGTTGCGTATGTTGTTAGCGCGGTGTTGACTTTGTTATTAATTTTTGGAATGACTTGTGTTATTTCAAAGTTTGACTACACTAATAAAACAGGCGATTTAGGCGTTTTTGGGACAACGACTGCGAGAGTCGATGCGACTTTTAGCGAAAGCGAGTTCGATGGTAGTGACGAAGTACTCGTTAAACTTGTCGATGTCGAAAATATAAAAATCGGCGATTATGTTAGATATGTTGACGATGGACTAGATTTAAATAGCACCAACACAGCGCAATTTAACGGAATTGACGGCGAAATAGTAAGCCTAACTCTAAATGGCAACTATTTTGAAGTAAATAGGGGCTCAATTTTAGGAGTTATTCAATTTGCGTTGCCTTCAACTTGCGGTTTTGTAAACTTCTTATGTAGCCTTTGGCCCTTATTTCTCTTTGTGATTATCCCTGCACTTATCCTAATTGCCATTATCGCAATATTTTCTTACAAAAGATTAGCGGAAAGCAAAACTGAAAATGACGGAAACGAAAAAGCAAGTAACGAAACAAAGAATAGCGAAAAAGCAAGCGATAAGGACGATAACACCGACAAAAAGTCTAAAAAGGCAAAAAAAGAAAAGCCGATAAAGCCAAAACTTCCGCCAAAAGTTAAGAACGAAAAAGTTATCGGCGATAGCAAACAAATTGAATTTGATTTTGAGAGTTTGGATAAAAAGGCGGAGAGCGAAAAAGACGCCGAGAAAAAATCAAATAAAAAGACAAGCAAAAACGCAAAGGCGAGCCGTGACGATAACCACCTTTTACTAGAACCGAAAGAGAAAGGGGGGAGCAAAAGGCCGAAAAAGCAGAAGCCGATGCGAGTTATCGAAAAACCTATGGCAAAAAGGCAGGGCGATGACTATGTGTTTAGAGTCGATCCACCAATGGACACAAACACGCCGATTAAGGAAATGCTCGACAAAATCACAAATAGCAACGATGACGATGACGAAGTGCAAAATTTACTTGACAAAATGCGAAAACAATAATTAATTTGATAATTTTTGAAATTATAAACAAAAATCAAATTTTACGCAAGAAAACAAGACAAAATTTTAAATTACGACATAAAATTACAACATTATTACAAAAGCAGAAAAACAATAAAATTAATATTATAGACTTCAAAGTACGGCTAAAAACAAATTTTTAATCGAAAACAAATGAAAAACAACAATTAAACTACTTAGGAGTACAAGAAAAATGAAACTTACGATGTTTAGGGTGCAAAATTTTAGGTCTTTTATTGACAGCGGTTGGATAAAATGCCAAGATGTA
Source organism: uncultured Clostridia bacterium (assembly GCA_944383915.1). Lineage (GTDB taxonomy): Bacteria > Bacillota > Clostridia > Christensenellales > UBA1242 > UBA7867. Next base: position 24,274 of record CALWRJ010000022.1, read on the forward strand.
ACCGCGATTGCTGGAATGAACGAAGCAGGGAAAAGCAATCTTTTGCGCGCTCTTTGGAAATTGAAACCTGCTTTCCGTTCGGACAATAAAATTGTGCACAACGACTTGCCGATTGATAAGTTTGACGAGATTATGGACGGCGAACAAATGCCAAACTTTATTACAGCGCGCTTTAAGTTGCGCCCTGTTGACAAAGAGCAAATCAAAAAGAAATTCCCCGCAGTTGCGCCTTTTGATACTGTTGAAATATCACGAAGTTTGAGTGGACAGTATACGGTGAAATTCCCTGTAAGCGTACCCGAGGTGAATAGGGCAAAACTAGCAGATTTTATGATTAAACTAATGCCTGGTTTTATCTATTATAGCAATTATGGAAATTTGGACAGCAATATTTACCTACCGCAAATGCTTGCAAAGTTTAATAAATCAGGCGTAAACACGATTAGCAAATCAAAGCGCCGTACAATTAAACTTTTGCTTATGTATATAGGGATAACTCCTGAAATGCTCGTTTGCGATGCGCCGTTATTAGAAAATGCTAGTAAAAAACATGTTACCCTTACAAAAGAGCAGTTGTTAGAACTCACCAAAACAAAAGAAAGGTACAAAAAATTATTTAAAGAGGCAGGCGAGCGCCTAACTCGTGAGTTTAACCAGTGGTGGCATCAAGGAAAATACAAGTTTGAGTTTGATTTTGACAATGGAAACTTGATGATTTTCGTTACCGACAACGAAGGCGTGCGCGCGCCACTAACCGAGCGTAGTGTTGGTATTCAATGGTTTTTATCCTTCTTTTTGGTGTTCACTCTCGAAAGCCAACTTTTCTACACAAACAATATTTTACTTCTTGATGAGAGTGGGGCAACATTGCATGGACTCGCTCAACAAGATTTGGTGCGCTTTTTTGACGAGTTGGCAAAAACTAACCAACTTATTTACTCGACACACAGTAGTTATATGTTGCCGACTGACCAACTTAATAGGACAAAAATTGTCTACAAAGACAGCAAGGGCCACAGCATCGTAAATAACGACTTAAACGCTAAGACAAATGCAAGTAAGGCATCACTAATTCCTATTAATACCGCAGTTAGTATGCAAATTTCTGACGAAGTTTTGCAAGAAAGCACCCCTGTAATCGTTATAAACGAAACGGACAAAATTTACCTAAACTTTATGAAATCGTATCTAACTTCTCTTGGACTTCTCAATCAAAAACGCAATAAACCTATAATTTTTATAAAAGCAGGCGAAAACGGAATCGAGGGCACAGCGCAAGTTTTGTCGCGTGAAGGCGAACTACCGAGCATTTTTATTGAAAACAAAGGACACGCAAGCGAGATTGCAGGCAATCTTGAAAAAGGCGTGTACCAAAAAGAGCAAGACAAAATTGTTGGCCCCGCTAATGTTTCACCAAATTATCAAACATTAGAGGATTTAATTCCATACAGCGTGTTTGCTTCGGCTTGCGGAAGTTATCTTGTCGACATTTACGGAAATGAGTTTACAATCAAGACCTCACAGCCTTTTATTGAGCAGTTGGAAAATACAAAGCGAGTAAAAGTATTGCCAGACGACTATCGCGAGAAAATGGCAAGTTTGGCAGTTGAATATTTAGAAGCGAACAAGAAAAAACTCAAAAATGTCAAAAATTTCACTAGAAATTGGGAAAAACTCTTTGAGCGTTTTGAATAATTTTAGAGCCTTTAATAGTAGGCTCTTTATTATTTGCAATTTTTATCTTTATGTGGTATAATTAATATTATTGATTTTAGGAGTAATTATGGACTCAAAAAAGAAAGTTTTAATTGGTATTGCGTGGACTTACGCAAATAGTGATATACACTTAGGTCACATTGTAGCGTATATGGCGGGCGATGTGCTTGCGCGTTACCACAGAGCAAAAGGGAACGATGTCTTGATGGTTAGCGGAACGGATAGCCACGGTACACCGATTACCGAGCGCGCTATTCGAGAAAATAAGACGCCTGATGAAATTGTAGACCGCTATCACAAGCAATTTGTCGAAGTCTTTAAGCGCCTCGGTATGACTTATGACTGCTATACAAAAACTGCGACACCGTATCATATTGAGAAAGTGCAAGAAATGATTTTGCGCCTTAAAGAAAATGGCTACATTTATCCCAAAACCGAACCAGCAAGTTTTTGTCCAAAGTGCAACAAGTTTGTTTACGACCGCGAAGTCGAAGTAGTTTGTCCAAAATGTGGTGCAGTAAGCAAGGGCGACCAATGCGGAAATTGCGATTATGTATTTCAAGCGGAGGACTTGCTCTCTGGCAAATGTCGTATTTGCGGGAGTCAAACAGTCGTTCGCGACAACACAAACCTTTATTTTAAGTTGTCCGAATTTGAAAAGCCACTCCGCGAGCATTTCGAAAAGAGTAAGGGGTATTGGCGTAAAAACGCTGTAAACGAAACGGAAAAATTTTTAAACGAAGGCTTGCACGACCGCGCAGTTACGCGTGATTTGAGTTGGGGAGTGCCTGTGCCTTTGCCAAACTTTGACGACAAGCGAATTTATGTTTGGATAGAAGCGCTTTGGGGCTATGTTACCGCGACTCAACTTTACTGCGAAAATAACAACCGCGATTGGCGCGATTTTTGGTATAAATCAGACGAGCACGAAAACCTAATTTATATGTTCCACGGAAAAGATAATATCGTGTTCCATACTATTATTTTCCCAGCATTATTAATGGCAACAAAAGAGCCTTATGTAATGCCCGAACACTGCGTCAGCGCCGAATTTTTAAATGTGAACGGCGAAAAAATTAGTAAGAGTAAGGGTAACGGTTGGCCAATGCTCGATATGCTTGATAAATTTGATGCCGACAGCCTTAGATATTTCTGCATCGCAAATGGACCTGAAAAACACGATAGCAACTTCACTTTTGCCGATTACCACGCACTCCACAACGGAGAGATTGTAAACAAGTTTGGAAATTTTGTAAACCGTACGCTAAAATTTAAAGGGCTAAATGGAGTCCTTCCAAACGGAGAAATGGACGAAAAAATTAAAGCCGAAATTGAAAACACTTATAAAAAAGTAGAAAACAACATTTTATCAAACAATTTTAAAGACGCTTTAAGCGATGTTATGGCGCTTGTCGATTTAGGAAATAAGTACTATGACGAGAAAGAGCCGTGGAAGTTGTTCCGCGAGAATAAGGCGGAATTTGACAATGTTATTTATACTTGCGTGCAAATTATCGCAAATTTAAGCAACTTGTTTGAGCCTTTTATGCCTTTTGCTTCGAGAAAACTACGCAACTATTTAGGGCTAGAAAAACCAAGTTGGGAGTATGTTTCAGTTGAGTTAGGCGAAAACTTTGGCGAAATCGAGCCACTATTTACGCGCCTTACTGAAAAAGATGTCTTATAAAGTCTACTTTTTGCTATTTGAAACTCTGCGTAAAATTTGAAGTTTAAAATACAAAAAATTAGGGAATAAAACAAAAACTATTCGCAAAAACAAAAAAGCCTACTATTTGTACAAGTAGGTTTTTTTGTTATATGAAAATTGACTAGCGGTAAAAATTAATATATAACAGATTTTTGTTAGATTTTATAATTTAAATGCAATATTCACATTCCACTCACTTTATCGCGCAGATGATTTTATATGGTAAATTATAGATTGTTAATTATTTGAAGTAAAAAATAAAAAGCCATTAGGCTTTTTTATCTATATTAAGAGCGGTTGATTTGTTGAATATAAACATTTTTATCATTTTCGGCTTCATTATCTATTGATACCTTTTTATTTGCTCTGCGGTAGACAATATATTTTTGAAACAAGAATTCGGTTACAAAGTTTATAATCATCGTTCCGCCAAGGACGATATATTCATTCCAGCCAATATTTGTGAGCGCATCGCCCCAAAGGGTAGAAAGGGGAGTGAACACCGCGTAATAGCAAAGCACCAAAAACATTGCAAGCGGTATGTTGTTATGAGCCTTAAATGTAAATTTTCTATTTAAAGTAAAGTTGTATATTACAGATAACAAAAGCGAAATAATGTACGCGGGCCAATACGGGAAGGCGCACAATTCGTTTAAAAGCGTAAACGAAAGAATTTGAATAATTCCAGCAGTTATAGAAAAGCCTAAAAATTTAAGGGCTTGCATAAAGAAGGCTTTGTCGAGTTTATAAGATTTGTTCATTTTTATCTCCATAAATAATTAAAGGAACGCGCATCTCGGCAGGCGTTAGCCCACCGTGAATGCCAAAAGGTTGCGCCCTTGGACGCCCGTAAAGTGTTGTACTTACGATATTACAATCACTCACCGCGCACAAGACATAGTCCCCGAGTAAATAACTCATTTCGGGGTGTGGTTTGCCCGTGCCAAATAAATTTTCTTTTAGTGCTTTTTCGCGACTAAACAAAATAAATTTGTCGCCAAAATAAGTTTTTGCCAACTTTTCAAAAGTTTTTTCTGCTCCGTGCCTAACTCTAAAATTAGCACAGCGCGTGCAACCGTCAGGGAGCATTATAAGGCAGTCGAGTAAGTCTGGATAGTCAAAAATGTCACGGCTTTCTAAAAGTTCGGTTTGTCCGTGGTCGGCAGAGATTAAAAACAGCGTATCAGGGCACGACTTACACAAATTTTGCACTTGAAAATTTAAATCGAGCAAAATTTTATCCATTTCAGGCGAACGCGTGCCGAGTATGTGCATAGCATCGTCAGGGTAGCTGTGATAAGCGTAAATCAACCTTCTTTCAGGAAGCGAAGTCAGTGTCGCGATATACTCACACATTTCGTCAAAAGTGTTGTATGTTACTTGGAAAACGCCGAAATTGTCGCGCGCTTTGGCAGAGCAAAGGGTGTACGCCCTAAAATTCTCGCGATTCTTTTCTGTCGCCAAATCTAAAATATTCGTATACGGTAACACTTTATGCGCAACATCAGGTATTGGCACATTTTTTCGGCTAAACGCATCGTTATTTGTGTAAACATTAATAGTTTGCCCAAGTGAACGAAAATACAAAAAGTGCGACCACCAGCCGTGCTCAATAGGAGTTAGCCCTGTTTTAAAACTAACTGTTGCAGGCACCGTGCTACTAGGGTAGACTGCGCTCAATTCTTGCAAAAAATGAGTACGCAAAAAAGAGTCGTACGGTAAGCGCTCTTGTAAAGTCTGCTGTCCTAGTCCGTCTAAAAGCAGTACGACAACATTTTTGTAATTTTTATTTAGTTCCTTATCAACTAGTGGCAGTGTCGCGTGAGTTGGGGTTAGCCCAAAGTGCTTTGCTACCGAGTTCATAAGGTTTACACAGCAATTTTCGTAATCGGGTAATATGTAGCGCATTAGTCTTTTGGTTGCTCCTTTAATGCACTATCAATTAGATTTTCATCAAATCCAGCCTCGCGATAGCCTTGTCTCAATGCTTCCAAATATTCGCTTGATGGTGTACCATGTCTTAATTTTTGCTTAGTAATATATACTTCGCCCTTCATTTTTGTGCGTCCAACAAGCGCAGTTACGGGAATTCTCTTATATAAATAAGGGAAGGGCTCGTAGTTTGCGATAGTATAGCGAAGTTCGGGCGGAAATTCCCAAACGGCAACAGGAGTTTTTGCTCCGCGTTTTCGAGTAAGAGTCGCGATTGCGTGTCCGTCATAGCCAACAAATTCAAGCGCGTAGTTGTAAATATAACCATAACCTAAAATTTTAGCATCGGGGAAACTTTTTGTAAGTTCGCTACTGCGAATATTTGTGCCATAGGCGATAAAATATTTGTTCATTTTTGCTCCTTAAATTCCTACAAAACTTAATGCAATGAATATTATTGCAAGGTAATATGCAACATAGTTAATTTTTTGCACAATAGGTTTTTGAACGCCACCGAAGTAGATTTTGCTCAAAATTAAGTCTGAAATTATAAATAGGATAAAGCCGACTGCAAGTAAGATGTTTACAACATTAAATCCGCTTGTAAACATCAAAATTATTGACGCAGCGACATTGCTTCCTAATAATCCAGCATAAATTAGACTTGGTGCTAAAATGTTGCCGAAGTCGAGTTTCATCGGTTTTTTAACTAGATAAATAATTCCAGCGATTACAGCACCAGCGATAAGTCCGTATAGCGCAACGATGTCCATAAAGGCAAGCATTATTAAAAATACAATTTGTGCAAGTGCAAATGAAATTTCACCGCTTTGTATTATGTTTTCGCGTTTGTCACTTCCGCATAATTCAAGAAGGGCAAGCACCAAATCGCCCATCATACAGAACGCAAGACCAACAAGTAACAAAATTGTTACAGTATCGAGTGTGTACATTGATACAGTTACAAGCCCTAATGCAATTACAGAAATTGTAGCAAGGCTTTTTAACATTATGCTAATAAGTGGGCGTTCGCGCGACCAAGCGCCGATAAAAATTCCACTCATTACAACAGCAACAGCAAGCATTACATAAAATGCAACCATTATTAAACTCCTTTTTTTATTTAATTTTTGTGCAAAAGCCTAAAAGTGTACTATAATTTAGCATCGTATTCAGTCTCTGTTAGCCCAAAAATAGACAAGTCGTGATATTCGCCACGGATAAAGTACTTTTCTTTAATCGTTCCTTCGTGCGTAAAACCACATTTTTTAGCCACTTTTACTGAGCCTAAATTACTAGGATAGGCTTCAATAATTAATTTGTGCAATTTTAAAGTTTTAAAACCAAAACGCACGATTTCTTGCACGGCTTCTGTCATTATGCCCTTATTCCAAAGCGTACTATCGAGCCAATAGCCAATTTCACCATAACTTAATTTTTGATTGTTTTTGATATCAATAAGCCCGATTAATTCGTTTTCGTTGTCTTTTAGCGTGATTGCAAAACAGTACTTTTCGCCAGTTTCAAATTGCCTTGTCGCCTTTTCAATTTTTTTGTATGCGTCATCGAGCGTATAAGGGTGGGGCATAGTTAGCAAATTTTTGTAAATTATGTCGTTGTTACAGAGTTCAAAAAGTCTTGTCGCATCACTTTCTCTTAAAGGGCGCAAAATTAACCTACTAGTACTAAGAATGTATTCCACTTAAGACTTTCTCCTTTTGTTTAGTTTAGCACAATTTAAGTATATAACTTTTTACTTAAAATGTAAAACATTTTACTTTGATATTTTAAAATTAAGTGATATTGACGACTGCACTTTTTTGTGGTAAAATAGAATAGTAAAAGGCTGGTGAGATTGTGAATTACAGCAAATTTTTAAAAGAAACTTTGAGAAAAACAACACTAAATCGTTTCGATACTTTTGGTATGAGCGGAAATGTTATCACAAATCAAGAGGAGTTTGATAACGCTTGTAGCGCGGGAATTTTAATAGGGGACTACTACATTCGCCCTGATGAAAATGATGAAGTCGATATTTCTAAAACCGTTTTTGTGTCTGGAAACTTAATTTTAGGCGGACAGGGCAAAATATTTTATCCGCAAACACCTTTGTTTATAAGTGGGAATTTGCTAATATTCGGTTATGGAGATATAAATCTAAATCTTTTCCCAGCAGTTGAAAGTATTGTAATATTTAACCATATCGGTGACATAGGGCTAAACATTTTACCAAATAATGAAATAAATTCGATTGCAAATTTAAGTATAGGGTTAATGGATGCACGCACCAAAATAACTATCAACGGACTTGATAAAGTAACAAGAAATTTGGATATTATGTACAATAAAGGGGATATTATGTTACCTAATTTAATTGAAGCAAAAAATTTGCTTGTGCATAATAATTGGGCACCGCTTTCTCTGCCAATAAAAAACGCTGATTTAGTCGATGTATCACAAAACGAAAGCAGTATTTCGCTAAATAAACTCGAAAGCATCAAAGACAGTGCAAATATCAATAGCAACATTATGCCCGACAAAAACAAATATTATCCGCGTGGGGCGTATGTTAATATGTCAAAACTTGTTACTTGCGGTTCAATAAACTGCACAAATAATGATTGCGTAAATTTATCAAATCTAACAACTTATTCTCATAAATATTTAGAGAAAAATAGCAAATTGTACACTAAAAATGGTATCGAATTTGAAAAAACTTTATAAAATATAGTGTTTTAACTTAAAAAACAGTACTATGCATTAGGTATTATGCGTAGTTTTTTGTTTTTAAAGTATGCATAAAAAACTAAAAAAGATACTAGTAAAAGTACCTTTTTAAGTATTATGCAAGTAGGGTTTTTAGTACTATGCAATTAGAATAATTGGTGTTATTTCGTGTGAGCCACCATAAATTCCAGAACTACTATCGTATTCAAAAATAATTCTTTCCATAGGTTTTAATCTTTTATGTTTATTCTAAAACAATTCGAGCATCGACAGTAAGCAAGCGTCCTTTGTCGTCTATCATTAGGGGATTTGCGTCAATTTCGGCAATTTCAGGAAAATCAGTTACAAGTTGGCTAAGGCGAAGGAGCGTTTCCTCAACAATTTTTAGGTCAGTTGCCATTCCACCACGCACAAACCCCATAATATTTTTTGCCTTTGTGGCGTTTACTAAATCTTTGGCATCTTGCATAGTTAGAGGGCAGGGGCGGAAAGCAACTTCGTGCAAAGCCTCTACAAAAATTCCACCCAAACCAAACATAAGTTGGTGAACATCGCCTTTTTTAACAACTCCTGCGACAAGTTCACGATTCGCGCCTGTTACTTGTTGCATTACGACAATACCATCAAGACTTTCTACCAAATTTGCTTTATTTAATCTATCTACAAGCCTATTCCACCAAAAACCGAGTTCCTCCTCGTTGTTGATATTTGTAATTACACCGCCGATATCCGTCTTGTGCGTAACAGTTTTACTTGACAATTTTAATACTACGGGATAACTAATTTGGTTGGAAATTTCTTTCGCGTCTTTTAAAGTTTGCGCTATGCCAAATCGGGGTAGGGGAAGTCCGTACGCGCCGAAAATTTGTAGGCTCTGCATAGTTGTAAGTTGTTTTATGCCTTGCGATTTTGCGCTCTCCATAATTTCACGAGCGCGATTTTTATCGATATTAAGATTTGGAGTTGCTTCATCACCGCGATTAAGGTAATTTTTCCTTTCAATAAGGCGCGAAATTCCGTGAATTGCATCAACCATAAAATTGAATGTCGGGATATCGAATGAAGGAATTTCTTGCTTTACCAAATCATCAAAATCAGGTGTTGTCATATAAACAGCCACAATCGGCTTGTTCGGGTGCTTTGCTTTTAAATTTTCGAGATATTTACTAATATTTATATCGTTTCGCCCTGCAATGTATAGGTAAATTACAAGCAAAATGTCGACTTCGCGCGCGTTTAGTAAAATTTCCGCCGCGCTTTCGTATTGTTCGGCAGTCGCACTCGCGATTACATCAACAGGGTTTGCAACGCTCGCTTGTGGCGGAAGGACTGCACGAAGTTTATTTACCGTGCTTGTGCTCAAATTTGCAAGGGGAATGTGGTAGTCGTTAGCGGTATCCGTTGCCAAAATTCCAGGACCGCCAGCATTTGTAATAATTGCTAGATTATCGCCTTTTGGTAAGGGGCATTTAGAAAAAACTTGCGCGGTGTTGAACAAATCGCGTAGGTAAATTTCTCTAATTACGCCACTGCTCGCAAAAAGTCCGTTTGCCGTTGAATCGTCCCCAGCGAGACTTCCCGTGTGCGAAACACTCGCTTTTGCTCCGCGTTCACTGCGCCCAGCCTTAATAATTAAAATTGGCTTTTTCTTTGAAATTCGAGTTGCGATTTCGCGGAAGCGAATTGTGTCGGGGATACTCTCCAAATACATTAAAATTTGCTTAATGTTGTCGTCCCGCTCCCACATTTCGAGTACATCAAGTGAATTAATTTGCGCTTGATTTCCAAGTGATATCATTTGCGCTAAGCCGATTTTTAGGTTAGGTAGCAAGTTAATAATTCCGCTTGCAAGCGCGCCAGACTGTGTGGCAAAACCAATACTTCCTTTTTCTGCTTGAATAGGCGCAAAGCAACCATTAAAGCGGACATTTTCATCATTATTAATAACTCCTAAACAGTTTGGACCTAAAATATTTATATTGTTTTGATTGCAATAGTCTACGAGTTCATCTTGTAGAATTTTTCCTTGCTCGCCAACTTCTTTAAAGCCACTCGAAACGACAATCACATTTTTGATATTTGCTTTATTGCATTGTTGCACGACACTCAATACATTTTGCGCGGGTACGGCAATAATAGCCACATCAATCGCGCTCGGCACATCTAAAATGCTAGGGTAGCAAGCCACACCTTCGATTTCAGTGTATTTTGGATTGACTCCAAAAATTTTTCCGTTAAATCTAGCATTAGTCGCTCTTTTTAAAAGTTCGTTACCAACGCTACTTGGCTTTGGACTTGCTCCAATTATTGCAATAGTTTTAGGGTTCATCATTTTTGTTAAATCTTTCATAAAATCGTCTCCTTTGTAGTAGTGTGCTTCATTTTTTTATTTTAAAGCACAAAATTTATAATTATTATACTCTAAAACTTCCTTTTTTCAAAATGATTTGATAAATTATATATACTAAAATTACAAAAATAAAAAAAACAGGTTTGAAAACCTGTTTATATAGTCTAATATAAGTTATCTATCATATTCTCTGTTATATTGTCTATTGTCAATAGTTTTTAACAAAAAAATACAAATTGTCAATAGTTTAATGAATTGTATTTTAATGCTGAATTATCTTTTTTATATATAGTTGGCAAAAAATTTAAATTAATTAGTCGTTATTAAAAAACTAAAAAAATTTATAAAATTCTGTTGACAAATTATAAAAATTAATGTATCATTGAATCGTTATATCACCTTACGGGGTGTAGCGCAGTTGGTAGCGCACATGGTTTGGGACCATGGGGCCGAAGGTTCGAGTCCTTTCACCCCGACCATTACCGATATAACGGTTTTTTATGGCTCAGTAGCTCAGTTGGTTAGAGCGCCGCCCTGTCACGGCGGAGGTCGTGGGTTCGAGCCCCATCTGAGTCGCCATTCTCAAAGTATTCTTTGAGATAAAGACGACTAGAAATTTCGTATTTTGATATTTTAAAATTAGATTTTGTCGTTTTTTGTTTAATTAGGACCAACCTTACTAATTTTTTATGGGACTTTAGCTCAGTTGGTTAGAGCGTCCGGCTCATAACCGGATGGTCCAAGGTTCGAGTCCTTGAAGTCCCACCATTTAGTAAGGTTTTATTTAGGGACAAAAGGCTTGTTTTTTGCAAGCCCCGGTAGCTCAGTTGGTAGAGCATAGGACTGAAAATCCTTGTGTCGGGGGTTCGAGTCCCCCCTGGGGCACCATTGACACGGAAGTGTCATAGAAATAGGTGGGGGACTCTCACCCCCGGATTGCGATTAAGCAAATCGGTATGTGATTTACTCCGCCCGCGATTACGGGGGTCTTACGAAAAAAGTTTTCGTAACGAGTCCCCCCTGGGGCACCAATCGAATACATAGTACAAATTATGTATTCGAATATACGAGTGTTTTCTATAAGGGGACTCGAACGGGCACGTTAAGAAATAAGTTGCCAGTGGCAAGTTTTTAGTGCCCCGGCGTGAAAGCACCGAAAGGTGCGGAGCGAGTCCCCCCCTAAAGGCACCATTGACACGAAAGTGTCATAGAAATGGGGGACACTTGCCCCGAAATTTAAAAATATCTGTTAGGTTTATATGCTGGCGTGGCTCAATTGGCAGAGCAGCTGACTTGTAATCAGCAGGTTGATGGTTCGATTCCATTCGCCAGCTCCATTACTAACAGATATACAAGGAATTATTTCCTTTATTATGGGAGCTTTCCAGAGTGGCCAAATGGAGCAGACTGTAAATCTGTTGTCGGAAGACTTCCGGGGTTCGAATCCCTGAGCTCCCACCACAAGTCAAGGAGAACGAGAAAACTTGCACGCGTAAGCGTGAAGTACTCGTTTTTTATTTTGCGTTACACTTGCGTATAAGCATATATAAAAACGATGTGCTTTCATATTGCGTAGCAATGTGCAAGTTTTTGAGTGGCTTGCGCAGTGGTCTACCGCAAGGCAGTTTACTGCCGCGGCTAGACAAAATCTCCTTGCGTTGCTAAAATATCGTAAATGATAGACGAGTGTTTTTTGTTTTTGTGCTTGGCAATGCCAAGCGGATTCGAACCCTTTGGGGTTCGCTCCGTTACGCGAAAAAATTTCGCTCCACTATCACGCCTGCCAAGACGCAAGGTCTTGTCCAATTTGCTGATACTTGCCACAGGCAATTATCTTTTTCGCA
>CALWRJ010000023.1 GCA_944383915.1 uncultured Clostridia bacterium
TTGCAAACACCGCGGTAACTGTGGTATCTGTGGTGATGTTGTCCACAGTTAGCGGGTTTGCCGTGCTGGTGGTTATATTTCCGCCACCCCTATCAATTTGCCAGTATACAAAAGCATTGCCCCCTACAGCTAGCGCCATAATATTCGATACCGCACCCCCACTTTGTACTTGAATTGTTGTAGAATTGCCTAGCACATTATTTGCAAAAATTTGCCCAAGCGTGCTGTCGTTAACGGTAATAGTAGCAAAAATTACAACTTCAAATATTGCAGTACAATTTAAATCTTGTGAAACATTAAAAGTCCAAGGGTTTGTAGTGTTCTCCGCTTGTCCATCTCCATTAGTGTCCCAACCTACAAAATAATAACCGCTATTTGCAGTTGCTTCCAAAGTACAACTTGCGCCATTTTCAAACCAGCCACCACCTGAAACTGAACCATAAGTTGAGTCGCAACTAACTATTATATTATAAGAATTCATTACTCTAAAATTAGTAGTTGTAAAGTTAGAACTAAGGTTAGTGGTTACATATTCTAAACTTGCTTGGTCTTTAAAGTAATAAATTGCATTAGAGTTACCACCTGTAAAAGCAGATGAACCTATGGATGAAGTTGAGGTAATATCGTTGTAAAAGTATACCGAGGTTAAATCTGTACAATTTCGAAACGCCTGATATCCTATGCTGGTGACACTATCGGGGATTGTTACCGATCTTAAACTGGTACAACCAGAAAACGCAGAAACTCTTATGCTGGTAACACTATTAGGGATTGTTACCGAGGTTAAACTTCTACAATTTAGAAACGCATTACTTCCTATACTGGTGACACTATCAGGGATTATTACCGAAATTAAACGGGTACAACCATAAAACGCATTACTTCCTATGCTGGTGACACTATCGGGTATCGTTACCGAGGTTAAACCGGTACAACTCATAAACGCATTACTTCCTATGCTGGTGACGGTATAGCCATTTACAGTTTCTGGTATTTCTGCACTTGTTATGGTTGTGCTTCTTGTGTCGTCTACTTCTACTTCCCTAGGTGATTCTGATGTTATACTATAAATTAAATCATCTACGGTAAATTCATCACCTACCGCCGCTCCGACTGGTTGTTTTGTTTCTTTTGTTAAAGAGACACCTAAAATTACACCGCCTGCTACTAGAACTAGGGTTATTATACAGAGCATTGTATAGAGTTTGTATTTGGAAAATATTTCTTTAATAGGCATTTAGTTGCACCCCCTTTGCAAACACAAAAAGGCGCAAGGGGTTGCGTTAAGATATTTTGTATTTATTTGTGTGTTTTTGAAAAGTGTTTTAAACTTGTTTGTATTTATTGCTTGATAATTTAAACTTTTTCTTTTATTTGGTGTTGTGTAAAAGTTTGTGGGAGTGGTTGTTTTTGGTGTAATGGTTTGAGATAAATACCCTTCCTTTACACCTATATTTTGTGCGGATAAACAGCCTTTGGAGTGCCTTAAAGCAAGTATTTTTGGGCTATTTAAGCGCCCCCCCCCCCCTGCAGTTTTGGGAAGGGGAAATTTGTAATTTTTGCATAATTTATTCCCCTTTTTTCTTTATTTTTATATGGATAGTATACTCGAAAAGTTTAAATTTACAAAACAAAATCGCATACTTTTACAAAAAACATCAAAAATTTTTACCTTTTTCTCAAAATTGTCAACAAATTGCGTCATTTTTACCAAAATTTTTGCTAATTTCCGCTTTTAGTTAGTAATATTTTAGTTTGGAGAGAGCCTTTTTAATTTCTCCCTTTTATTGCAAGTTATCTTGCGATATGATATTAAAATGCCCAATAAGATTGATAAATAAAGTTATAATTTCTCTATATTAAGTATATTAAGATAGAATGACGGGCGGGCGCTTGTGCGCGGATACGCGCACAGGCGCGCGCGTGAGCGCGTGCCAATCGATTTTGTTCGCAAAATCGATAAAGCGCCCGCCCGCCCCTGCCTCAAATCCACAAATTCGCCCACAAAAACTTTCGTCACTAATTATCAAAACGAAGCCAAACACAAAAATTGCCAACAAAACCACCCACAAGCCTTCACTCGTAGAACCATTTTTTGCTTTTTAAAAAAACAACACAGCCTGTAAAAACAAAAAAACCACAAAAAAAGCCATATGCAACCAATCTGTTTTCAAAAAAAAACAAAACACCTCATACTCCCCCATCACAAAAAACCACTCATAGAATCGCCCACAAAAGACATATATTTAAATCAATCTTTTTTTACCAAAACCACCCACAACGCATTTTTCACCCAAAACAAACAGCACTAAAAACAGCGAAATTATTTTTCGCCCTTTCTCCACCGCGCCCTAAAATCCGCCAAATTTGACTTTTTAAATCTAAAATGCTATAATAATTGAAATTTTTTAAAAGGAAGCCTTGATAAATGGCAACACAATCACTTATAAAAAAGTATAAAAATTTAACAGAAAAAGAAATCTCGAACGACATTTTAAACGAGTTAATCGCTCAATACGAACTCAACAAAAGCCTCGAGGAACAAACAACGCTCGAGTTAATCAACTCTGGCGAGATTATGCGAGTTTTAATTAATTATCGCAACAAGCAAAGTGGTAATTATTTTGAAAAAATTCAAATTTATAATAACAATATAAACCGAATGCTTGCGGAAGGCTACAAAGGTTACGACCACCGAAATTTTCTTGGATACAACAATTCAAACTACAAAAAAACTCTAATTGAACAAATTTATCAAGAAAGAATTAAGCAAGCGAACACAAACACAAAAATTTCTGCTGTATCGCTTCCGACTGGCATACTTGCTGGCGCGTTGATTGCGCTTTTATATAAGGGGAGCGAAAATATATCCGAAACCTCTATCGAACTCGGTGTAGGTGCTGGAATTGTTTTAGGTGTAGGTATGTATGCGCTTTCTCGAAAACTCGAAAAAAGCAACAGCCGTGATTTTAATGACGCGCTAGACAAATTTGACAAAGCCTATGATATTGCCAAAGAAAAAATTGCAATTTATGCGCGCGCACACCCTTTTATGCTTTTAAAGGATGCGGAAAATAATTTTTATCTCAAAAATGCAACATATATTGACGAAAATCAAGAAAACAACGAAATGATACAAAAAGAGCAAACCCGATAAAAAGTTTTAGTGGTTCTTTTATATCAAATTTTTTATGCGTCTTAATTTAACAAAATAGTTCGTTTTTTATAAATTTTCCTTTATTTTAATTTTTTTCATTAAAAAATATTGACTTTTTTGTTTTTATTGCATAAAATAATCAATGACAAGTCAATAGTAATTACACTACTTGACCTAACATCGACAAGCAACACTTTTAAGTCGTTGCCCAAGACAAGAACAAAGTTTCATGTCTTTTTTTATTTCATAAACTTACCTATAAAAAAGAAATGACGCTTTTTATTCTCTTTTAACTATGTCTTTAATAAGGCGAAATTTTGTGTGTAAATGTAAAAATTGCTATTTTTTTATTGAAATTATAAGAAAAAGTGATAAATTTTAGTGTTTTTACTCTATTTTTTAAGGGCTTTTTAAAAAATACAAATAAATTTCAAAATTTTTTATTGTTAAATTTTACTAAATATTTTTGTTTTGAGATACATTAAAGCTATCAATTATTCCCTTACTTTATATTAAAACAGAGCCGAACGCATTTGCGCTCGACTCCGTTTTTATTATAAAAAACACGCATTATATTATTAAATTTAAAGTTTATTAGATTTTAAGTTTAACTAAAACACAATAAAGTCATTAAAAATCACATAACTTTAATTTTTTAAATTGTTTGTTATTTTGATGAGTTAAAAACTTTATATAAAACTTTTTCAAAACTAATTATAGGTAAATTTCACATAAAAAGATTCAACTTATTAGCGATTTTTAGGCGAAATTCCCAACTCGGATTTAATTTCTGCAAGAGTTTTTAAGTTATTAGTTTTAATAGCATTAGAATAATTCGAACAATCTGCGCCACTGCTTTTGTTGTCTTTTGCGTCCTCACTATTTGATTTTATATCAAAAGGCAAAACGCTATCAGTTAGCCCAAAATGTTTTTGATTTTGAGATTGAAAATCAGCGGTATTTGTTGCTGAATTAATAGTAGTTAAAGTTTGCGCGAGATTGTTATTTTGCGTGTTTTTTATAAAATTTGCATTTTGTACTATGCTATCATTTGTATTGTTAGTACTAATATCCATATTGTTTAAAAACTTGTGCATAGTACTATTATTTTGTGTATATTCTGTGTTATATTGAGCACTTTCGTTACAAAAAGTTGCATTCTGTACCGAATTTGCCAAATTTTGTGAGTCATTAACTGTAGCAGTATTTTCTGTATTTATGCTAGCAAAATTGCTAGAATTCATTTGCATAGCACCTTGCGTTGTGTTCTGCATAGTACCCACATTTTCTAAATAACTGCTTTCATTAATTTTATTAGCAGTATTTTTAATGTTTGACTCTAAATTATTACTTGCAATATTATCACTAGTATTAAATTTTGCTGGATACCCATTACTCAAATTAACAGTATTACCGTTACCCGAATTTAAAGTATTTTCATTACCCAAATTTCCTGCATTTTTATTAGCCGAATAAGTAAAGTTTCTTTCGTTTTCTGCATTAATTTTATTTGTATTTTCTAAATTGTTGCGTTTTTGCGCCAAATTTACTCCATTTTGCGCACTAACAAAACCTAATAATGTATCATTTGCACTTGAATTAGTATTTGTGCCAGTAACTACATTTAGAACGGAGTTTTCGGTGCCAGCAAATTCATTTTGATTAGCATTATTAAGGCTTGTAATTGCATCATTTCCAACACCAGAAACTGTATTTTGTAAAGCATTATTATCATTTGTAATTGAATTTTGTAAAGCATTATCTACACTAAAATTAGTATTTAGAGTGGTATTTGCAGTGCTAGTAATAGTGTTTTGAGTTGCATTTACTTTGCTTTCGCTATTAATTTGCGTGGTATTTTCCGTACTTTCTGCTGTATTTTGGGTATTTTCTGTTGTATTTTCCGTATTTTGAGTAGAATTAGTTAAATTTTGTGCGGGGTGCGATATAATTCCAAGCACCACAAAAACACCGAGCACGCTATTTACAATTGACATATAAATTTCCTCATTAATAACTAACCCTAATGGTTTGCCGATTGCTTGAACCAATAATAGAATCGCACTCGCGAGCGACACCCAGAAACTGTAATTTTTGAGTCGATTTTTCAATTTTTCGCTCATTTTTTCCACCTACAATACTCTTTCGATATAATCTACAACAGCCGCGTACCAATTCCCTAACGATTTTACGATGTTAGGGTCACTAATAAATTCTCTCGCCTCGTTTTGAGAAAACCCGCGCAATTGTTCGATAACATAATACGCTTTATCTCTGCCCTTTTCGGCATCAAGTTTACTAGTTTGCTCGTCAGCCCAAGCGCGCCACTCGTTGTACGCCGCTTCGCGTTGTTTCGAAATTCGCTCGTTATAATCTATCGCCTCCGCCTGCTTTTTGGAATATTCCTTGTTTAGTTCGCTAATCCTACTTTCGAGTTTGTTGGCATACGAAATATCAAAATTTTCAATGGCTGATTGAAATTCACTTTCGGCAATTCCGCGTTTTAGGGCAATTTCGGCTAACTCGGTGTTGGTCTTATTTAGCGCGGTTTCGAGTTCGCTATCGATGCTAGCGCGAAAACGGCGTTCGGTATTTGTGGCGATGCTCGAACGGCCAAGCCCTTGCGAAATATTTTGCGATTGATTTTCCGCAACGCCATAGTTTAGTTCATTTTCAAGTTGATTTTGCGTTGCATTAAAATCACTTTCAATTTCATTTTGTCTAATATCTAGTGAAGCAATGTCGTTGTTGTAGTCTTGCGTGATTTCGCTAATTTCATTTTCGCGGTAACTAGCAAGGTCGTTTTCAGCCTCCGCGCGAATGGCATTTTGCCCAGGCATTTCTACTGACTGATAATCAAGCCCATTATATATGCTTTCACTCATTACAGGGTATCGGGAACTATATTCTGCATCAATTTCGTTTAGCCTTCTCAAAACTTCCGCCATATCAGGTCCTGTCGTATTTGGCAAATTTGAATCAGTCGAAGTTTGATTGTTTGTAGCACTTCCCAAAACATCATTATTTGAAATAGTCGAATTTTGCAAAATGGTGGAATTTGCACTATTTTGAATAGGGTTAGTGTTTAGATTGTTACCCACTACATTTTGATTACTTCCAGCATTATTTAAATTATTTACATTACTTTCAACAGAATTTGAAACATTAGAATTATTTAATGTCGAATTTTGAGTACTACCACTATTTACATTTTGAGAGTTAGAGTTAGCGCTTGTTTGAGTAATACTTACCCCGCTCTCTCTATTATTAGAATTTGAAACAGCGGTTTTCTCTACAATATCGTTTTGTCTTTTTTTGTTATTTTGCGTAACTTCCGTAGGCATAACTTCCTCCTTTATGTTTTATATAAATTTCATAATTGATATTTTTTAATTGTTTTTGTAGTTTAAATTTATTTTGATATTTTTTATTTTTAATTTTTGTAGCCATTTTTACTTAAATTTTAAGTATTATGCAATAGTATTTTGTATGCATAGTATTATTATATAATACTTTAACTCCCTTTCAAAATTAACAACGAAATATCTTTTAAATTTAGATTTGTACCAAGTGTTGATAAGTATTTAATGCTATTTACTCCGCTTTGAAATTTAGTTTTCGTAATCATAATACTTTGAGTATCACTTCCTCCTACATTGACACTTTCACTATATATAGTTTCATCGTTTACCGATAAACTGTGAGTTATGCTGGTACTTTGCCCTGATGTGGAGCTTTCGGTAACAAATAAAATTAGTGCCACATTTTGCTCTTTACTTTCTGTAACATTGCATAAAGCAATTTCACCACCTGTTGTAGTTTGGTCGTCAAGTTCGTAAAAGTCAATTTTACAAGACCCCCTACTAACCAAATACCGAATTTGCTCGTCTAACAAATCAACTCGTTCATCTAAATCTAAAACATGAAATTTTAAACTTTCAAAAGAATTATTTTCCACTTTTACACTCCTAAAATTTTTTGCGAATATCTAAAACCTTGAATACTCAAAACAAAAATCTCGAATATTTAAACTAGAGTATTAAATTTTGCTTTAATTTATAAATATCAAAACTTTTCTTTTAATTTGGCTAGTTGCATTTTACTTCGCTCTAATTTTTTCGCTTACTTTTATCTAAACATTTATCCGCTTTTTTAAAAATAACGCAAGAAAAATTTTATACTTTTCTTTATCGCAAAAAATGCTTTTACTTTCTTTAACACATAAATTATTTAAGTACTTTTTATTTATAACTATTTTAATATTTGGACCCTAACCCTTTGCTTGTTTTAAGTAAATAAGTCAATTTGATTAAAATCTAAATTACTTCGATAAGTACCCACCCTAGACCAAATAATAAAATAGTTTTAAATAATAAACGGAATTTTAAAACAACAATTAATGCGTTATCCGTGAAGTTATAATTTTTAAATTCATTCTATTAAATCTTTTTGTTACACTTTTTAATTTATAATCTTAACTATTAAAATTAATAATATTAAATACATTCTAGTGAAAATTATCGCTTTAAAATATGTTTTGTAGTAAAAAGTTTTTAATTTTTATAAACTAATTAATAATTTGTTTATAAAATAATGTCGTTAAATAAAGTTAAATAAGACTTTATTTGCAAGATTTCAAAAAAAATTAATCTAAAATAAGCAAATTTCTTTTCTTACAAAACATTCCAAAACACTTAAAACACACCAAAAAAGTAGCAAAAAAAGATTTTTAATAGAAAAATTCTTTATTTTTTAACTTTTTTATAGTATTTTAACACAATTCCGCCTCAATGAGTGGACTTGAAATGTTCGTATTTTGCGTTTCGCTCTTAAAAGTTATGCTAAATTTCCTAACTTTTAAATTTATAGGAATTTTTGCTGGCAAACCATACCCACTACACGAATATTCGTAAGTTTTTCCGTTCGCATTGATTTCAACAGTTAACGCGTTATCCGTGTTTATATAAAGATTTTTTAACACTTTTTGATATTGCGGATATCCTAAATCAGTATACGGCGATGTCCAAATTTTAGTAGTGGTGGTATTTTCAATCTTACCATCGTGCGTAAGTTCGTAAAGTTTACTAGCATTATCACCATTTACACAAATTACGAGTTTGCTAAACCACTCCGTTTGAAAAGCGGTTAAACTTTTTATATCAACTCCGCGCAAAATATTAATATTTCCGTTGTCCAAGTCATACTCAATTAGCGCATTATTTGTAAAACTTGTATTTGATTCGTCACCGATAGTGCGACCATCACCAAAGTTAAGTTTGCAAGCAAGATAATATTTCCCGTCTAAAAATGCGCCGACTGCGTCATCATTTTCGCAATTTTCAAAAAATTTGTCGATTCCTAAGTTCAATTTTTGCATAGTACTTCCATCAAAACGATAAATTCCATCGCGACACAACATCATAATCACATTTCCGCACAGCACTGCGCTGTTGTAATACAGTTTGCCCGTGGTCAAGTAGAGATTTTTTACTGTAAATTCATCTTGCATTCCCCAACCTGACACGCGCGAAATTCCGTATTCGCGAATAATGTAAAGGTAGTTGTTCGCCTCAATCACTTTTTTAAGGCAACCGCGTTCATCAGTTAGTTCGATATATCCACCGTCAAATTCATTGACATTCCAATTTGTAGGATTCAAGTCGTCACTAAACCAAAGTTGCGACTCGTCACCGCCAGTGGTGACAAAAAGTCTTTCCGCGTGAAGCGCCGCCGAAGTAATTGAAGGGACATTTTGAGTATATTCATCAGGTGTCAAACTTCCATCATAAACCGCAATTTCATTAGGAACGCACAGTAAAAACGAGTCCGTGCCGTCAAGTCGATAGTTAATTCCAACAGGTTCAGTACTAAAAGTCAAACCAATATCATAAAACGCTGTATCAAGAGTCGAAAGCCTACCGCTATACACTTTTCCGTCATTACAATAAATCAGCATTAAGGGCGAAAAGTGTTGCATAGCACTGTCATAACGGCGAAAATGCCAAAATTTTAGTATTTTTTCAACATTTTGCGGAATTACCATAGTTTTTTCAGTTGTTGCGTTTTTAATAACAAGTTCTTTTATTCCTAGTCCGTCACGCAACGCACCCGAACTAAAATCATAATTAAAAGTGTTAGTTGCAGAATTAAGTGGCAAAATATTTTCGTCAGTATTAGTATCAATACCATTTGAAAAATTTGATAATGTAACTCGAATCGTAGATTTTGTATTATTAGGTATGTTTTCGCTATAAATCATATTTTACCTGCTTTTATTAATTAAATTAGTTAAACGCTTCCTTCTTTGACACGCGAATTTTTGCGAAGGGTTTTAAGTGCTATAAAAGATTAATAAATAATAATTTAAAGCACTATATCTAGTTTGCATAATACTTATGCATAGTACTATATATTGTATTTTTATTAAATCTTTATAGTACTATAAGTCGAGTTTAACTAAATAAATTTTTGTAAAATTTGCTCAACTCTTTTTCAGTTTACATCCATCTACGCTTGCGTATTGTACGCATATTTTTCGGTCGAGCTGACACTAAAATTGCGCGTTCAAACATATTTTGCCACGCTTCCGCGTCAGCGTACATTCCGTTTATCAAATAGTATCTGCTTACCACACCGAGCGCTACAATTCGCGCTGTAACCTTTTCACCAGTCACTTCCAAAGTATCTGTAAACGCGTCTACCGTTTCGGGCGCGTAATTGTATATTACAGTTATTTCCCCTTTTGATGTTTCAAAATATGTTGGAAAAACAGCATAATCGGCGGTAAAACCGTGGCGTTCTACAACTTTTACTATATCAATTAGCGGTTTTGTTAGGCTTGAAAATAATACTTTACCTGTCGAGTTATTTATATTTTCCTCAGTTTTAAGGGGAAAATATTTTAAAGCGAGCGTTTCTACAATGTCGTTTACGCAAGCAAGCAATGTATTTAATTTTGCCGTTTGTTGTTCCGTTGGGGTATCCGTGCCACCAAGAGTCGTAGTTTCTAACAACTCAAATTCGTTTAAATACGGCAAAGCAATTTTTATTACATCTTGTACATTCATAAACCTACCCCCCTTTGTTTAATTTTTTGCTTTAAGTACCACCTTTTTAAAATTAAGCACAATGTTATTAATTAATGCAGAAATATTAATTTAATATATAGAAAATCTGCCGTTACATATTTATAAAAGAAAGTCAAAAAGGTATTTTATCATTAAGTTTGGGTCAAAAATGCTTTTACATTTAAAAAATTCTTACTTAAAACACTTTTTTATAAATAGCACTTGCTTTAATACTATTTGCAGTTTTTATAAAATTTTTAGTAAAAATTGCACGCTTTTTCTAAAAACTTTAAAAGTATTGCATAGTACTGTGCATAGTACTGTTTTTCAATTAAAATTCTATAATATTATGCCCAACGGGTTTTGTAGGAATCGTCAAAGTTACAGTCACCGCTTTTATGATTTGCGTAATCAAACATTTCTTTTGCTTTATACGAAACTTCGTCTTTAATCACTCTTTTTTGCTCATTTTCAAGTTTTAAGTTATTTTCCTCAATTTCTTGCATCAATTTTTTAATATTTTCGATATTAGTTTTCCTTAATTTTTGAATAACGGTATAATTTAGCCCATTATCACAAGTTATACAAAAAGTATTAGTTTGCTTAGTATTATGCACTTCAAATTTGTTGTTTTTTGTGTTAAAAACTACAAAATAATTAGGATTTAAGGCTTTTATGCGCTCTGCAATATTAAAAGCATCGTTTTTTATCTTAATTAGAGCCATTAACTTTTAATCGCACCTGTGTTCCATCTGTATTGCGTAATCGTATTAGGTCTGTCGCAAATTAAGTCACAATATTTTACCAAAGTTGCAGTGTGCGTTGGATAGCCTTCGCGTTGTTTTATAACTTCACCTTTGTTGTTTGTTAACCAAGTCCAATCGCAAAGTTGGTGGAAGTGCCATACACTAGAATCAAGGAAATATGCAGTGTGAAGATTTACAAATTTAGTAGCAAGAAGTGGAATTCCGTTAAACGAAATTGTCTTAAAGCCATCTTCAAGATTAAGTACATCGAGATTAATTTTGTTTTGACTCAATAAATTTTGGAAATATCTACGGAAAAAGTAACCGCAAACGATGAAGTCGACATTCGCATTAGCACCTAGATTGAGGTCATCGACAACTTTCACAAGTTCGGGAATGTTTGTACTCGTGGTCGTAATGCTAGTTGGATTCATTAGATTACTTGACGAGCGTTCAATTCCGTAAAGTGTTTTGATATTCGTGGTATCGCAAACACCTTTGATACCGATAAATTCTTTATCTTTTGAACCAGCAAGATAAATGTCAAACATATTTTCAAGTTCGTACTCCTCTGGTAAACTTACATTTAGCGTAATTGAATTTGAAACATAATTAATATCAGTAATTATCGCATTTTTCAAAAACGAAACTTCGCTTCCGTCTTGATAACCAGTAATTCGCATACCGACTGCAAGATTTGAAGCGTCACTAACTGTATAGATATTAGCACCGACAACACCCATTGTTATTTGGCAAAGAAAACTTGTTCCATCACCATAAAGCATACGGCGAAGATTAAACTTGCTTGATTCGAGCAAATTTTCAATTTCGGCATTCAATAGATTTACAAAAGCCCCCGCCTCATCTTTGCTCGCACGAATGGCTTTGTCCGAAATTTCAAGAGTTCCGTAAAGGTTGCGAAGTTTGGAAGTTAGGCTTAGATAGTTATTTTCCTTTGGTGTTGGAAGCGAACCGACTTCACTCCCCGCGCCAATTCCGCCGTTAATCCCAACAGAAACAAGTTTTTTGATTTCATTACCCGAAATATCTTGCGTAATTTGATTGATTTTTGAGTAAAAAGGGTCAATATTTTTGTTTAATTGATTTGAAATCACTTCCAAATAGACATTTTTTAGCGCGCTGTCAGCCGTTGACAAAGAAATCATAAATTTTTACCTCCTTAAATTAAAGATTTGTAATAATACCCTGCGCGTTCGGGCGGTTGCAAATTAGGTCAGCATATTTTACCAAAGTTGCGGTGTAAGTTGCGTAACCTTCTTTTTGTTTCAAAATTGAACCATCGTTGTTTGTTAACCATTCCCAATCGCAAAGTTGATGAAGCGTAAACTCGTTTGTATTAAGAAGCATAATATTGTTTGCGCTCTCAAAACGGTTGCGTAATACTGGAATTCCGCAGAAAGTCACACTTTTTACGCCACCTGCTAGGTTTGCGATGTCAACATTTCGCGCGTAACTTGAGAACAATCCCATAACTTTGTAGTAAATACTGCCACCACAAAGAATAATATTTGGCTGGTAATTTGAGCGAATTTCGACATCGTCAATTTGCATTTGTAGAAAATCAGCATTAAAAGTGTCGTCCTCGCTATCAAATTCATACGAAAGAGGAACTAAAAAGTCATAATCATCGCGGTCGAGCCCGTAAAGGTCGGAATCTCCGTCAAAAAGTGTCGCAAGTCCCGTAAGTTCTTTGTCCTTACTCCCTTGGACGCACATTGTGTAATTCGCCTTGTTCGTTTCAGTAAAAGTTGTCGAAACTTTATCAAGGTAGACTTTGCTTGTCGCCCTGTCGACTTTCAAAACTGCAACGCCACTCATATTAGCGTCAAGAACATTCAAGTTGTAAAAGTCGAGCAACATTCCTTCTGCAAAATTGTTAATATTTGCAACCGTCATCGTCTTGTTTGTCGCGTCAATCGCAGAAATTGTCGAAAGTTCGCCACTGCCATTTCCATAAAACATACGGCTTAAATTAAATTTACTCGATTGAAGCAAGCCGTCCATTTCGGCAGTCAAAAGATTTACAAAAGCGCCTTCGTCATTTTGAGAAGCGCGAATGGCTTTGTCGGAAATTTCAAGCGTTCCGTACAAATTTTTTAGTGACGAAGTGAAATTTACATAACGACTGTCGGCGGTCGCGGGAAGTTGCCCCGCTTCATCGCCAGCACCGATACCACCGTTTAGTCCAATCGGCACCAATTTTATGATATTTCTACCGTAAACATCTGCCGAACTTTGTTTTATCATACTAAAAACGGGGTCAACATTGTTAAGTTGGTTGCTAATTGCCTCAAGATAAATCGTCTTTAAGGCATTTTGAGCAGTATCCAAAGTAATCATTATTTTCTCTCCTATTTAAAAAATTTTTTTGCCAACTCTTTGGCTTGTGCCATATTTTCAATTTTTTTTCGCACTCCCGCTATTTTAGTTGGAGCCGAAATTTTATTTGAAATCAAAGTTGGCGCGGATTTTTTCTTTTTCACATCAAGCAAATATTCCTCAATAATTTTTTCGCGAATGTTTGGGTTACGGCGAATTTCATTTTCGATTTTTTTAGGATTGTTATCCACCGAATTTTTTTCCAAAACTTTCACCCAAGCCGAAATCAAGGGGTTGTTACTTTCGAAAACAGCCTTGTCTTTTACCAAAATTGTGGCGATTTCGCTTGCGTGTTCGCGCGCACTAGGATGCGATGTGAAAAAATTTTCGACTTTTGTAGACCAATCCGCACGGTCTAGCATCTCAGCAAAACTGCTAGATTTTTCATTTTGTAAATTTTCGGGGGTCTCAGCCTTGTCCGAAAAGTTTTCGGGGGTAACTACCTTGTCCGAAATCTTGCCCGAGTCAATTTCGTTAAAATTATTTTGCATCTCGTCAACTACACTAGACTGCGAGTTTTGATTTTCGGGGGTAATTGCCTTGTCCGAAATTTCAGGCGAAACTACCTTGTCCGGAAATTTTTCGGGGGTCTTTGCCTTGTTCGAAAAGTTTTGATTTAAGTTGTTAAAATTATTTGTTTCGGCTTTTTTTGCTAAATTTATTTCACTTGTTTGCTCACCTTCGCTAAAACGCTGTGAGACAGAGCGCGAATTAGGGTCGACTACTTGGTCGTTTTCAAAATTTATCTCGGCTCTCAGCGCGTTTAAATTGGGGGTATCTTGTTCTTTTTGGGCGTTTTCGTGGCTATTTTTAATGAAATCGTTGACTTTTGCGAATAGTTCGGCGCGAATATTAGGCTTTTTACTAAAATTATCTAAATTAGGCGAATTTTGGCTATTTTTAGGTAAATCGTAGTCATTTTTGACTAAATTTTGTAAATTTTCTAGCATTTTCTCATTATCTACTTCGCCTTCATCACTATTTTCGCTAGCGTTAACACTAACTTCATTACTACTTCCGCTAGCTTCTACGCTTACTTCATTATTTAAATTTTGGCTTTCAACATTTTTGAAATTAGAATTTTTGCCTTCACTACTACCCTGTTCATTTTGATTTTCGTTATTAATATTATCTAAATTGCTTTCGTCATTTTCGATATTAGCAGAATTAAAATTTTCTAATTCTTGTTCTTTTTTTATTTTTGCCAACTCCATTGCGTTTTTCGTAAACGATTTTCGCAAAGCATCGTAGGCATCTTTTAGAGTTTTCACCGATTTAAAAGTCCCCAAATTTGTGCCGTCATCTTTCAATTCATCGAGATTAAACTCGGGCAAATTAATTTTAACTTCGCTCATACTCGCCTCCTAGTTTTGAGAATTTTGAGAATTATTAAGTGCAATTTGATTTTGCTCGGCAATTTGAGTAAGTCGTTTAAATTTTTTGTGCGTGCGAATGTGTTTTAAAATTTTTTCACGAAGGGCGCTATTTTCTTTAACCGCCTTATCAAATTCACCACTCAACATAAAGGCAATGTGCGCCGAAATATGCAAATCGTGGTCGTGAATTTCCAAAACCTCTGGTTCTTTGCCCTCCAAAAAGTCGATATTTTCACGGCGCGCCTTTTCGACTTGCAAATTATTGTTGTCAAGCATATCTTCCCAAACACCGAAACCTAACATTTCGAGCACTTTTAGGCGCATCGCGTTTGAAAGTTTGCCATTTTCATCGTGCAAAAGTCCGGCTTGCAAAAGGTCAAAAACCATACTTCGCTTTTGCGCGACGGTTTCGCCTAGTTCAGTTTCAGTTTCAAAAACAATGTCGTCCGAAGTGATTTCGCTGTTGTCCCAATAAAATAGTCGACTGCTACCGTCACCGACAAATTTGCTCATACGCTTTGAAGTCGCAAATTGCTTGTACATTCGCAGAATTTGGCGCCCGATTTCTTTAATTGAATATTTTATAAATTCGCCACTCGCGGAAATTCGCATATCCTCTTGTTCGAGTAGTAATTGAAGCGCGACCCCACTCATACTTGCGAGCGCAGACGAGTTCGAACTAAAAATATCGCTGACTCCACTCACATTCAAAAATTCCTCGAGTAGTCGATTTTCCTCATCACGAAAATCAGTTGGAAGGCTCGCCGAAGCCAACATTTGCGGAGCGCGTGCGCCCTGACGGTAAATAAGAATTTTTCCAGGGCTCAAACCTTCTTCCTCAAGATTTTCAACATCGACCGAACCGTCCTCAACCGACATTACCCCCATACAAAGCCGATTTAAAAATTCGTGCTTGCGATTTTTTACCGCGTTATATGAGCGCTGAATTGGAATAATTCGCTCGACAATACTCGTTCCCCAAAAAAGTGAGGGTTGCGAAACGCTAATTTGGCGGACAAAAGGAAAACCGCGTTCGCCATTTTGCATATTTTTGTATGGCAAAATTCCATCGTAGAGAAGTTTGTCGCCCGCGATTATCACAAGCCTGCCGTCTGGATAGTCGACAGTCGGCATTTCGTAGCGTTCGATGACGAGCGCTTGATTGTGTTTTGTCGTTTTTGAAATTTTTGACGACTTCGAAAGGTAACCAAGCCCGCCAGCCACTTGCGAATTTGATAAATTGTAAGTGTCGATGTCCTCGCCCTTCACTTCAACGCCCCAATGTTTTTTGATTGCGTCAACACTGTAAGCGCGCGCGTGAATCAAACTGCGACAATTTTCCAAACTTTCACTCGAATTGCTGTCGGGATAAATTTCGAATGGCGAACAAACGGAAATGTCGATTTCGCCCTCGTAAATTTTTTCGCCAAGAGTCGTTAACCCTAAAAGCGCGCCCGAGTCATTGTTCCAAGTGATTTTGTAAAAAGCCGTTCCGCAAATTTCACTCCACCTGGTCGCTTGCGAAATTATATCGCTGAGTTCGAGTTTGTTGGTCACCGATTGCAGAATATCTTTGCAGACATGCGCGTTCGCGATGTCGTTTTCGTCACTGCTCGCAGGTAACACCGTCATAGTCGGGCGGACTTTTGCTAATTTAGAAAGTCGCGTTTCGACAATCGGCGCGATGTGGTTGTAAACTTCGCGCTCTTGCCAAAAATATTGCTTGTCGAAATCATCCAGCGTGTCGTTCGCCCCAATTCCGCAATACTGGTTGCCCATCACAAAATTGAGATTGAGTTGCCACTGCGCGTCAAACGGCTTTCGCTCCTCGACTCTTTTTTCAAAATCTTCCCGAATCGAAGTGACGAGTTCCTTTTCGCGCGTCTCTTTTGATTTTTGTATTTCTTTCATATACTCTCCTATCTTTCAAGATTGAATTTCGATTTTGTACCCCTCGGCACAAGAAATTTATTTAGTTCGCCTATCAGTTTTTGCGCACATTTTGCGCATAGTTTGATATTGTACTTGCTAAATTTGATTTCATACTCCACCCGCTCCATACACCCCATAACACCAGCGCACCTGCTTTTGCGCATAGTTTTACTTACTTTCACGCTTTTCTCCTTTTTCGAATTGCTAAATTTTTTAAAAAATCTCTTTTGTCGAAATTTTGCGAAACTTTTTATTTTGATTTGCAAAACTTTTATTTTGTTTTGCTATTCTATTTTTTAAACTAAAAAAATTTTTAGCGCTTCGAATATATTTTAAAATTTGTAAAAAACTTAAAATTTTTGGTACTTTTTATTAATTAAATTTAATACTGCTTTTAATTTTTATTTAAAATTGCTTGCGCATTATATGCTCGCAAAAAATTTCGCTAAAATAATATTTTTGTATGAACTAGATAGTTTAAATTTGATTTCGTTGCTTTAAAATATTCAACTATTTATATTATCTACTTTGCGCTTTGTTCTGCTATTTCGTTAGATTTTTCTTGTTCGATTTCTTTTAACAATTTATCGCGCAAAGCATAAAGTTGGTCATCAGTCAAACTTTTTAAATTTTCATATTCATCATCGGTATTTTCTAGCAACGCGCGTGCCACCGAAAAATCAGGCGGAATGTGTTTTTGCGTAATTTTCTTTTTCGCAAGTCGCAGAGTATCATTTTCGTTTACATACTCCTCAACGACTTCGTTCACCGTATACCCTAACGCCTTTTTTAGCAGTGTTTTTTCAATTTTTTTCGAAAAATCGCCATCAAAATCATTTTCTAAATTATTTTCGCCACTTTTTGATTTTACCGAATCTAATAGCGAGCCGTCCATTTCAAGTTGGTAAAATTCACCGCTCCCACTTTTTCCCGCTACACTTTTACACAAAAAATTTTCCGTTTCGCTATCACTCGAATCTTTTTCTACTTTATTGTCATTAGAAAATTTTTCTACATCGGTTTCGCTTTCAATATTTTTAGATTTGCTCGATTTACTCAAAGATTCCACCTCCTACTCCTTTGCTCGCGCCGTAATTTCGAAATTAATTTGTTTTTGTGAATTTGAATTTCGTTCAACTTTTCCTTTTCGGGCGCGTGCGGTTCGGGGCGCGACATTATGTAGTAGCGAAGTTCGTCCATCGCGTGGTCGTCTTTTTTAATCGGCGCATCGGCACTTCCCCAAAAATAGCCCTTAATTTCTCGAATCATATTGACGCAAGTCGAAAAAATGAACAGCCGACTTTCGCCATTCGCGTTTTTTAAATAACTTTTGACACGCGAAATTCCCGAAAACAAATCTTTGTTGACATTCGTATTCACATTAATTCCGTAATCGTAGAAAAGTTCGCTCACGCTTTTTGGACCTGCAAGTGTTTTTTGATTCGCCGCGGAATCGATAAGCGCGGAAATTTTTCCGTCAAAACCTGTTGGCCAGCCGAGCGCGTGTGACTTTTGCAAAATTTTTTCGGCGTGGTATTCAATCGTTTTGCCCGCCTCGTAATGTTCGGCAATTACATAAATGTTGCCGTCAAAGTCGACTGCGTACCAATGCGCACTCAATGGATTGTGAAGTCCGGGGTCGATGCTGATGTTGTCGAACCACTCGCGCGGAACATTAAAAGGCTCAATCACATTGACATTAATATCAAATTCGCTATAAACGAGCCCGCCGAACGCGTTAAATTTTCCGTAGCGCCGAGCCTCCAACTCGTCTTTACTCAAAGTTTTAGAAAGGCTATCAATTTCACTTTTTGAAAGATACGGGTTGTCCGCCCACTCCATTTCGATATACCAGACATCGCTGTCGTTATTTTCGTTTAAATAAATTTTGTCGTACACCCAAGTAAGCCCTTTTAGCGGAGTCATCGTTCCAAAAATTAAACCTTCGCGGTCAAACACGCGCATTCGACATTCGAGATAAATATCAAAAGGCGGTTCCTCGTCAAACCATACATAGTCAAGGCTCGTTCCCTGAAATTTTTCGCGCCCCTGGTCGCAAGTCTTAAAACCAATTTTGCTGAGTTCCCCAAAAACATTTTTTACCAAAATATAATCGATAACGCCATTTTCGGCAAAATCTTTGCGCCCATTGAGCATTACAATATCTGCTATCCAATCGGGGTTTAAATAATTCAAAATTTTTCGTTGCGCCACATCGCGCTGGACTTGTGAAGTAAGGCTCACCACCCAACCTTCCGTAGTTTTGTTTTCGCGGAATGGATGGATGCCGCGCGCCAGCCAAACAGTTTCGACTGCGCCACATTGTGATTTACCGCTTCGGTTTCCACCGAACACCCAACGATTGCGCTTTAAACATTTATGAAACTCCATTTGCTTTAAATGGACTTTACCGACATTGTAAGTACTTAATTTATCATTTTGCTTTCGCCGTTTAAGTTCTTTATCAATTTTTAACAACTTATTCACTAGTTCAATTTGTTGCATAGTACCTCTAAATGTTTAAAATTTTGTTAAAAAACGCGCTTTTTCGCTAAATTTTCCTTTTTACTGATATTTTTACATAAAATTGCATAGCACCTTAAAAACTTGCATAGTACTTCAAAAACTTGCATAGTACTTCAAAATTCTGCATAATACTTTAAAATTTTGCATAGCACCTAAAAAGTTTCTAAATTTGCATAGTATTTTAAAACGCCATAACACCCTATCACATAATGCAATAGTTATATTGATAAATTATTAAAGAGTAGCAAAAATGTATTATTTTTTAAAACCTTTTAATTTAACATAATACAACGCACCACACCAAAAATTTAATATATAAAATAATTAAAACCTTACGAACCCACCCAAAATATAAACAAATAAAAGGAGTTTAAATAATAAATTTTAAATTAAAAAGACTGAAACTAAATTAAAAATTATAAAATTAACAAAACAAATTGCAAATTAGAAAACTTAATCAACAAAAAATTAATTAAAAATTAGGAATAACATAATAAAAATTTTAAAAACAAAGTAAATTAGAAAATGAAAATAAATTAGAGAAGTTAAACAAAGTAAATTAGAGAATAAAATAAACTAGGTAATTAAAGAAATAACACTAAAATAAATAACTAGGTCAATCATAAAAACAAACTAATTGGAGATTATTTGTACAATGCCAAGAAAAAGGTAAATATTTTGTCCACACCCACTAAATTTTTTAAGAAATTTAGTTTTCGTAAAGGTTAAAAATTACTTTCACACACGGTTATTTAGTGTGTATTTTGTATCTTTTTTTATATTTCGTCTAAATTAGGTTTAAAATTTGGAAATTTAACAATAATTGCATATGTAGTTACAATAATTTTTTGGTAAAATTGTCATAGGAGAAAATGTAATATGCGTAAATTTTTTATTTTTGGAACAGTCACTTGTTTGATGCTTTCGTGTTTTGTCGGCAGTGCGAATTTATCACCACTTAATGATTTTGAAACAACCCATCAAGTTATCACTTCATCACCGCTAGCAAGTAACAGTGAAACTTTATTGCAATTAGAAAATCAAGTTGCCACTTCATCACCGCTAGCAAATCAAATTGAAATTTCGCCAACGCAAGTAAATGAAATTTCCACTTCACTAGCGCAAATAAGCCAAAGCGGAACATCAACATCAACAAATCAATTTAAAACTTCGTTAGCAATCAATCAAAACAAAACCACATCACCGCTAGTAAATTTAAACTCAAGCCAAAGTACCGCACAGAATTCTGTAAATCTTGAAAATGCTAGTATAGGCGAAATTTACTATCGAATTGTGAGCGAAAACGCTATTCTTTACCGCGCACCGCTTGAAAGCACGGAAAGTAGCAATGTTTATTTTTGCCTGCCCGCCACCTATTTTGTGCGTTTCAATAGCACTTTTGACGAAAAATTTTTAAATGTCACCTATCGCGATTTTACAGGCTATGTGCTTGCTGACGATGTCGAACGCGTTTACTCCACCCCACTCACTCCTTTTGCAAATCAAACTTTTTCGGTGCAAGGAATTGCGAATTTAGTTTTGCGCAGTGAACCTACGACAAGTAGCGAATATATCGGCACCATTCCTTTTAACGCAACCGACATTGAATTTTTCGGCGCGATTGAAGGCGAACAAGCCAACAGCGAATTATCTAACCTTTGGTATTTTTGCAGATACACAAGTTTTGAACAAGGCATTTTAACAGGCTATGTCTATGCTCCACTCACTAACAATCTTACACCACTCGAGCCGAACACCGAAATTGTCGAAACCGAGCCGAGCGCCGAAGTTAATACTGACGGTGTGCTTGCTCCCGAACTCCAAAGTGGCACTAGCTTTTGGTTAATTATCGGCTTAACTATTCGAGCGCTTTTACTTTTACTGTTAGTTTTAAAACCTGGAAAGAACAGAAAAAACAAAGTCGCTAAAAGACAAATTGCGAATCTCAACAAACTTTCGCTTCCAGATAAAACCAACAAAGATGAATTTGATTTTTAATTACTAAATTTATTTGTATTTTGTAAAAATTTGTAAAAATTTGCTATTTTTTAGTACTATGCACGGTATTATGCATAGTATTATGCATTATTTAAAGCATATTTTTTGTTTTTTAGCCAATTTCCCACCCAAACACACTTCGGCATCGACAAGGTATGATTTTTATTTATTAGCCAACTTTTGCCTAAACAAATTTCAACATCACCATAAAACTAATTTTTATTTTTAGCCAACCATCTACCCGAACGCACTTCGGCAACGACATAAAACTAATTGTTGTTTTTGGCAAACTTTCTGCCGAACACACTTAAACATCGACACGGGAAATATTTTTATTTTTAGCCAACTTCCTACCCTTTTGTGTTTTATTATTTCTTAATGCTGATACACCGTGTTTATTACTTGTAAAGAATTATCCTGTAGCAATATAAAAACCACCACTATATTTTACTAACTAGAAAAAGTTTGGCACGCGCAACTTCCTAATTCGGTACGGTTGCTTTGGCTCTGGCAAAAATTCTTTTTTCCTTTTTGATGTTGTTTTGAGTAAAAACTTATTATAAATTCGCGCAAGGGGCAAATTGTTTTTCACAATATTCTCAACATCGATTTTTGAAATATTAATGCTACTTAAATTTTTAATAAACTTATTAAGTGCGTGCCTTAAATACGCATTCGCAGTTAGCTGTCCAACATTACGCACAAATGCCAACTGCCCCATACTTAGCCCCTCTATATAATACTGCTTTAAAATTTTCGCGTCTGTATGATTGAGTGTGTCAAGCCCCTCCTCAATCACGCACTTTAAAGTCACAAGTTGCTTTTTCTGCTCCATAATATCAATGATACCCTCGATGCCGTCAAGTGTGTAAAACGGGTCAAGCGTCAAAGTATAACTATTCGCGCAGTACCTGCTTATCGTTTTGTCAAACCGCTTTAAAACTCCGTCAAGCCGAGAGTACACCGAAAAAATTGTTCTCGCTAAAATTAAATCATTCATAATATCCCCCCTATTTGTCAGTTTACAAAAAATCTTTCGTATTTTTGCTTTTGCACTTTTTACAATTATTTTATTAATTTTGCCCTTTAAATAGACAACTTAAAAAACTTTAATTTTTAGGAAAAATATATAAGTTTAACGAATGAAGGTGAATATACAAAATTGTATCAGCAACAACCACCACTTAAAAATTTTTAAACGCAAATTTTTTAGTTTAATTTTGTTTAAGTTGCGTTTCTTTTATTTTAAATTTTATAAGTCGCACGCTTCTTTTTATTGTTTCTATAAAAATGTGCTTATGTTTTAAATTGGCTTTTGTTTTAAAATTTTAAAATTTCACATCATCCGTTTTTCAAGTTGGCTTTTGTTTAAAAATTTTTAAGTTGCACTTTGTTTGTTTTTAAACGGCCAAATTTTTTAAGCTGTTTTGCTTTGCTCGTTTTTTAAGTTGTCTTTCTTTTGTTTAAAATTTTTCAAGTTGTGCCGATTTTTAAAATTGTTTTTGTGGACATCACTGCACCCCCTTACGAAAGATTTTTTTGCAAACATTCTGTAAATGTTCGAAACTTTCTCGTACATTTTAGAACATTTGTTCGCATTATATAATATAATTCCTGACAATGTGTGTCAACAATTATTAAAAAGTCGAAAAAATTTTGAAATATATTGAATTTTTTTGTCTAATGGCTTAAAATGTGCTATAATATAGGGTGGAGAAATGAAATTATGAGAAAATTTAAGTCGCGGGTTTTGATTTTTTGGATTTTGCTTTTAGGGGTGTTGCTGATTTTACCCCCTATTTTCGCGATTTTTCACAATAATACCAGCACGCAAAATGCGATGAGAGCCGTTTTAAGCCTTAAAAATGATACTTTACCTATTGAAAATTCGGCTTTATTAAGCGCCAAAAACAGCAATTATGCAGAGTTCACCGCGATAAATCAAACGAACTATTCGCAAAACGCAACCGCACGCTCCTTTGACCGCCAATCTATTTCGTTTATGAATGGAGTAGACAGCCTAACGAGTGTAACCGACCTTGCCTACTCTAGCGAAATTCTCTACGCGACTGACGGGCGCTACATTTGGTCAAATGACGGAACGACCGCGCAGATAATTTTCGAAAACACCGAAGGCACGATTGACGATTTTGTCGTGGTTGGAGATTTGATTGTTTACTCAAAAGCCGATTTATACCTTTATGTGCTAGACCTTAACAGTCCGCTCGGCGACACCAACCCCGCAAGCATCACCGAATACTATACGACTTCCCCCGACCCGATTCGCTTGCCCGATGGACAAAAAAAATTGACCGCGAGTGCGACCGGCGAAATTTTCGTAATTTTCAACAACTTCGTTGCGCGCCTTGACAGCGTCACCGCGAGCGCGCCCACCTATCGTTTAAATTATGTAAGCGAACTTTTTACTGATACGGAATTTAGCACGGGCGGGTTTTTCGCGAGTGAAAATGGAAATAAACTTTGGTACAGCGCGAGCACGGAAATTTTCTGCATCGATTTAGAAAACGCCACGACTAGCCAAACCGATATCGTGGCGAACGCCGAAATTCGCGAGTTGGCAGTCGATGTGCTTGGAAATATTTTCTACCTTACGGACACCGAGATTTGCAAAAACGACACGACCACCGGAATTGACGATTACACGCAAAACGCGGTTTTTGACTTTGCGAGCGGAGCAATTTTCGCGACAAATGGTTCGCAAATTGTGCGAGCGACTGACAATATTGACCAAGATTTTATGACGAATTACAGCACGCAACCTGCCCCAATCGAGTTGGCGGACATTTCCGCATCCACCCAAATTTTCGAAGTGGTGAAAGTCAACGCGGGCACGAATTTGTACTTTTACAGTAGCCTTACGACAAGATTAAGCGAGTACGACACGGAGAAAAATCTCCTGCTCCTTTCAAGCGACAACGCCGATTTTTACTACATTTTGGACACAAATTACCCTGATGGTAGCGGTTTTATCACAGGTTATATCGAAAAAACCGATGCAACTATTTTGGAAAATTCCACGACCGCCGACACCGCGCGCGTAGTGGTTGCCAGCACGAAACTTTACATTTTGCCGAGTAGCGTTGCACTTTATGAAAATTACACAGCCGATTTACAAAAAATCACTTATGGGAAAAATTTGACCATTTTATTTGCCCCAGCCTATCCCACCGACTCGAACGGCGCGACATTTTTCGCTGTTCAAATCGAAAATGACGAAAATGTTTACTATATCGACAGCCGAACCGTTGTTGGCGTAGAATTTGATAACGATATTCCAAACCAAGTCGTGTACAACACGAGCCTGCGCGCTGATACGATTGTGTATAGCGACCAAGGTTTAACGACCGAGTGCGACACGATAAAAAAAGGCACGATGGTGGCAATTCTTGAAACCGTTGACGGAGTCGCAAAAATCGAGTACCAACTTTTAAACGAAAATAACGAAGTCATCGACACCGCGCAGGGCTACATTCCGCGTTCTTTCCTAAATGACGGAACGCTCAACGCGACTCAAATCGTTGGCATTGTTTTGATGTGCGTGTCGCTCGTAATGGCAATTGTCATCGCGGTAGCCCTTCACCAAAACAACAAAAAGAAAAAAAGCCAAGCACTCGAATAGCAGTAGAAAAATAAAAACAACACTTTTTTAAATAACAGTAGAAAAATGCTTTATCGAAAAACAAAGCATACTCAAATATAGAAAACTTACACTTTCGCAAACAACAATAAAAATTGCTCTTATGAATATCAAGATAAAAAACTTTTTCTTGAATAACTAAA
Source organism: uncultured Clostridia bacterium (assembly GCA_944383915.1). Classification (GTDB taxonomy): domain Bacteria; phylum Bacillota; class Clostridia; order Christensenellales; family UBA1242; genus UBA7867. The sequence goes on from CALWRJ010000023.1 coordinate 25,004, forward strand.
AACACTTTCTCGATTAGTAAAATTACGCTCTATCGAATAACAAAAAAGCACTATCTTGAATAGCAGTAGAAATGCTTTCTCGAATAGCGAAATAAAAAAAACGCCGTTTGTTTTAAATGGCGTTTTTCTTTTTAAAATTTTATGAAAGGCAAATAATAACATTGTCGGTACTTAAAAAATTTGTATTAACAAAAAAACAATCAAAGCAAGCAAACAAAATAAATGTAGTGTTTTACCAACTGAACAATTAATAACAACGCAGAAAAGACTGTGTTTTTTTACTAATAAAATAAACGATAACAATGCATAATAAAAGCAAGCAAACAAAAAAGTTTTTGACAAAACAAAAATTAAGGCAGTGCTTTTTAATAAAAATCACCGATACGAAATTAAAAAAGCAAAGTTAGTGCTTTGCTAAGAAATTATTAAAACAAAAGGCGTACTTTTTAAAGTACAATTCGCAGGCTTTTAAATTTGATAAGTAACAACTATTTTTTTACTTTCCCAAAAATCAAGAGAGAGGATATAAAAATAATTTATTATTTTATTTATTTTTTTATTAAGAAGCCGTATTATTAGTAATGCGTGTGGAAATGTGGAAAACTTTAATTCTCGCCTTCCCTTTTTGCCTTAGGTTAGCCAAAATTAGAACATATGTTTGAAAACTTTTTCTGTGGATAACTATGTGGACAACCACCCAAAACTTGTGGAAAAGATGTGGAAAAGTAGTAAAAAAGTGTGGAAAACTCGTTTTTTTATGTATTTTTTGAAAATTTAAAATTTTTTGCCCTTATTTTGCCCTTTTTTCTCTCGGCGAAACCAATCTAAATAGCGCAAATTTTCAATCTGAAATTGCAAATTTCCATTCGTGCAATTTGCAATTAGAGCGTTGTATTTTTTGCGTGTGCCGCTATAAAAATTCGCACCATTTTGCCAAAATTTTGTTTTCATAACCGCCCCTGCTCTTTAAAAATTTTCGTTTTTTAGTACTTAATATATAATATATTATACGAAGTTTAGTTTTAAGTCAAATGATTTATTAAGCCAAAAATGTTAAAAGGTGCGAAAAATTGTGAAAAAACTGTAATTTTCATCGTTTTTTCGCGAAATTTTAGGTACTATGCAACAAATTTACAAAAATAATGAGGTACTATGCAATATATTTGGGAAAATTGAAGTACTATGCAATAAATTCGCAAAATATTGGGATACTATGCAACTAAATTAACTTTTTATAATATTTTTAGGTATAAATTTGTTTCAAAATTAAAAATAATAAACCGCTAGTTTAAGTCTCCGCGGTGTTATATTTATTAAATTTTTAAAATAAAATACTATATGAAAGTTTTGTTTGTAAAAATACGGTACATCGGGCTTGCGGTGTTGATTGTTTTTATTATGCTCGCCCTTGTACTTAACCCCGAAAGGTATATGCAGTCCGTCACGAACGGGCTAATGGTTTGGCTCTATTCGGTACTCCCCGCGCTGTTCCCCTTCTTTTTCTTTTCGGGGCTACTAATTAAACTACACGTTGTGGACAATCTCGGCGCGCGTTTTAGCAAGTTTACGCAAAAAGCATTCCACTGCCCAGGCTCGAGCGGAATAATTTACCTATTAAGCATAGTTTCTGGCTACCCAGTCGGCGCAAAAATTGCGAGCGAGATGTACAAAAGTGGCGCGCTGACTCGCGAACAAGTTATGCGGGTGAACGCGTTTGCCTCGACTTCGGGACCCCTTTTTATTGTTGGCGCGGTTGGTGTTGGAATGTTTTTAGACCACACTTGCGGAATAATAATGTTGATTTCTCATTACATCGGCGCACTACTTAACGGGCTATTATACCGCAATTACGGGTACAAAAAGGAGAAACTCGAAGCGCCATATGTACTTAACAAGAACACCGAGGACATTATGTCTGCGACAATGTACGACTCGATTATTTCGATTTTATTGGTCGGCGGATACATTGCAATTTTCTTTATTTTGATTGATATTTTAGGAAATTTTGGCATTTTAAGCGTAATTTCGCAATTTTTTAGCGTAATTTTAAACTTTTTGGGGCTGGACTCGTCACTTTCTGTTGGACTAGCGAGTGGGATTTTCGAAGTCACGCGTGGGTGTTTGGACTTGTCGCAAGCGGGCGCGAGCCTAAAAGTCATTATTCCCCTGGCGTGCGCGCTCATCTCGTGGGGTGGAATTAGTATTCACTTCCAGTCGCTCACCTTTTTATCGAAGTGCGGTATCAAAAAACGCGTCTTTTTCCTGCAAAAATTCACGCAAAGCATAATTAGTGGGCTCGTTTGTTTAGTATTTGTGCTTTTGTTTTTGTAGGTTTTTAATTTGCTTTATTGTTAGTTTTTGTGTGTTTTTGTTGTTTTTTATTTGTATTTTTAGTTTTATTTTGTTTTTTGCTACTTTTTTATCTTGTTCTGTTTATTTATATAGGCGAAAAAATTTTCGCTACGCGAAAAACATTTTCGCACTCAAAACAAAATGCTTATTCGCTACGCTCAAATTAGCAATTAGCAGGTAGCAATTAGCAATTATGGAGTTATTACTTAAATATTTAGGTATTCCTGCCTTAATTACTAATTAATTAAAGTTTTTTTTGTTACGCGCGGTTCGGCGGGGATAGAGCCCCCGCAGGCTCAATACGCCTTCGGCGAGTACAATACTCTTTTATTATACCCAGCCTTAACTGCTAACTGCTAATTGCTAATTGCTAATTTGAGCGTAGCGAATAAGACTGCTAATTGTTAATTGCTAATTGTAAATTACAACAAGGTTGTAATTTACATATAGTTCTCATAAAACGAAGCCAAGCGATTTTGGAGTTCCATATTATAAAATCTAACTGATTTAATGGGCGCGAGCAAATTATTTAGGCTGATTAGGAGCGCGTTTAAAATTTTAAAGTTTTTGAGTTCGATTGCGGTAATGAGAGCGTCTAGGGTGATGTTTAGGTCATCGAAGCGGTCGGGCTTGATGTGTGTGTCGAGTTTGATAGTTTCTTTAATTTGGTTGAAAATAATTTTCAAGTCCTCAAACAACGATTCGACCGAGTTCACCTCGTTCTCCTCCTCCAAAATTTCGTCATTTTCGTCTTGAATTCTTTCGTCTAAAATCATATTCTTTTGTTCCCCTTTTTTTGTTTTAAACCCCACCCAATCGCACAAGTATTCGCAAAACGGGTCGACCATTTCATCATTGAAACGGTGAAAACTTTCCGCCAAACTTTCCGCCGAAAAATACTGGTGCACGAACTCCTGCAAGTCTAGTTTCCTAGTATCAAATTCGGTGAGCACGCTAAAAACGAGGGCGATGACGCGGTAAGGCTCGGCAGGGAGATTGATGTGCTGATTTCCTTCCAAGTCTACGCTCGTGCATTTATTCATTTCGCTTTCAAGATTAAAGCCAACGAGCGCGTCCCCAACGATTTCCACAAGCGTAGGACTAGACACAATACTACGGAGCACTTTGCTAACTTTCGCGTCCGCTAAAATAATTTTTGAGCCTTTCAACTCCTGGCAAGCATCGTAAAATGCCTTGATTTGCTCGTTTTCCACAACAACCGCCTCCATTTTTTGCATAATTATACATTATTATAGCATATATGCGAAAAAATTAAAAATGATTTTATGCCTTTTTCCAACAAAAATGTACAAAGTTTTAATTGCTTAAAGTAAATCATTGTGGTATAATAAAATCGTTTTATCAAGGGAGAAAGTTTTGTGAAATTAGAATTTAGCAATGATGATTTTAAGACGAAGTTAATGCTTCTTTATATGCTCGAGCAGATTGAAATTCCACTCACCGAACAATTTATTTTGGACATTTTGACGACTCGAAACGACTGGATAAATTATATGGAGTGCGTGTCCGTTTTCCACGATTTGCTTCGCGATGGCTTTATATACACCCCAGACGGCGAGGATTCGCAACGCCAAAGATACACGCTTTCGGCAAAAGGCAGGAGCGCGCTCGATATCTATTACGAGGAAGTCCCAGAAAATATTCGCCAGGAAATGAGCGAGTTCTGCAAATCAAACAGAATGTACTTTAAAAGGCTTCAAGAGTTTGTCGCCGATTTCCGCAAAAATAGTGACGGTACATACCTTGTCACCCTGCGAATTATCGAAACGGCGAGCAGTGAGCCGATGTTTGAGATTAGCATAAACTTGCAAACAAGGGCTGACGCTGTGCGTGCTGTCGAGGTTTGGACGGACAAAGCGCCAAGTATGTACGAATTTGTGTACACGAATCTTTTATCTTAAAAATAAGGGGGCAAAAAAAATATGGAAGTTTATAGACCAGATGGCACCTGTGCCAGACAAATTTTATTTGAGGTGGACAAAAACGGAATTTTGACCGACCTTCGCATTTTAGGTGGTTGCCCAGGTGGAATGCAGGCACTAATTCGATTTAGTGTAGGGCGACCAGTGGCGGAAATTATAGACAAGTGCTACGGAATAAAATGCAAGAACAACACGAGTTGCCCCGAACAACTCGCGCTCGCGCTCCGCTATTACATCGAGCGCAAACAAAGAGAAAGACAGGGCGAAATTAACGAACACCACCCACGCGGACACCCAAAAACTTTGCCGATACACTGATAACAAAAAGCACAAGCAATATGCTTGCGCTTTTTTGCACTTTATATTAACCGTTGCACTTTTTTAAGCCGTTGTTCTGCCCCCATCACCTGCTGTGCGTTCAGTTGATGCGGTTGCTGCGTTTCTCTCTCGTGTGCTAGCATTGTTGCGTGCTGCTTGCTCTAGCCTTTCTTGAACATTTGCTGGGTTAATTGATTCCATATAACTATTTAAAAGGTCTATTTCCTCATCAGTTAAGGTGTCTCCTGCTGCCATTCTTTCCACTAAGTCTTGCGCTCTTGCGAAGTCGTCAGCAGTTAATGGTTGCTCGGTTTGCTCTTGTACAACTGGTGGCACTTCACCTTCTAATGCTTCCGCTTCCATTGGTGTTGCCTCGGGCGCTTGCGCTTCGGCGGCTTGTTGCCTACCTTCCCATGTACGCATATCAGGTCTTGAAGTCAACTCTGGATTAAACACTGCGTCCATTTGGTCTTGCGATACCCATCTTTCGTTGATAACTTCTTGATTAAATGGCTTTTGAATAGGGCCTTCATTCTTAAATTCCTCTTGTGCTTGCTTAACAACTTCATCAAGCCCTAATTTTGATGGTGGCGTGTTGCCACTAAGAATTGCATCAATGTTCGCCTGCGTAACAGGTTTGCCACGGTCTTGCAAAACTTTGAGTTCCTCGTAAACTTGCAAGTCTACAACTTTTCCGTTTACCTCGTACTCCCCTTTTTCGTTCTTGCCTAATTGGTAACCAACAGGGTTGTTGTAATAGTCTTGCATACCTTGGCTAGCGTTTGCCATTGCGTCTGCCATATCTTGAGTTCTTTGCTGTTCTGCTTGTTTTTGTTGTTCAACTTGCTGGTTGTATGCGTCAACGAAACCAGATTGTTGAAGGGTTTCCGCCATTTGTTTACCCATGGCTTCTCTCGCCTTTTTCTCTTGAAGTTCTACATCCCTACTCTGTCTTAAAGCAACTTCTTTAAAAGCAAGTCCGTTTATAGTAATAGTTTGTCCGTCCTTAGAGAAAGTAACCTCTTTGCCCTGGTTGATTTTAATCAAAGTGTTTTTGTTTGCCTCAATCATAGCAGTTGTGATTTCAACGCCGAATTGTTGAGTTAGGTAATCGCTCAATTCTTGCGCGTTTACCTGGTAATTAGCGATTTCATCCTTAGTTTGTTTAAGCCACGCGTCATAGTCCGCCGCGTTTTTCTTAATAAATGTACCGTCTTTTTGTTGAATGTAGTGGTAGTCCTTCGTCTTAATGTGGCGAAGTCCATCAAGGTCGGTCGTCATACTCTCAAAGTCTTTTGCTCTTAAAGTCTCGTCTACGCCTGGAATGTTGATTTTCGACCTCCACAAGTGCCAACGCGCGCGAAGTTTCAAGTCGCCCGTGTCACCCTTGTAACAGTGCGTTTCGGACAAAAACGGGTTACCTGTAATTTCCCTAACATTCGCACCAATATCAAGGCTCTTAATTTTCCAACATCCTGCGACACAGCCCTTTCCTATTACTTCTGTTTTTGGTGGGAACACAAAATCTCCACGCCCACCAAAACGCGCACGGCGTTGGTCCACAAGATTTTTGCACCCTGCCCACGCATAATCACCAATGATACGAACCTCACAGTCTGGTCCATATGTAACGTGGCGAAGGTGCGGGTTGTCCGCACAAGCGCTGTTTCCTATTTCTACCACATTGCGCATTTTATCAAGTGGCAAATCACGAATTGCAGTGCCACGAAGTGCGTTGTCGCCGATATAGGTTGCTTGTTCTAGCACTTCAAAATTAGCATCTACAAGATTTCTAGCGCCATCAAAACTCCCCGCTGGAATTCCGTCAAGTATGGGTGAAAAACGAACCACACGCAAGTGCATTGCGTTTTGCGCATAGTTTGGGTCGATAGACCTAACGGTTGGGTCCATAACAATACGGAACATAGTTTTCTTGTCCGCATCACTAAAACGCCCTGCCTCTACCGCGTGAACGACCTTTTCTCCTAAAAATTTTGGAACGACTTGGCTCAAAGCATCACTGCTCGCCTCACGCATTTCTCTGCCTGCCAAAGTGAATCTCATACCAAAATTAGATAATGCCGTTGCATAACGATTACGGTCGCGAGGTGGATTAGCATTCGCCATAGCAACTCTTTCTGCATCGGTCAATGGTTGGTTTGGTTCTGCCATAAAAAATTCTCCCTTTTTTCTTTTATTATAGTTATATTGTACCATTTTTCAAATAAAATGTCAATATTTGTAGGAAAAAAACTAAATAATTAGTGCCGTAGGACACTAATTATTAATTAGCAATTAGCAATTAGCAATTAGCAGTTAAGGAAGGTATTTTCTAAATATAAAATTATTTTTGGAAATAACTCCTTAATTCAAAATTTCTAATTCAAAATTCAAAATTGGAGCGTAAGCGAGTAGGCTTCGCGCGCACGCGCCCATTAACTGCTAATTGCTAATTGCTAATTAAATTTTGAACTTGCGTTCAAAATTTTTAGACTGTCTGTGTATATTTAGTAAAATACCGAAAGACGCTAAAAACATAATTAAACTAGTGCTTCCTGCCGAAACGAGCGGAAGCGGTAGTCCAGTTGGTGGAATTGTGCCGGTAACAACTGCGATATTTAGGACGACTTGAATCGTAAGAATAGTTGTTATTCCCGTTGCGAGATAGCACCCAAAACGGTCTTTTGCGTGAATTGCGATTTTAAAGCCGAAGTAAATTACTCCCAAAAATGCTAAAATCAGCAAAATGCACCCAACGAAGCCCAACTCTTCGCCTATTATGCTAAAAATGAAATCGCTTTCGCTAAACGGCAGAAAACTATATTTTTGGCGACTATTAAAGAGCCCAACGCCGAACCACCCGCCCGAGCCGAGCGAATATAGAGATTGTATTAACTGAAAGCCTTCGCCCTGCGGACTCGCCCACGGGTCTAAAAATGCAAACAACCTATTTAGCCTATATGGTTCGATTATAATTAAGAGTGGAATAAGAAGTATTGCTGGAATTGCGAGAAGTGACAAGTGCTTAATTCGCATTCCGCCCACCAACAGCATCACCACCATTAACGCGCCCACGCACATAGTTATAGACATATTCGGCTCTAATAAGATAAGCACGCACATTCCCGCCCCCGCGAGAAGCACAGGCAACGCACCGCGAAAGGTGTTCATTTTGTCCTTGTGGCTCGCCATATAACTAGCGCTAAAAATGATAAAGCAAAATTTCGCGACTTCGCTTGCCTGGAAAGAGAACGCACCGAACCCTATCCACCGTTTCGCTCCGTACGACTCAATGCCGATTCCTGGTATAAAGACGATTGCAAGGAGAATAAACCCCACAGCGAGCGCGACATACCCGATTTTTGAAAGCCACGAGTAATTTATATTATAGCATAAAAATAGCGCTACTAGCCCTAACACCACGCCGATAATTTGTTTAGTGGCGAAAAACATCGAGTCGCCGTAGTTTTGGAGCGCGGTATAACTAGACGCCGAGTATACCATTATAATTCCAAAAATCGAGATACCTAGCACGAGCAAAAATAGTGGCAGGTGAAATTTATTCTTTCCGCGATACCAAAATTCAACTTTGTTCGCTTTTTTTGGAATATTAAATATCTTTGTATTCGCTAACAAGTCCGCTGAAATATTCCCCCCTTTCCTCAAAATTTGCAAATTCATCAAAGGACGCACACGCAGGGCTTAATAGCACGATTTCGTCCTTTTTCGCTCCCTGTTTTGCACAAATAAAGGCAGAAAGCAGATTTTTACACAAGAAAATTCCCTGCCTTTTCTCTTTTTGCGCGATTTTAGCAATTTTCTTACCCATTTTTCCAAAACACACAAGGCGAACAACATTGTTCGGTAGTTTTGCGATAAATTTTTTAAAGTTCTCGCCCTTATCACTTCCGCCTAATAGTAGCCAAATTTTCTTATCGCCGAACGCGTCAACTGCCATTTTTGATGACGCGATGTTTGTGGCTTTAGAGTCGTCATAATAAAGCGCACCATTGATTTTCCCCACAAACTCGAGCCTATGTTTCGGCGCTCGAAGTGTACGCACCGCCTTTTCAATTACTTCGGGCAAAATGCCAGAATACAAAGCAAGCGAAACTGCGCACAATAGGTTACTTTTGTTATGCTCGCCCACAAGTTTAAATTTTGAAATATTAATAATCGGCTTTATTTCGTCACCCTTACGCGTAAAAATTTCGTTATCGCGCAAAAAAAAGCCGTTAAAACCGCGCGGAAGTTCGCCCGTACTAAAATACTCGCAGTTTGTCTTGTTTTCTCCTAGCGTGCGGGTAATGTAGTCATCAAAATTTAAGAAAACCCTGCCTTCTCCCACGCGACTTAAAATTATCTTTTTGGCATCGAGATAGTTATCAAAAGTCTTGTATCGGTCTAAATGGTCGGGCTCGATGTTCGTTATCCCCACCGCGTATGGCGAAAAGCCTGCCGAATTTTCGAGTTGAAAACTACTCACTTCGCACACAACGCTATCTTTCAGCGCGATTTTGTCCACAACGCTACTAAACGGCGTACCGATGTTACCGAGCGCCCAAGTTTTCTTTTTTGCGTACTTTAAAATTTGCGCTAAAAAAGTGGCTGTGGTCGTTTTTCCGTTCGTTCCCGTGATTGCGTAAATCGGCGCAGGACAAAATCGGCTAGAATACGCAAGTTCGCCCTCTATTTCGATTCCTTTTTCTTTAATAATGTTTATTATCTTTTTATCAAGCACAACGCCAGGGCTAATTATTATTTTCGTAACCCCCGAAAGCGATTTTGCGCAGAGTTTGTCCACGACTTCCACGCTTTTTGGTATCAAATTTTTGTCTATAAAATCACGCGCCTTGCCCTTTTCTTTATCAAATACTGCTGTATACTCATTATTTTTCACTAAAAAATTAGTTACACTTACTCCGCTAGAACCAAGTCCCACGACTAAAAACTTTTCCATTCGCCCCCCTTAGATAACGAGCATCGCACTAATGACGCCCGCCAAAATTGTTACAATTATATATATGGCGACAATTTTACTTTCATTCACACCTTTTTTCTCAAAATGATGATGGAGGGGCGCCATTAAGAAAATTCGCCTTTTCGTGCGCTTAAAGTGGAGCACTTGAATAATTACACTTACCGCACTTACCACAAAAACTATGCACAAAATTGGTAAAATTAGCGTTTCGCGAGAGAAAACCGCTAGACAAGTAATTAGTCCGCCCAACGCTAGCGAGCCTGTGTCCCCCATAAAAATTTTTGCAGGGTAACTATTGTACATCAAAAAGGCAAGGACGCCCCCACTTGCGCTCGCGCCTAATAATGCTAAATTATTAATTTCGCTTGAAAGCCCAAGACTTCCGCCTTCGCTTATATAACTTTGGTTAGAAACGCACAAAATCACCGTTAAAAAGGCGAGCATTACAAAACTTGTCCAGCCCGCGAGCCCGTCTAGTCCGTCTGTTAGGTTTGCCGAGTTCGTCATCGCAAGAAATACGAAAATAATAAGCGGAATAATTCCCCACGACAAGTCTAGTTCGCCCCACGGAGTATTTAAAATCGTGCCGATATCGGTATTTGTGTACACATAAATCGCTACAATCACCGCAATTCCCAACTGCCCGAGCGCCTTTTGGTATGCGCGCAGTCCTAAGTTTTTGTGCGTATGCACCTTTATAAAATCGTCTAAAAAGCCGAGCAACGCGTAACTAAAAAAGACACCGATTGCCACGTACAAAATACTTGCTTGTCCACTCGCGAAAAACAAGGGCACGGTTATTATCGGCAGTATAAAAATCAGCCCGCCCATCGTTGGAGTGCCTTGTTTTCCCTTATGCGCGGTTACATACTGTAAAATTTCTTGCCTAGCGCCCACTTTTTTAGCCATTTTTATAACAAGTGGCCCCAGCACAGCGCCAAAGGCGAATGTAACCAAAAAGACAAGCAAAATCGTTAGCATCGTTTACTTTCGTTGCTCCTTTCTCTAAATTCTTGCACCGTTTCAAAGTCCGAATAATGCACTTTTTTGCCCATAATATCGAGATAATCTTCCGCGCCTTTGCCAGCAATCACCGCCACATCGCCACTATTTAGCCTTTCAAGCGCGTAGAATATGGCTTGCTTGCGGTCTGGAATCGAAATGTGGCTAGACTTACTCATTCCTTTTTCGATGTCTAAAATAATGCTTTCGGGCTTTTCGAGTCGCGGGTTGTCGCTTGTTAGCACGGTAAAATCGGCAACATTTTCGCTAATTTCCCCCATAATCGCGCGTTTACTTGTATCCCTATTTCCGCCACAGCCGAATACTGAAATCAGCCTGCCTTTCGTTATTTTACGCATAGTTGAAAGGATATTTTCCAGTCCGTCTGGCGTGTGCGCGTAGTCGATTACAACCCCTGCGCCGTTGTTTAGCCTAATAATATTTATGCGCCCAGGCACGAAGTCCATACTATTTAGCCCCTCTTTTATCGCTTCCAAACTTACGCCCACCGAGTAGCAAGCAGAAGCCGATGCAAGTGCGTTATATATATTAAATTCCCCAATAAGTCGCGTATTTATGCATATAAGATTGTCGTCAATATTCAAAAAATAGTGCGTGCCGTTAAGGTCGTACTTTATGGCGGTTGCAAAATTGTCCGCTGGCGAATTTATGCCGTAACTTACAACACAAAAATTACTTTTTTGTATATTTTGCATAGCGATAACTATATCTTGCCCAAGGCTATCATCGGCGTTCACAATGGTTATCGTGCAGTATTTAGGCTTTAAAAATTTCGATTTTGTATCTCGGTAATTTTCGAAAGTGCCGAAAAAGTCCAAGTGGTCTTGCGTAACATTTGTAAGCACGCCGACATCGAAGCGGACGCCAGCGAGTTTGTTTAGTGCAATCGCGTGCGCGCTCACTTCCATAACGACTGTATCGACTTTACTATCCGCCATTTCCCTAAAAATTCGCTGTAATTCGAGGGGGTCTGGAGTTGTAAGGTTACTTTCAAAATGGTTTTCGCCGATAAAGTAACCGAGCGTGCCGATTAGCCCAACTTTCTGCCCCGCGCTCTCTAAAATGGACTTAATCATATAAGTTGTGGTCGTTTTGCCGTTTGTCCCCGTTATGCCGATTAGTCTAAAATTTTGCCGAGGGTTGCCGAAATAATTCACCGCCATTTTGCTCAATGCCGAACGCGTTTCGCCCACGACAATTTGCGGAATTTCCAGCCCATCGATTTTTCGCTCGACAACAACGGCGCGCGCCCCCTTATCTTGTGCAGTCCGCGCGAAGTCGTGCCCGTCCGCCTTTTCCCCTTTCAAGCACACGAAAACATCACCCTGCCTCACCTTGTTACTGTCTATCTCAATCTTGTTTATCTCTAATTCCCCAAAATCTTTTCCGCCAGCATTAATTCCGCCAAAATCTGCTAAATCAATTCCCTTTAAAATCTGCTCTAACTTCACCCCATTATCTCCTTTTAATCTTATGATATGAAAATATTTTTTTCAAAATTAGCAATTAGCAATTAGCAATTAGCAGTTAAGGAAGTTATTTCCTAAATAATAATTTATTAATTTCAACCACAATTCCTAATTACTAATTATTAATTATTTTATTTTTTGTCCTACGCGGACAGCGGTGCGGTAGACCGCACAAGTCATTAGCGTATGCAAGCATACGCGAAAGTCCGTAAATATTATTGCTTTTCTTTTTTTACTATACCCAGCCATAACTGCTAATTGCTAATTGCTAATTCGCGTGCAACGCGTAAGCCCCCGCTGGCTCATTAGCGTATGCAAGCATACGCGAAAGTCCGTAAATAATATTGCTTTACTTTATTTTGTTTTTGATTAATTAAAAAAGGAAGTTTATTTATCTATTAAAAAGCTTCGCGCGCACGCGCACATTAACTGCTAATTGCTAATTTTTTATTAAAACTTTTCAAGTTTTAATAAAAACAATTCCCCCCTCAAACAGCAATTCCCCTGCTGGTACACTTTGCCACAACACCGTTCCGCCCTCGCCGTCTATTTCGTATTCCAACTTCATTTTTTTAATTAGGCTAACCGCCTCGGTAACTGAAAGTCCAACTAGGTTTGGCACTTCGATATTCGGTTGCAATTTTTCTAAATCCTCGGTTAAATTCGTTGGTGCGATATTTAGATAATTAAATAGCCCGCTGTAAATCTCCTTTGCATAGGGGGCGGCGACTAAACTTCCGTAATAAACCGCTGTTCCAGGCTCATTCACGCAAAAAAGCAAGACATATTTAGGGTTTTCAACGGGATAGCACCCCACGAAACTTGAAACATACTTTCCGCTCGCCACGTGTCCGTTTTCGTACTTTTGCGCAGTCCCAGTCTTTCCACCGATTCGGTAGCCAGGCACGAAACTATATAGCCCCTTCGTGCTTACTACTTGCTCCATAAGACTTGCAATCGTGCTACTTACACTCTCGCTAACTACTCTACTTTTAGCCACCGCGCCAAACTCCTTCGTTTCGCCGTCTGGAGTCGTGATAGACTTGATAAAATGCGGTTCGTAAAGAGTGCCATTTAGAAGCGCACAAACGCCTGTTATCATTTGTAGCGGAGTAACAGCAATCGCCTGCCCAAACGAAATACGCGCAAGGTCGACATTTTTTACGCTCTCGCTATTCATCATAATTCCCGCACTCTCGCCTGCAAAGTCTACACCTGTCGCACTGCCTATCCCAAAACGAGTTAGATAACTATAAAGCGTATCAACGCCGAGCCTAAGCCCTAGGTCCATAAAAACGCTGTTACAACTGTTACAAAGTCCCTCAACAAGCGTCTGCGAACCGTGTCCGTTCGTGCGCCAGCACTTAATTCTCTCACCGTCAACAACTCGGTAGCCAGGGTCGTAAAATTTTTCGTCTAGGCTCGTTTTATTCTCACTTAAAGCGCTAGCAAGGGTGAAAAGTTTAAAAGTACTTCCAGGCTCGTAAATGTCTACAATGTTTACATTCTTACTATATTCAAGCAACTTCTCCACATCATCGCGTGGCGGGTTGTTTAGGTCAAAACTAGGCTTAGACACCATTCCCAAAATCGCACCATTAGTCGCGTCCATCATAATCGCAGTTACGCCCTTCGCCTCGTGTTCTAATAATGCTCGCGCGGACACCGATTCGAGAATTTCTTGAATTTCGGCGTCAATGGTTAGAGTTACATCGCACCCAGGGATACCAGCCACGAAACTTGTTGTCGCGTTACTGAGTTCTAGCCCCGTAATCGTGCTTTCGGTGAGTGCCACTCCGTCCTGCCCTGTTAAAAAATTGTTGTAGTACGCCTCTAGCCCCGCTTGCCCAACATTATCAATAGTAGTGAAACCTAATACACTCGTTAACATATCACCGTACGGATATTGCCGAGTGCTCGTTTCCCCTAGGTAAATTCCGTCAATGTTGGCATTAATTATACTTTTTGCGGTGTCAATGTCGACTTGCGCCTTTACTAAACTTTCCGAAATGTCCGTTTTGGTGGCAAGGCGGTAAACTTCGTCATACTCCACCCCTAGTGTGCTTGATAGCAAACTCGCTACTTTTTCCGCGTCTTTCACATTACTCGCGCGCACATAGACATTATAACTAGTATAACTCGATGCCAGCACTTGCCCGTTCGTGTCTAAAATTTTGCCACGAAGCCCCGAAAGCGTCAAATCTCGCGTCCACTGGTCAATGGCGCGCATCTGTAATTTTTGCCCACTTATAATCTGCACTACAAAAAGTTTGCCAATCACGACTAAAAAAAGAAAGGCTATTATACCTAAAACGCATAATAGTCTCTTTTGTAATCTCGTAATCGTGTACTCTTGTTTTTGTTTCATCGAACCCCCTATGGACTACCTACCAAACAAGTACGAGAAAAAATCAGTTATTTTATTGAAAACATTGTCGCTCGTTGTAATGTCAGTCGGCACTTCGGGTGCAACATTAATACTTCCGCCCGCGCCCGCATTCTCCATACCTTCGGGAATCTGCCCAGACTCGTTAGTAATACTTCCGTTAAGGTCGGCTAACTCCTGCTCTTGCACAATTATTCCGCTTGTAGCATCGCTGATTTCACGATTCACCGCCCCTAACGAGAAAATATTGCAAATTATCAAAGTTAGGAGCAAAACAATACAAACCGCGCCAACGCTATACCACATAATTTTGCGCGTGGATACGCTTTTCGTCTTTGAAACCGTATTGTCTGGCGCTTTGTCCGCCTTGATTTCAAGTGTCGGCTGTTCGGTAGGCATCTCAACAACATCGCGGTATGTCGGCTTTTTCTTTTCACGCATACGCGAAAGCACTTCGGGGTCGCCAAAAAATGGATTGTTTACCGTGTCCACCCTTTTTTGTGTAGTAGAAACCGTGTTTTGCGCCTTATAATATGTGGCTCGGTCAATCGCATCATAGGCAGAATTTAAATTTACCGCCGTGTGCGAATTGTCAAAACGGTCAACTTCGCGCTCAATTTCCGTCTTGTTTATACTTTGTGGCTCACTTTCCGTACGGCTCGCGCTCTGTTGCTCTCTCTCCGCCCTTTTCTCAACTTCGGTGTTTTCTTGCACCCTCTCGTCAATCAAATCTAAAATCGTAGTTTTCGGCTTTTCAATGGTAGTCGTCCTGTCATCATCATAATTAGACATAGTAGTATACTCACCCCCCTTCGCAAATATCACAAAGTCTTAACTTATTGTTTTTAAGTGCTAACAATTTCCCTTTTACTTCTTTGCTTTTAAAGTGCTATCAATTTTTAGTCGCCTTTTACTTCTTTGCTTTTTAAGTGCCAACGAAATTTTTCCTAAATAATGATTAGAGTTAGCAAAATAATTTAAAAAACTAACTAGAATACACTTCTAATTACATATATTATATAATTTTTTTCGCAAATCTCCAAATAAAATGAACAAAAATTTTTCTGCAAATAAAAAAATTTTTAAAATTAGGAATTAGAAATTAGGAATTAGGAATTGCGGAGTTATTATCTTGAATATTAACTTTCTTATATATAATCATCTATTTATATTATTTAGAGAACAATATAATAAATCATTTTATTTAACAAATTATTTAATAAATTAATAAATAGAGCAAACATAACCAGCAAATAAAAAACACTTGTTAAAAAAGTGTATAACTTAATTGTACCAACGAACAAATGTTCTAAAATATTTCAAGAGCAAAAAAGTAACAAAAAGGAAGTTTATATATTGCGTGCAAAGGAAGTAATATTTAATTAAATATTAATTTTATATCCAGCCACAATTACTAATTCCTAATTTCTAATTATTAATTTGGAAGGTTTCCTTCCTTAATTCCTAATTAAACAAAAGCAATGAGAGTAAAACTCTCAAAGTACTATAACAAGCGATTATTGAAATACAACAACTAAAAAATCAAGGATATATCATGAGAGTAAAACTCTCATTGTATTATAATTATTTTATTAATTGACATAGTCTTTAATGTGCTTAAATTATAAGTTAATGCTTTATTCGTACTAACGAACATATGTTCTAAAAATATTAAGGGTAAAAAAGCAACAAAAAACAAAACAACAAAAAAGGATAAAATATTAATTTCATCCTTAATTCCTAATTACTAATTCCTAATTGCTAATTTAGAAAAAATTTGTATTTCAAATTTTTTCTAAAACGCGCAGTTTCGCCGAATGCGAGCGCGGGTTATTTTTCAGTTCGTCAGGGCTCGGCAGAATCGGTTTTTTGCTAACAAGGCGCACTTCGGCTTTGTGGTGGCACACGCAAACGGGCAATTTTTTATCGCAAATGCAGTCGCTTGCGAGCAAATTGAACGCCTCTTTCACGATTCTATCCTCGAGTGAATGGAAAGTGATGACCGCGAGCCTTCCGCCCGTGTTGAGTCCATTGCGCACCATCGAAAGAAGTCCCTCTTTCAAGCCCTCCAACTCGCCGTTTACCTCGATTCGAATTGCTTGAAAAACGCGTTTTGCAGGGTGTCCCGCACCGAATCTCGCGCGCGCTGGAATTGCGTTTGTAATAATTTCCGCCAACTCCTTTGTTGTCGTGATTTTTTTAGTTTTGCGAATAGTTGTTATGGCTTTTGCTATGCGACCAGCAAATTTTTCCTCGCCGTAATCACGAAAAATTCGCTCTAGGGCGCTCTCCGTATACTCGTTTACCACAATCTCGGCATTAAGGCGCGCGTGCTCGTCCATCGCCATATTAAGTTCGCCGTCCTGCATATAACTAAACCCGCGCGAAGCCGTGTCTATCTGGTAACTGCTCACCCCCAAATCGAGAATAATTCCGTCAAAACCGCCGATTTTTTCATCGTCCATAACGGAAAGAAAATTTTTAAAATTGTTGTGTACAAAAGTTTTTTGGCAGTTAAAAGGCTCTAAACGCTTTTTCGCAAAATTAATGGCAGTTTCGTCCAAATCGAACATCACGAGTCGGCCATTTTCTCCCAAACGCTTCGCAATCTCGCTACTATGCCCGCCACCACCCAAAGTGCCGTCCATATAAACTCCGTCACTCTTAATGTTTAAGGCATCAATGCTCTCTCCCAACAACACCGAAATATGACAAAATTCCATACTTTTACCTCCTTACGCAACTTCGTTGCGAATTAGCAATTAGTAATTAGCAATTAGCAGTTAAGGATGAAATTAATTTTTTATCCTTTTTTATTGTTACCAATCTCGTTTAAATTAGCAATTAGCAATTAGCAGTTAAGGAGTTATTTCTTTAAATACTTATAATCTAATAGATTTCAGCCTTAATTCCTAATTACTAATTCCTAATTCCTAATTATTTTGCACTCCGTGCGGGGCGGGGATAGAGCCCCCGCTGGCTCATTAGCGAACAAAGTTCGCGTTCGCTCCGCTCAAATTAGCAATTAGAAATTAGGAATTAGGAATTAATGAATTTATTTATCTTAAATAATATATTTTTTAATATTCCTTCCTTATTACTAATTACTAATTTGGAAGGTTTCCTTCCTTAACTGCTAATTGCTAATTCGCGCGCCAGCGAGTAACTTCGCAAACTTCTACCAGTTTACAATCTTTGTAGGAGCAGATTGTCGCTCCGCTCAATCTGGTTGCGGTAGATTGCAAGTTTTTATATCTTGCAAACTTCAACCAACCTGCAATCTTTGTAGGAGCAGATTGTCGCTTCGCTCAATCTGGTTGCGGTGAATTTTATGCTAACGCATTTTTAGTTGGTTTCACATACGCTCTACCATCACAATTCTATAAGAGCAGATTGTCGCTCCGCTCAATCTGGTTGCGGTAGATTGCATGTTTTTATATCTTGCAAACTTCAACTAACCTGCAATCTTTGTAGGAGCAGATTGTCGCTCCGCTCAATCTGGTTGCGGTGAATTGTATGCTAACGCATTTTTAGTTGGTTTCACATACGCTCACCAACTCACAATTCACCTGATCACAACTGCAAAGCAGGTATTTTACATCATTTTGGACAAGTTCGTGTTTGACTCGGCAATTTTTTCCGTGCAAATGCCCGTACACGACATAATCGACTTTATACTGTTCGCAAAGGCGCGTAAAATCGGACGGGAGCATTTTTGCGTTAAACGGCGGATAGTGAATCATTACGATTCGTTTATCCCCTTCGACAAACAACTTGTCCAAATCTTTTAGTCCTAGTTCGAGCCTAATAACTTCGCGCTTGTAGATTTTTTCGTCATCGGCGTCTTTAAAATCTTTTTCGGGCACAGTCCAGCCACGAGTACCGCATATCACCGCGCCATCAAAACGAATTGCGTCATTTTGGAGCGCGTACATATTAGGTGGCAAAATCGAGCGCACCGCCGAAATTGATTTCCACCAATAATCGTGATTTCCGCGCGTGATAATCTTTTTACCCTTCAATGCGCCAATAAGTTTTATGTCTGGCTCGGCCTCCGTAAGATACATTCCCCAACTAATATCCCCAGGAATTAGCACCAAGTCATCGTCCCCGACCTTTTCATTCCAATCGGCACAAATGCGCTCAAAGTGGTTATCCCACCCAGGACCAAAAATATCCATAGGCTTTTTAACCACGCTAGATAAGTGCGTATCCCCTATTGCAAAAATTTTCATAAAAACTCCTTCTGTCGCTTGCGCTCCAATTTTGAATTAGGAATTTTGAATTTTGAATTATTGCTAGGTATATTATTTAATTTTATATAATACCTTCCGCAATTCCTAATTTCTAATTCCTAATTCCTAATTTGGAAGGTTTCCTTCCTTAACTGCTACCTGCTAATTGCTAATTGCTAATTCCTTATTGTTTTATTATACCAATTTACCAACTCATTTGCAAGTGTTTTCTCTTTTAAAACGCAATAAAGCAATTGCATAGTACTAAATAAAGTTTGCATAGTACTTGCGTAATACCTATGCATAGTACTTAAAAATTGTGTAAAAATGGCAAATTTGTTAAATTTTGCAAAAATACAATGAAAATTTCAGCCTAAAAACTATTTTAGGTTTAACAAATAACTTTTCAAAAATTTCTTTCGCCTACCCTATTTTCTAGTAAAGGTAGCAATAAAATAATAAAAAAACCACCCCTAAATTTACTTTACTTATAATTTATTTTAAAATGTTTAATATGTCCAAATTTTTAGTTTTATATAAAAAGGCGTGCTAGATTAAGCACACCTAAAAGGTAAAATTACCTAAAATATATTTACTTAGCCAAACGCTAAGGTGCAGAGATAAATCTTACGGGTTTAAAATTCGTTTGTCGTAAGGTTTGAAATCGGGTTTGTTGACGGGAACAATGGCAGTTCAAAGAAGCCCTGACAAACATTTGTAGAAAACTCTTGACATTGTGGAATGAAGCAATAACCATAACTTGGTACCAAAAGTTCAGTTTCTGCCACAATCTTAATAATCAACATCACACAGCCTTCAACCGTTGCAATACTACCATCAAATGTTGCTTCCGATATAATTGCGCTTGCCACAAGTTCTACTTGATAAGGAATAATTGATGCCTGCGGTAAAAACAGCACTACATCTTGCGGAAGGGCTATTACCCCCGTTGCTACTCCTTGGACATTGTTTGCATCAGTGTACACGATTTCAATAGGTATGTTGGCGGTCGCAGAAATGCGTGCAAAGTTCGGGCGGTCGTCAAAACGCGTAACAGTAAGATTAGACAAAGTCGGCGCAACTGTCATACTAGACTGACCCGAAACAAAGGTTAATGGCGCAGTAGGGTTTGCCGGCGTAAAACTCGTCAACTGTACTTGGGTGTTGGTTATGTGCTGTTGCTTTAAACACGCATCAAAAACCTTTTTCACTTGAATACAGACCTTTTCGCAAAGACCACGAGTTGGGTTGCCATTAATTGGCCCTGGAATCTGCTCGGACCTAATACCAGAGAAAAAAGACATTGCAAATTACCTCCATAAGATTTGCCCGTACATTATATAGTATGCAACCGCTCTTTTTTGTGACACTTTACTCGCTACGCTCGAATTTTGCCTTGGAGTGTGCAATGCACACGGAAAGCCAGCCGAAAGTAAGAGTAATTGTCAAAGTGAGTGGCTCACGGCTGAACTTTGAATTAGGAATTTTGAATTAAGGCTTTACGCTTCGCCTTTGGCTACGCTAAATTAGAAATTAGGAATTAGGAATTAGGAATTAAGGAAGGAAACCTTCCAAATTAGTAATTAGAAATTAGGAATTTTATTCGCTACGCTCAAATTAGCAATTAGCAGTTAGCAATCTACCACGCAAAGCGAGAATTAGCAATGAGCAATTAGCAATTAGCAGTTATTGTGCGCGTGCGCGCGAAGCAATTATAGATAAATAAACTTCCTTACAATATTTGAATTTTGCCTTGGAGTGTACAATAATGTACACGGAAAGCCAACCGAAAGTAAGAGAGATTGTTAAAATGAAAGGCTCACGGCTGAACTTTGAATTTTGAATTTTGAATTATGGCAGGAATTATCAAAAATATATAATATACCCAGCCATAACTGCTAATTGCTAATTGCTAACTGCTAATTCTCGCGGAGCGAGTAAGATTCTTTGTTCTCTCGAATATATTTTTTAGTAAAAACTGTTCGTCCGCGTCAGTGTAACCGTTATAGTCCTCTAAATATTTAGGATTGTCAACCTTATCAAAATTATCTTGCAAAATTTTATTAAAGTCGTTATAACCTGCCCCGACCGTGATTTTTTTGACGCGATAGTGCGTTTCATCGTTCATCGCTTTATCAAAGCCTACACACACGCGTTTTAAACACTCCACAATCTCATCTTGCAAAACTTTATCGGAGTTGATAATTTTTAAAACACGGCTTGGCACTTCGATGTTGTCTAACGTTACCTGCTTGCGCTTTTCGTCATACCACACCCACGCCTGCCCAAGTATTCTTTCCCCTTTTTTTATCACCAAAAAACCCGAATTTGCTCGCGTCATACCGTACTCCACGCACTCCTGCGCCGAATTTCCATAAGTTTGGCAACAGTTCGTTATGTCTCCGAGCACAGCGCCGAGCGGGTCATTTTTAGAAAGAAGTTCGTACGAAACCTTCGTTTTTTCGGTATCGGGAGCGCATTTAAGTGTTAACTCGTCATCGGGAATGCTAATTCCCTTTAAGTACCACTTTGAAATCGCGTCAAAATCGTCTTGCGAATAACCGTAATTTGCTAGTAAACTAGCGAGTTTTTCCGTTTTTTCGGTAACATTTTGGTAATTTACGCTTAACAAATAATCTCTTACCATTTTTGGAGTAAGGCGCTCGTTGTCTTGACGCGTAATTATCTTTTTATTAGGAAAATCTCTCAAAATTTTATTGAAGTTATCGTGCGCCCTGTACATTAAATTCACCCCGTCTTTCACCATAAAATCAGGGTTTTCAGGGAAATACAGCATAAAAAACTGTGCAAATTCGTGATTGTATTTTTTGTTTTTAGAGTTGAAATCAAACATTTCGTGAATTTGAGTTTCATTATAAACGCCAAGAATATGCTCTTTTATAAAATTTGTAGCAATGCTAGACTCTTTTCCGTCTCTACTAAACACCCCTAGCGCGTGCGCAAGCCCAAAAAGCGAAATTCGATTTACATCGTTTTGAATATTCGCAATTTTTGAGATTTCACGCCAATTTTTTTCGTTGTTATTGCAGTAAAATAAAGGAATTTCAGATAAAAATAGGTTGTCTACAAGTGAATAGTGCGGAATAGTTTTATCGAGTTTTAGCCACTCGATTAGTGCTGGATAACTATCATAATTGCCGATTAATTTATCTAAATTGTTCCATTTTGTCGCCTTGCTTTTGATAATCTCGTCATTTATTACCCTAAAATCGCCACTTAAATCATATATATAGCAGTTTCCTTTTCTATCTAAAAACATAGCGTTTGTGTTATTCGTTTCTAACCTTTTTAAACCGTCATTTTCGGTAAAAAAATGCACATTTTCGTATGCTCGAAGTTCGGTTACGCCGTTATAAACATCGGCAAGCGTATAAATCCCAATAGAAGTATGTTTAATGCTATCAAAATGGCTATTATGATATTTCCGCAAGCCGTTTGGCAAAAAAATGCTGTGAATATTTGTATTTGTAAGTGCTTCGCTTTCAATAAAAAGTAAATTGTCGTTTAATTTGATTTTTTGTAAACTTTCGCAACCGAAAAAAGCCCTAGCCATAATCATAAGCACATTTTTAGGACAAGCAAAACTTGATAGTGATTTGCACCCTTCAAAACAACTTTCGCCCAACTCGATTACTCCGTCCGCCGAAACAAACTCAACACTATTAAGGCTCTCGCACCCCATAAACGCACCAAAGGGAATGTTCTTTAAATTAGGACAATCAATTTTCACCCTTTTTAAACTTGTACACCCTAAAAAAGCGCACTCGCCAAACTCGGTTAAAGATTTTGGCAAGTCCACTTCCTCTAAATTTACAAAATCTTTAAAAGTCTCGCTTTTTATTCCCGAAAAATCATTAGGAAAATTAATTTTTCTAACACTTCTTTTGTCTAATCCTTCCAACTTCTCAGGCGACATCGTGCTGTCTTTTAGTATAAGCGTTCCGTCCGCCTGTAAAATATAATTCTCCGCCAAAATAACCTTCCTTCCTTTTCAATAAGGGACAACTTGCCAGTCTGCTTTGCTTTAATTTAGAATTATAATAAATTCCATTAAAATAGCCCCTTATAATTCGTCTAGCAGATTATACACCAAAAAGCATGAAAATGCAAGACTATGGCGCGAGCGCGAATTTAAACTTCACGCTTCGCTCAAATTTTGAATTGCGAATTTTGAATTTTGAATTATTGCTGGGTATATTATTTAATTTAGATAATATACTCCGTAATTCCTAATTAAACAATAGTGTGAGAGTAAAACTCTCAAAGTATGTATTTTTTTAAAAAATAAATTTAGATATTTCAAAATTTCTAAAAGCGGAGAAATTATAAAAACCGTATAAGTAGCAAGAAATTTTGTCCTTAATTCAAAATTCAAAATTAAGCAAAGCGCTAAGCCTTAATTCCTAATTACTAATTCCTAATTCCTAATTTGCGCTATGCGCATAGGCTTGCGCGCACGCGCACATTAATTCCTAATTTCTAATTCCTAATTACTAATTAATTTAAAGCGCCTGCGCTTTAAATTTTATTGACAAACCCTTCTGTTATTGGCGTTTCGACTTTGTTTAGTGGCGCGCCCTTCTTTTCGCGCGGGATAATCTCGATTTTTTCACTATTTATGCCGACATTTTCCATTTTTGTTTTAAGAATAACATCGACAGGATTTGTAATGCAAGTTGCAAAGATGATTTTATCCTCTTTATTTAATAGAATTGAGCGCACACCCTTACGATACCTAGGAAGTTTGTCGATTTTTGCGAGAATTACGCGTTTTGCGACACCATTTTCGGTAACGATGACCATTTCGCCCTCGTCTGAAGCGAGCCCAGCGAACACACAGTAATCGCCGTCATAGAGGCTAACACCTTTAACACCGCCCGAAATACGCCCTTGAAGTGGAATATCGTCTTTCGTTGCAAAAAGGACTTGTCCGTACGCAGTTGCAAAAATCATATCGTTGCCCTCGGTATCAAATTCGACATCGATAACAGTATCATCGTCCTTAATTTTAACCGCCTGAATATAACTTTTCACCGCGTTATACTCTTTAAATGCAGTTTTCTTTACCATACCGCCACGCGTAAAGAATAGCAAATTGCGGTTGTCGTCCTCGCTAAATTCGGCTGGAATTAGCGCGACAATTTTTTCGTCCATTCCAAAATCGTGGAAAATCTCGCGGGGCGAAGTTCCTTTGTCGCGGAATTTGTTCGGCTTTAAATCGGACACATTAAAGCGGATACAGTATCCCGCGCTCGTGAACGCCAAAATGTCCGCATCGGACTTTGTGTGTAGTAGTATCGTATGCACTTGCGACAGGCTTCCGCCGTTCTTAAACTCTTTACTTGCGCCACTAAAAGTCTTGCTTTCAAAGAGTTTGAGATTGCCTTCGGCAGTTACGCCTAATACTACAGGCACTGCCACATCGACCTTAACTGTTTCGACTTCAACTTCGTCCATTTTGTCTATAATTTGAGTACGGCGCGGGTTTTTGTATCTCTTTTTAATGTCCAAAATCTCGTCTTTAACAGTTTGGTATTGAAGCGCGGTGCTTTTTACTATGGCTGTTAATTTATCTATTAAAATTTTTAGTTCTTTGAGTTCGTCCGTAATCTTGTTTACTTCAAGGTGCGTTAGTCTTGCTAGACGCAAATCAAGAATCGCCTGCGCCTGCCTTTCGGACAAGACAAAACGCTCTTTAAGTTTCATTTTTGCATCGGCAGTTGATACCGATTTTTTAATGATTTTAACGACTTCGTCAATATTTTTTATAGCAATAAGCAAGCCTTCTAAAATGTGGCTACGCTCTTTTGCAACTTCGAGGTCATACTTGCTCCTACGCAAGATAACTTCGCGCTGGTACTCGACATAATAACTAATGATTTCCATTAAACCAAGAGTTTTTGGCTTTCCGCCCGCGATTGCGACCATATTTATAGCAAAAGAACACTTCATATCCGTGCTTTTTAGCAAGTTGTCTATGATTGCGTTTACATTGCCTTCTTTTTTAATAGTGATGACCGCGCGCATACCATTTCTATCGGACTCGTCACGGACTTCGGATATAAATGAGAGCGGTCCGCCGTTCTTTTCCTCGCTAAGTTCTACGATATTTTGTAATAGTTTTGCCTTGTTTACCTGGTACGGAAGTTCGGTAATAACTATATTTTTCTTGTCGTTCTTGCCTTCCTCGATGTGATACTTTGCGTACATAATAATTTTGCCCTTCCCTGTTTCGTACGCCTTAGCAAGTTCGTCAATAGTCATAAGCGCGCCCGTTGGGAAGTCTGGACCTTTAATGATTTTCATCATTTGCTTTAAAGTGATTTTAGGGTTATCTATGTAGGCAACGACACCGTCAATTACTTCTGCCAAATTGTGTGGCGGAATGTTTGTAGCAAGTCCAACGGCAATTCCACTTGCGCCGTTTACGAGCAAATTTGGAAAACGCCCGGGGAGCATATCGGGCTCTTTTGTCGTGTCGTCAAAGTTTAGGCTCCACTTTACCGTGTCTTTGTCCAAATCTCGCAAAAGTTCGAGCGCAAGCGGAGCAAGGCGCGCCTCGGTATAACGCATTGCAGCGGCGGAGTCCCCGTCATTACTACCAAAGTTTCCGTGCCCCTGCACCAAAATCTCGCGCATATTGTGCGGTTGTGCCATACGGACCATTGCGTCATAAACCGATGTATCGCCGTGCGGGTGGTACTTACCTAGGCATTCACCGACAATTCTCGCAGACTTACGGAACGGCTTATCAGGGTCGAGCCCCAAGTCCATCATCGCGTACAAAATTCGGCGTTGCACGGGTTTTAGTCCGTCCTCGACACGCGGAAGCGCGCGGTCAAGAATTACAAACTCGCTGTATGGAATCATACTATTGTGGAGCACTTCGTCCATATCGCACTCAATTATTCCGCCAGACTCGGCAACCTCGCCCGTATTTAACTTTTTGTCTTTTAATTCTTTGTTTTTATCATTTTCTTTTTTCATAAAAATTTACCTTAAAGTTTTTTGTTTTTGGTATTTTAATTTGTTTGCTTTG
Organism: uncultured Clostridia bacterium; assembly: GCA_944383915.1. Taxonomy (GTDB): domain Bacteria; phylum Bacillota; class Clostridia; order Christensenellales; family UBA1242; genus UBA7867. The sequence continues at coordinate 50,771 of CALWRJ010000023.1, forward strand.
TTATTTGTTTTTTTATTTTTATTTGCTTTGTTATTTGTACTTTTTGGCGAAAAGATTTTTGACTTCGCAAAAAACATTTTCGCACATAAAACAAAATTTTTAAATTTTCATCCTTAATTCCTAAATCCTAATTCCTAATTATATGCACTCCGTGCGGGGCGGGGATAGAGCCCCCGCTGGCTCAATATGCCTACGGCGAGTACTTTTACTATATCAAATCTATCCTGTTTGCACTTATCGAATATTTATTGTAAAAAGGATTTATATTTCTAATTATTATTAAAAGGATTTTTATCCTTAATTCCTAATTTTCTAATTACTAATTTAAGCGTAGCCGAATGGCGAAGCGTAAAGCCTTAATTACTAATTTCTAATTACTAATTACTAATTTGGAAGGTTTCCTTCCGCAATCCCTAAGTCCTAATTCCTAATTCCTAATTCATTTTGAACTGCGATCAAAATTTAATGTGGCTCAAAATTATCCACCTTATTAAAGTTTGCGTGCTCTGTAATATACGCCTTTCTAGCCTCAATATTGTCCCCCATAAGCGTTGTAATCATAAGTTCGGCATTCGCAGCGTCCTCCAAGGTTACGCGCATTAGCGAACGCGTTTTCGGGTCCATAGTCGTATCCCACAACTGCTCGGGGTTCATTTCACCCAAACCTTTATAGCGCTGAATTTGATAACCTTTCCCCACGCGCTCTAAAACCTCTGGCAACTCGGCATCACTATACACATATTCGACATAATCGCGTTTTTGCACGCGGTAAAGTGGCGGAAGTCCAATGTAGACATTGCCATTTAGCACGAGTTCTTTCATATACCTAAAAAAGAATGTTAGAAGTATCGCTCGAATGTGCGCACCGTCTTGGTCGGCATCACTTAAAATGATAACCTTATGATATTTTAAGTTTGTCAAATTAAAGTCCTCGCCGATACCTGTACCGAGTGCGCTAATAATTGTGCGAATTTCCTCGTTGGCTAGCACCTGCGCAAGCCTTTTTTTCTCGGCATTAAGTGGTTTTCCGCGAAGTGGCAAAATCGCCTGGAATGACCTATCTCGCGCCATTTTTGCGCTCCCGCCTGCCGAATCACCCTCCACGATAAACAATTCATTTAGTTCGGGCTTTTTCCCAGAACAACTGCTCAATTTCCCTACAAGGTTGCTATTTTCAATACTGTTTTTCGCGCGCGTAATCTCTTTTGCCTTGCGCGCAGCCTCACGCACTTTCGCCGCGTTCTTTGCTTTGTTAATCGCAAGTTCTAAAACGCTCTTGTTCGCGCCCTTATCAAAATATTCCATCAACTTTTGGTAGCACAGCGCCTCGACTTCGGGCTTGATTTCGGTATTTCCAAGTTTCGTCTTTGTCTGCCCTTCAAATTGCACATTCCTAGCCTTAATCGCAAGCACGGTGGTTAGCCCTTCGCGGAAGTCCTCGGCAGTTAGCGTAATATCTTTATCTTTTATTAGATTGTTGCGCTTGCCAAGGTCGGTGAATGCGCGCGTAATCGCACTTTTGAGCCCTGCCTCGTGAGTTCCGCCCTCGCTTGTTGGAATATTGTTTACATAACTAAAAGTATTTTCAACATAACCGTTCGTGTACTGCATCGCGCAAGCCACTTTTACTAAATCACTGCTCGCTTCAAAGTAAATCGGTGTTTGGTGCTCAACGGACTTGTTTTCATTTAAGTATTTAACAAAATCACTAAGTCCGCCGTCATACTTAAATTCGAGAGTGAACGGTTCGCCGTTTTCGAGTTTGCGCTCGTCTACTAAAATAATGCGTATTCCTTTATTTAAAAATGCAATCTCACGAAGTCTACGCGATACCGTGTCCAAATCAAAAACGATATCCTCAAAAACGCGGTCGTCTGGCATAAAGCGAACAAGCGTACCTGTTCTATCGGTTTTGCCCACCTTTTTAAGCGGAGCAACAGGAACACCACTTTTTATTTTATTGCCACTCCCCTTGCTCTCAAACTGCATCTCGTACTCGTATCCTTCACGGAAAACGGAAACAGTTAGCCAGCGAGAAAGCGCATTCGTTACCGATGCACCTACACCGTGTAGCCCGCCCGAGAACGAATAGTTTTCGTTGTTAAATTTTCCGCCCGCGTGCAACTGCGTAAACACAACCTCGACACCGCTCACTTTCATCTGCGGGTGAATGTCTACCGGTACTCCGCGCCCGTTGTCCTCGACTTGCGCGCTTCCGTCCTCTTCAAGTGTAACTTTTATCGTATCGCCGTAACCGTTCGCGATTTCGTCTACCGAATTATCTACAATCTCCCATAACAGATGATGAAGCCCTTTTGGACCTGTCGTACCAATGTACATACCAGGACGCATACGCACCGCGTCCAAGCCCTCCAATACTACAATATCTTTTGAATCATAACTTTTCGCCACAATAAACACCCCTTTATGTTATTTTGGACAAAGTCCAAAATAAAATTAGCAATGAGCAATTAGCAGTTAGCAGTTAAGGATGAAATTTATATTTTATCCTATTTATTGCTTACTAACTCGTTTTAATTTTACTTGCTACACAAGAATTAGCAATTAGCAAAGAATGAAGGAAATTTATCTAATTAATATCTTTAAATAATTCCCAGAATATTTACTAATGCCTAATCACTCATTAAATAGAATAAAACTTTCCAACTGCGCAACATAAATTAGCAATGCTTAATTTAAATATTACCTTATTGTTGACTTTTTGCTTTGTCACCTTCGCTTTAAATTTTGAATTAGGAATTTTGCCTTGGAGTATGCAACGCATACGGAAAGCCAGACGATAGTTAGAGTAATTGTCAAAGTGAACGGCTTACGGCTGAACTTTGAATTAAGGAGTTATTTTCAAAAGTAATTTTATATTTAGAAAATTCCTTCCTTAACTGCTAATTGCTAATTGCTAATTGCTAATTTTATGAATTTTAATTCATAATCAGTTTGATTTTACCACAAATTTTCAAAAATAGAAAATTATTTTGCGCATAAATTTCCACTTTTTCGCAGAATTTCACCCAAATCGCCCGTATTTTTGCCAAAAATATTATAATTATGCCTTATAATTTTTTATTTTTTTCTAAAAAAAGCACTATAATTAAAAAGTGATAAACTGTTAAAAAGCATAGTTTTTTCTACTTATCATAATTTACTTATAAAATTAAATTACTTGCATATAATATAATTATTATTAAAGGGGGTAAAGAGTATGGCGAGCAACACGATTGTTTTAACAGGGGGCGGAACGGCTGGGCATGTCGTGCCAAATTTAAATTTAATTCCCCTACTTCAAAAGAATTTTGATAGAATTGTATATATAGGAAGCGAAAACGGAATTGAGCGCGAAATGCTAAACGGGCTAAACGGCGTTGAGTACATTCCAATTCCAACCACCAAACTTCGCCGAAGTTTAGATATAAAAAACCTGCTAATTCCCTTCCAACTTGCGAAATCGAAAAAACTTGCCAAACGCGCGCTCCTTGCAAGCGACCCGTGCGTCATTTTTTCAAAAGGCGGATATGTAGGGCTTCCAGTCGCTCTCGCTTCGCGCAAACTAAAAATTCCCCTAATCACGCACGAAAGCGACTTTTCGTTAGGGCTTGCGAATAAAATCGCGAGCAAGTCCGCACGCGTTGTGCTAACGACATTCCCAGACACCGCGGACACGCTAAACAACGGGCTTTATGTTGGACCGCCCTTAAAAAATAGCGAAATCACGCAAGCCGAGAAAAACCGCGTTCGCCAGATGTACAATATCGCTCTAAACCGACCGCTACTTTTAATAATCGGCGGAAGTTTAGGCGCGAAAAAACTAAACGAAACAATTTGGAGCGCGCTTGATTCCCTTTTAAAAACTCACCAAATCGTGCATATTACAGGCAAAAATAAGGGAAATAGCGAAATTAAACGCGAGGGCTACACCCAAATCGAGTTTACGAAATTTATGCCTGTGCTTCTTGAAATTTGCGATGTTGCAATCACGCGCGGTGGCTCAAATATGATATTCGAACTACTAAATAAATCAGTGCCGATGATAATTGTTCCGTTATCAAAAGGAAGCCGTGGCGACCAAGTCGAGAACGCGCTGTATTTTGAGAAAAAGGGCTACGCGCTCACCTTAATGGACGATGAATTAAACAAAAATACCCTGCTCCAAACTTTCCAAAATCTGCTTACTCGCGCCCCTATAATGCGCGCAAATACGCAACACGCACTCCCCCACGATTCACTCCAAAAAATAGTGTCGCAGATTATGAAATACAAATTAAAAAATTGAAACCTTTCAATTTTTTAATTTTAATTTTATTATTTTGCCACTTTTAGTTCTTGTTTTTTATTTTTGTTTTTATTTATTTTTGGTACTTTTTCTGCTTAAAAATTTCCGCTACGCGAAAACATTTAAGCAAAACAAACAAAATGCTTATTCGCTACGCTCAAATTAGCAATTAGCAGGTAGCAATTAGCAATTATGGAAGTTATTTTCTAAATAATATTTTAATTAATTCCCAGCCACAACTCCTAATTCCTAATTCCTAATTACTATTTATGTCCTACGCGGACAGCGGTGCGGTAGACCGCACAAGTCATTAGCGTATGCAAGCATACGCGAAAGTCCGTAAATTTTTAACTGTTGTTTTTATATTTACTTAATTTTAAACTTAAAGGCTATAATATATCAATATTTTTTAGATACTTTCAAAATTTCTAAAAGCGGAGTAAAATTAAATAAGTATAAGTAGCAAGAAATTTTGTCCGTAATTCAAAATTCAAAATTCAAAATTGCGCGAAGCGCTAAGCCTTAACTGCTACCTGCTAATTGCTAATTGCTAATTCGCGTGTAACGCGTAAGCCCCCGCTGGCTCAATAGCGAACAAAGTTCGCAAATAATTAAATTACCCAGCAATAATTCAAAATTCCTAATTCAAAATTCAAAATTCGAGCGTCAGCAAGTAGGCTTGCGCGCTAGCGCCCCGTAATTCAAAATTCAAAATTCAAAATTCAAAATTTAAAAAAGGCACTTCTGTGCCTTTTTTAGTGCGCTTTCCCCGCGCTAAGTAATACATCTTTCATTTTGCCAGCCACAAAATCGCGCATAGCGTCTTTGCAGGCTTGCAAGTATTTACGGGGGTCAAAAATGGTTGGGTTCTCTACTAAAAACTTGCGAATTGTTGCGGTAAACGCAAGACGCAAGTCTGTATCGCAGTTGACTTTGCTAATGCCGTGCTTACAAGCCTCGCGAATTTCCTCCTCGGGCACGCCCTTTGCCCCTACGATATTTCCGCCGTACTCGTTAATAGTTTTAACAAAATTTTGTGGCACGCTACTTGCTCCGTGCAAAACGAGTGGCACTTCGGGAAGTAACGAATTGATTTGCTCCAAAATATCGATGCGCAACTTCGCGTCCCCTGTAAACTTGTACGCGCCGTGACTTGTGCCGATTGCGATTGCAAGGCTATCCACCCCTGTTTTCTTGACAAAATCGACTGCTTGCTCGGGGTCTGTGTATTTGTGAACATCGCTTTTTACATCGTCCTCAACACCCGCAAGCACGCCCAATTCCCCTTCGACAACGACTCCGTGCTTGTGCGCGTATTCCACGACTTTTTTAGTAATCGCGATATTTTCCTCGTACGGCAAACTACTTCCGTCTATCATAACAGAATTAAACCCTAAATCAATGACATCGCGAACAATTTCAAAGTTCTTTCCGTGGTCCAAATGCAAAGCCACTGGAATATCTGTCATCTCGGTTACCACGCCTACAACGTGCTTTATATAGCGCGGTTCGGCATATTTTAGCCCGCCTTCACTAAGTGCTAAAATTACAGGCGAACGCGACATTTCCGCCGCGTCTACAATAGCACGCATAATTTCAATACTGCTAAAATTAAAAGCGCCGACAGCGTAGTGTTCTTTCTTCGCTTTTAATAGCATATCGCATTCATTTGTTAATTGATTAAGTCTCATAATACCCTCCATAACTTTCGCTTAAAAAACTTTATAGTTTTAAGCAAAATCAAAAATAGTATGATAATTTTACCCTAATTCATTTAAAAATGCAAACAAATTACAAATATATGCTTAAATTCATTTGAAAAAAAACAAATAAAATAATATAATATGTATAAACTATTTGTATAATGTAGTTTTTTAAGAGAAAAATAGAGAGGTATCGACTATGATTTCACTCGTGGTTACCGCGGACACCAAAAATTACAACCCCGCCGAGCGCGACTTAGCCTTTTCGGCGTTGCTTGCAAAGTACAAAGAACCATTTGAAATTGTGTATGTTGCGAACGCAGACTACCCCTACCTTGACGAACTCCGTAAAATCGCTTCTGGAAATGACAGAAAACTTGTAGTTACTGCGCCAACAACGAATATTAATACACAAATCTACACAGCACTAGACTATACGGACAACGGTGATGTTTTGCTAGCGACACTAGACACCAATCTTGCTCTAATTCAGAAAATTATCGAAAAGCACCGTGAAGGCGCTGATTTGGTATTTGTTAAGCAACAAGAAAATTGGTTTAAAAATATGTTTATCGCACTTGGGCGCGCTACCTATCAATTAGGGCTAAAAATACTCGGGCGCGGGCACGATATGTGCTGTGACGCGCGCGTCTTGTTTTTAAACAATCGTTCGGTAAATACAATTATTTTAAACCCAACTTTAAGTAAGGCTTTAAGGCTTGTCAACCCAGACCCTGACAAAACTTCGCGCATTCTTGACGAAAAAGTCATTTACGACAACCCCACGCCTACGCAAAAAGGCGCAAACAATTCGTTTATGTCGCTTGGTATCGTTTCGCTATTTTATATAATTGCCCTACTTGTCCTTGCAATCGTTTTCCCACTATGCAATTCGGGCGTTTACACCGTTTGGATACTTGTCGCACTAATTTTGTGGCTTGTACTAGGAATTATCGGCTGTGTCGTTGTCGCGAAATTTATTTACAACACGCGACTAGGACTGCCCGTTGCTATAAATCTGGCTGGCGAGCCGATAATTAATATTACCGAAGTCGTGGCAAGCGAATACCAAACTGTATTTGACGAAAACGAACCAATTACTACCCCAAACACCGCTTTCGCTGATGAAATTGATGAAAATGAAAGCGAAAATGTCGATGTTGATGTAGTAAATCTTGACGAAACGATTGTAGACCTTGATAACACAGAAACCGCAGAAAATGACACAAAGTCTGCGCAAAACGAAACAAAGGACGCAAAAACAAGCGCTAAGGCAAAACAAAGCGCAACTTCAAAAGCGAAAATTACTTCAAGTAAAGCAAGAGCGCAAAGCGAAACAGACACTTTAAATATTGCTGAAACCGAAAACACGACTAAAAAAGCAGAAAACACTTCAAGCGATGCTAAAACGGAAAGCGCCAAAACAACTAAAAAAGCAACACAATCCCCTAGCACCGCAAAGAAAACAACAACTAATAAGAAAACGACTAAATCAAGCACGAAAACAACAACCAAAAAAGCAAGTGCTACTAAAACAACCGCAAAAAAATCAACTAAAACAGGCGCAAAGAAACCGAAGGTTTCAGTGCGTAACCGCACTTCAAATTAGCAATTAGCAATTAGCAATTAGCAGTTAAGGCTGGGTATAATAAAAAAAGAAAAGTACTCGCTGGCATCCGTAAACACCATACTATGACAAGTTACTTTATCAAACGGATGACTTTCCGTACTCTTGCGAGTACTTCAAGGAGGCTATTGCTTGGACGGGCTACCGTCCCGCACCGCGCGTAGCGGAAAAAACTTTAAATAATTAGTAATTAAGGCAGGAATACCTAAATATTTAAGTAATAACTCCATAATTGCTAATTGCTACCTGCTAATTGCTAATTTGAGCGTAGCGAATAAGCATTTTGTTTGTTTTGCTTAAATGTTTTCGCGTAGCGGAAATATTTTCGCCTAAAAAGAACAATAAAATAAAACATAAAAGTACAAAAAATAAGAAAGGAGCAAATAAAATGGCAAACATTAAAATTGGTATTAACGGATTTGGACGCATCGGCAGACTCGTTGCCCGCGTTGCATCTTATTCAAACGACATTACCCTGGTAGGAATAAACGACCCCTTTATGGACGCCGAGTACGCGCACTACCTATTCAGCCTTGACACAACTCACGGCGAGTTTGACGGTAGCGTGTCTTTTAAGGATAACAATCTAATAATTAACCGTAAGAAAATTCCCTTTTATAGCGAAAAAGAGCCTCAAAACATCCCGTGGGGCGAACTCGGTTGCGATATCGTGGTAGAAGCAAGCGGAAAATTCACCACACTTGAAGGCGCGCAGTTGCACTTGCAAGGTGGCGCGAAAAAAGTTATCATCACCGCTCCCGCTAAAAGCCCCGAGATTCCCACAATCGTTATGGGCGTAAACGAGGAAATCTACTCCCCCGATATGCGCATTATATCAAACGCAAGTTGTACGACAAACTGCCTTGCACCGATTGTAAAAGTGCTAAACGACAATTTCGGCATCGAGGAAGGGCTTATGAGCACTATTCACGCAATGACCGCCACTCAACTTACCGTAGACGGTCCTAGCAAAAAAGACTGGCGCGGTGGCCGTGCGGCTGGCTTTAATATTATCCCTAGTAGCACGGGGGCGGCTAAATTAATCGGTGTCGTTATTCCCGAACTTAAAGGCAAACTAACCGGAATGTCTTTTAGAGTGCCAACAGTAAATGTTTCCTGTGTCGACTTAACCGTTCGCCTTAAAAAGCCAACAACTTACGAAAAAATTTGTTTGGCTATGAAAAAAGCAAGCAAAAACGAATTGGAAGGAATTTTAGGCTACGAAGACAGAGCCGTTGTTTCTAGCGACTTTAACGGCGATTACCGTAGTTCAATTTTTGACGCAGGCGCTGGAATAATGCTCAACGAAACATTCGTAAAAGTCGTTGCTTGGTACGATAACGAATGGGGTTACTCAAACCGCGTCATCGACCTCGCCCGTCTAATGAGCGATAAATAAAACAACTTCGTTGTAAATCAAAAATCTTTTAAAAAACAATTCTTAACAACGAAGTTGTAATTAGCAATTAGCAATTAGCAGTTGTTGTGCGCGTGCGCGCAAGCCTACTTGCTTCGCAAGAATTATCAGTTAATGCTGGGTATTAAATTAATATTATTTAGATAATTTCATCCTTAATTCAAAATTCCTAATTCAAAATTCAAAATTGGAGCGAAAGCGACAAAAGGAGTCCCCCAATGCGCTGTCCAAACTGTGGTGCAAGAATGAATAAACAAGCGGGCATTTGCCTAAAATGTGGAACGCGCTTATCTCAAATCCAGACAGCGAGTTTTCAGGCAGTAAAAAAAGCCCGCGCCGAATATCAGCCCGAAAAAGTTGTATACATTACCTATTGGCCAAAAGACCTAAACTGGTTACATACGCTATTGTGGTGTATATTCCTAGGGCTTTTTGGCGCGCACTACTTTTATGTTAGGCGCTATGTCCCAGGGCTAATTTTTCTAATCGGCTGGACAGTTTTTGTGCTCTTTTTTACAATCTCAGGAATAACTCTCGGCGGTGGCGGAATACCTGTGTTTACGGGAAACCTGCAAATACTCTCGATTTTTATTGCAATGATGGGCGCGCTAATTTTTGTGTATTGGATATACGACATCATTCGCATCGCCTTAAAGCGCTTTAAAGTCCCTGTTGTAATTGAAACAAAATAACAAGCGAAGCAGTAATTACGCTCCGCTTTTTAAATTTTAAATTTTGTTTTAATTTTATGATATTTAGCAAAAATTTTTGCTGGTAGCAAAATCTTTTTGCACATAAAACAAAATGCTTCGCATTATTTTTTGCACTCCGTGCAGGGCGGGGATAGAGCCCCCGCAGGCTCAATAGCGTATGCAAGCATACGCGGAAGTCCGTAAATACAATTTCTTTGCTTTTTTATGTTAATGCTAAATTATGCTAGTTAAAAAAGGTTTTCATTTTCTTTAAAGCTTCGCGCGCTAGCGCCCCTTAATTCAAATTTCCTAATTCAAAATTTAAAATTCGAGCGATAGCGAAAAAAGGCGCAGGGTTTCCCCTGCGCTTTTTCTTTTGTAAAAATGTAAAATAAAATTGTAATTTTCTTTTGTACTTTTATGACCTTTTCATTTGTACGAAATAAATATATCATTTTATTTTATAAAAAGCAATGTTTTAGACAAAAAAAGACAATATTTAACATAAAAATTAAAATGATAGGATAATAGAAATATCGAACGGTGTGCAGGAGTTGAACACGATTGTTCAAACTAAAAAAGCCTTAAAAGCACTTCCCTTTCTTTCCAAAATTTAAATATCATCAAGCAAACAGCGCAAGTTTCGGTAATAAAAATGCTTATACTTTATATAAAGCCCTACGCATAACAAAAAAGCACCAAAAAAGGTGCTACTTTTTATTTTACGCAGAATTATAGTGCTTTTTCCGTACTTTTCTATTTCAAAATTGAAAGCAAATCTTCAAGACTGCTGTAAAGGTCCTCTTCCTCCTCGTCAATATCATCACCTTTTGACGCGAGAATTTCCTCGATTTCGCTTATCAACTCTTGTCTTTCTTTCATAGCCGAAGCGTCATCGCTCATCGCAGCGCTCGAACGCTCACTAATGTTGCGCAAGCGGTCCGAAAGTTCCTTTTTAGATAGTTTGCTCGGCTTTGCATAATGTACGCTCAAAGTGATTTTTTGGTCGTACATATGGTCGTTACCGTCTGTCGTTTCGGTGGCAACGGTCAAAAGTTGCTTGTTGTTTGCACGCAAGAACGAAAGAAGTGGCACAAGGTCGCCGTCCCCCGCTACGATTGCGAACGCGTCAATAAATGGCTTTGTGTGTACTAAATTAACAGCGTCAATAATGATTCGCGTGTCGAGTTGCGACTTTGCGCGCTTTTTATAGCGCATTGTTGGGGTGCTTTCAAAACCGTATTTTTCGATTACTTCATCAAAACGAATGTGCTTGCGCTCGTTAAAGCCGTACACCTTGCAGTACGCGAGTTTCCCCACCTTACTCACCTGTTCGATAATGTCCTTAAAGACATTTAAACTAACTTTTGCGTTGTCTATGTCGATTAAAAGTGCAATTTGCATAATTTTTTCCTCCAAAATTTACTTTCTGCTTAAATAACGCTTGTAGTAAAAGAGATATTGCTGGCAGTAACCACTGTCTAATTTGAAAGTGTCCACAAAGTACTTCGCAATTTTGTTGCGGTTCGTTTCCGTGCCTTTAAAGTCCTCGTGGTAAACCTTATCAATCCAAGTGTCCACAGGGAAAACATCATACTTATTTAGCCCGAATAAAAGAATGCAGTCCGCCACCTTAGGCCCAACACCTTTTAGCGTCAGCAATTTTTCCCGAGCGTTTAGAGTATCTAACTCTTTTACTTCGTCAAGAAAATCAGTCGTATTAAGTCTTGAAATCGTGTCTACCAAATACGGCGCGCGGTAACCACAACCAGCCGAAACAAAATCATCGACTGTCGCGTGGCTCAACTCTTTTAAAGTTGGAAAAGCGTACCCCCACGGCATCTTTTTACCAAACTTTCTCGCGATTTTCTCAACGCTTCCCTGTATTCGCGGAATGTTGTTGTTTGCCGAAATGATAAAGTTTATAATGACCTCGGCTAGCGGTTGGCGAAGCAGTCTAACACCACGCCCATAAGCGAGAGCGGGTTGCAATATCTCAAATTTCTCCAGCCTTGATAGTATCATATCATAATTTGTGCCAAAATCAAAATAATTTGCAAAGAATTTTGGATTTGTTGTGCAAATTTCGTAATTTTTGGGGGTTATCTCGCAAATTTTAGCAATATTATCCCCAGAAATCACCCACCAAGTGCCATCTTTTTCGTGACCATAGCGAAAAACTTGCCCGCTCGCAAGCACGCCGTCAGGGGTAAATGTGTCCGCATCAGTGAGTATTATTTTGTCATTCGTTACTTCGTATTTCATAACTTCTATTATATCATTATAAATAGAATTTGTAAATAAATTTACTCGCTTTGCGTGAATTAGCAGTTAGCAATATACTACGCAAAGCGAGAATTAGCAATGAGCAATCTTATTCGCTAACGCTCAAATTAGCAATTAGCAATTAGCAGTTAATGTGCGCTAGCGCGCAAACAATTTATAGTTAAATAAACTTTCTTTTAATTTAAAATTAACAAAATAAAGAAATGTAATAATATTTACGGACTTCCGCGCATTTATGCGCTATTGGGAGTGCGCCTTCGCACCGCACCGCGCGTAGCGGAAAAAATAAAATAATTAGGAATTAGTAATTAGGAATTAAGGATAAATATATATTTATTTTGTTTCTGTGCAAAAAGATTTTGCGCTAGCAAAAATTTTTGCCAAAATCTAACAAAAACAAAAACTCTACAAAAAAAACAAAAAATTAATTTTTGCTCTCATTGTTTTTCATTAACATAGCGATTTTTGTGTTTTCGTAAACGATTGGCACATCGAGTTTGCTTTTAGCGAAATCAAGAAGTTCCTGACTCGTGGTCGCGATTTGTATACCATTATTTAAAATTGTGCAGTACAGCCCTGCGTTTTGGCACGCAAAATAACCTGGGAAAACATCCCACGGATACGCCTTTTTATTCACCACCGCATTCACCTTTCCCGCGAGCAAAAAAGCATAACTTGCGACCGAAGTCCCAAGGCTACGCACCCCTTGACTAGTTTTAAACAACGCATCCCAAAGCAAGTGCCTAGGCTCGTTGCCGTCTATTAGCCACATCGAATGCTCTAAGTCCGTCTTTAAAAACTCGGCTTTTTCGCCGTTTACGAGCGTCCCCATACCTTTTGCCGACTCGATAAAAATTTTAAACTCTGGTAAATATATCACGCTCGCCACCGTGTCCCCGTTTTCAAAATATGATAACTGTATCCCCCAAAACGGAAGCCCGTGCGAAAAATTTTTCGTACCGTCTATTGGGTCGATTGTAAAGCAAGTGTTAGAAATGGCTTGGTCGCTGTTGTACTCCTCACTCACAATACTTGCGTTTGGATAATGCTTGTTAATCTCGTCTATGCAGTGGCGCTCAATCATTAAGTCTAGGTCAGTAACAACATCGCGCGCCCCTTTATCCATAATTTTATAAACCTTGTTCTTATTTATGATTTTTTCGGCATCGCGCGCGAGTTTTGCCATAAATTTAACAACATTAGCGTAATTTTCCACTTTATTTACTCCTTTTTGCAATAAAAAATTAGAAAAAAACTTTCTCCCCTTTTGCACTATATTATGAAATTTAAAACAAACTCTGCGCAAAAAGGAAATTTTCAAAATATTGCCAACTTTTTTAAATTTTTAGCCTTTCGAATTATTTTTTGTTAGAATAAAAATTATTATATCACATTTTTTTATTTTTTCAAAACAAAAAAGAGTCCTAAAACTCTCTTTTATCTTTTTTATTTAAATCACCGATTGTGGCGTTACTGCGGACAAATTCATCAAAATGCCTTGCGCTTTCGTCAATCTGCCTAAACGACTCAATGAAATCTGCCCCGTCTACTCGCTCATACAAATCACCATTTTTGCGGAAAGAGTCCATCATTTCATAAATTTTTGTCGAACTCAAATTTTCCTTCTGCTTAAAATCAATGTTGAAATTTTTAAAAATATACTCGGTGGCGCTCTTTACATCGCTAATTTCGTCTTGCGGAATATTTTTAAACTTCTTGCGCTCGTCATCTAATGGATTAATTTTCATAGGCTCGGTATAAAATAATTTTGCATCATCGCCATCGAAGCCACCGCGAAGTCCTAGCAAAGTGCAGTCGCCGTCCTTATACCCTCCAACAACCGCCTTCGCCCTAAACCCGAAAAACTTTTCAGAACGCGGAGATTGCAAAACTTCAAGGTTATATATAACTGGCAACGAATCATTCTTTATCCAAGGCGCGAGCATATAAAACCTAGTTACCGAATAATCGTTATGCGATTCTGAAACATATTTTGAGGACGCATTTTTAATAATAATTTTGGGAGTTGAAAGCATTTCTTGCAAATCGTCTGCGGTGTAATAAAAATTATACTTTGTCGGCGAAAAACTTTTAGGAAGGTTCGCCGTAGTATAATCTACCCCTGTTTTAAATCTAGGGTCAGTTATATCATACCCCTTTTCCCAGTAACGAAATTTCTCTTTTTCAGTTAAGACTGATGCAAGCATAGATACAAACGCAGGCTTGTTGTTAAGACTCATTTTTACATATTCTTTTTTAGGCTCTTCAAAATGCACTCTGTATTTGTTGTACTTGCTCTTTTTTCCGTAATTTTCCACTTTTTCTACCTATATCCTTTCACTTTTATTTTACCACAAAATTTATATTTAATCAATCTTTTTTATTGCCAAACACTAATTATTAAATAAAATTTCCCCATATCTATTTACTTTCTCTAAAAATTTTATTGCAATATTAGTTTTAAATAATAATTTTAAGCAAAATATATGCATAGTACCTAAATTTGCGCATAATTTTATGTTAAAATGCGTGCATAGTACTATGCATACTACTTGCATAGTACCTTATTTTTTACTTTTCAAATATCCTTAAAGAAACAAAAAAACACCGCTTTTGCGATGTCTTAATATATTTAAGCAATTACAGAAACAACTTTCTTGTTTTGCTTTGTGCGTGTAAATTTCACAGTACCTGCTTTTGTGGCAAAAAGTGTGTAATCTCTACCACAGCCGACATTGTCCCCAGCGTGCACTTGTGTGCCGCGTTGACGCACAATAATTTCGCCTGCTTTAACAAGTGTGCCGTCCGAACGCTTGATACCTAAACGCTTTGCTTCGCTATCTCTACCGTTCTTACTGCTACCTTGTCCTTTCTTGTGGGCGAATAATTGAATATTAATAAACATTGTTGACCTCCAATTCAATAAAATCGCTGTACTCGCTATATAAGTCCCCAACACCGCACATCATTGTTGCAAAAATTACTTGCACATCGTGTGCGACTTCGCTAGACAAATTTTGCGGTACTATTATTTCCAAATAGGCTTCATCGCGAATTATTTCGACCCCAGCACCCGCAACCGTGAGCATTCCCAGCGCCGCCGTCTGCACTATGCTACTAATCGCACTGCAAACGATGTCCTCGCCTTCTACTCCGTAGCCTGTGTGCCCAGAACAAATAATTCTAGTGTACTTATCGCCTTTTTTGAAAACTTGTATACTTGTCATAATGACCTCCTACTTTAAGGTCTATTTCTTTATAGCATCGATTTTAATCTTGCTAAAAGGTTGTCGGTGACCTTGTGCACGGTGGTGCCCATTCATCTTTTTGTAAATGGCTAGTTGCACCTTTTTACCTTTTCCGTGTTCAAGAACGGTAGCAGTAACACTCGCGCCTGCGATTTCAGGGTTGCCGAAAACGCTTCCCTTCTCATCACCAAGCATAAGCGGAACAAAAGTAACCTTAGAATTAACTTCTGCGTCAAGGCGTTCTACATTAATAACATCGCCAGCCTGCACCTTGTACTGCTTGCCACCTGTTTTGATAATAGCGTACATAAATTTCCCTCCTCATACCAATCTCGCTGTATGGGGCGCGCCAATTTTTAATATTGTGCAATTTTAGAAATTCAAAACAAATAATTTTTGCTTTAAAAACATCTGCTTTACTCTAAATGCTTTAAATAATTTCTAAATAGCACCAAAACGCAAATTTGATTGCATTTTTTAAAAAAAGTTTTGGCGACTTAAAAAGAAAGCCCGTTCCATGCGGATACGGGTTTAAGTATAACATAATTAATTAAAAGTGTCAATATTAATTTAATCATTAGAGAAATTTTTTAAAAGTCTTAATTACTTCGTTTTGCTCATCGGTCAAACTGTAACTGTTTCCCATACTCTCTAACTTTTTAGAAAAATACTCAAGTTCGGCTTTGTCGGCTGGCTTAATAATAGTATCGTACACAACTTTCAACTTCGCCATACGCTCAGTTTTATCTCCAATCTTTAAAGCACTGCGAATATCTTTAACAGCCGTCATAAAGTGGTTTTTATATTCGTCATTATTACCATTTAAAACATTTTGTGCAGAATTTGCGCCTTCACTCTTGAAATTAGACTTGCTCGTTTGCTCGTTAGCGTTGTTAAGTTGTGGTGCGCTATTTAAATTTGAATTTTCAATATTTAAATTATTTTGTGCGTTTTGCAGTGCGTCACTGTTTATAGTAGTGCCATTTGCATTGTTTTGCGCTTGCATTTTTGCCATTTTCTTGACATTAAGTTTGAATGATACAAAGTAAATCACAACACCGATTATCGCAAATACCACATTAAGAAGCGAATCTCTTAAAAATGCATTTTGCATTTCATTATCATTACTTAGCATATCTATAAAAATATCAAACGCTTCATTAAATGAATAGCCATAATAATTACCAACTATAAAACCGGCAGATATTAAAAACGCAACTTCACTTAACGCGATTGTCCAAAACAGCACCCAAACGAACGATAGCCAATTCACTTTATAAAACTTTTGATAAATATAAAACGAAAGCCCAGCAATCGCTATTGAAATCCAAGCAGATATAAAGTTAGCATAATAAATTAGCCCCGAAATGACCGCACCAACCAAGCAAACAACAAAACTTAACACTAGCGCAAGCCAAATAGAGTTACGCTTAACTTTTTCCATAAACTTTCCTACCTTTTTAAAGTATAATAAGATTATATCTTAATTATTATATTATGTCAATTTGAATGCTATGTGATTTCAACTTTTAAAGCAACAAATCGTCAATATAGCAGTTTAAATATTTTGCAATTTCAAGTAGGTTCGCAACACTCGGCACAACGCCCTTTTTCCACCTTAAAATATTATCTGGCGAATAATTTAAATCTCGGCAAAATTTCCTAAACGATATATTTTTATTTTTTATAAAAGTTGATAAATTATGATAAAAAATTTCGCTATCGAACGAATAATTGCCCGAAAAGTCGTTTTCGTCCTTTAAATTAAACAAATAATCAATCGAAACTTTTAAATAATTCGCAATTTTTATTACAGAATTAAGGCTTGGATACCTTTGCTTATATTTATAAAAGGTATTTTTTGAAATTACATTATCAATAAATAAATTTTCCGTACTTTTATTTTGCTCGGCTAAAATATTTTTAACTAACTCCGAAAAAGTAATCATTTTTCCCCTAAAAAATTAATAATTAAATTGCTTTATTGTGCTTTAAATACTTTTGCATACTACCTAATTAGGATACCTAATACACTTTAAAAAATCAAGCAAACTACCAAATAAACGCGAAATTCCCTGTAATATAATGTATTTTTAGGCGAATTTTATATAATTAATTTGATTTTTTTATAATTTATTGTTATAATTAAAATTGTTATTAAATTAAGAGTTTTTAATATATTATTTAAAAAGCGCTAATTTGCTAGTTAACTTCCCTTTTGCGACTAAATTCTAAAATGATTATCGAAATATTGTTTTATTTTTAATAAATTTAATAAAGAAGGAAAAAGTTATGTATAAAATTGTGCCTGTTACAAACAAAAAATTATTGCGCAAGTTTGTGAATTTCCCCGTAAAATTGTACAAGGACTGCCCATATTATGTGCCTGCGCTTTACGATGACGAACTAAAAGCGCTCGACCCGATAAAAAGTGTTCACCAAGGCGAATACGCGACCGCGCAGTGTTTTTTGTGCTATAAAGACGGCGAAATTGTGGCGCGCGCGTGCGGAATTATTAGCAATCTTTATAATGAAAAAAACAACGCAAAGCGCGTCCGCATCAGCCGTTTTGATACAATTAACGACCTTGAAGCCGCAAAGGCTGTGCTAACCGCTGTTGAAAATTGGGGGCGCGAAAAAGGAATGGAAATTATCCACGGGCCGTTAGGTTTTAACGACCTCGAGCGCGAGGGAATGCTTGTAGAAGGCTTTGATAAAATTTCCACTTTTGAAACGAACTACAACTTCCCCTACTACCAAGAATTAATTGAAAAATTAGGCTACACAAAAGAAGTGGACTGGCTCGAATTTCAAATGTCCGTTCCCGAAAAGTGCGATGAGCGCAACGCTCGCCTTGCCGAAGTCGTTTCAAAACGTTTAGGTATTCACGAACTCGAAATAAAAAGTATAGGCTGGCTTCTTAAAAATTATTATGACAAGATTTTCGACCTTTTAGACGAAGCGTACGGCGTGCTTTACGGTACAATTCCCATTACTATGCGCGTCCGCCAAAGCCTAGTTTCGCAATTTAAAATGGTGCTAAATAAAAATCTAATTAGCGTGCTTGTAGACAAAGACGACAGAGTCGTTGGCTTTGGGCTAATATTCCCCAGCATCGCAAAAGGCGTGCAAAAGGCGAAAGGCCGTCTATTCCCGTTCGGCTGGATACCTGTGCTTCGCTCTATTAAAAAATACGAAAATGTAGACTTCGCGCTAATCGGCGTGCGCCAAGACTACCAAGACAAAGGCATTACTTCGATTATTTTCCATAATGTGTTACAGCGCTTCATTGACCACGGTGTAAAAATGGCGGAAACTAACCCACAGTTAGAGGAAAACGAAAAAGTCCAGCAGTTGTTCACAATATACAACCCAACACAAGTGCGCAGGCGTAGGTGTTATGTGAAAAGTTTAACAGGTAAAGAATTAACTCTTGCTAAACCAATAAACAAAAACGCAAAGAAACTTAAAAAAGCACCAAGCACCGAACCCCACAAAAAAACACATAGACTAACATCAAAAATTGCCACAAGACACAAACGCAAAGTAAACGCCAAAATCAACAAACCATTAGTAGAATAAAAAAGCATTTCAAAAATCGAAATGCTTTTTTTAATAAAATCTATCCAAGTCAAAGTCTGTGTTATAATGTGTGTGTTTCTCGGGAATTCTCGTTAGCACCGCGGAGTTCCATACTTTCGATAACATCTTTCATAGTTTCGGGAGTATAGAGTGGCTCAAAAATATCTTTATCGTAATTTATCTTAGAATTGCAAACCGCAAAGCCGAGCGCATAAGCACCACAGCGCGAGAAAACTTCGGCGCGATAGTTATTTTGCGACCAATCAGGTTCGAGCAAGAAGGAGCGAATATCGTGGTCAGGCAAAATTTCGTCATCCATATTGCGATATTCGTCATCATATGATTCGTCTCTATCTTTAAAAAACCTGCGGTCGTTGATTTTATCGGCGTAAAGGTTTAGGGTATTGTCTTTTATAACTAACTCTCCGCACTTTAAATCACAAGGCTCGTCTTTTGTTTTATGCGTCAATTTTCTGTACTCGGCTTCGTAAAATCTGCCGAAAAAGTTATCTTTAAAAGTTTTTAGCGCAAAAGTAGTTGGAAGTTTTGAAACATTTTTTGGCGCGTATGCAAGGTGGAAAATTTGCCCTAGAATTTTTTGCGTTTCCTCTTGGCTGTATCCGTAAATATCCATGGTTTTAGATAAATCATCAATTAAATTATAGACAAACTTACTTCCATAACTAAACGAAAACAAGTTAACATTTCGCATATTTTTTATTGCCTGATTCGTTGAAATGCGCTCGCCCTGTCTAACAACTAACGGCAAAAATAAGTGCTTGTTTATTGTTTTTATATCGAGCGATGGCATTTTCGCAATGTCTGTATTTTCATCGTGATTATACGAAATTGAATAAATATCTAAATAATTATCCTCTGGTGTTAAATTTAGCAAACGCTCGGCAGTCTTTGCCATAAAGTTTGCATACCTATCAATAACCGTGTTGTTTCCCCCAAAACATAACAACACAGGCTTTTTTGTATCGATATCAGTTAATTCTACGCGCTCCCACCCGACATTGTTTTCGCTAGTTTTAGGAACGCGGTGACCAAAAAACATTTCCACTGCCATAATTTCACTTCCTTAAATTTAAAAATTAAAGCAGATATTACTATAAAATATATAAGTAAACCGCCTACATAAACAGCGCGTTAATTCTCTTTATGCATACAATTATACCACAAAAATAGCCACTTGTAAAGGGCTTTATCGCAAATCCTTACGCTTCGCCGTTCGGCTTTGCTTAAATTAGTAATTAGGAATTAGAAATTAAGAATTAAGGCTTAGCGCTTCGCCGTTGGCTCGCTTTAATTTTGAATTAGGAATTAGGAATTTTGAATTAAGGCTGAAATAATCTAAATTATATTTTATACCCAGCAATAATTGCTCATTGATAATTGCTAATTGCTAATTCGCGTGCAACGCGTAAGATTGCTAATTTGAGCAAAGCGCAAAAGCGCTTTTGCGCGTACGCGTTTACATCACCACCGCAAAGAATATTGCAAGGCCAAATAGTATTACGGCGAGTATAAAATACCCCCACTTCATAGGCTTTTTGTCGTGGTCCTTGCCTTTGTTTATCGAAAGTGCCATAAAAAAGAATGTAAAAAGTAGCAGTGCCAAAATTATAACACCACGAAGCGTGCCGTCCATCGTACGCACGCCGTTTATTATTGTATTCCACAAAGTCGCCATTAGACTAATCATCATTTTCATCACCTACCACGATACATTTCCCTGTCATCTCAAGCGGTTGATACAAGTCCATTAATTTTAACACGGTAGGCGCAAAAGTGTCAAGCCCGAATTTTCCGCGAGCAAGATTTACTGTTTTATCGGTTATTATAAAGGGAACGGGGTTAAGAGTGTGAGTCGTACTTGTACCGTTACTTGTGCGCATATCCTCGACATTCCCGTGGTCAGCAGTAATAATGCAGGTGTACCCCGCCATCATAGCCGAAGTTACTGTTTTTTCGAGAGCCTTATCAAGCGTTTCAAGCGCAAGCACAGCCGCGTCAAAATTGCCCGTATGCCCTACCATATCGCCGTTGCTAAAATTAATTAGGATAAAATCATAAATCTTTTTAGCGACTTCGGTACTCGCGATATTTGCTATTTCCATAGCGCGCATTTGTGGAAAATCCGCGAAGTTGTCTACAAACTTACTTTCTACCAAAGTTCGCTTTTCGCCACGATAAGCCTTTTCTACACCACCGTTAAAGTAATAAGTAACGTGCGCGTACTTTGTGGTTTCGGCAAGTTTTAGTTGCTTGCACCCTACTTTTGATAATCTCTCTGAAAGGGTATTTTTAGGAATATTAGGACCAAATAGATACGGCAAATTCGTTTCATGCTCATCGTACATACACATAGCCGTTGCACGCACGCGCGGAAAAGACTTGCGGTTAAAGCACAAGAAAGATTTACTTACAAAGGCAGTCGAGATTTGTCTCATTCTGTCTGGACGGAAGTTAAAGAAAAATATTTCGTCACCGTCTTTCATACCTTCATATCCACCGATTACAAAGGGTGGCATAAATTCATCACTAATGTTTCGTTCGTAAGTCTTTTTAAAAGCCTCGTAAATACTATTTGTACGCGTGCCGACAGCCGAAACCATTAGGTCAAAGGCAACTTCGGTTCGATTCCAGCGTTCCTCTCTATCCATCGCATAAAAACGCCCGACAAGTGTCGCGATTTTACCAACACCGAGTTTGCCAAGTTCTGTTTCAATTTCCTCGACAAAGTGACTCCCGCTATTTGGCTTTGTGTCCCTACCGTCAGTAAAACAGTGGACGCAAATGTCTTTCACCCCAGCGTGCACCGCAAGACGAAGCAAGTACTTTAAGTGGTCGATACTACTATGTACACCACCATTTGAAACAAGCCCCGCAAAGTGTAGAGTCGACTTGTTCGTAATCACCCTTTCAAACATTTCATCAAGCACGGAATTTTTAGCGAGCGACTCGTCTTTAATTGCATTATTTATGCGCATAAAATCTTGGTAAACGACTCTACCAGCACCAAGATTTATGTGACCTACTTCACTATTCCCCATTTGCCCTTTTGGAAGCCCGACATACTCTTCACTAGCATAAATTGCTTTGTTAGGAAATTCCGCTAATAATTTATTGAAAAAGGGCATTTTTGCGACTTTCATAGGATTGCCTTCCGTCTCATCGCGCAACCCAACACCATCTAAAATAATGCCAACAATTCCGTTTTTGACTTTCATAATCTCCTCCTAATATAGACATGAACCAATTTGCACAAATTTATCACTATCAAGACTCGCGCCCCCGATTAGCGCTCCGTCAACATTTTCAATATGCAAA
The DNA here is from genome assembly GCA_944383915.1 of uncultured Clostridia bacterium. GTDB lineage: Bacteria > Bacillota > Clostridia > Christensenellales > UBA1242 > UBA7867. The sequence goes on from CALWRJ010000023.1 coordinate 72,950, forward strand.
ATCTCACTTGCGTTCGCGGGATTTACACTCCCACCATAAAGTATTGGATAATCAACTTTTAGCGCATTTAACTCATCTTTAATAAACGCGGTCGTGTCTTTTATAATTTCAGCGCTCGCACTTTTGCCTGTACCAATCGCCCAAACAGGCTCGTAGGCAATAATCATTTCTTTTTTAAGGTCAAGTCCGTCAAGCGCGCTTTTAATTTGCTCGGACAAAACGCTTTTAGTCTTGTTTGCTTCAAATTCCTCCAAAGTTTCACCGATACAAAGAATAGGAAGCATATCATATTCTTGTAAGCGCTTTAATTTATTATTTACATCGGCATTGCTTTCATTAAATAAATGCCTGCGTTCGCTATGCCCAACTATGCAAAAGTCTAGCCCAACATCAGCAAGCATTTCAGCAGAAATTTCTCCAGTATAAGCCCCGTTTTCGTGGCTCGATACATTCTGCGCGCCGATTAAAAAGTGCCCTTGCAACTTTGACATTCCTAGTAAATATACATACGGAACAGCAAGCCCAAAAATTACATTGCTATTTTTAGGGAACTTGTATTTTTTAAGCCCACGAGTAAATTCTACAATCTCGCCAGCCGTCTTATTCATTTTCCAATTACCAATAATGTACTTCATAATTTTCTCCTATAATTTCTCGCTAATCGCTTGAAGCCCAGGGAGCGCAACGCCTTCCAACAATTTTAGCGCAGCACCGCCCCCTGTCGAAACGAAATCAATTTTGTTCTGCAAATTCAACTGTTCAATCGCTTTTGCGCTATCACCACCACCAACTATTGTATAAGCCTTCGCGTTTGCAAGCGTCTTTGCAATTTCATTTGTCCCCGTGGCAAAACGCTGGAACTCGGATACCCCTAAAGGACCATTCCAAAATACCGTTTTAGCCTTGTTTATATAATGTTCAAATAGTTTAATCGTCTTTGGACCAATATCCATACCCATACCAGTACGCGGGAATTTTTTAGTGGTTGAAACGACATAATCAGCCGAGAAACTAAACTCACCTGTTACTATGTGGTCAACAGGCAATACTATTTTTACATTTTGCGTTTTTGCCTTTTCCAAAAGAAGTCTAGCAAGGGTAATTTTATCTTTTTCGATAATCGATTTACCTACATTATGCCCTTGCGCACGCAAGAATGTATACGCCATCGCTCCCCCTATTAACACAGCATCTGCTACTTCAATAAGCCTGCTAATAAGCGCGATTTTGTCCTTGACTTTTGCCCCACCAATTATTACGACAAAAGGACGCGCTGGGTTCTCTAACGCACCGCCTAAAACAGATAACTCTTTCTCTACAAGCAACCCCGCGCAAGACGGCAAGTATTCCGCAACTTTTGTAGTCGAAGCATGTGCACGGTGCATTGTGCCGAACGCATCGTTACAATAAATATCCGCAAGGCTCGCAAGTTTTTTAGCAAATTCGGGGTCGTTTGCCTCTTCACCAGGGTCAAAACGGACATTCTCCATCATTACAACATCGCCCTCTTTCATCGCCCTAACATATTTAAAAGTATCAGGACCAGCGACATCATCAGTAAGTATTACGGGCTTTTTAAGTAACTCGCGCAAGCGTTCGGCAACAGGCTTTAACGAAAATTCAGCCTTAACCTTACCCTCAGGACGCCCTAGATGGCTAACAATTATAATTTTTGCGCCTTGCTCAATCAAATAATTAATTGTTGGCAAAGTCTCCCTAATTCTTTTATCGTTTGTTATTTGTAAATTTGAGTTTAGGGGCACATTAAAATCAACTCTTAATAGCACCTTTTTACCCTTTAATTCAAAATCTTTTAGTGTTTGTTTATTAAACATTTTTTACCTCCTAACCTGACAAAACTCCAAGTTTTACCGAAATATTTACTAAATCTGCATTAATGTCTTCGAATATCGAAACGATTGAAAAAAACAAATCATTGTTGTGCGAGTAATGCCCCGTTTTGCGATATTCGGAAAATGTCGATTTTTTGACTTTTTGGCACAACGAGAAAATTCGCTTGTTGCTCTCCATTGCGCTTTTTAAAACTTTGTTTTCAAGATTTTCACCATTCATAAGGCTTTCGATTAAATCACTATCTAGTACATATAAATTGTTGATTTCCTCAAATATTTTTATAAGTTCTTTTGACTGTTTATCATACAAATTTTTAGTTTTTTTAAGGACTTCGCTTCCTTCACTATATAGTATTCCCGCGCGATCGCTCAAATACAAAATATCGTTTAGAATATTTAACAAAACATTAATTTTAGGTAGTTGACTCTCGCCCGCTTTACTTGACAGCCTAATCGCGTTGTTTGAAGTAATTTTTATCACCTTATTTAAGCCTTTTAGTTTACCACTCAAACCGCGCGTGTCTTTTTTTTCAACAATTCGAGTAACGAGTTGCGCCTGTAAATCGCGCATCATTTCCAAAAGTTTTTTGGTAGATTTGAGTAAAGACGGATAGCCGACACTAAACACCGCGACTGCGCTATCTGGTAAAGAAAATTCGCTATAAATATCGTCTTTCGATTTTTTCGCAGGCATTATTTTTATCATCATTTCGGACAAATATTTTGTAAAAGGTAAAAGTATAAGGCTTGGAATAGTCATTTGGACCATATGTACTACAATTAAGGTCATCGTTGCATTTTCGTTAAACGCATTATAGATTGCCGAAGTAAAGGGCGTAAAGTAAAGCCAAAACAGAATTAGGAAGGAAAATATTCTAAAAAGCAAATGGAATGTCGCCACGCGCTTTGCTTCAATTGTTTGCCCAGAAATTGTGTATACGAAATCAGAAAGCGCACAACCAACACCGACTGCCAACATTCCTAAAAATGCCGTATCAATGCTAATAGGTCCAGCACCAGCAGTCGCGCCAACTAGGGCAACTAAAACAGTTAAACTTGCAAATGTGCTAGTCGTCAAAAAACTAATCACAAGCCCAATTACTATTACAACTATCGGACTGCTTATACTACTTAAAAAGTTGTATACATTAGACAACGCAAATATTTCTGCCGAGTACCTACCTACAAGTTCGATACCTAAAAATAGCATACCAAAGCCCACGAGCGCTTGCCCTAACAACTTTGCTTTTTGCGATGTGAAAAAGAGTGAAATTAGAGCACCAATCAAGCATAGAAGGGATAAATAAAGCGTCAAATTAAGCCCTTCAAACATCATTAACACCATCGAAAGCGCGCTACCAAAACTAATTCCTAGCACAAAGGCGATACTTTGGCGCTGACTAATTGTCCCCACATCGACAAACCCCATTATCATACCGCACGCAAGAGTCGCTTTTTGAGTCGCAAATGTCAGCCCACTGCTTACTAAATAACTTCGCACAGTGCTATTCGCTACGCGCGTAAAGTGTTTACCAAAACTCGAGCCTAGTACCGTCTCAAAAGACCTACTAAAAAGGGACATACCGTATAAAAGTATGCCTAAGCCAGCAAGCGCTATAATTACCATATAAAGAACGCTCATACTTCTGCCCCTTATCTTACTCTTTCGTAAAATATAGTTTGTGTAGAATTGCCATTTATATGATACTAAAAAATGAATTTAAAAGCAAACAATTTGACGCCCTTTTTACTATAATTAACTAAATGCGTCTTTTAACATTTCAATTAATCTCGAGTACTCGTTTACAATATTCAATTCTGCGCGAAGGCTTCTTTTGATATTCGCCCTTTTTAAATACCACGCAAGGTGCTTTCGCATAAAGGGAATAGCGCGCTTTTCGCCATATTCCTTAACCGCCAAATCATAGTGTTTTAAAAGGACTTTTAGCCTATCTTGTGGAAAATCCGTTCCCGAAAGTTCGGCAAATATCCACGGGTTACCAAGCGCCCCACGACCGATTGCTACACCGTCTACGCCGTACTCACTCATTACCTTTTTTGCAGTTTCGCTATCAAAAACATCACCGTTTAAAATTACAGGAATTTTCACCGCGCTTTTAATTTCTCCAATCATATCCCAATCTGCTACACCGCTATACATTTGCTCGCGCGTGCGCCCGTGAATTGTTACCATACTCGCCCCTGCGTCTTGACACATTTTTGCAAATTCAAGCGCGTTTTTATGCTCTTTATCCCACCCTAAACGGAATTTTACCGTAACAGGTTTAGGAGTATTTAGTACGGCGCTTTCTATCACTTTGCTTGAAAGGCTCAAATCCCTCATTAGCGCGCTCCCCATACCGCTTTTTACAATTTTCGGCACAGGACACCCCATATTTAAATCAATGGCAATAAAAGGCTCCAACTCTGGCATTTTTACGCAGTCCGCCACAATCTCGGGCTCGTTTGAAAATAGTTGTATCGCGGTTCTATTGCTTTTACCGATATGGAGAAGTTCGAGAGTATTTTTTGAGTTGTAAACAAGCCCGCGCGCGCTCACCATTTCGGTTACCAACATCCCAGCCCCAGCACCTTCGCACAAATACCTAAAAGGATAATCGGTAAAACTCGCCATAGGCGCAAGCATATAAGGGTTAACTAACTCTAAATCTTTAATTTTCATCATTCACCTATATAACAAAAAAGAGTGCAACTTGCACTCCTTCAAAAAATTTATGCATTTACAGCGTCTTTAAGACCTTTACCAGCCTTGAATGCAGGAACCTTGCATGCTGGAATCTTAATAGAAGCACCAGTAGCAGGGTTTACACCTGTACGAGCAGCGCGAACGCGTGCTTCGAATTGACCAAAACCAGTCAAAACAATCTTGTTGCCTTCCTTCATTTGTTCTTGAATAACTTCTAGTACAGCGTTGACAACCTTTGCAGTGTCAAGTTGACTAAAACCTACCTTTTCGGCAACGGCTGAAATAAATTCTTGTTTGTTCATTACCATTTTCTCCTTTTTGTAATGTACTTTGATTATAGCATAAAAACTCGGCTTCTCCAAACGATTTTAGCAATTTTTAATTAAATTTAGCAAAAAAAGCCCTAATTTTGCCCCAAATTATGCCGAAAATGGCGTTTTAGCGAGTTTGAAGGCGTAAATTTGGGTAAAAATCGCGCTGGCAAAACCCGTTTGTTGCTTGTAAGATTAGAAAAAAGTGTAGACTTTTTATAGTACTTTGCGAAAAATTTTCCAAAGCCATAAATAGTCACAATCTCTCCACGAAGCATCGCAAGGGTAACAATTTCCATAAAATTATCAATTACACTTTTACTCAAACTATGCGAAATCTCACAGCGCTTCGCTAAACTTCTAATCAAATCACTTTTATTCATAATACTAATTATTGACTAAACTATTAAGTTTAAAACTAGCGTTTTAAAAATTAGCAATTAGAAATTAGGAATTAGGGAGCGCTAGCGCGTATATGCGCGTAGCGCAAATTAGGAATTAGGAATTAGTAATTAGGAATTAGGAATTAAGGAGATATTATCTAAAATAATATAATTAAATAATTTTTTGCCTTAATTCAAAGTTCAGCCGTGAGCCATTCACTTATGACAATTACTCTAACAATCGTCTGGCTTTCCGTATGCATTGCATACTCCAAGGCAAAATTCAAAATTGCGCGTAGCCAAAGGCGAAGCGTACGCGCGCTTGCGCGCAAGCAATAGGTTTTAATATAATTTAGTGTTAACATAATAAAGAAATCCAATAAAATCTACGGGCTTCCGCGCGCTTGCGCGCTATTGGGAGTGCGCCTTCGCACCGCACCGCGCGTAGCGGAAAAAGTAACAAAAAGGCTAGCGCTTGCGCTAGAATTTTTGCTTAAAAATTTATTTTTGATATAAAAAATTAAATTTTTCTATTTCTTAATTTTAAAGATTTGAGCATTTGCTTTGGAGAAACTTGCCCAAAAAGCCACAAAGTAAAAAGATACAAAACCGCACTTCCTAGTATGCCGAGAATTAGTTTTAAGTTTAAAGATATAGGAAGTAATAATATATTTAAGGAATAAAAGACGATTAGCACCACCCCAGCAACGCTCGGTGTTAGTTTTTTGTATTCAAACTTAAAACCGAGTTTTTTCCTTAAATAGATTGCGTTTAGCAAAGTAGCAACAGCATAAAAGGCGAGATTTGATAGCGCGCAACCGTAAATATTAAAGTGCGGATTGCGGACAAGCAAAACGGTTAACAAAACTTTCAAAACGCCAGCAAGTATCATATTTATCATAGTTGCCCTACCGTAGCCCAGCCCTTGTAGACTGCTATTTTGGACTTGCAAAATCGAGCCCAACACCACAATCGGCGCGCTCACGGTTAGCAAATTTGCCGAAATTCGATTAAATACCGCCCCGCCTAATGTGTTTTGGTATACAAATTGAGTAATTAGTTGCGGATAAAGTACAAAGACAAAAGCAACAGGCAAGGCAAGAAGTATGCACAAAAGAAGCGCTTGATTAATTTTTTCAATTGAAGCCGAATTATCTTTTAATCTTGCCACTGCTGGCACAATGGATATTGCCACGGCAAGACTTAGAGCAACCGGCATATTAATTAGGCTTGTAACAACTCCGCTCTCTATCCCCCACAACTGCGTACTCGCGCTTTCGGTAAACCCAGCGCGCCCTAAAAGATTCACCACCAAGAAACTATCAATCATCACAATTAGCGGAAGTGTAATGCTCGCTAAAACTATCGGCACACTCGTTTTTATCAACTCACGGAAAATGGCGCTATTTTTCGCACTTCTTTTCGTATTAATACTTTTTGTGTCCTTCCGTTTTAAGAAAATGCTAGATTTATAATTTAATTTTCGTTCTACACTATATCTATTTATATTATGTACAGTACTATGCACCCCGTTTTGCGCAGAGTTAAGGTTAGATTTCTTATCTTTTAGATAAATAATGCATAGCACTAAAACCGCCAAAATTTCACTTATTGTTACCCCTAAAATCGCACCGAACGCGCCATATTCGATGCCGTAACCTATTAAAAGATACGCGCCTAACAATCCAAAGGCAAGTTTCCCCGCCTGCTCGATAATTTGGCTTAACGCGGTCGGCGTCATATTACTTTGCCCTTGAAAGTATCCACGAAAGACGCTTAAAATACACACAAAAAAGACGGCTGGCGCAATTCCTAAATATCCAAGGCTACATAATGTGTTCCCTTGTAGGTTTGCAAGCCCTTGTGCCGATAGTAACAATATCAAACTAAAAACCGCGCCAACAATAGCCATAAAAATCAAACTTACGCGAAAAACTTGTTGTACGCCCCTTTTATCTCCGCGCTCCTTTCGTTCTGCCACCATTTTACTAATCGAAGTCGGCATACCACTGCTAGCAAGCACAATTAAGAGCGAAAACACAGGAAAAACAAGTTGATAAAGCCCCAACCCCTCGGTGCCGAGTATCCAAGTTAGCGGAACGCGGAAAACCGCCCCCAAGACCTTTGCGAGCAAACCACCAATAAATAGGACAAATACACCGCCGAAAAAAGTTTGTGATTTCATACTCTTATTTTTGGCTATTACAAAATATTTATACTTATAACTACGCTATTTTTGTTAATTTATAAATAAAAAAAGATAACCGAAGTTATCTAAATTCTGTTTATTTTCTCAACAATTTTTGCGCACAGTTTATCAAGTTTTTCCTTTTCTCGCCCTTCGACAAGGACGCGCACGACACTTTCCGTTCCGCTAGGTCTAACTACAATTCGCCCATTAGTTCCTAGTTCGTTCTCAATTTCGCTAACAAAATCATCGAGTACACCCTTCTCAACTTCGATTTTTTGCCTTTCGCTCACCGCAACATCGGCATTAGCAATAATTGTGCGGTTTAGCCCTTTTAAAAGTTCGGCTAAACTTGTCTGTTTCTCAATTAAAATCTTTAAAAGCATTAGCGAAGTCGTTAGCCCGCACGATTCAAACCAAACATCGCTAAACATAATGTGTCCGTTCTCCTCACCACCGAGATTGTACCCCTTTTCCACCATTTCGCGCTCAATATACTGTCCGCCAACATTTGTGCGCAAAAGTTGAATACCTAGTTCGTTTAGGCTTGTTTCAAGTCCGCAGTTTGTGATAATTGTAGAAACAACGGTATTGTCCTTTAATTCGCCCTTTTCTTTTAAATATTTAGCGAATATGTACATTATATCCGTACCGTCATAAATTGTGCCATCACGCGAAACGACTAACACCCTATCGGCGTCACCGTCATACGAAAAGCCGATGTCCGCCCCGCAAGACTTTACGAGTGGCGCAAAATTTTCTATATACACACTGCCACAATCAGCGTTTATCTCCCTTCCGTCAAGCGAATTGTTAAAACTTATCACCTGCGCGCCTAAAAACTTTAAAGTATACGGAATCACCGCACTTCCAGCGCCATTTGCTGTATCAATAGCAACTTTTATTCCGTTTAGTTTTGGCATTTTTAGACTATTTAATATATGGTCTACCCAAAGGCGAAGTAAGTCGTCATTCACTTCTTGACTGCCAATATTACTCGCTTCAACCCCGCGATAACTGTCTAGTTCGAAGTAAATTTTTTCTATTTCGCCCTGTTCTTTTTCGCTTAACTTTAAGCCGTTAGAGTCAAAAAGTTTGATGCCGTTATGATTTGCTGGATTGTGGCTCGCGGTAATCATAACGCCCGCATCAACATCAAGCGCACTCGTTAAATACGAAAGCGCTGGTGTTGGCAGTACTCCTGGCATAATCGCACTAAACCCCATTTCGTTTAGCCCAGCAACAAAAGCACTGCGAAGCATTGGCCCAGACACTCGCGTATCAATGCCAACTAAAACTTTGTGATATTTGGCAGATTTTGAAATTTCGATTGCCAAAGGCTTACCTATTCCGTAAGCAACAAGTGGCGTAATTTTTTCGTTTGCAATTCCTCTTATTCCATCTGTACCAAATAATTTCCCCATATGCCTAACCTTTTATTTTTTTTGCATACATAGCAGAATTAGTGCCGGCAATTGCACCGTCAGCAACGGCTGTGGTGATTTGCCTTAAATTTTTATCAACAATATCGCCCGCAGCAAAAACGCCCGAAATATTTGTTTCCATATTCGCTTTTACCACGATATAACCGTTATTTAGCGTAATTTTTCCGTCTAGCATTTCGGTATTTGGATTGCGCCCAATCGCGACAAAGACACCGTCAACTGCAATTTTTTCCGTAACATTCGACACAACATTGCGCAAAGTCAAACTTTCGACCTTGTCGTGCCCGTTTATGCTATCAACCACGCAGTCAAGTTTTTTAATAATGTTGGAATTTTCCTTATTTATTAAATTTTCGACTTCGTTTACTGTCGCCTGGTCGGCTCTAAACTCTTGCCTACGATGAATTAAATATAGTTTTTTAACAAGTGGCGCAAGGTAGACAACATCGCCTAGTGCGGTATTTCCACCGCCAACGACTGCGACAGTCTTATCTTTAAAAAACGCTCCGTCACAAACAGCGCAATAACTCAATCCTTTGCCGATAAAATCTTTTTCGTTCTTGACACCAAGCCCGCGCGAGTATGCTCCCATACTTAATATGACGGAATACCCCTTATATGTTACTCCACCAGCAACAACTTCCTTTATATTACCCTCTAGTTTTAGCAAATCAACTTGCGCAAAAATCGTGTCGACTCCTAGCCCTTGCGCCTGCTCAAACATTGACTGACTCAACATAAAGCCGTCAATAGACTTAAACCCAGGGTAGTTTACAATATTTCCTGTAATCGCAACTTGTCCGCCAACGCCCGCCTTTTCAATTAGTAGTACACTTGCTCCCGCGCGCGTTGCGTAAATTCCAGCGGTCATTCCAGCAGGACCGCCACCGATAATTATTACATCATAAATTTCTTGCATAACTTCCTCCGTATATCTAATTTCTACTATTATACAAAAAAAATGCCATTTTACAAAGTAAAACAGCATAAAAATTATTTTTTATTGTTTCGGTTGCGCTTTATTGCTTCGCTATCATCGATTAAGTAATTTTTGTTCAACTCGGCTTGCGGTGGCACAAATTTGGTAATTTGGACTTTTTCTTTGTGATTGTGAAGCGCTTTCATACTGTAAATTCGTGTCAAAAAGGCTCTTTATTACATAGAAAATTATTTTTAGCAAAGTATATTGTAAGGAGGTATAAAATGCAAAGAGATACAGAATTACTAACAAGCATTTATCAAAACTGCCAGACCGCAATTCAAAGTATAAACGACATCGAGCCCGAAGTGAAAAACAAGGAATTGCGCGCGGAACTTCGTGAAGAGTTATCTCACTACACCGAGTTTAGCAAGCGTTGTGAGCAAATTTTAGGCGCCAAAGATGATTTGCCCGACAACAACATTTTTGAAAAGGCGCGCTTGTGGACTTCGATAAAGATGACCACCCTTTTTGACAAGTCGACAAGACACCTTGCCGAAATGTTGCTACTCGGTACAGTTATGGGCACTTTGCAATGTTACAAAGATTTGAGCGATTACAGAGATTGCGACCACGACTTACTAACTCTTTGCGGAGATTTACAAAAAATGGAAGAGGACCATTTCAATTATTTAAAAATGTTTTTGCAAAAAAATATTGATTAACTTTTGCATTTGGTACTTCATCTACAAAAAAGTAAAAGCATACTATCAAAAAAAGTATGCTTTTTAATATATTATTCCTTATTTTGTACTCTGTTTTCAATATAATCAACAAGTTTTCCAACAGTGTCAAGATTTTTAACATCATCATCAGGTACAGTGATGTCGTACTTGTCTTCTAACGCAATAAGCATTTCCACCATATCAAGCGAGTCAGTGTGCAAGTCCTCGATAATTTTAGAATCGCGAGTAATGGCGGTCTTGTCGATGTTTAATTGTTCTGACAATAAATCTGTAATTTCATCGTAAATCATACTACACTCCTTTTTCCATTAGTGTTTATATACTATCATATAAAAAAATAATTGTAAAGTAAATTTAACTTTTTTGCCAAGTATTTTAAAAAATAAGCCGTAAAAGGCTTATTTTTAATTAAAATCGTGATTTTTACTGTTGCTTTGTTTAGATATTTTTTTATTAAATTATCATATTACATCACACCACTGTTTCCGCTATCTGTTTGGTCATTTGCATTTGTATTTGTCGGCACAAAGCGAGCAATTATAAGTTTGCTTTCGGCGTTGGAAATGTCTAGGTCGATTGATTTATCCGTGCTAAATGGTGTATCTGCATCGGCATAATACCAGCCAATAAAATTGTATCCTGTGTAGCAAAATGCACTTAAATGAATATAACTATCGCCTTCTGTGTAGCCGTTAATTCTTGCTTCTCCACCACCTATTGAAGCAACCGCAAAGTTTTCTAACAAACTATTTGCAAACACTGCAGTAACTGTGGTGTTTGCAGTGATGTTGTCTATAGTTAACGGGTTTGCTGTACTGGTAGTTATATTTCCGTCACCCCTATCAATTTGCCAGTATACAAAAGCATTGCCTCCTACGGCTAGCGCCATAATATTTGATACCGCACCACCACTTTGCACTTGAATTGTTGTAGAATTGCCTAACACATTATTTGCAAAAATTTGCCCAAGAGTGCTGTCGTTAGTGGTGACAACAACGTTAAATAAAAGCATATCAAACACTGCAGTGTATGTTGCATTTTCAGCAATATTTACCACATAACTCGTTTGATTTTCAGTACCTTCAATTATTGAATTTCCACCATCTAAACTCCAACCTAAAAAATCATTATCGCCTGCTTGTGTAGCACTAATAACTATTGAACTCCCTGCCATATATTCACCACTATTATCACTTACTGCACCCCAATTTGTATTGTTGCTTTGAACTGTAATAGTTGTGTCTAAATCCATTAGTTCCATATTAGCACTTCTGTTTGTAAATTTAGAACTATGGGTGCTAGATGACGCATTAGTTAAACTTGTTTGGTCTTTTAAGTAATATGTTACATCAGCGTTACCATTTCTAAAAGCAAATGAGCCTATACTAGATGAAGCTGTTGTTATGGTGTTATAAAAATATACCGAGGTTAAACTGGTACAATCTCGAAACGCATTATTTCCAATGCTTGTGACACTATCTCCTATTGTTACCGAGGTTAAACCGCGACAATATTCAAACGCAGAATCTCCTATGCTAGTGACACTATTAGGGATTGTTATCGAGGTTAAACCGCTACAACTTCGAAACGCATTACTTCCTATGCTAGTGACACTATTAGGGATTGTTATCGAGGTTAAACTTGTACAGTAACTAAACGCATTACTTCCTATGCTGGTGACACTATTTGGTATAATTATTAAGGTTAAACCTCTACAATCAGAAAACGCATATTCTCCTATGCTGGTAACACCATCAGGGATTGTTATCGAAGTTAAACCGCGACAATATTCAAACGCAGAATCTCCTATGCTGATGACACTATCTGGTATGTCTATCGAGATTAAACTGCTACAATAACCAAATGCAGAATCTACTATGGTTATAGTTTCGTGTAATATTGTATATGTTGTATCTGTTTTACCTGCTGGATACTGTATGATAGCACTACCGTCTTTCGTATATAGTACTCCATTATCATCCTTGTAGTTTAGATTGTCATTAGACACGTTTATTGATGTTAAGTTATCACAATTATTAAACACACCGTTTCCTATGCTGGTAACACTATCGGGAATTGTTACCGAAGTTAAACTGCTACAACCATAAAACGCATTTTCTCCTATGCTAGTGACACTATTAGGTAGTTCTATTGACTCTAAACTTTCACAACTACCAAACACTTGATTCCCTATGCTGGTGACATTATTCCCAATTGTTACCGAAGTTAAATCATAACAACCAGAAAACGCATGATCTCCTATACTGGTGACACCATCACCAATTGTTGCCGAGATTAAACTAGTACAAAGATTAATCGCATACCTTCCTATACTAATTACACTATCGGGAATTGTTACTGAAGTTAAACCATCACAACGACTAAATGCATAATCACCTATACTAGTTACATTATTGGGAATAGTTACTGAGGTTAAACCATCACAATCATAAAACGCATAATTTCCTATGCTGGTGACACTATCACCTATTGTTACCGAGGTTAAACCAGTACAACTATAAAACGCACCCTCTCCTATGCTGGTTGTTCCTTCTATTATAGAATATTCTCCCGTTCTACCTGCTGGATATAATACTATTGTTGTACCATCTTTAGAATATATTACTCCGTCTATACTTTGATATGTTTGGTTATTTGGATCAACTGTAATTGAGGTTAAACCGGTACAATTTCGAAATGCATAATTTCCTATGCTGGTAACACTATCGGGGATTTCTACCGAGGTTAAACTGGTACAATAATAAAACGCATAACCTCCTATATTAGTAAGTCCGCTAGGTAAGGTTACACCTGTTATACGGGATCTAACTGAATAAAATACACCACTACTAGTTGAAGAGCTGTTATTCATTGTTGTTATGTTATATGTTGCTCCGCTTATTGATACACTATTGGGTATTACCAAAGTTGTTGGTACTGAAGTACTATAATAATAAACTCTATCAAGACGACAGACTCCTGAGCCTTCCTCGTAGTAAATAGTTAAATAATACTCATAATCACTTGATGTTGCAGTTGTTCCGTCTGCGTTTATGTATATATTAGTTGAAAGTGCATTAGCAGTTTGTTCCGTGTCTTTTGATAGAGAAACGCCTAAAATTATTCCACCGGCAACTAGAACTAGGGTGATTATACAGAGCATTGTGTAAAGTTTATATTTTTTAAAAATTTCTTTAATAGGCATTTAGATGCACCCCCTTTGGAAATGCAAAAAAGCGCAAGGGGTTGCGTCAAGATATTTTGTATCTATTTGTGTGTTTTTGAAAAGTGTTTTAAACTTGTTTGTATTTATTGCTTGGTAATTTAAACTTTTTCTTTTATTTGATGTTGTATTAATGTTTGTGGGAGTGGTTGTTTTAGGTGTAATGGTTGGAGATAAATACCCTTCCTTTACACCTATATTTTGTGCAGTTAAACAGCCTTTGGAGTGCCTTAAAACAAGTATTTTTGGGCTATTTAAGCGCCCCCCCCCCAGCGAATTCTGGGAAGGGGAAATTGTACTTTTTGCATAATTCGTTCCCCTTTTACTTTATTATTTTATAAAAATAGTATACTCAAAAAGTTTAAATTTACAAAACAAAATCACCCATTTTTACAAAATTTCTTAAAATTTTTATATAAAATAAAGTAAAAATAAATAATATACCCAGCAATAACTGCTAATTGCTACCTGCTAATTGCTAATTCTCGCAAAGCGAGTAAGATTGCTACCTGCTAATTGCTAATTCTCGCAAAGCGAGAAAAAACAAGCCCTTTGGCTTGTTTTTTAAGGCTTGTTTTTTATTTTTCTGCTAAATCAAGATAAAGTGCTGGGTCGACTGCTTCGCCATTAAGCAAGACTTCTAAGTGTAAGTGCGCGCCGTCATTCGCTTCTGATTTTGCAGTGTTGCTAACTTTCCCAATCACGCTTCCCTTTGTTACGGTGTCGCCCGCGCTAACAGGGACATCGCTAGCAAGTGAAGCATAGACAACGGTTATTCCACCACCGATGTCGAGTTTAACAATGTTGCCCATAAGGTAGTTGTAAGTTACTTCGGTAATAGTGCCGTCCATAACTGCGTACACATCAGTGCCTTCCTCGGCAGAAAAATCAATCGCCTTGTGCGCTTGCCACAAATTTAGCGTGCTATTGTATTGAAGTGCCGAGTTTGAATAGTTTTTCATCAATTCCATTTCAGTAATCGGGCTTGAAAAACTAATTTCTGGCGTGTCAGTTGGGACGAAGTCGTCATCAACAACAGGTGCTGGCTTGTTTGTCGCCGCGATTGTTACGACCGTAATAAGTACAATGATACTAAGCCCTAACCCTATCCAATAACCGTATTTCTTTAAGAATTTTAAAAGCGTTGTCTTTAATTTTGCTTGCATATTTCTTTCCTCCTTGCCAATAAGTGTTGACCGCCTTATTACGAATTAAACATAAAAGTTTAAAAAATTTTATATTGTTATAAAAAAGCGTTTTAAGAAGGAAATTTATTAAATTATTATCATTATATAAAAGTTACTTATTTAAAAAGTACACACCTTCTTTTTATGCAACTTTTTAAGCGTGCTTTTTAATTTTATTTTATAAAATTTAAAAAATTAGTTTTGTAATTTTAAATTCAGTCAACAATTATTATTAAAATACAAAAGGAGTATGATTTTTTGAGTAAATACATATCACTTTTATTTTTACCGCTAGCCTTTTTATTTTGCGCGCCTGAGTACACTCTCATTGACGCACTAAATAATTACCCTGGCACACTCACCATTTATACATATCAATATAAAGAACTTCCAAACGCGGACATTATAAAAAACGGCAATAGTTATATGATTTCTTGTGATTTAAGTTTTGGAAAGCAAGTTTATAATAATTTAAATAAAGAAAGTATCACAGGGCTAAGCGCCACTATTTTTAATAATGAAAAAACACTAGACAATCTCTTAAATTTGCTAAATATCAATACAATTTTTAGTGAAAGCACGCAAAACATCACCTTTTTATATGGATACAGCCCAAATTTTTCGCATTTTGTAACCTATAATGGCGAAAAAATCAATGTGCAGATTGCAAAGAAAGAAAACGAACTACAAATTGGCGTTCCCCTAATTTTAGGCGGAATTTAAGAAACTTAATTTAAAATTTTATAAAAAGACTAAAAAAATTAAAAATTACCCGCAAAATAAAAAAGTTTTTATCGAGCACCTAAAAAAATTTTTTCTAGCAATTAATCATAATAAATCCCGACAAAAAAACTTAATCAAAAGGAATTTCCACTTTTTAA
This sequence comes from uncultured Clostridia bacterium, assembly GCA_944383915.1. Classification (GTDB taxonomy): domain Bacteria; phylum Bacillota; class Clostridia; order Christensenellales; family UBA1242; genus UBA7867. Next base: position 88,793 of record CALWRJ010000023.1, read on the forward strand.
CATTTAAACAAAAATTTTCTCGCTATTTAGATAAAAAATAATGCCCATTGATATTATTTTTAAGTAATTTATTAAAATAAAAAAAGGAGTTACCTAACACTCAGTATTCCCTTTTTTAAATAGAAGTATTCGTAAAAGTATATTTTTATCTTTTATTGTTTGTATTTTGTGCAGTGTTTGGTGACCCTGAATTTAAACTTGGATGATAAAGAACAGTTTCGGGTATAAAATGCCCTTCACGCTTATACTTTTCCACCGTTTCCGTAGTCAAAGACGGACATTCGGGCGCAAGATGATACTTTTCTAAATATGGCGCAATTTTACTATAAGTTATCCCTTTTTCTAAAATATCATTTAGATTATAATGTTTAATTAAATCAAACATTGCGTCTTGCCCAATAAAAAAACTTCTTTCTCGATAACCATTTTTCTTGAAATCTTCCATATTTGTTTTATATTTATTTTGATAATTTATTTTATCGAAGTTTTCCTCGTTTTCGCTAAAATAAGGACCCAAATATGACTTTCTTGTCATTTTAAAAGTATCCATATTGCCGTCCTTTAAATCCTCGATATATTTATCAGCCATATCGTTAAGTTCACGGTTTAAAGGGTGATTTTTATCTAATTTAGCACCATCTAATTCGGCTTGCAAATTTTTTACATATGCTAGTGTTACCCCCGAGTACATATCGGTAGATTTTTTACAACTTTCTATATTTTTACTAACCATATCTTGTATTTCATTCTTGAAACTATTAAAAATTACAGTTTTTAAAGCCTTTGGATCGATACTCAATATTCCACTTATCAACTGTCCTCGCAAATCTTGAATACAATCATCTAATGCGTGGCTAAGTTCGTTATTAAAACTCGTGTTATCTTTATAAACAGGTTCGTCCGCAAGTCCAACCACGTTTCGAAGTGGCAAAGTAAATGGTTGCTTGCCAAAAGGCGTAAAGTATTCGGGGTGCTCGGCGTGAATCTCGTCAAGATATTTCATCATTTTAGGTAGCCCCTGCTCGCCTGTGTAGACAAGCATTGTATCATTTCTATCATTTGCAGGGTTGAATTTTAAATGAATGTATTCCTTATCCCTTACTCCCCTTTTTAATAGTTCTATCGCAACTTTTGGTGCTGATTTGTAATCAATAGTGAGATAAAGTCGCTTCGTAATATCCTCTTTTTTATATGCAGTAAAGGGATAAGCATAGATAAAACCAAATTCTTTTGGCGGATTAAAGTGCAAATATCTTTTGCTTTGTTCCCTAAAAACGTTATTTTCAAAAAATAAATCATAGCACTGCTTACCACTCAATTTTTGCGGTCTTAAATTTTCATTAGAACGAAACAACTCCGTTGCATTTCTTATCCTTGCATCTGTACTTGATTTACTTAAATCTTTTATGTACTGATAAAAAATTGAATACAATTCTTTTGAAAAATTATGCAATTCATATTCACTTAATTGTTGTCGATTCGCGGTAGGAATTAATTCTATTTCACTATATGAACCAAGACGACTCGCCTTAGGCACGCGTTCTCTAACAAAGTCCACAACATTTTGTTGCAACTTTTCTAGTTTATTGCGATTTTTTACTATATAATCATACACCAAATCAGCCATTTTTCAACCCTTCCTTTGTAATTGTTTGCGTTTTTTTGAATAAAAAATACTTTTTGCGCAAAGTCGTTTTAAAATACTAATTCAAATTTTTAACATTAAATAGCCTTTAATAAACAATTTTTTAAATGCTTATAAAGTTTAAAATCTTTATATTAGTCCTTTATGCGCTCAATTATACTCGGGTCATCTGGAATAATAACTGGTCCTACCCAATTAGTTTGCATTTTTTCTTTTAATTTAGGAACACCATACGGAATGCGGTCAAACACACGGTTGTATTTTGGAAGCATTTTTTCGATTACTTCCCAAGCCTGCTCTGCATTAGTTACCCCCCAAATTTTGTCGTCAAATTCAGGGTAACGAGGAGCATCGTCAAGTTTAACATTTGCAAGTTTTTCACTCCAATCACCAGCATTTTTGTACGCAATAATTAAACGCCCCAACTTCCAAGCAGCACTAATTTCGTTTAGTGTGCCAGCGCCACCGCCGATTGCAATAACAACTTCGCTATTTGCTACAATTACATTTCGCGCAAGGTCAGCTCCCGTTGGTATAACGATATCAGCAAAATCATTTGCGGTTTCAAAGCCATACGATGGGCAAATTGCGATTGTGTCGCCTTCGCGGTAGTTTTTACTCGCGTGTGCGCCAGCAAAAGTAGCGCGCATAATTCCGCGTCCGCCACCAGACAACACTCTGCAACCGTGGTCAACAAGAGTCTTGCCTAGTTCAAAAGCCAACTCCCACTTTACTTTCTGCATTTCGTCAATTTCAGGTTGTGGGCTTGCAGCGTTCCCTATGACTGAAACAATTAATCGTCTATTTTTACACATTATTTTCTCCCTATAAGCTTAATCGTAATATATATTTTACCAAATTTTTAAAGTTATGTAAACTAAAAAGTGCCTAAAAGTAGACGCTTTAAATTTTGAACGAAGTTCAAAATTAACTAGCAATTAAGGCTTTACGCTTCGCCTTTCGGCTTCGCTCGAATTTTTCCTTGGAGTGTGCAATAATGCACACGGAAAGCCAGACGATAGTTAGAGTAATTGTCAATGTGAGTGGTTCACGGCTGAATTTCGAATTAGGAATTTTGAATTATTGCTGGGTATATTTTTTATTTTAGATAATATCTCCTTAATTCCTAATTCCTAATTATTTCAGCCTTAACTGCTAATTGCTAATTGCTAATTGCTAATTCACGCTTTGCGTGGTAGATTGCTAATTGCTAATTTTTTTAAAATTTGTAATTATCACAAAAGAAATGTAATAATTATAAAATTCTAAACGAAGTTGTGCCGTCTTTATTGTCTTGCAATTCTACACCGAGTGCTATTATCTCGGCTTTTAATTCGTCTGCTTTTTTAAAGTCGCGTGCTTTTCGGTACTCGTTGCGCTCGTCAATTAAGCGCTGTACTCGTTCGGCGCGGTCGTCTTTTTTATTCTCGTGCAAAGTATCAAAACACTTAAAAATCTTGTCGATTTTTGCTAAATAATCTAAAATTTCCGCCTTGTTTTTCTCGTCATAGTCGTGCGCAGTAACGATAACATTACCTTCTTTTATAAAATCGAAAAGTGATGCAATCGCGTTTGGCGTGTTAAAGTCGTCATTCATTTCACGCTCAAAAGAAGCACGAAAATTTGCTAACATTTGAGATAACTTTTCGTTATAATTACCACTTGCGTTTTGTTTTAAATTAAAAATGAAGTTGTCAATTCGTTCAAGCCCAGCACTGCTTGCGCGCATAACATTATCCCCAAATTTTACGGGGCTACGGTAGTGACTGCTCACGAAAAACCACCTTAAAGCGCGCGCGCCGTAGCGAGCCATCGCGTCCTCAATAGTTACATAATTCCCAGCCGATTTAGACATTTTACTACCGTCTTCGGCTAGGAGCATACCTGTATGCACCCAATAGTTTGCTGGTATATCGTGTCCTAATGCCCTACTCTGCGCAATTTCGTTTTCGTGGTGCGGAAATGCCAAATCTCGCCCGCCGCCGTGAATATCAAACTTGTCGCCCAAATATTTTGTACTCATAACAGTACACTCAATGTGCCACCCAGGGTAGCCTTCACCCCAAGGACTGTCCCATTTCAAAACGGAATTTTTCTGCGCGCGCTTCCAAATTGTGAAATCATACGGAGAATGCTTGCCGTCTTTAACTTCGATTCTTGCGCCCGCGTTGAGATTTTCAAGAGTGTTACCACTCAAAATGCCGTAGTCCTTAATTTTCGAAACATCGCAGTAAACATCACCGTCAAGTTCGTACGCAACGCCGCGCTTTATCATTTCACTAACGGCTTCGATAATATCGATAATATGCCCAGTGGCGCGTGGTGAAATATTCGGGCGCGCGCAACGAAGGGAGTCGAGATAATACCACATTGCGCGAATATTTATATCGATTAATTCCATCGGGTGCAACTTCATCTCGTTCGCTTTCAAAACGATTTTGTCGTCCCCCTGGTCAGCATCACCTACAATACTTCCAGCATCGGTAATATTGCGTACATAAAAAACTTTGTAGCCAAGATACTCAAAGTACTCTTTTATAACATCATAGCCAACATATGTTCGCGCGTGCCCCAAGTGTGGTGGCATATAAACAGTTACACCGCAGACATACATCTTGACTTCGTTATCAGTAACGCTTTTAAACTCTTGCTTACTTCGCGTAAGAGTATTATAAATTTGCATAGTTACCCCCATAAAAAATTAGGAATTTTACTCGCTTTCGCTCCAATTTTGAATTTTGAATTTTGAATTTTGAATTAAGGCTGGAATACCTAATTATAATATTTTAAGTAATAACTCCTTAACTGCTACCTGCTAATTGCTAATTGCTAATTTGAGCGTAGGGAATAAAATTTCTAATTAAATAATATCGTGAGAGTAAAACTCTTATAGTATGATAAAATCTAGCAGTTATTAGCATAATTATTTAGATATATCAAAATTTCTAAAAGCGGAGTTAAATTAAATAAGTATAAGTAACAAGAAATTTTGTCCTTAATTCAAAATTCACAATTCAAAATTCGAGCGTCAGCGATAAATTTTAACTGTTCCTCTCCAAATATTCCTCATAACCGCACATACGGTCGATGAGTCCGTCTTTGATTTCAAAAACGCGGTTTGCAACACTTTGCGCTAACTCGTGGTCGTGCGTACTAAAAATAGTTACTCCTTTAAAGTCCACCATACCTTCATTTAAGGCAGTAATACTTTCTAGGTCTAAGTGATTAGTTGGCTGGTCGAGAATTAAGACATTCGCATTCATCACCATTAGACGCGAGAGCATACAACGCACTTTTTCGCCACCAGACAAGACGCGTACTTTTTTAAGTCCATCATCGCCACTAAATAGCATACGCCCCAAAAATCCGCGAAGGTAAGTGCTGTCCTTTTCTTTGCTAAACTGCGCTAGCCACTCTATAATATTCAAATCATTATCAAAATAGCCCGCGGTGTCCTTCGGCAAATCGCCTTTTATAACAGTTGTCCCCCACTTCACCGTGCCTTTAAAGTCCGTAATCTCGCCCCCTAAAATTCCAAGAAGCGCGCTTACCGCCAACTCGTTTTCACCCAGCACAACTACCTTGTCATCGCGGTTTACCCTAAATGAGATATTGTCAAGCAAGACTTTTCCATCGTGCTCGTAGTAAAGTTTGTCTACTTCCAAAATGTCCTTACCCAACTCGCGCTCATACTTAAAATTTATGTAAGGATACTTGCGGTTTGATACAGGTAATTCCTCAATTTTGATTTTTTCGAGCATTTTCTTTCGGCTTGTCGCCTGCTTTGCGAGAGATTTTTTCGCACCGAATCTGCGGATAAATTCCTTCAATTCCTCGATGCGCTCCTCTTTCTTTTTGTTTTGTTGCTTGATTTGTTGTTGCATTAAAGTGCTAGCCTCGTACCAAAAATCATAGTTACCAGGCCACATACTAATTTTACTAAAATCAATGTCCACGGTATAAGTGCAAACGGTATTTAAGAAATGACGGTCGTGTGAAACAACAATAACAGTCCCAGGATAATTAATTATAAACTCCTCAAGCCACTCAATACTTTTCGGGTCCATATGGTTAGTTGGCTCGTCAAGAAGCAAAATATCAGGCGTCCCAAAAAGTGCCTGCGCAAGCATAACTTTTACCTTAATCGCACCATTTTGTTCGCTCATCAACGCATAATGAAGGTTTTCAGGCACGCCTAAGCCGTTTAAAAGTTTCGCAGCGTCAAGTTCAGCGTCCCAACCATTCATTTCGGCAAATTCAGCCTCGAGGTCAGCCGCGCGCAAACCATCCTCTTCACTAAAATCAGGCTTTGCGTACAGCGCGTCCTTTTCTTTCATAATCTCATAAAGGCGCTTGTTCCCCATAATTACGGTGTCCATAATTGTATATTCGTCAAAGGCGAAGTGGTCTTGACGGAGTACGGACATTCGCAAATTAGCAGGTATTTCAATACTGCCTTTGCTCGCTTCCAAATCACCACTAATAAGGCGCAAAAAAGTAGACTTTCCAGCCCCATTCGCCCCGATTACACCGTAACAGTTACCAGGGGTAAACTTTAAATTAACATCTTTAAAAAGTGGCGCTCCGCCAAAAGACAATTCTAGGTCTGTAATTGTAATCATTTTTGTACCCTTTTACTTTTTTCTCGTTTCAGTCATTTATAAAATAAAATCTAAATACTCGATTGTGCGCAAAATTTTGAATTTTGAATTAGGAATTTTGAATTAAGGCTGGAATACCTAATTATAATATTTTAAGTAATAACTCCTTAACTGCTACCTGCTAATTGCTAATTCTCGCTTTGCGTGGTAGATTCCTAATTTCTAATTCCTAATTAATTTTAGCCTTAACTGCTAATTGCTAATTGCTAATTCGCAACAAAGTTGCGGAATTTAATTCTTAATATCAACCTTAATACTTAATTCGCGGAGTTGTTTCTCGCTAACTTCGCTAGGCGCGTTCATAAGCGGGTCGTAAGCAGATTTGTTAAGCGGGAACGCGATAACTTCGCGAACATTCGGTTCATCGAGCATAAGCATAATACTGCGGTCGATACCGAGAGCCATACCAGCGTGCGGTGGCGCACCATATTGAAATGCGTTGTAAAGCGCACCGAAGCGTTCGACACAGTCCTTTTCGCTAAGTCCAACAATTTCCATAAGTTTAAGCATCGTGCGTGCATCGTGGTTACGCTCTGCCCCACTCACCAATTCAACACCGTTGCAAACTAGGTCAAATTGATTTGCGTAAAGCGAAAGCGCATTCTCTTTTGTCAAGTCGTCAACAGGACGATTCGGCTTGTTAAACGGGTTGTGGCAGAATTGAATTTGTCCTTCGTCATCAAGTTCGTACATAGGAAAGTCCGTTATCCAGCAAAATTCAAACTTGTTCGGGTCGCAAAGTTCAAGTTCATCGCCAAGAAGATTGCGCAAAATTCCACTTAACTTCGTAGTCCCCTCGGGCTTACCTGCTAGCATAAAAATGCTTGTGCCTTCTCGCGCGCTCGTCTTTTCGATAATTTGCGCCTTTTCGTCATCGCTCAAAAATTTAGCAATAGGGCTAACCATTTCGTTGTTCGCCTCAACCTTTATCCACGCAAGCCCTTTACTGCCCGCTTCCATCATTTTCGTAGTTAAATTGTCGTAAAATGAACGCGGTTTTCCAGCGATATCATGTACCGCGATTGCCTTAACCGTGCTATTTTTAAATGCGTTAAAGTTGGTATTTTTAAAAACTTCAGTTAGGTTTACCACAACAAGCGGGTTCCTAAGGTCTGGCTTGTCTGTGCCATATAATTCCATACTTTCATTAAATGGAATGCGCCTAAATGGTGGCTTGTTAATTTCTTTATGTCCAAAAGTTTTGAATAATTCGTAATAGATAATCTCACCGAGTTCAAACATATCCTCTTGCGTTGCAAAACTCATTTCCATATCGAGTTGATAAAACTCGCCCGCCGTTCTGTCTGCGCGCGCGTCCTCATCTCTAAAACAAGGTGCGATTTGGAAATACCTATCAAAGCCACCTACCATCAATAATTGTTTAAACATCTGTGGTGCTTGCGGAAGTGCGTAAAACTTGCCTGGGTGCTGTCTTGCTGGCACTAAAAAAGCACGCGCGCCTTCTGGCGAATCGGCAGTTAGAATGGGTGTTGCAATTTCAACAAAGTTTAGCGACTCCATTTTGTTGCGCATCCAACTATTTATCTTGCTACGAAGCAAAATATTGTTGTACACTTCGGGATTGCGAAGGTCTAAAAAGCGGTATTTTGTGCGCACATCCTCGCGGATTCGCTTGCTGTCCTCAACTTCAAAAGGAAGTGGCTGAGTAACAGGTCCAAGTAGGTCGACAGTGTCCGCCACAATTTCGATTTCGCCTGTCGCAAGTTTGGGGTTCGTGTTCCCTTCACCACGGCTAACCACCTTACCACTAACCGAAATAACACTTTCGCGTGTAACGTGCTTTAATTTTGTGTCGTCCTCCACAACAACCTGCACTATTCCCGTCTGGTCGCGAAGGTCGATAAAAGTAATGCCCCCGTGGTCACGAATAGTAGCCACCCAACCAGCCACTTTTACCGTGCTTCCTTCCATAGATTTATTAACATCATTGCAGTATTGTGTTCGAAAAGTCGTCTGCATTTTAATTCTCCTAAATAAAAAATTTGTGCTTTTTTGATTATATAACAAATCTTAACAAATTTCAAGTATTAAACCGCATTAAAGCCTAAAAATAATAAAAATCTTGCCGATAAAACAAGATTTTATATAATTAGGAAATAGTAATTAGGAATTACGGAAGGTTATTATTCAAAATAAATAATATACCCAGTAATAATTCAAAATTCAAAATTCGAGCACCAGCGAGTAAGACTGCTAATTTTTATCAGTATTTTCGTTAATTTCGTTGTTTTCGATATTTTCGATATTTTTGTTTGATTTTTCTGTATTTTCTGCTGTTTCAGTTTTATCAGTAATCTCGACTGTTTCTATTTTTTCAGTATTTTCTATATTTTCGCTAACATCATTTGTTTTTTCGGTATTATTTTCAATTAGTTTGTGTTTTGGCTTTTTGTAGCACATAAATACTATTAGTGCAAGAGCGGTAAATATAGTTACATACGGGAAAAGCCACTGGTAACCGAGAGCCTTAAAGAAAAATCCAACACAAATTGGCGTTATACTTTGTGCAAGCATACTAGCCGCGTAATACCAGCCCGTAAGTCTGCCTACATTTTGCTTGTCTGCCATTTCAACAACCATAGGATAACTATTTACATTCACCCACGCCCAGCCTACACCAGCAATAGCGATTAAGACATAAAGCACCCAAATATTAGTAACAAAGCACGCGATAAAGACAGCGACTAGTAACATCGAAAGCCCAAGCACAATTGTCCACTTACGCCCAAGTTTATCCGCGATAAAACTGCCAGGGATAAAGCCGATAAGGCTTGCAACAGTCAATACGATTACCGCCATTCCCCACCAGCCCGTGTCTTGTCCTAAATACTGCGCGCCGTATGTCGAGCCGAAGGTTTCTATCGCATTAAAGGCAAAGAACCACAAGAAAATTGACCCGAGCAAAATTATTAGATTTCGCTTATCTAGTTTAGTTAGCGGACGATGTTCGGCAAGCGGTGTTTCGGTTTCGGAGAATGCTTCCCCTGCTTCCATTTCCGCCTTCGTTTCGGCTAAAATCTTGTTTTCCTTAATTTTTACCAACAAAATAACAAGCGCAACAATCATTAGTACCGCTGTCGCGACAAAAGGTATCCAAATCGTGTTTGTGTTGTACATAAGGACGCCATTTTCCCATTCCGCAGGAAAAAGTATTGCAAGAAGCCCTGCAAACATTCCCCCAATGTAGCCGAGTAGATTAATTATCGCGTTCGCCTTACTGCGTAGCGGTTTTGGTGTGATGTCTGGCATAAGCGACACTGACGGCGAGCGGTAAATATTCATCGCAAGGAGCAAAAATGCCATTACTACAATCATCCAAATATATTGATTTACGATAAACAAAACAGCAATTAGCGGAAAAAGAATAACTGACGCAACAATTCCCGCAATTATGTATGGCATACGCTTACCTAGGCGCGATTTCGTATTGTCCGAAAGCCTACCAAAAAGTGGCAACATAAATAGTGCTAAAATGTTGTCCATCGCCATAATTATACCAACTAAATACGAGTGGTCCTCGGGCACACCGCCGAAAGTCTTTACAAAATAATCACTTAAAAAAAGCGGACAGTAAGTATTATATATTTGCCAAAGCATCATAATCGTAAAAAACGCAAGCCCGATATAAATTGTGCGCTTAACATTTAATTTAAATTTGGGAGTTTGTTCCATAATAACTTCCTTTTAAATTTAATTTCCTTTTTAAGCAAAACTAAAACACTTTTAGTAGAGTTGCTAGCAAAAACTCTTTTAGCAAAATGTTATTCGTTTAAAGTAAATTTTTTTACAGTGTCATTTTTTAATAAAAATCAAACTTAATTTTATAGTGTTGTTTTTTAATAAAAAATATTTAGTATAATATTAAAACTGCTTTCCTTTTGCCCATACTATAATTTTATTTTATCAAATTTAAACTTTATAAGCAAGCAAATTTAGATTAATTAGTAATTAGGAATTAGGAATTAGGAATTTCGGGGCGCGTGCGCGCAAGCATATGTGCTTAGCGCAAATTAAGAATTAGGAATTTTATTCGCTTCGCTTAAATTAGCAATTAGTAATTAGCAATTAGCAGTTAAGGCTTAGCGCTTCGCGCAATTTTGAATTAGAAATTTTGAATTTTGAATTATTACTGGGTATATTATTTATTTTAGATAATAACTCCACAATTCCTAATTACTAATTCCTAATTTCTAATTTTTTCTGCGTGAATACTAAAACAAAAAAGACGGTTTCCCGTCTTTTTTGCCTTGATTTATTGCCTATTAATTTATCTAACAGCGCGCTTGATGGTTTAAAGAGCGCTATTTAGCAAATTTTTATATTTAGCAATAAGTTTTACGCAGTTTTTTTAGTTTTGTTGTTAAAAAATTAGTGATACAGTTCTTTAAAACAATTAGAATAGTTGAATTGTGTTTTTTGCGTAATTCGAATTTGATAATAAATATCTAATTATACATATAACACAAAACAATTTTAGTTATTTTCTATTTTTTTGTTTAATAAGGAAATATAGAAGTTTATTACTAATTCCTTCCTGCAAATGCTACACGTGCTGAACCATTATCAAAGCGATCGTAATCACCGCCCCACACTTCATCCGTAGAACCTCTTAAATTATATCTAAGAGAAAACGATGCAGAACCTCCAGAACTTAATGAGCGTGTAGAATCATTAGAACCAAAAGATGCCGTTTTAGATGGTCCATCTCCAAGTATTGAATGAGTATCTGTACATCTTATAGATCCCCCACTAATTCTTACGTCAAATGAAAAACTACCAGGAAGTTCTGAACATGATACAGTAATTGATACACTTATATCATAATATGATTGATAATTTATCCAGTTTGTTGTAGATTCATATATAACGCCACCTGTTACTTTTGCGGATACATAGTTCATTACATTATCCGATCCCGTATAGACTTTTTGACCTGCTTTAAAGGCTTTTATCCCACTTCCTGGCGAGATATTTACAGTATCACTCCAACTGCTTTGACCACCAAACGCTGGTCCAAAGCCTGGCTTACAATATACTGTTACAGTCATTCTAAGCGTATTGACATCTTGACTAAATGTTAGATTCGTGCCAGATTGTGAACCAGTAGACCCCGAACTACTAAAGTTTGATGGAATTTCTTGCTCAACTCCTTCCGTAGCCTGTGCTCCACTAAATCCATAAGTCCATTCAGCATCTATAGAAGCACCGCCCATATTTGAATAACTTGTTTTTACTCCTGTAATGGTTTGCCAACTTGCTTGAGTAGTTGCTTCTTGCACTATTTTTGAATTATCTGGAGCACTAGGATCCCATACCCAATCACCATATGCAGCAATACCATCTCCACCCTTATCTACAATCGTAGGTGTACCGATATTTGCACTCGGGTGGTATGGAATTTCAAAGAATATATCTGTTGAGTATGAATAATATACAGGGAGCAAATTATGCGCTTCATCATAACCATCGTGTACAGGGATAACTGTAAAGTAGTTTGTACCACCCTGGATATTACCTATATAGTTTGTATAACCACTATACAAGCATCTACTTACCGTTGCCGCGTCATATGATTGGCTCGCAAAAGCATCAGCACTGCCCGAACTAAAAGTCCACGAAGCCGTGTAGGTATAAGTGCTAGTAGCCTTATTTACAGTAACTGTTGCGCTAGTTTCTTTTGCTTGACCTGCTAGGTTGTACTGGTCTAGTGTAACTTGCAAAGTGCCAAGTTGGTTGTTAGCAGAGAAATTTGCTTCCATATAGATAGTACTTCCACTTACGCTAAAATCAATTCGGCTAGTATCAAATGGCAACTCTCGATAATAGTTTAAAATTAAGCCATTTGAGAAATCACTTTCAAGCACATAGTCATTTGAATAATCAGTCGTTACCCTATCAAATTTAACGTAGATTATAAAGCCGTCTGACGCTCGAATTTCGGGGTTATCAACTAGATAATCGTTTATAAAGTTGTTTAGCATATTGTAGTACTCACTAGCCGATGTTGACGGACTAATTGTGTACCATTCATCAATACTAATTGTCCGTTGTGAATACGGATAATAATATCTAAATGTTACCCTGTTTGGAGCCATATTGTATGGTTGCCCAGTTTTATCTTGAGTAGTTGAGTAATTTTTCCATAGAGCTTCGCCTTGGTAACCATTTTGCAAAATACTAGATGTAAGCGCTGCAACAGTACCGCGAGAAGTATTTGCTAGTGGTTCCATATCGATTGTTAACGATTCAATGTCCATTTTTAATTTTAATGTAACGGTGTAATATAAGTCTTTACTATTGTATCCCCTACCTACATAAGTCATTGAGTCATCAACAGCAGCGATAATATTAATTAACCATCTATCGTTTTGATTTGCTGGCAACTCCCATTGATTGTAGTAACTACTATCAGTATAAGGGTCACCAACATCAATTTTTAAAATATCCGTTAGATTTTTAATGTTAGAGGTATTAGTATTATTCGGCGAAAGAGTACAAGCGCTACGCACAATTCCGTTGTCAATACTATATGTTTCGTGGTCTGGTCTTGTTAGGTAAACATAGTAATTTACATTACGACTAATAGTCCTATATTGTAGCGGAATGTAGTTTTGGTAGTAGTAGTAGTAACCTTGCTCACGATAGAATGATGAAATTTCATCATTATACTGCTCGGTACTAAATGTGCAGTTATTTTGGTTGAAGTCTGTTTGCACGGTTTCAAGTCTTGAATAGAAGTAGAATGAGTAAGTACCGCTATTTGATTCGCTCGCCCAATCACTTGACACCCAGTTTAATGCTGAACTACCACTTGGTGCTACGGTGCGGATATCAATAGTAATTAGTCCGCCGTGGTAAAGTCCACTTGAAAGTGGAGTGTCCTCGTTAATAAGGTTGAATATTCTCTCATATAGACAAGATACTGAATACAAATAAATGTCGCGGTAATTTGTGTAGTCGTACCTTGCAGTGTCTGTGTCTTTTCCACTTGATAATGCGCTAGCCAACTCCTCGGCGAACCGTCCAGACATAATGTTGTCATTGTACCCTTGTAGCAATGTGTAATCGGTATACATAGTTGCGTTTACATCACGAGTATTTAAGGTGAATGTTTCCGTCTTATCTCCATAAGTAAGCCTTATCTCGTAAACGGTGTTTGCGTTAGTTGCAAGCATACCATATTCAAATTCTTGTCCGCCGAGTCCCTCTAAATCTTTTCGGCTCGTGTACATATACGGGTTTGTTGCAAGCCCTGAGTATTCATATCCGCTAATATTTCCGTAGTTTGGCGCAAGGTTTGTGTCGTAAGTTGTTCCGTTTACTTCAATACTACTCATATTATAGTACTGTTCGAGGTCACTATTCATAGTATCAAACATCAAGTGCACTGAAGGTGCGGTGTATTGTTTTTGAATAGATAAATAGTCAAGACTTTCGGAGCGTTTAGACGAAACATAAGTTCTGTTAATTGTAGCACGCGTTGCGTTAACTTCTCCTGTAGAATTATTTATAGTATAGAAGGAGTTGAGTTCGTTATAGCCAGGTCCACCACCTGTTTCAAGTTGGACTGTATCCGCTGTAACTGCGGTAAATCTAAACGAAACAATATTTGGTAGATAAGTGTCAAGCATTTGGAACATCGAACTTTCTGCGCCATAACTATGCACTTCGATGTACGCGCGTTGACTAGCCTCGTCATAGTGAATTTCAAACTTAACAGTCGAGTTGTTATACCAGGTGAAAGTATTGTTTGCAGTTCCCGTTCCGCTCGAACCACCATCGCTATTTGAATAAGTCGTGTACCCGATATCGAGTAATACGCTCTTATCACTAACAATTAGCGGGTCGGTCGAATACAAATCATTTAACCAAATGCGGTAGTAGTAACCAAGATTTGAGTCAGCAATCAAGTATCCGTCAGTCGCACCAAGGCTAGAGTAACCTTCATAGTCGTTTGAGCCCTCTTCGTTTAGTATTTCAATGTCAACAGGTCCAGGCTCTGTTAGATACGGCATAGCATACTCTATCTTGTGTTGGAAAGTAAAGTATAGTGACGGCATTAGTGAATTTAAATCGAGATATTCCAAGATAAAAGATTGATTTGCCTCAACAATACCATTTACAACATCCTCATTAATAGTACCGTCAGCGTTCACAGCAAAAGGCACATGCTCGCGCACCCATCTATCGCCTAGTATTATGTCGTCTTGATAAGTTCCGTCAGTAACGGGCGCATTTTGGTTTACCGTATTGTTATTTACCCAAGTCTTAATCTTACCATAGTAAGTAATCGGTACCCAAACTTTATCTAGGTCTACCCCTTGCACAGTTGTGTTGCGCAAAAGTTCACTTAGAGTTAATTCGTTTAGGATAATTTCTCTATCTCTAATCGTTCCAACAACGCGGGAGTAGTCCCAAGTGCCAGAGCCGATTTGTCTATCTTTGTAGTCATACAAGATATAGAGATTTTGAGTGCTTCCTTGCGAACTTGCGTTGTCCCTAGTACCTATTATCCAGTGTGCAAGATAAGTACCGTCTTGCTCTTGTAAATCAGTCCAGTTTGGAGTCGTACCAGCGCGTTCGTCTTGCGTATTGTAAATATAGATTTCAAACGCATTGTTGTAGTTGTCTGGTTGAATACTCTCTAGAGTATAGTAAGCATTGTTTTCAATGTCGGTATTCTCCAAAGGATAATTGCTTTCGCTTGTAATATGAATCATATTGTCGATATTATATGAAGTATGTTTACCAGACATTGCAATGTATGTGTACTCTACCCCAAGAGAAGTATCACTATTTAAGTAGTAAATCGCGTTTAGGTTTTTCTCCTCGTAATTCGGGTTGTCGTAGTCAGGTTTTGTCGTTGTTAAGTACATATAAACTTTATAAGTAGCGTTTGGTTCCCAATTCCAAGTAGCAATTGTATCGCTTTGGACAAAGCAAGTCCTACCATTGATTTCAGAAAGGCTTGAGAAGTTTTCTACATACAAGTTTTGTCTATCGATTGACGAATTTCCGTTAGGATTAAAGTATACGCTCTGCATATCGGAGGTATAGAAGGCTTCTTGTTCCTCTGGACTTAGACTATTATACAAGATTTCGTCCGCGAACTGCCCGTTTGCGTCTTGTTTAAAGGCAATAAAGGTTGCATTGTAGACGCATCCGTCATTAACCTCGTATGTGTATCTGTCTGGAGTAAGCGTCCAGCTTATTACGAATTGGTCATTATTTGTGCCAGTGTAAGAAAGTCTGTAATCAAGAATTGGAGTAGGAAGCACAACATAGTGGCAAACATCAGTATTAAGCATATACGGGTCGCCCGTTGGACTACTGTCACCGACTTCGTCACCGTTTAGTATCCAGAAAATGTGATATACGCCCGCGTACGAGTTGGTATCAAACAAATCGTGGATATCCATTATAATTTGCGCACGGCTTGTATCAATCGCGCTACCACTCGAGTAGCAACGCAAAATCGTTACATCGGGGTTTTCTGGGTCGGAATAAATTCCGTCAGTGCCAAGAAGGCTATAATCAGGAATATTAAGTGTAACTGAATAAGTGTGGTCAATGTCATAGTTTAAGCCATTGTAAAGCCTTGCGATAACTGTAATCGTTTCTGGCAATTTTGGTCTGTCAACTCCATCAACGGACTGTGTAATTGTGTTTACATAGATTGAGAGCAATGCTTGTTTGTGCTCGTCAAAACTCCACAATCTCTCGTTACCGTTTACTGGGTTTGGCGCTGCGTCTTGTGCTTTTGTGGTAAGGTGTTCACCAGAGATTGATGCGTCTTGCGTACTGCTACGCCAAACTTCCCTAACCAACTTTTCACGCGTTACCGTGTAGCCGGTGTAGTAAGTGCTCGTAGTCGTAAAACTTACTTTTAAGTAGTAGTACCCACCAGCGAGCGAGTCACCACCCGATACCCAGTCACTTGCAGTGATGTATCCGCGTTCTGCCAAACTATTTAGCGCATTAACTAGGTTAAAGTTGTACTCTGTCATTCCGCGGTAGTAATTTATGTAGTTGTGGTGATTTTCACTTGCAGGTTGGTCCCAAATAACTTCACCGATGTATGAGCCGTTATTTTTTACTTCGTCATAGTCGGCTCCAGGTGTTGGCTCGGGGTCGCCTACATGCCAATTAAGTTTTAATAGGCTAACTGTTATATAAATTGAGCCACCGTTGCTTGTAATGTCATCGTAAATTGCCTGGTTTATGTCGTTTTCAAGTGTTACATCAAATTCGCGTTGGTCGTCCCAACTTACATAAATATTAGGTAATTCGCTCGAACTTGGCAAGTTATTTGTAAGCACTTTTACCCTTTCGCCGTCCAAGTAGTACGATTTAATGCTTTCATCGCTCAAGTTTTTCGTTGGGCTGTTTGTGTAGATGTAAACTGCATTTCTGTTACTACCACCAGCAATTAGCATACTGCTAATGTCATACGAAGTAGCGCCTTCGACAACAACGCTTTGCTCTACATAATCATTAGGGTCGCTATTCCAAGTGCGCACAACGATTGTAAACGAATTTGTGTTTACTGTAACAGGAAGCCCTAACTCGTTTTCACCGTAAATTGTGTCTGTATATTCCCAAGTTAAAATTCCGTCACTTGATAAATTAGTGTTTGTCGGTTGCTCTGGGAATGGCACATTTTGATAAGTATACGGCATCATACCAGTATCAGTTATGTTTACTGCGTCTGTTCCATAACTATTCGGGTTAAAGATGCGCTCCTTAAAGGCAACACCATCTCTATCGTAAACCGTTGCCGAAATCATATATTCGTATGTTCCAGCAAGGTAGTATGTACCATTTCTAGCGTTTTCGTCAATACGGTCGCGGTCGTTAAAGTACTCTGTCATATCGAAAATTAAGCGGTTTCCAACAAGGTCAAGAGTAAAGCCTTCGCTAGTTCTTTCATTATCTAATGAATAGGTGTAAACGACTTCGTTATCTACAATCGACACCTCGATATTTAAGTATGCCGAGTATGGTATTTTGTGGCGAACAGTTTGGTTTTTATTACCAAATGCTTGCGGAAGGTCGCTCATCGTTACGGTATACAACACATCAATACTATACGGGTGCGTTGGAAGTGTCCAGTATAGGCTTCCGTTTTGCGCGAGTGTGTCGTTTTCAACCGCGTTTAGAGCGGTAACTTCGGTAACAAGACTATTTAGAGTCGAGTCCCCATTGCGAGCAGGAGCGAAGTCCATAAGTTGCGTTTTAAACTCAAAGGAGCGTGGAGTCGTAACTACATGGCTATTCAACTCGAACTCACCTTCGGCTAGCGCTTGCACGCTAAAGCGGAACATATGCGGTCCAAGAGTCTTGATATAGTCGTAAACATCAAGCCCGAGTGGCACGCCGTTATCAAAGTCATCGTCCGTCATATCGATGTCAAAGTAGTTGCCCGTTGTATAAGCGTCACCGTTGTAGTGGTCGTAGTAAAGTGGAGTTACACGGTAAGTAATACCGCTAACTGCGTTGCTAAACACGATATTTACTCTGTTTACATTTTGGCGAGTTGATGTGTCCGAATAGCCGATACTTAATGAAGTTTCGTTTAAGCTCGGCGCATCGTTACGCATATAAATGTATTTATCAAAGTCACTTTGTAATACTGTGCCAGCGTCACTTAAAGCAACTTCCCTACCACTGCTATCAATGTAGAAGTAGTAGTTTTCGTTACCCCAAGGAACGAGCCTAATCGTATTAAGCCCAGCAACTGCCACCACGCTATTTTGTTGTTGCGAAAGGTTGAGTTTGTTTACCGAGTTCGCAATTGCTTCATAAGTAAGCGCGGTTGCAACATTTTGGATATCACCGACATAGTAAAATTCACCAGGGTTAAGCGAATTTGAAAGGTAGACTTTAAAGTATTGTGCATAAGATGCCGAATCATCAGTTATGATTAGATATTTGTCATTAAAACTCAAATTCTGCTCATAAATTTCGAGGTCCTCATCGGCGCTCGTAACTTCGTGATTTGATACGCTATTAATAAAGGCATCAGGTGCGATTGCAAAAATTTCACTTGTTACTGCTGTAAGTGCGAATTTATTTACATATTCGTGGCTAACGGGGTCGGAATCGGTGTAGATTCCACTTCCCTTTACCACAACGCTTAACACACCCGCCCCCGCAATTATACTACGGGTAATGTCCGCGCTCGAACCATCGATATAGTTAAAGTTATAAGTTTGAGTTACCGAGTTATAGGTAAACTTTTCGTTGTCCGCGCCTTGATTTTGTACGATGTAGTGTACTTCACTATTAGCATCAGTTATATACACATCAAAAAGCGCGTTTGCGGTATAGTTCCAAGTAACGCTTGTTTGGTAAGTGCCACTTGTAAGCGGAATCGTAGTAACAATTAAGTTTGTAATCGAACTTGCAGGTGTCATACGCGTAAATTGAGCACTTACGCTTCCCGCATTGTCGGATACATAAACTTTATTATCGACATCTTCCGCAACTCTTACAACGACATAGTATACCCCAGCATCAAGCCCAGTAGTTAGACTTGAAAGGTCAAGGCTTGTGTTTGTAGTAACAGTCGTTCTACCGTCTAATACACTACCATTTTCCGTGCTAGAAATGTAGACTTCGTACTGTGTGGCGTACATTACAGGATTCCAAGATGCCACATTATCTACAATTACAAGATTTGTCGGCGCATCAGCAATTAAAACTGGTAAAAGGGTTTCGCCCGTGCTTGTTTGCGAGTTGTATGCTAAATAATTTTCAGTGTTGTAATTATAGTAAGTTGGTGTTGCAGAAATCGTGTAAGTAACCGTTCTGCCAGTTAATAGCAAGTTTGAAATCAACGAATTTGTGCCTAAAATGTCGACACTTACGCGATTATCAACGGTTTGAAGGCTCGATAAATCTACAATATAGCCATTAATATTTAGTCCGTATTCAGCACCATTAAACACATCACCATTTCTTAAAGTATTTGTCCACGAAAGTGTGTAGGTATTGCTTGCTTTATCAAAAGTAATATCAAAATCGTTAACGCTATTTAAATTTCTAGTGTTTACAAAAATACTTAATACCGTTTGACTTGCCGAACCGTCAGGACGGCTTGCTTGCAAACTAAAATGAATTGCGTAAACTGCGTCCGCTGGTAACGTAAATGTTACTTGACGGTTAGTAGTATTTAAGTTTAGAGAAGTCGGCGCACCGTCAACAAAGGCTGTGCCTTCTAAATGTTGTACAGTGTTATTAGCATCGATAATTTGAACTGAATAGTTGTAACTTAAATCGTTAAACTGCTCTTCCCCGTTCCAAAGGATAGTAATATTTGTGCCATCTGCAATCATTCGAATATCACTAGGAGCCGAAATCTCACCAATTACAAAGCGGTATTGCGTTTCACTAGTTGGCGCAAAGTTAAATTCCGTAAGTCCACCGTCAATGTTTGGCTCACAACTAATAGGGTCAGTCTCTGCTTTAACTGTGATAGTAAATATCGAGTCTGGGTTTTGCCAAGCAGTTTTAAATGCTTCAAAAACCGCATTATCGGTAAAGTCCGCACTGCTAAATGTAAAGCCACCTGTTACATTTTGGCGTGTGTAACTATTTGAGTCAGCGCCATTTGAATAACTAATAGTAACCTCATAATTTACCGCACTAATTAACTCTGGCAAGTCGCCTAGTGTAAACGACACATTAAAGGTTTCACTAGTTGCTTCATAACTCATACTTATATTTTGAGCCACGATAAATGACTGTCCGTAGTAGACGATTAATTCGTTACTCCACGCGCTCGCCGCGTACTGTCCATTTTGCGAACTGCGAACGCTTATCCTATAAATTCCGCGCTCGGTAAAGTGTTCCGTACCGCTTACTAGACAAGTATTAGACGACCAAGCAAGGTTGTAGTAAGTTTGACTGCTTTCAACATTTCCAGTACTATCTAATAACTCCACACGCAAATCATATTGAAGGGCATTTGGGTCTAACTCTGTAGCCAAAATTTCTGCGTTATTTGCGTCTAAAATTGTCGCATAGTATGTACTGTCGCCCGTGTTAAATTGAATAGTAGGCGGAGTAAGTTGTTGTTGATAAGCAAGCATAATTGAGCCAACGAAACTATCGAGCATTACGCTATCCTCTGGCGCAATCGCGGTAACTGATACAAAGTAATTGCCCGTTATCATTTCGTTTAGTCCGTTAAATTTGTCAATCGCAAATTCGTGCGCAGAGATTGTTTCATTAATTATTTCGTTGTCTGTATCCAGTGCGCTTGTTACGACAATATGATATCCACTAGGGCTAACACTTCCGCCAGTAGTTTGCGCTACAATTGCTGGCCACGAAATAATTACGCGGTTGTTTTGGAAGTCCTGTGTTGCGGTTATGCTCGGCGTGTCAAAGCGTTTTTGCCAAATGAACTCATAAATAGTAGCGTCACTGTTTGTGTAAACTTCGGTATTTCTAGGGTATGCAGTTATTGAGAATGAGTAACTACCTGCAATCGCCGTGCTTAAATAATTTTCGATATTAAAGTACACAAAACCATTTTCGGTCGTGCGCGCTTCGGCATTATCGAGTCCTAAACTTGAATTTGAAATTGAGTAGTAATCAACTAAACTATTATATAAAATCTGCAAGTGCCACTGATTGTTGCGCTGAACAGCAGTCACAACAGGAGATGCAAGTTTATTGCTAAAATGCCAAGTGTGAGTTGCATCGCCACTATTTATGTAATAACTATTTTGTGGAGCAAGGGCGGTAATTGTGAAAATGTAATCACCGACAGTACTAAATACATCGGTAGTATTTAGCCTTACGACAGTTTTTAAGTTGCCGTTTGTTTCCTCAATAGTGTACTCACTAATGATAGGGTTTTGTACAGGTGCACCGTTTATGCTAACTTGATATCTGTCTACATTTTCGACATAATCCCATTGTAGATACGAGTTATCTAGCGCTTCTATAAAGTTTGTAGGCGTGCTTAAAGTCTCGCGAATATCAAAGGAGCAAACACCAGATTGCGAAACAAGTGCGCTATTTTCACTCGATACCGCGTAGGCTTCTAACCTATATCCACCTACCAAAATCTCACTACCCGAGTTAATAAGGTCGTTTTCAACTAAATCGATTACATACTTGCCGTTTTCGTCAAAATCGTTAATACTAATGTAGTCTGCATAAGTTACACCAGTCGTACCGTTAAATGACCATTCAACAGCCGAAATATATGGTCTAGCAACTTGTGAAAGCGAGATTGTAACTGTTTGCTCTTGATTGTTGTAAACAAGTCCCGGAGTTTCCACAAAGAGCAAGTTAACATAACTCTGCGTAAAATGACAATTTTCAGCGTTAATGTATGGCTCAAAAGTATTTAAATCAGTGCGTCCCGGGTAAACGGTAATGGTTACATTTGTATATAGTGGAAGGTAAGTAAAGTCGACTTGGTCAACAGCATCACTTTCCTCTTCACAATTTATAACTAAACTCTTGTCTACCCCATTCCCGCTAAATGTTAGATAGTAAGATGTTAC
This sequence comes from uncultured Clostridia bacterium, assembly GCA_944383915.1. Taxonomy (GTDB): domain Bacteria; phylum Bacillota; class Clostridia; order Christensenellales; family UBA1242; genus UBA7867. Next base: position 110,644 of record CALWRJ010000023.1, read on the forward strand.
ATATCGATAGTCAGGTATTGTAGGAATTGTGATTTGGATTAACTGACTGTCTGGTACTGCCTCAAACTCAATTGTAGACGAACCAGTCAACACATAGAAGTATGTGTGCGTTGTTTCTACAAATTCACTAGCAAGATACAACTGCCCAGAGTTTGCAGACCTAACCATAATAGTATTGCCACTACCTAAATGCAAATATTCGCTAATATCGTTTACGCTTGTACCAACGACATCCTCGCTATTTACCATTCTGCCGTTAATAATAACTTCGTATGTTCCGCCAGATTGAGTGACTGTGTAGACAGGGTCCCAAGTAAGTCTAACTACATTTGAGCCACTATCTTGTGTAACAGTAAGATTAGTCGGCGCAGAGTGTGTAAAGTAATTTGTGTAAACATACGGGTCAGACTGTATACTATTTATATAACCAGCCACTGTGCCCGAAATAATTACTGCCTGCACGGTAATTCGGTATTGTTGAGGCTCGTTAAAGCCGTTTATGTATTGAGTAATACGCGTGCTTTCGCTAATAATATTGTTTTCTGGCGCAGTTTCGGGTTGTGCCACATTAAATGCCAAAATATTATTTATTCTAATGTAGTAGTATTCGGCATTTTCAACATAACTCCAAGACAAAGTGAAGTTATATAAATTCGAGTTTTCCATCGGCTCATAAGTAAGAGTAACATTTGTCGGTGTTGGAAGTCTTACGATATAATTAAATGTCGTCAACTCGCTTTCAAGAGAGTTTTCATAGTAAATAGAATTACTCGTTGCCATAACTGTTACACCATACGAGCCAGGCTCGAGGTTGTACGAATTCATATAATCGGAGATTTGGATACGCTCCTCGTATACGCTTTGAGAAAGGAGCATATTACCTCTTTCTACACTTTCATCTTCATTTATCACAACTTCATAAACTCTAACAATGTATCCACCGCTTGCATCAGCCACTTCGCGCCATTCAAGAGTATAGACACCGTTTCCGTCTATTAATTGAAGTCCTGTCGGTGCATCAAGTTGAGTTACCGCACTAAATTCATTTGATAGACTACTATAACTACTATTTAAAATATATTCAAAACTATCATTTAGCGCTTGAATTTCTACTCTAAACGACTTGCCCGCGTTTTCCAACTCGCTTAACGCGATTGTATAAGTCGTTCTTTGCCAATTTCTAACCGTACTAAACTCGTAGTACGAACTGTTTTCGTCCTCAGGATACATATTAGCGTAAATTACAATGTTGTAGGCGGTCGCAAGATAGTTGTCACTAGAATTGTAAGGGTTTATATCACTAACAGGGTCCCACGAAATTTCAAGATTTACACCAACTTTATTTATTACGATACTGCTCGCATCGGGGGCGGATAGCGTGTGCCTTACCGTAAAACTAATTTCCTCGCTTGACTGCGCCGCAATTACATTTGGTGTTTCGGGGTTATTTTTAGGAATTGCGGTAATGTATACCGTGTGCGTGCCTAGTGTGTCTGCAATCGGTGTACCATTTACCCTTAAATCATTAAGGTTTACATTGTATGTTGGTAGCCCTTCTAACTGCTCTGCTGTAACAGTATGAGCAAGATAACTATCAATATACAATTCGTACTCCTCTACCGCAAAATCAACATTCCACGAAATAAATTTATCTGTTGTCTGTTCCATAGAACTAGGCAAATTACTTTGGATTACAGGAGTATCAATTGAAGTCGTACGATAAAAGAAGGTTTCATCACTAAAATCACTACTATATATATAAGCATTAGTAAGGTTTGTTTCAAGATTTAGCGAAGTTGCTTGCACTGAAAGACTAAAGAAGTCGTAGTCGTCTAGACTCGGGTTGTTTGCAATATATTGAGAGAAATTAAAGTTGTTCGGCTCTAGAGTTATCTCAATATCCTCGTTCGTTGCGCCCGAGATAGAATTTGTATAACGAATTGCAAGCACATAACTTTGCGCATTTTGGACTTGTCCCCAGTAAAGCGTTCCCCCACTCCAACTTAAATTTGCCGGAGCAGAAAGAGTCGTAGTGTTAGCACCAGCAACTATATCACTAATACTAGAGTTATAGTCGGGTTGCGAATGAATGGCTTGTACAGAAAATTCGTACACACCATAACTTTGGATATACGATGCAACAGAAACAGTGGTACTAGGAGTCGAGAACGAATAAGCACCATCGTTGCTACTAACATATACCATATACCTTTCTGCATTGGCGACAGGGTCATACGATAACACCCAGGTTTGTTCGTCAATGTGAAGGTGCGTTGGCGTTTCCAACTTTTGTGGAAGCGAGTTTATCGGGCGTTCGTTCGGCATCAAAAGGAATATTAAACCAACGATACCCCCAACAATGAGTAACGCAACCAAAACAATTATAACTATTTTTAATGCTTTAGACATAAGGATAAATCCCCCATTTATCGTTTAGTACATAATCGCTTCGCGATAATTAGTAATTATTTTTACTAATTATTTTTTAAATCTTTCGGGCAAAATTAAAGGTCGCAAAAACAAGTCATTTCAGGCAAAATCAAAGGTCGCTTATGCTTTTAATTAGGAATTGTGAATTAGGAATCTACCACGCAAAGCGTGAATTAGCAATGAGCAATTAGCAATTAGCAGTTAAGGCTGAGTACTTAATTATTTTTTGTTGCTTTTTGCTTTTTATTTTTTATATGTCCGTTGGTACTTATTCGCTATGCTCGGATTTTGAATTAGGATATTTCAATTTTGAATTAAGGAGTTATTACCTAAAATAATATAATTAGATATACCTTCCTTAACTGCTAATTGCTAATTGCTAACTGCTAATTCTTGCATAGCAAGTAAGATTACTAATTGCTAATTAATTTTGAATTTCATTCAAAATTCTTTAAACCCACTCAATCGTAGGGTTTTGTCCACTAACGAGACTAAATTGAGCGCGTAGTCCATCAATGCGGTAAACAACATTATCAACAGGTTCAGTACTAATCAATATACTGTCTTGGTTAATCTTTGTGCTTGCGTTAGTTAAGAATTGAGCAATATCAAGACCAGCAAAACTTTGAGTTCTAAATGTTGAGCCTGTATTTACGCTTGTAGACGCATCACCCATTAATCTATCTAACTGCGTTACACCACCATCGCTTCGATTCATATAAATACCATTTTCGACATAGTAACAGAAGTATACATTTCCAAAATCACCAATACCAAGAATTGAACCAGCAGTAATTTGTGTAGGTGTATTGCTTCCATAATACTCGTTGTATCTAATTTCACCAATATTTACACAACTTAAGATGTATGCACCTTGGTTTTGTGCACCAGCAATACCACCGAGTGCCGAACTAATTCCAGTTGTTGTAACTGTTCCAAAGTTCATATCATATGTAACAAATCCACGGTAAATTGTACCAACGATACCACCTGCACTACTATAACTTGAACCTTCACTCGTCTGTCTACGAGTAGTTGTAATTGTACCGTAGTTAATGTTTCCAGAAGTATAAGCATAGGTGTACGATGCGATTGTTCCGTCCTCATCAGTCATTTCGACACTATCAATAGTACCAACGATACCACCTGCTCTATAACCTGTTATTTCGGCTTGATTGCTTAGGCTTGTCATATTATCACTACCGTTTACACAGTCGATAATTGAACCAGCAAGGTTGTATCCTGCGATACCGCCGACAAAGACTTCAAAGTTTTGTACGCCGATTGATTCAAGAGTAATATCTAGGAAGTTTTGACTGCTTTCAATGTGACCAAATCCCGAGTATTCACGAATAATGTGACCTTCAGGAGTGCTATCAAATACACCAGTCATACCAGCGATACCACCAACATAAATATTGCTATTGCTTACTTGTCCAGAGAATACTGGAATATAGATGCTCGGGTCGCTCGGGTTGTGTCTATCAGCAAGTGAAGCGCCGTCCGAAATACAGTTTGTAATTAAACCGAAGTTTTGTTCTGCAAATAAGCCACTATAACTATTTTCACTCAAACTTGAAACATCAATACTGTATGCTTCCATTGTTAGATTTGTAATTACACCACCACGAGAATCAAATGCGTTGTTTTCATCAATTTCGGTGTCGTCATACTCGTTGTAAACAAGTTCAGTATCGGTTACCGCTTGCCACCAACCATAACTTTCAGCGCCTGATACTTGAATGTTTGAAATCGTGTGGTTGCGTCCGTCAAAGCCACCTGTAAGGTTTCTTGAAATGTAAATTTCGTCAGCCTCGCCTGTATAGAATTCGGCAGGAATTGGATAGTTTGAAGTAGCGTCTGGAGAAGTTTGTTGAATTACCTCTAAGTCCTCTAATTCAATATCCTCCTCAAGCGCAAAGAATACTTCAGGGATCCAGTAAGCGAGTTCTAACTGCTCTAATGCCGAGTACGAACTATTTCCACCACTCTTAATGATAAACGGGTCGCTTACTGTACCTTGACCGCTGTCAAAGAAGTTAAAGTTTATATTTTGAACTTCGAGAGTATTACTACCAAACGCGTTACCTTGGCTACTTAATACTGTAAGACTAATTCGCTCAAAGGTTGTGACATTCCAAAGCGCAATGTTGTCAACAGCCTCACTCGTGACTTTTTTGTATTTAATCTCGTCACTACCTCTTTCGGTGTACGCAAACAATACAACATCACCGTTGATACTTACTGTTTGATTTTCGCTAGATGCCTCGGGGTCAAAACCAACTATACCACATTCTGCGATATCCCACACCAAACGAAGTCCAGGGCCATTTTCGGTATCAAGCCCAAACGAAGTTGCATTATCCAACTTGTATGCTGAGCAAAGGTACGAATCACTATTTAAGTAAATCATTCCGCCACCCTGTGACGAAGGAGTTACTTGGTCAACAGTACCAGCGACATAGCCAGTAATATTATACTTTAATACGCCGTCCATTGAACCATACCACGGGTTGTTGTCATTTGTGAGTGCTGTGTCGATATTTTCTTGTGAAATATTAATTGTCGGCACATTAAAGTAGTTTCCAATGTTTGTTCCCGTTCCGTCTGGGGCTCTATCTACGTCCCAGCCTTCCGTATAACCACCTACAGTTGTGCCTAGGTATCTAATATCAAGTGTTAAGTGCATTTTTACATCAAAATCAGTGTACTTGTCTTGATAATTTGCACCATAACGCCAAGCAAGTTGTCCCCAATCGTTGATAAACAATTCATTTTGGTAAGTTTCGTTATATTCAATGTCAGGAAGTTTGATAATATTATTTAACTCCTCAGACCACTCGGTGTTTACATAACCTTGCGTTGCGCCTTGTGAAGTTGCAATATCGCCAGAGTATCTAACTTTTATGTAGTCAAATGTCGAACCTTTTGCGTTTCCGTCCTCATCGAACGAATATGTGTTAACTGTTAAATTCCTAATAGGCTCAGGCTCGTCATTTCCACTGTAACGATATTCAATATCGTATCCAGCGGTCGAACCATTTGTAATTGCTTCCCAATTTAAAGCACCATTTGTAACATTAAAGTCCTCAATTTTCCCACCATAAAGAATAGTAAATTGTCCGTAACTATCACTTGTAATATAAATAGTTTCGCTTGATGAACCTGTCCAAGTGTTACCAACAGAGTATAGACTTATATAATATCTACCAGCACTTTCAAATTCTGCTTTTGCGTCAAATGATTGCGCTGTGCCATCTAATGCGTATGTGTATTGCCATTCGTCATTTACGCTCAAAATATACGCGGTTGCGCCAGTGTCGTCAGTCCAAGCACCACTCACTTCGTCACGGATACCAAAATCAAACTCTCCGTTTACAATGCGCGAGTATGCCTCACTTCTGCCTTCGACTCTATCGTCATTTGGCGCGCTTAATTTTACAAATGGCTGTTTAGTCGAAATCTCGCTCGAAACATAACCGAGATTATAAGATAAACCGTCAACAGTGATTGTATTACTAGAAGCACCACCGATTAGAGTAAACTGCAAGTTGTATTGACCAGCATCAAGCCCAGTAATTGAGCCAGAATAATTACTTGCCTCACTGCTTGCTGGCACGCTAAACGCTGTACGCATAATGCTTTCGTCATTATTTGAAAGTAATGCATCATATCGAGTTACACCCTCGACTTTATTCCACCAAACAGTACCGTCTTTTGTGTACCACCCGTCAAAACTTGCCTCGTTTTCAATTCCACCAGAAACAGTGTTTGGAGTAAATACTTCGAGTTTCTGCACGATAAAGTTGCTTATTTCCCAACTCGATTCGATTAAGTTACTCGAATTACCAAGTGCTTTAAGTTGTACTTGATACATTACGCCTGCTTCAAGGTTGCTATTATTCATATTAAAGGTATTTACACCGCTTGCAAGTTGAATATTTACTTGCGCTCCAGAATCAAGGCTATATGTTTCATTAGCATATGTTACAGGAGTAAATATTAGTTGTGTACCTTTATCAAATTGATTTGTTTTATTTAGATAAATATTTCCGTCATCTTGGAAAGTTATAGACGGTGCACTGTATACATACGCACTATAAACTGCGCTTTGCTGGCTGTATAGCAAGTGAACTGTCTTGCCATCTTCAATAGTTGAGCCTTCGTCAAGTAAAACTGCTTGAATGTAAAATCTCAAAGTACCAGCATCAAATTTTTCAATGTCTACTGAACCACCAGCACTATTTTGCGCTTGTCCGTTAAGGTTAAGAGAATACGAAGTAACGCCTTCACTTGCTGGCACAAAGTATGAAACTGTGCCTGTGCTTGAAACGATATCAATTCTAAAACGCATTAAGTCGCTTGCTGAAACTACACGCCAGGTTAACACAGGGTCACCCTGCCCGCCATCGCTTCTTGTCATTGTTACTCCAATTGGACGAGCAAAACGCTCTAGGTAGTAAGGGTCAGAAAGTTTACTATCAAGGTATCTATCTAAACCAGTGTCATACCCTTTTCTTAAAATGCGTACAAAGTATTCCCCGCTTGCAAGATCAGGAAGTTGAATTGAGTTTGTACTTGCAGTTAAAGTATATCTCGGGTTTGTAGAATCGATAGGAAGCGTACTGCTGTATTCGTAAATATATACGGTATAAGTCGTAGTTACGCCCAAAGCCTCAGGCCAAGTAATTACCATACCGTCCATTTTCATATTATCCGCATCAACAGCAATCTGCGCTGGTTTATATACAGTATAAACTCTGTCGTCAGTCGGGTTGGCATCAGAGGGGCGCGTATAGTTTGCGCTCAATTCGCTATCGTACACTCTATCATAACTACTTACCGCTTTTATGCGAATATAGAGCGGAGTATCATAGAACGAACTAGGCAAATCGTCAAGCGTTGTCGAAGTTGCGTTATTTACCACAATATTAAAGTATTCGTAGCCACCATTTTCCGTTTGTCTTGCAATCGATAAACTATAAGTATTAATTCTATTTGAAACACCGTTTAATTCGCTATAAACCGCGTTCCAACTAACAACACCGGCCTTAACATCGAGTGTCGGTGTATCAAGTTTAAATACCTCGACATAACTTGACGCATAACTTGTTAGATATCCATAACTTGATGACGAGTCTTGCGCGTTAAAGTTTGTACCAATCGCGTAAATCACAAATTGATATGCGCCAGAACTGAAATCAAATTCCGTGCTTTCATCCCCTAACCCAAGAGCAACGGAGAAATCCCAAGACGGACTAGACGGATTGCTAGGAGAAACTATTGTCGTGTACGAAGGTTCGCTATCGCGAGTACGGTTTCCACTCGTTTCATCAACATTCACTCTATACAACTCAATACGATATTCATTAAGGCTTGTGTTACTTGCCGACCAGTAAAGAGTTGTGTCGCGAATAGTTACATTAGACGGAGTTGGAAGTTGTCGCACATTAAAGGCTTCGCTATAATTAGAATTTATAATAAATACCGAGTCATCTCCAACTACTGTTGGTTTAAAGTCACCGCTCAAATTTTGTTGAATTGTAACTTGAAGTCGTATTGAATAACTCATCGTGCTTGCAGTAAGTCCAGTAATTAACGCGCTAGTCGAAGTAATATCAAGTATTGGACTGCTTGTGATACCGTATTCTTGCGAACCAACCATTAGCGAATATCTAATACCGGAGTGGTTAGCCTCAACATTCGTATCATCAAAAGCGTCCCAAGTAATTACACCATTTTCAATACGCACATTTGTAGGTGTTGGCAACTGATAAGTCGTAATAGCATCAGACCAATCACCATTTATGTATGCGCTTGACGAACTATTTATCGCGCGCACTTTAAATACGAAGTATCTATCCGTTGTAATTAAATCACCGAGATAATCTTCAAAATTTAGAGGTTGTTCTTGCGTAGTAAAATCAGGGATAACCGTGTCGCCGTTTCGGTTTGTAACCTGCACTTCAAAAGTGTTTGTATTAATTGTGTTTTTGAACTGGTCAATTCTATCCCAGGTTAATTCACCGTTTTCAACTCGTAAGTTGCTCGGTCTACCAAAACGCGTAATTTCGATACCTTGACTTTCGTCACTATTAATAATTAAGTCGTTATCATTATTAATTGCCATAATGTAAGCAAAATAACTTGTTGACGCGTCAGGCATTTCAGTTGCGGTTGGCTCGTATGTATAAGCCGTTTGTCCAAGGCTTGTATCAACGGTTACGCTTGTGTTTTCATTATTAAAGTAAATTATGTATTGAGTTGCAGAATCAACCGCACTCCAAGTAAGTTGTCCATTGCTTACCCCAAAATCACTCGGTGTCGCGATTTTTATAAATTTTTGCGAGTAAAGAGTCGGCGCAGAAGCAACATATCGGCTACTATCGTCACCTTCATTAGATGGATACGCTACAATTTTTAAAGAGTTGTATCCAACAGTCCAAAGTGGCTCTCCATTTAAAGTTTGATTGTAAAGAATTTCTACCGAAGTCGCGCTACCTGTGTAAACGAGTTTATCAAGACTAGAAATATTTGCGTCAGAACTCGTTTCGCTTGTTGATGGACCTATGTAGACTTCATAAAAACCTGCATTGTCGACAGTACCCCAGTTAATAGTATATAGAGAACTCTCGTCATTAGGGCTAATAGTTATACTATCCTCTTCTACCGAACGCAATTGTTGTTGCGCTGGTAAATCGCTAATATCACTATCAAGATAATATACACCACTAATATTTGCGTCAGGTGCAAGCGCGTACATATAAATATCAAAAGACACATACTCACTTTCATTAGGTCTATCAACCATATTTGCAAAGTCGTACATAGTTGGAGTCGAACTGCTTGCCGAGTGCGAAATATACCTATCAATAGTGCCACCGTTAACTGCATTGTAACTTACATAAATCATATATGTAGTTGCATATTGAACGGTACTCCAAGTAAGTTGTTCAGTGTCGTTTACATGCGCGTAACTCAAATTTGTCGGTGCAGGCAAGCGCGATAACCTAATCGAAGTGCTATATTCCGAAGCAAAATAATTATTTTCGCTATCAGCAAGTGTCTGGATGCTTACCGCATAAATATTTGTAGACAAGTCGCGCGGAACGGAGATAAGCATATAATCGCTGTTTTCAGGGTCAGGTTCGGCGTCCGCAATTGCTTGTTGCCAAAGGCTGTCATCATTATCATTCATAATTCCACTAACATTAGTAACGCGGACATTGTAATCACTAATATCTGTCGTCAAAGCAGACATTTTAAAACGCAAGAAGTATATGCGGTTGGTATTATTATCACCACCCTCCACAACAAGCGAGTACTCACTCGGCGTAGACATTTGCGCAAAAGTATAAGTGCTACTTGCGTCCGAATCAGTATACATTATGCCATCACCTAACGCGCTTACACTAACCGTATAAACCGTGTCAGGTAAAAATTCGTCATAAGTCGTAGTAGGAATTGCCGAAGTCGTGGTTGTGCCTTCGCTAGTTGTAATTGTCAAAACATATGACGGAACATAGTTACTATTAGACACATAGACAGGATTCCACACGATGCTATCACTCGCTTCGTCATAGTGAACATTTGTAGGAGCAGTCAATTTTTCTGCATTTTGGAAAACAGAAATTTGAATATTAGAAATATTAACATCTGCCCTATCTTGCGAAGTAATAGTAATTATTGTAGTACCAACACCAACGGCGGTAACAAGTCCGTTTTCGTCAACAGTTGCTACATCAGTATTTGATGACGAATAATTTACCCCCGTGTTTGTAGCGTTTGATGGTTGAACAACACACTCTATTTGATATGGCTCACCCGTTTCTAGTGACATTGCCACAGTGTAAAGTTCGCCCGCCTCTACGGTTTCACCCGTACTGGTGTTGATAACCTCGATATAGCCAGCAGAAATATAGTTTTCCGTATTTGATTCACCACAAGCAACAAAACAAAGTGGCGCCAAAACTATCATAAATGCCGACAACAACCATTTTTTAACTTGCATAATGTACCTCTCTATTTTCTTATAATTTGCTTAATTTCGATAATTAAACAAAAAACAACAAAATTTTTGTCTAAAAATGTAAATTTTTCGTTGCGCTTTAAAATTTCTTACATTACTTTGCATTTAATAAAAAAACTAATGCGTAATTTGCAATACTAAAAGAATATTTAATCAACATATCATACACATCACTTGTGTAATATGTAATTATCATACACATCACTTTTTTACCTTACTCGCAAAGTTAAAAAATACAAGTTTCCGCAACCGAATTAACAAATAACAAAAATATTTCACAAACAGCCTTTTGCCCGACTTTTAGTCATATAAATTATATATTATTTAGCAATATTAAGTCAAATAATATACGCCATTTTTCCGCAATTTTTCGTTATTTTTTACAATAAAAAAAATTAGTCGCTACGCCCTACGGCTTCGCTTAATTTTGAATTGTGAATTTTGAATTTTGAATTATGGGGCGCGTGCGCGCAAGCCCCTAACAATTAGTAATTAGAAAGCTTATTCGCTACACTCAAATTAGCAATTAGCAGTTAAGGATGAAATAATTAGGAATTAGAAATTAGGAATTAGGAATTAAGGCTGAAATATTCTAATTATAAATTTTTGGTAATATTTCCTTAATTCACAATTCAAAATTAAAGCAAGCCGAAAGGCGAAGCGTACAGCCTTAACTGCTAATTGCTAATTCACGCTTTGCGTGGCAGATTGCTCATTGCTAATTCTCAACGGAGTTGCGGAAAGCGAAGCGTAAAAGGCGGAACGAATAAACAAAAAACCGCCCAAAAAAGCGATTTTCTATTTTAAATAATATAAAATTCCTATAGTATTTGGTCCACAGTGCGTGCCGACCGTACAGCCAGCCTCGGTTTCGTAAATGTTATCAAAAATGCTTGAAATTCGCGAACGGATACCTTCTACAACACTCGCATCAACTGGCGTGTGTGTGATAAAACAACGCGTTCTATCGATGTTCGGGAAAGTCGTTAGGATATAGTCAATATACTTTGGAACGATTTTATCGAATTTCCCCATTAACTTGCTCCCTACCTTCATTTCGCCATCGCGAAGGACGATAATCGGCTTTATTTGAAGTAGTGATGCGCTAAATTTTGCAACGCCAGAACAACGCCCGCCCTTGTGCAAATAGTCTAGTTTATCAATCACAAAACTAGCCTGCACAGAACTACGGCGCGTGGTAACCGCGTCAAAAACTTCGCTAGCAGTCTTGCCAGCATTAATTAAATCATTCGCATACAACATTTGGAGCCCCACACCTGTTGAAAGTGAGAGCGAGTCCACAACAAACACCTTATTATCAAACATTTGCGAAGCGGTGAGCGCGTTTTGGTAGAGCGTACTTATTTTAGACGAAATAGAAAAATGGATAACCGCGTCATTGTCTTTTAACTGCTCCCTAAAAAACTCCTCAAACTCAAGCGGGTTGTTTGCCGAAGTCTTAGGTAGTACAGGGTTTTCCTTTAAAAATTTGTAAAATTCGTCTTGAGAAATGTCGCGAGAGTCACTATATTCCTTATCTCCAAGCGTGATATGTACAGGCAAAATCGCAAAATTATTTTCTTTAATTAATTCATTACCAAGGTCGCAACTTGAGTCAGCAGTAATCTTAATTTTCATAAGCGCACCCCTATATAATTATACATAAATTATGCCATATTTTATGCGAAAAATCAATTAATTTAGCACAATTTTTTGAATTATAAACTTCAGTCGCTTACGCTCCAATTTTGAATTAGGAATTTAATTCGCTACGCCTTTAGCTTCGCTTAATTTTGAATTAGGAATTTTGAATTTTGAATTATGGCTGGAATTATTTAAATATAATATAATTTTATATCCAGCAATAACTGCTAATTGCTAATTCTTGCGTAGCAAGTTGCATAGTACTGCCTTTTGCTATTTTTGCGTATAATTTATATGCATAATACTATAATCTCATATCAAAAAAACTTTGCATAATATTGCATTTTCATATCAAAAACACATGGCATAGTACCAATCCTGCATATTGCATAGTACTATTCCACACCCCTACTGCACAGCGCATAGTACAATTAATTAATTTTGAATTATTTCTGGGTATATTATTTATTTTAGATAATAACTCCGCAATTCCTAATTCCTAATTTCTAATTTTTAATTATTTTTTAGTTATAAATTTTATCGTGCAAGTAGTCTTTTAAGTCGTCTATTTTTATGCGAGTTTGTTCCATTGAGTCGCGGTCACGAACGGTTACAGCGCCATCCTCCAAACTATCAAAATCGAATGTTATACAATACGGAGTACCGATTTCGTCTTGCCTACGGTAGCGCTTACCTATCGAACCTGTTGTATCGTACTCACAACGGAAGTGCTTGTTTAATTTTTTGAAAAGTTCGAAAGCGGGCTCCTCCAACTTTTTACTCAAAGGCAAAACAGCCACTTTTATTGGAGCGATGCTTGGTTTAAAACCTAAAACAACGCGTTCGTCATCGGCGTCTAATTTTTCAACCCTATACGCACTGCATAAAAGCGCTAAAAACATACGGTCCACACCAACACTTGGCTCGACAACATATGGAATATAACTTTCGTTCGTAAAAGGGTCTGTATAGGTTAAGTCCTCGCCACTGTAATTTTGATGTTGCGTTAAGTCGTAATTTGTGCGATTAGCAATTCCCCACAATTCACCCCAGCCGAAAGGATATTTAAATTCAATATCGGTGGTCGCTGCGGAATAAAACACCAACTCCTCTTTTGAATGGTCGCGAAGGCGGAGCGAATTTTTATCAACACCGATATCAACTAGAAAATCGAAACAAGCAGTACGGTAATACTTGTGCCAATCGCTAGCCGAGTCTGGCTGGCAGAAAAACTCCATTTCCATTTGCTCAAACTCGCGAGTACGGAAAATAAAGTTTCCAGGCGTTATTTCGTTACGGAAAGCCTTACCAATTTGGCAAACACCCATAGGCAACTTGCTACGCGTACTGCGCAACACATTTTTAAAGTTTACGAAAATTCCCCCAGCAGTTTCAGGGCGAAGGTAGACAGTGTCCTTATTCTCCTCCGTTACACCGATAAAAGTTTTAAACATCAAGTTAAATTTGCGAATAGGCGTAAAATCGCAAGTATTACAATTTGGACAAGTAATGTTGTTATTTTTGATAAAATCTTGCATTTCGGCATCATTCATCGCTTCTACACTGCCGATTTCTATTTTGTTACCCTTTTTCTCCTGCTCGCTTAACCAATTTTCGATTAATTTATCTGCGCGGTGGCGAGTACGACACTTTTTGCAATCTATCAAAGGGTCACTAAACCCAGAAACATGGCCACTCGCTTCCCAAACGCGCGGATTCATAATTATCGCGCTATCAAGCCCAACATTGTGTGGCTCCTCTTGTACAAAACGCTTCCACCACGCGCTTTTAATATTATTTTTGAGTTCGACACCTAGCGGACCATAGTCCCAACTATTAGATAGCCCCCCATAAATTTCACTACCGGCGAAAATAAAACCGCGATTTTTGCAAAGCGCAATTAATTCCACCATAGACAAATCGTCTTTCATTTTAGTATTACTCCTTAAAGAAAAATATTGAAAGTACTATATCATATTTTTTAGTTTTTAGCAAGCAACTTATTAAATAATTAGAAATTAGGAATTAGGAATTAGGAATTAGGAATTGCGGAGTTATTTACTTAATATGTATATCTATTATAGAAAATTTAGCCTTAATTCAAAATTCAAAATTCAAAATTACACAAAGTGAGTTGCATAGTACTGTAATTTTATCATTTTTACGCATAATTTATATGCATAATACTGTTGCATAGTACCATTGCATAGTATATTATATATTAAGATATTTGCCTAAAATGGATTTTGTACCTAGCCGGAAAAATTAAGTAAAACGAATAAAAGAAAAAGGATAAAATATTAATTTCATCCTTAACTGCTAATTGCCTTTGCGCTTCACCTTTGGCTTTACTTATTTTTAATGCTTGCGCGCTAGCGCACGATAACTGCTAATTGCTAATTCCTAATTGCTAATTATTTTGAACTTTGTTCAAAATTTTATGCTCTATTTTTACTATTAGTGATTTGGCGAACATTGTCCTCTACTCGTTTATATTCATCCAAACCGCTTTTATACTTTGATTTTTGCGCTGTATAATCGGTGTCTATTCTTTTCATACGGTCGTTGAAGGCTGATTCATAACCTTCTACTTCTTTCTCCATACCTTCAACTTTGTCTTTATTCATGATTATCTTGTACTCAATTCCATCGATTTTTATATCGCGCTCAACAATACTCTTTTGCTTTTCATATTTTATTTTTTGTTTACTAAAAGAAACAATATCTGCTTTTACCTCGTCATAAGCCTTTTTTAAAGACTGCATATCGGCTTTATATGGAGAAATCGAACTTTCCATATCTTTTTTAAAAGCGAGTAAGTCGTCAGCATGGCTTTTAAAACTGCTTTGCAATTCGCCCTCAACCTTATCGTGAATACCATCAAAAGCCAAAATTTGAGTTTCGAGTTTGTCTTGCTTGTGCATAATTATAGCGCCTAATTTAATAAGTTCTGCAATCATACCATCAAGTTTTTCGGACTCACTTAAAAAAAGTGCGCGTAGTCTATCGTCATCGCTTAATTTAAAATCTTGTTTTTTGCTTTTCTTAATTTGCTCAATATCTAACTTTATATAAACGACATTGTCTGCATCGCCTACTTTATTTTTCATTTCATCAATAACCGCGTCCGCGCGCATTAAGTCCTCACCACTTAAATTTTCGCTTAAATCACAATTTTTAAATTTATATTTTTTAATTGCCATTACTTTCCCCTTTTTTATAATATTTTATACAATAAATCAGCAAAACAAATATTATCTTGTGCTTTGGTTTTCAAAAAATACTTTTATTGCTGTGCTTGTTTCTTCTGCTTGAGTTAAATCTTTATTTTTATAAGCAATTCGTGCAATTTTTTTCATTTCTTGATTTTGTGTTTTGTCACTATTGCTAATTTTTAAATCTGCTTTTTCCATATTATTTAATGCATCAAATGCAAGTTGAGTTTTTAATTTGTTTGCGTACTCACCACCGAATTCTGCAAGCATATGTGCACGCCATTTCGTCTGCAATTCGTGCTCAAATTTTGTTTCGTGATAGAAAGGCACGCCAGGGCTAGTAATTTCGCATACATTACTAATGCTGTAATCGTTTATTTGCCATGTGTGATACCTGCCATCACTATTTTTGAAAGTAACATCAAGTGCATCAGGAATATTTACCCACTTGTTATTTACATTACGCCATCTTTGAACAACCATATCAAACTTTGGTTTAACGCTCATAATTTCACTGTATTTGTAGCCATTTTCTTTAAAAAATTGAACTAAATCGAGCAAATCAACCTTTGAAAAGAGCAATTCGATACTATCAGGCAAATCACCCGTGCGTTTATTACGCAAATTAGATTCATCGCTAAAACTTTGCCCCTCGCGGAACATATACTCAATACTACCAATTTTACTTGTCATAAAATTCACCTCTAAATAGTTTTAATCGTATTATACCACAAAATAAAAATAATTCAAGGGGTAATTTCGATTTTGCAAAAACTATAATCTAGGAATTAAAGCCTATTTCCTCTATTTTTCTATTTACATATATTTTTAATTTAAATTAAATCGATTATTATTATTCTTTAAATTTTAAAAACAAATATTTACCTTGTCTTAAAAATTGAGAGTATTTTTATTGATGTTGATTTTAATTATTAAATACTATTAAATCTTGATTTTTTACTTGTTAAATACCAATATAAGTATTGAATTTTGTAAAATATAAAAAAACTTTAAAGACGATTTTTTGCTACCACCGTAAAAAAATGCTGTAAAACTGCAAATTTTAAGCATTAACAACAAAAAAACAAGCAGTTGGTGGTTTTAAAACTGCTTGTTTTTAATTTACTCTTTAAAAAGCATAAAAACAATTTTGCCTATCGTATATTTTTATGTGATTTTTGCTTTTAAAATTATTTTATAGGCTGTTTTTTAGTAAGATTGTAGCGTATTTAACACATAATGGCTAGCGAAAAGACATCTCGTGGTTTTACTACATAATTTTCTAAACTGAATAAAATCTATGGAGTTTCAGTGTCACCACCTTCAGTTTCACCGCCTTCAACTTCGCCCTCTCCTTCCTCATCAATATTTACGCCATTAACGATAATTGTACCATTGTTAGTAATCGCATAATTTGCTAGAGTTAGGCTTTCGTCTGTCACGATATTAAGTGTGCCGTTGTTTATATCTACGAGTGCGGTTAAATTGCTTGCAGTAACATTTGCAATAGTTACATTAACGGTTGCGTCAGCGTAAATGTTAGATGCGATTCCATACACAACTACGCTAGGTGCAGTAAATATTTCTACGCTGTCTAATACTGTATTAATCGTGCGTGCAGAGTCAAAGTTTTGTACAAATAGCGAAGTATCAGTATCTACATAAACGAAACTATTTGTAATTGATAATGTGCTCAAATCGTCAAATTTCTGTCCTGTTGGACCAAATACGCTTCCGTTTAGTACCCAAACACCAGCATTTGATATAGTTGTGATGTGGTTGTTTGTTGACGAACTTGTAAAGTCGCCAGTCGAGGTATTTCGAACAATTAGACCGTTTGAAACAGTAGTAAAGTTTAGGGTAAAGTTGTTTAGCGTTTCAAGTGCCATATTATTTAAGTCCAGCGTTCCGCTATTAATTGTAACAGAGTAAGTGCCACCATTTGTATTTGCGTATTCGACAAGTCTAGACAACTCGTCAACGGTATTTATGATATACTCATCGCTTATCATTGATACCGAAACGCCGAATTTCGCATTTTCGCCGACTGTGTCTACAAATTCGCGAAGTTCAAACACGCGTGCACCGTCTACCATTCTACCGGTGTGAACCCAGATGTCGCCATCAAGATTAACCATATTATTTGGAAGTGCGGTAAAGCAGTTTGTAGCAGTGCTTCCAAATGTTGCGCCGTTTGAAAGGCTGTTGGAAATATTTCCTTCGCTAACGACAGCACCGCTTGCGCTGTTTGTGTAGATAATACTTGCCGAACCGCTCACATTGTCCGCTAAAATTACGCTTGCAGTCGCATCATTTAATGCAAGGTTACTTACTTCACCAGATAAAGTACCTATCAAAGTTTCCGAGATATTGCCAATCGAATATCCTCTACCATTAAGGTGTCCAGCGAAGTTTGATTTTGTAAAGTTTCGAGTAAGCAAGTTAAAGTCGATGTCATTTTCTAGCATATAGTACGAAGTACGACCGTTTGAAAGTGCCCAGTTTAATAATCCAGCAGAATTTATCAAGTATGGCGAACTAATACTACCGCTTCCTGTGTCTTTTAGTACTGTATTACTTTCTAGCCACCTTAAATATGGAAGTCCATAGTTTACTGAATCATTCGAAATAAACGCTGTGCCAAGACTCAAAACTCCGCTTTCGCGTTCACTTGCAACACTAAATGGCGTAAAGTAAGTGTTTTGCGTTGTCGTCATTGTATTGTCGTAGTAAACTCCGTCAACATTAGTTGCCCCACCATTACGGTTTGCGACCACGCTATCAAGAATTGCCGAGCCATTATCTATCAACGATACCGCAGTGTAGCAGTTTTCGTTGTAGAAGCCTAGGCTTGCGCCACTTTCATTTGTAACTCTACCTACAAAACCCGAAATATAAGTATTTTGTGCTCTGCTATAATTCGTAATCGTGCCTGTCGCAAAAGAATCGATAAAAGTTAGACGCGTGTCAGTATTGCTTGACCAACCAACTAGTGCGCCGAGATTTACGCTACCGCCTGTGTCTAAAATGTTTCCGTCTAAATCAACGCCACCGTACCAATTAATATCAAGCCCGCTACCGCTACCGATAATTTGCCCTTTATTAATTCCCGCAATCGCGCCGACATTTGCCGTGCCACTTTCAAGCCCGAGTGTAAGACTTCCTGAAACGTAGACTGCGAACACTTTCGCATTCTCGTCTATCTCGCCAGCAAGTCCGCCAAAGTTTACGCCATCGCCAATTTTTGTCGATACATTTAACCTAATAACCGCCCCCGAGAAAATCGAACCTCTGCCGTTTACTTCGGCCAGTGTATCAAAAATGCCGTAATTTTTGTTAGTCGTTGCAGTAAAGTTGTCGTATTCGAGAGTGTCTAGACTTATAGCAGTTAAAGAATTTCCGCCAGCGTTGTACCAACCGTATAATGTGCGGTTAAGTTCTAGGCTAACTCCTGTAATGTTAGCAACTTGCAAGTAGTATAGATAATTTCGCCCTGTCGTGTCAAGAAGTGTTGCAAAGTTGCTATAATTACTAATAATAATTGGAGTGCGCTTTGTGTCACCGTTTACGGTATCATAGTTATAAAGTGTAGTGTAACGCGTATTTGCATCTGTAAAGTTTGACCAAGAATTTGTATTTAGTCGCGCGTATGCGTAAGTGCTACCTTGTGGACGAGTAAGAGTTGATGCTGAATAGTTTATAACGCTCGCACTCGTTGCGCCTACATTGTTTGTATCGCGAGCGGTAAGCCCTAGATTTGTATCACAAACGACACTTGCATACCCGAGTCCGCCACTAAATACGCTCAAATCAATATTTTCAAAGCGCGTGTTGTTGAAAATTGAAGCAATAGAGTAACCAACTTGGAATGCTCCGCCAGCATTAGAGCCAGCAATTCCGCCGAGCGCGTGCGATGTCGTACTCAAACTTGTATCGTACTCACCGTTTAAGGTTATGTCACCACTGCTAATAAATGTCGTAACTTGTCCACCACTAATATTTCCTACAACACCGCCGACAAATAGCCTATTTGAACCGATGTTGACAAGATTTAGCGTTAGATTACTTGCACTATCGATTTGGTCGAGCATATTTTCATTACTTAGTCCAACGAAACCGCCCGCATAAGTGCTAGATTGAATATTATTTAGAGTTATATCCATATGGCTTACAGCACTAGTTATATTAACACTCGTTGCACTTCCAACAAAGCCACCGACATAGTGCGTAATATTTAGTCCAGTAACATCATAAGTTGCCGAAATACTTCCTTCTGCCATAATGTTTGTAAATGTCGTATTTTCGCCAGTTGCTTGACCAATCGCACCACCTACATTTGCCGAAGTTTCGCGCGCGGTGTAAGAATTATCTTGCGCATCTATATCGATAATTACATAACAATCAGTTGCGCTTGCTGTGTTATCTCCGTCTGAATAGAAGCGTCCAAATAGTCCACCAACATTGTTTGCAGTCGTACTAATACCGTGGTACGCGCCTACAACTGTACTATCGTTTGTAATGTTTACGCTAGATACTGTCGTGTTGCGCGCTACCCCTATTAGTCCGCCGACATACGCGGTTAGATTGTCGCTTAAATTTGTCGAAATATAGAGGTTTACAATTTTTACATTTCTAATTGTAGCACCGTCAGTCGCGCCAAAAATACCAGCATTCATTGCCCCAGTTTGTACTATTGGAACATTTTTTAATGTGTGTCCGTTTCCGTTGAAACTACCCGTAAACGGCGCACTTTCAGAGCCTACTGGCACAACAGCAACTTGTTCTGCTAAAAAGTCGATATCTTGCATCAAAATGTAGTTTTTGTCAGGGTGCCAGTACATAATGTTGTAGTCGTCAACAGTGTTTATATTTATAGTATCTGGCACATCTTGGATATCAATTGATGGCATACCATTTTCATTTGAGATGCTAAAACTATCCCAACCGTCAAAAATCTCATCAAAGTTGTTTAGCATATATCCGCGAGTGTACCCTGTTGCACAATTAATATCTGCCTCGTCATTACCAACTGCGCGCAAGTTTATCACATTCTCGCCCGTCTGCTCATCTACAACAGTATTTAGTACTACGCGGTTGTAAATTTGATTTACATAGAAGTTTATACTATTGATTAAATTGCCATAAGGTTCATCAGGGTCACCCGTACTTGTCGTGTGAGTTGTATATATTAGGCTAGGGTCTACACAGTAACCAACCAACCCACCTTGCGCTCCAATGCGCGCCTGCGTGTCCGTTTGACTTAATTCGTAATAGTAATTGTAATCACTTGCAAGGTAGTTGTTTAGCGCAACGCAGTAATCAAGCGTTGTTTGCGCTGATACATTTGTATCAAACGGATTGTCGATACTTGTTAGGTTTCCACCGTTGCTGAAATCGTCAATGTAGCCGACAATTCCACCTAGGTTTGCAGTCCTGCTTCCAAGCAATCCACCTGTCGCAAATACCGCTCTAATATCTCCACCATAGGCAACACCGACAATTCCGCCGACATTTGCACCATTAGAATTGCGCACGCGCACTTTGCTACTACTATAATATATTGCACCGCTTGACCAACCGTTGCTTGTGTAACCAATATTGATACCTACCAAGCCACCTGTACCGATTGTGCTTTGTCCGTTATCAAAGAGTGTGTTGTTTACTGTGATATTGTCTCCGTCAAGGTCAACAGTCGTATCTTCACCAGTGTTTGCGCTGTCAACAGCGTTTTGCACATCGTCAGTGTATACAACATTACTATATCTAATTACACCGTTATTCTGTCCAACAAGTCCGCCAGCGAATTGATAACCGCGAATACTTGACATAGTGTCAACCGTTTTTTCAGCATAGTTTAGTACCGTGTGCACACCTAATGCACCTACAATACCACCAGCAATTTTTCCAACAATACTCGTTTGTCCTGTCGAATAAATGTATTGAAGCATTGCTTCGTTTATATTTGTAGTCGTGTTTACGCTATCAAATTGAGTAAGGTCTGCAATTCCAAATACTCCGCCAGCCATTCCAAGTACGCCAATGTTATTGTACGCGTTGTCACTTCCGCTCGCGCGTCTTAAATCGTAATTGTAGAGTGCTTCGGTATTTGCGCGGTAGTTTGCAGTAACACCGATGTTAGCCGTAATATTGCTTGCTCGCGATGTTCCTGTAATAAGTCCAACCGCGCCACCAACTGCATTATATCCAATAACTCGGCTGTTTTGTCCAGAGATATTGATGTTATAAATATTTCCGCCGTCAACGATACCAGCGAGTGCGCCGACATAGTCAACTTGCGAACACGATACCGCGGTAACCGAAATATTTAAGTTTTTAACAGTACCAGTATGTAAAATTCCGTCTGTTGTAGTCTCACTTCGAATTAGCCCGAATAGTCCATATCTTGAAACGCTCTCGTCGTTTACTGCGAGATTGAGATTTTCAAAAGTGAAGGAGTTGCCTTCAAAAATTCCTGCGTACTCAATTGTCGGGCTATTTAAACTCGTAGTAGCCGAAATTTCGCTTTGGTCAATGTCGCGAGCAAGTCGAATGTCGTCAACGATTACAATATCTGTCGTACTAAACGCGTTATTAAACTGCGTTGCGTTCGTTATAGTCACAGGGTCGTATGAATAATCAGTACCAAAGGCTGTATTTGTAGTTTTAGTAAAGTACGGAACAAATTGTTGCGTGTATACATATTGTATAACTCCCGTGTCAGGGTCAACGCTTGTATTTGCTTCGTCAAGATTTAATCTCGGAGTCGCAATCAAACTTGCGCTTACTAATTTTGGTCCTAAATTCATTTGATTGCGCTCATTTAAGTATGTCGTAAAGCGGTCAGGAGTAAAGTAATCATTATCTACATCAACTAGTGTCCAAACTCCCGTAAACTCGCTTCCTTCACGCGAGAAAGTAAAGCCTTCAAAGACGGTGCTTCCGCTATTTCCTAACATTTGGTCTAAAGTTAATTCAGTGGCGTCCTCAAGCCTTAACGCGTTAGAACTAAAACCAGTGTTAAGGAAGTAACAATTAACAATTCCGTTAGGGTTAAGGTTGTTGTTTTCAGTCGCTTGCGTGCTATCTACCCCAATAAATGGCATACTAAGGCTAGTTACCCCCGAATCGCTAGCATCCGTCAAGATTGAAACAGAGTAACAACGAGTAATTGTCGCAGAATTTGAGTTTGAGAAGGCAAAACCGCTCGCCTCAATCGCCCAAATTTGCGCTGCCGAATAACTATCACTAATTGAGCCATAGTTGTTGTACACAAAGCCCGCAGTCCTAACACCTGATAGTATAAGCGCATCGCGAGTACCACTCAACGAATCTACGCTTGTATTTTCGCCTGTTTCATCATTGTATTCAGTGTATGCACCACCGACAAATGAGCCGAAAATTGTCGCGCCGTTGTTATTTTCTACTACAAGTCCCGCAGTCGCAACATTTGTACCTGTCGAACTTGCAGTATTTGTAATCGTTCCGCCTGTATAATACGATGAAGCAATCGTTCCAGAATTTGCAGAAACTAACCCAGACACACGCCCAAAACCTGTAATATTTGTGTAAAGCACTCGGCTGTTTGATATCGCACCGCTTGCGTTATTAGTACCGACAAGCCCACCGATATAGAAGTTTGCCGAAGTGTCGCTCGGTTGTGGAATTGTAATTCCGCGTGGAGAATTATTCATCCAACCATTTACTACACAGTTATAAATCGTTCCTTCATTTACACCAGCAATCGCACCAAAGTTTAAGGAAGTGCTACTAGAAATACTACTAGGAAGTGTAAGTCCATTTGAATTTAGCGCAATGGTAACATTTTTAATTACCATATTCTCGGTAACTGTATCGAATAGTCCGTAGTTAGACGAGTTAGAATTAATGCTATTTGGCAAGTAAATTGTATATCCGTTACCGTTTAGGCTTGCAATTTCGGTAGTTAACGCAGTCCAGTTTGAAGTGATATAGATATCATTTAGCAAAATGTAGTCAATTCCAGACTCCATATTCATAAGGTCGCGCTCGGTATAAATCGGTTGAGCGTGCTCTTGGCTCGTCATTTGGTAAAATTCGAGTGTCAACTCGCCTGTCGAATATCCGCGTGACGAGTTTTCAACATTTTCACCATAAATTAGGGTAAAGTGTCCGTTTTCGTAGTCAAAGTAAAGGTCATATCTAATTCGTGACGAACTTGAAACTCCCGCCCCCTCGACTTGATAGCCTAAATATCCACTGTCGCCATAATCGTTATAGAATTTGTAATTTGAGTCAAGCCAAGTCGTATATTCATCTGTCATAGGTTCAAGAATTGTCCAGTAATAATTTCCGTCTTGGTCAGGCACAAAGCCCCACCATCCAAAATATCTTTGCTCGCCAATACCATTTAACCTATTAATTAAGTCCATAACTTGTTGACGAACTGTACTGTCATTAGGGTTAAATGTTATTGCGGTAATTGTGTCAAGATTTTCAAGAGTTGCGCCTTCAAAGATGCGCAAATCATATTTTGCATCGCGAATATACGGATAGCGTAAAGTTGTATTTTGCGAATTTCCGTTTACTAGCCCATCACTTATGCTTGAAATGTAAAAGTCAACAACCAAAAAGTCAAGAGTGCGAGTAATGGTATTTATTAGCCCAGACATATTTTGTCTACCTGTTAGAGTAACTGTAATAGTCGAACCAACAGGCGCAGTCCCAGTGTATAGGTAATACCTACCATTTTCGCTAGTTATTAAAACATTGTAAGTGTCCGTTAAGTCAGTGCCATCACTATCAAAAATTGATGCCGAAATCGAATAATCGATAAACGAACTTCCTACTACGACATTAATTTCATTTCTATTCTGCTCAAGCGTGTTGCTTCCTATTGTATACCCTGTCCCCGCAGCAACATATGCGGTATTAATATTAGAATTGTAATTATCGTAACTTAAAGACAAAGTATCTTGCGCAACAACTGTCATAGTAAGGTCTTGCGTATAGGTGTTTTCACCTTGATAAATTCTAACTGTTACAGTAAATTGCGAGCCAACGGTAGCAACCGCCGAAATTAGAGTGCGGACATAATAGTTTCCGTCAAAAGAACCATCAATGTTACTTACTCTATATAGAGTTACACCGCCATCGATATTTTCAACTCCCGTTTGCCAACTATAATAAGTCGCGATGTCGTTTTCGTAACGCAAAATGCGTTGGTCAAACATAATTTCCTCGGGGTTCGTGCTTGCGTTTACAACTTCGACTCTGTCATAATTAGCAAAATCAGGAGATATGCGAATGTTAAGAAGTCCGTACTGCCCTGCAATTAGAGTATTTGTCGGTAACTGCCCTGCTTGTTGTAGCCTTGAACCACTATTTACCGCGTCACTATAATGTGCCATATCAATGTGATTAATTTTTTGTGGTATGAAAGTAAAGTATAGAGGAGCTGTCATCGTGTAGTTAAAGTCACCATTTGTGTCGGTTACACCTATCGGGTCGCCATTCTCATCAAGTGCCCAGAAGGTAATTGTATAACTTTGCGCAGTGTTTAGGTCATTTCTAGCCATATTGCTTAAACTTACACTAAACGGAATAATTAGCGTTTGGTTTGTCAAACTGTACTCAACCGCACCAAATTGAATGTACATATCATTAGTTTCAATACCGTCTTCGGTATTAATTAAGTCACTATCCGCACCTTCAAGGCGCACCGAATACCCTATGTGGTCAAGCACGCTGTCGCCGTCTTTATAGTTATCCGTAAACACGGTTACGCTACTAACGAGCGAGTCCCCAGCATAAACTTGCGTGCTATCCGCAATACCAATTGCTATTCCAGTCGCGCCCTTATATATAACGGTGTCATAAACAAGCGAAGTGTGTGGGTCGAAAATGTCGATTCGGTATTCAGCACTTGATACTGCCGACAAGTTTTCGTCAAGTGTATAGAAAGTTGCCCTTAAAAATGGAGTTACGGTTACTTCAATACTTGGAGAATACGAGTTTGCTACAAATGTGATGCTTGAATATTCTGCATCAAGGTAGTAATAATAGTCCAAATCACCCTGTGTCCACTCATCAAAGCCGAGAGAAATTATATCAGGGTCTTGCACGCTAAAGCGAAGTCCACCGTCTACCGCACTTGCGCTAACTGCTTCGTTATTGTCGATATACTCGACAAATGCTTGCGTATTTCCGCCATTTTTAATACGAATTGTATTGTTAGCGCCAGTACCATTTTCAATTAAGTTTCCGCTAGTTGTGTCTGTGCCCGCGTACAAGTTAAAGGACTCAAAACCATCAATAACAGCAATTTGCACCGCATCGCGCGCAACATTATTTTGACTGCTTACAAATCTAATTATTACCGTACCGGTACCAACTATTCTAAAACTTGTCGTGTCAAAAGTTAGCCCAGCATTCAATTGAAGTACGTTTGTATTAGATAGTGTAATTTGCATACGCACATCGCCTGCATCTAATTCTGGGTCGCTTGCAAAATCAAACAAGTTAGATAGCATTATGTCTTGCGCGGTGTCGTCATAGAAAAGTATCAATTTTTCGCCGTCAAGTACATCATCGTTGTAAACATTTTGTATGCCATTTATAACATCACTTCGAACGCTTTCAAATGTTTTAGCGGTAATCGAAATCGAGTTTGGCACAATTCGAACGAAAGGTTCACCATCTTTTAATAAATATGGATAACCATCGTTTATGTTTGCCGAAATATCCCAGTTATTTGCGTTAAAGCCATTTTGGATATAGTAATTTAGGCTCGTAGCATTTGCGCTATTCTTGTCAAGGTAAATTAGGTTTGTTGTACTTGTAAATAGGCTTGCATCATTTACTAAAATTATAGTTCTGCTTTGGTTTGTGCTTATGCTTCCCGTTCCAACAATGCTTAAATCATTTTCTTGACTAAATTCAGTGTAAACGCTAAATGTCGAGGTTTGATTTCCGCTAGTACCAACGACAGCACCAAGATTTGCGTTTGTTCCGCTTACAATTCCGCGCGCGTACGCATTAAATATCGAAGTTACTCCGGTCGTACTACCTACAAGCCCACCAATAGACATATTCCCCGCGCTTGAAAGAGAGCCAACAAGTCCAATATTTGCAAAACTGCTTTGAATTGAAGCATTGCTACTAGTATTTATCGCACCAACTAGTCCACCAATGTTTGTGTTGTCTATGTCGCTAGTAATGTTTGGATTTTCAGCATCAATATAGTATCCTTGCGCGATAGCGTACTCAATACTACCACCAGTCATTAGACCAACAATACCACCAAGTGAGCCACCACCACTAATACCGCAGTTATTACTACTAAGGCTATAAACCTCATATGCGATATTACTTAAAGTACCACTATTTGAGCCAACAATTCCACCAACATTTCCCCTAGCCCTTAAAATGCCCGAACTCATAGAATTTTGTAAATAGCCAGCATTAATTCCTACAACACCACCAAGAGAAGTGTTTTCATTAGTGCCTGTATCAATGTTTCCGTCAGCGTTGACTCCGTAAATATTTGCGCCTTCCATATTTTGCCCAACTGCGACACCTACTACCCCAGAACGCAACACTCCAGAAACTTGCGAACTTGAATCTGTTACCGTAACGCTTGCGTACGCGGTATTTGTGTAATATTGAGTTGCGCTCGTTCCAATACTTCCTTCATTTGAACCAGCAATTGCACCAAAACTTACTTTCAAGTCGTTGCTTGTAATTCTTGCCGAGATGTTTACATTCATATTGTCAACGATACAATTTGCGCTCACCTTTCCTATCGCACCTAGGTTAAATGTCAAATAGTCGTGAAGCGTTGGAAGTGTGTTTGGGTTTTGGTATATAACATTTGAGCAAGATACTGTTACATGGTCAATAACCGCTCCGCGAGTCGAATCCCCTATTGTTGTTGAGTTTAATTCACCAACAAGAAATCCGTAGTTATATTCACCATTAATAATAGGAGTATTCATATCCTCTCGGCAAGTTGTTTGGTAAACAGTATAACTATTAATATAGAAGTTTACATACCGAATTTCACCAGTCACTACACCAAATATTCCATAAAACATTGAGTGCGAACTATCATTTTGTGGTGATGATTGCGTCAAATCTTTCCTTAATGTCCACCCAACAATACTTTGCGCCGTGCCTGTTCCGTCCTCACATCCCATCGAAATAATACTTCCGCTAAATGGCGCTATACGCGTTCCAATCGGCGTCCAATCAGGGTTGCGAATAAGGTAACTACTCATATCGATTGTATTCATAAGGTAATACTTGCTACTAAGACCAATTGCTGTATTGCCTATACTTGCCACATCTTCTGCTGTATACAGTCTAAACGGCACAGAATATCCATCAGCGACAGTTATTAAAATTCTACGCATAGACGAACTGTCAGACGGGTTTTGCATTTGCGAAGTTAAATTTTCAATCGTTGTTATATCATCGTCTAAAATATCTTGCGGAATTATAAATAGGAAGGCATAGCCAGCCCGCGCTGGCACGACAGAATATCTATTATTCGTTGCGTCATAAGTAAGTACCGCCGTGTCACATTCATATTGCGATGTCGAAGTATCTCGCGCGTAAACTCGGTAATAGTCATAAACAATTTGGTTGTTACTTTCGCGCCCAGTATCAAGCCTTATAATATTTGTACCAAGAGAACCTGTGTAATTTGTTCCTAAATAATCGGCATCAAATAAGATATATTCGACATTTCTATTTGTCGCGTTAGACGGTTGAATTGTGAGATTTAAGTCGAATATCTCTTGTTTATACAACTCAAAATACAAGCCTTCATTATTAGAATCTGCGTATCCATCTATCAAAATATCAGTTATACGCGTAATTTTAGTAATCGTTACATGCACAACTTGCGAATATGGTATTCCGTTTATGTCGGTAACCGTCACTACGACATCAATATTTACATAGTTATCCGTACTAGAAAGCGGATTTGCTGTAATAGTTGTAGTCGCGCCTTCGGTATTACTCAATTCCAAACGCGTTGACGAAGCTGGGTTTTTCGCCCATGTAGCACTACTTGCACCTACTTCGGACTCAAGAGGATAAACAGTAACTTCTAATACCGCAGTATTTCGTTGAGTATCATAATAACTTTGGCTACCCGTTGTCGAAGCAAGAAGTTCGACATTCGATTGATTTACTGTAATATTACTAATCGGCACAAAGATGTGGACATCAAATAAAACTTCGTGTGTCGCGCGCTCAACTTGTACACCATTACTTGATAGGCGGTAATACTCTATTTGAACGCTAAATTGCGCATCGCCACGGGATAAGGTAGAAAGTAAAATATCTTGATAAGTTTGTCTTTGAGCATATGCCACACCACTAACATCTGTAGTAATATTCATCCCTAAAATCACAGAAGTAGCACTGCTAGGATAAAAAGTGTTGTGTATTTGAATACTTGCCGATTGCGCTAAAAACGCAGATTCTAGTGTCGTTGTTTCTATGCCTGCAACAATCACATCTTGATAAGCAACAGTACCTAGCACGCGTGCTGGAATATTATCATCTAGCGAGATTGTAAAACCTTCAAATACCGTTAACACTGTAACAGGTACAGATTGAGTCGCTCCACTTTCCGCAACAAAATTTATCGTAGTCGAGCCTGGCGAGTTTGCAGTAAGCGTAAATTCAAAAAGGTTATTTTGGTTTCGAGTAACAGTTACTATATTTTCGTTCATCGAATAAATACTAACCGTTCCAGCCGAAGCAGTATCAGGGGCTACATTAAACGAAAGTGTTTTTTGCGTAAAAGATGTTGTCCTTCCGTACTCGTCATATTGAAGTACTATTGAGTTTGTTTCGCTGTCTATGTAATTGTCAGATACCTCAATGTTTGTTACACCTTGCTGGATATTCAGTATTAACCTACGCGATACCGTTTGAGTTAAGTTTTCGGTATCACTAGCCACTACATTAAGTACAATTACCCCCGAGCCACCCGTACTTCTAAAATACAAGGTTTGCCCTGATGTAAGCATCATTCCGCTATTAAAAGTAGAGCCGTTTACTAGCAAATTTGGAATTAACGCAACATCAGATTCGGCTAATACTAAATCAAGTCTAATATTGTTATACACCGCGCTTGCAGGAGAAAGTTCAACTGTTACAGCCGTACCAACATTAATTCCCACGCCCTCACGATACACATCGTAAACATTTACCGAAAAATCAGTATTTAATGTATCTCTATTAATAATAACACCAGTTGGCACTTCAACAACGCGCACGGGGAGTGATAGTGTAAGCGCCTGCGCATCACTTACGCCAGCCACTGTAACTAAAAATTCGAGATTCGTGTAAGAATCTAGCGCCTCGATACCCATAATTGTGATTTGGTTGTTAACGATATTCACATCGACATAATTTCCATTTAGCGAATTAACATCGTTTAAAGTAACAACAACGCTTTCATTATCAGGTGTTACAACGATTAAATTTGAGATATTTAAATTTGAATTTTGAATTAATTCAAGCGAACTTACCTTATTAACCACACTACCCGATGCAAGATAAGTATTTTCACTTGTTAGAGCAGTATAAACGCGTACATCATTCATAGTAACAGTTAGTGCATTAAATTCGTCTAATGTATAGTCGTCTTGATTCGCTGGATAAGCAACAATGTCAATTGTACCATCACCGCGATTATCTAACATAAAAGGTTCGTTGGAATTAAAAATTTGTCCACCAACATTAAAAATATAATCAGGAACGGTGGCGTTTAGCGGTTCAAAACTGAATAATCTACCAGGGTCAAGAACATACTCTTGCCCTACAGGGATACCGAAATTATTCATATCAGTCGAAAGCGTAGCGCTTCTCGGCTTAACAATTACTTCTACATTTACAACAGCGCAAATTTCACGCGATTCGATACTAAACGCTGTTAGTCGCGTGTTTGTAGAAGGATTAAGCCCAGAAACAACAACTTCCGTATTATCTTGATTGTTAGAAACAACAGACAAAGTGCTCTGGTCATAGTCCCACTCGACAGTACCTAATAAATCTCCGCTCAGCCCTTCAACCACAGCGGTAATAGTCGCCTCGTTTAGATCGGGATTTTTGTCATCAAGAGTAAGCGTTAAATTGTAGCCCTCGTCTGTTTCAACAAGACTCTCACCCTCTAAATAAATGCGGACATTATCAAGTGGATTGCCACACCCCGCAAGGAGACCAAGCGAGCAACCGCACACTAACAGCATACAACACAAAACTTTGAAAAATGCTTTCATTTCGTACCCCTATTTTTATCAAAATTATTTTGTCGAATTTCGTGATTTTTATGTTATTTTTTGCAATTTTTTAAAATTATCAAAAAGCCCGAAAATTTCCAGTTTTAATTTTATAATAAAATGACAATAAAAGCAAATAAAATAAGGCAACTTCGCCACAATTTTCGCAAAATTTCCCCCTTTTTAGACAAAATATAAATTTCACAAAATGCTGTACTTTTAAACATAATAAAATTGATTGATAAAAACAAATACTTTTGACTATCAAAAAAGAAAAAATATTAGGTAAATTTTACAACCATAATATCAGCACCATACGGGCGCAGGTTCGTACGCGGTAGCGTACTTGCGCGAAAGCGCAATAAGTCCTGCTGAGCCAACAAAAAAGCACCACAAAAGTGGTGCTGTTGGCTCCCCAAGCAGGACTTGAACCTGCGACCTGCCGGTTAACAGCCGGACGCTCTACCGACTGAGCTATTGGGGAATAAGTTTTGTCTTGGCGCTTAAAAATAATTAAGCCTTTTTGAAGGGATTGGTCAATAAAAGGAAGATGTTTTTTATTGATTTTCCAAGACAAGAACACGCATAGTTTAGCAAAATTTTTAGGGTGTGTCAAGCATATTTTATAAATTTTTATATTTTTTAGTTAAAAATTTTATAGTTTATGCGCGCCATAAAAACATTTAAAATTTTTGCCTAAAAATTATTTTTTATCCATAAATATTTATTTTTATTGAATACTTACTTATACAAAACAAAATTTTTAATTTTTTAGTGGCAAAATTCTTTATTTTGTTGCAAAAATATATTAAAATATTAATTATGGTTAAAGAAAACATCAAATCAAATTACCCAGCACAAATGGCAGAAAGTAGCCCTGCACCGCCTAAAAAATTATTCGGTGTTTCGCGTTCGGTGTTAAAATGGATAGCCTTAATCACTATGCTTATAGACCACATAGGAGCAATTATCGGCTACGCCACTTTTTCTAGTTGGCAAATACCGTGGCTATATGATGTACTACGCGTGATAGGCCGTTTATCCTTCCCTATTTTTGCATTTTTTATTGCAGAAGGCTGGCATTACACAAAAAATCGCAAAAAGTACTTCCTCCTACTTTTAATTTTTGCCATAATTTCACAACCGATTTATTATTTTGCGCTAAACACAAGCGTTTTTGCCCTAAATATCTTGTTTACTTTTTTAATCGCAATCGCGGTATTTTGTATAATTGATAAAATCAAACAAGATAAGTCTATGGCACTTGTATATATAGTCCTTTTATTTGCAATTGCTATTTTAATTATCGTTTTAGAAGCCTTAGGCGCGCCTGTGTCTTATGGAATTTATGGAGTCGCCCTTCCAGCCACTTTTTATGCACTGTATCACAGCAAAATGAAAAACGCACACTTGATTATGTGGATAATAGTATTTTTACTAATGATTGCATATTGGATAATTTACTTTTTGTTAAGTGATATGAGCGCTTTCTCATCTTATCATTCGCTTTTTGCTTTGCTTTCTATACCACTACTTATGCTATACAATGGACAAAAAGGCAAAAATTCGCCAAAGTATCTTTTCTATATCTTTTACCCCGCGCATATTCTCGTTATATTTTTAATAACACTGCTATTTTAGTTGAAAAATATCAAAAATAATACTAATAATTAGAAAAAATTTTAAACAAAAAATTTCGCAAAACATACTAACCGCAAAAAAAAACGCAACAAATTAGCAAAATTAGATGCAAATTTAGTCGTAATTAAATTTTTCCACATAATAACACAAAAACGCACTCCTCTATGAGTGTCTTTTTAATATTATAGGCTTATATTATGGGCGTTAGCAATAAAAATGATTTGTTGTTATCATAAATAAAAATGCAAATTTACTTAAAAAATATACCAAAATACAAAAAAGCCTTTTAGTTTTATTACTTAGGCTTTTACTCCATAACTTCGATTTCAAGATGCAAATCATTTACTATTTTAGACTTATCAAGGGTAAGCGACTGCATTTCGCCAGCAGTAACGGCAGGTGCTGGGCGCTTGCTTATCTCGACTCCCCCACTCATTGCGCGAATTATTGTGCGCTTGTAATTTTTATTTACCCTAAACGAAATTTTCACTTCGCCTTTTTTGTTGTTGTATATATACTTCGGCACAGTATATTTTATGTGGTCGTCATATGTAATTTCAAGTTTATTTGACATATCAAGCCCCGATTTAGAAAACAAAGCAGCACATTCTCCCGCGCGTCCCCCTTCAAAAGAAACATTATCCACAAGGTCGTTTACGTGTAAAACATTACCAGCACAAAAAAACCCCGTGCTTGAAGTTTGAAAATACTCATCAACCGTATATGAATTTGTTACAGGGTTAAACTCGAGTCCCAACTCGCCCGCAATCTCAATTTCTGGAATAAGCCCAACGGACAAAAGAAGGGTATCGCACGGCACAAATTTTTCAAGTTCTTTAATAGGTTGCAACTTTTCATTCACAGGTGCTACAAAAACACCTTCTACGCGCTTTTCACCAACCACGCGAGTAACAGTTGTGCTTAAATGCAGTGGAATATTAAAATCTTGCACGCATTGAGTTATATTTCGTGCAAGCCCCCCACTTTGCGCCATAATTTCATAGATGCCAACGACTTCAGCACCTTCACACACAAGCCTGCGCGCCATTATAAGTCCAATATCGCCAGAACCTAAAATCACAACGCGCTTACCAACTTTTTTACCTTCGACATTTATTAATTTTTGAGCACACCCAGCGCTAAAAATTCCAGCAGGTCGCGTTCCACCAAGCAAAATTGCCCCAGCAGGTTTTTCGCGACACCCTAGCGCCATAACAACAGCCTTTGCCTCGATTTCGATAATACCTTCAACAGAACTAGCCGAAACTAAATATCCGCCCGAGTTTACGCCTTGCATAGTATCAAAATTTTCTTGCATAATACCCAAATTTCCGCTTTTTTTACTAGAAATACCATGCATAGTACTATGCGCAGTACTCAATTTCTCTAAATTAAAACAAAAGGCATTAGTTATTATTCCAATATTTTTAGACGCTGAAACCAATTCTTTCCAGCGCTCCGCATACTCAGGTCCAGTCAATTCCTCATTAAACAAATGAAGTCCAAAACCGTTGTGAATACACTGCATTAAAATACCACCCAAGCGCTCATCGCGTTCTACAATAGTAGTTTTCGCGCCCGCCTTACTAGCCCCCACAGCCGCAGCAAGCCCACACGGTCCACCACCAATTATTAGCACATCAGTTTTTTTCATACGCACCCCATTATTTTTTACTTAAAATATGATAATTTTAAAAAAGATATAAACTTCATTATTATTAAGCCAACCTTATATAAAGTTTTGGCTTAAAGTATAGAAATATGATTATTTTTTAATTTTTCATATAAATTGCTTTTATTTACCCTAAAAATTATTTTATTAAAATTTTACTGTTTTCGCCGTTAAGTTGCACGTTTTCAGGGGGTATATGATTATTTTCTGCAATTATCCGTATAACTTTTGGCAAGCAGAACCCACCTTGACACCGCCCCATTGTTGGACGAACTCGGCGCTTTATCGCGTCAACATCAGTTGGATGCAAGGGTGAATTTAGTGCATCAATAATTTCGCCTTCGGTAATGCGTTCGCACCTACAAACAATTTTACCATAGGCTGAATTTTTCTTAATTAATTCTTTTAAAGATTTTTTGTCCATATCGACTGTTGATATATACGGCTTGCGTGCAACAAATTTATGTTCACGAAATTCGAGCCCGTCCTCGTGCATTTTTTCAACCAAATATTCCGCAATCGCGGGCGCGGCAGTT
The DNA here is from genome assembly GCA_944383915.1 of uncultured Clostridia bacterium. Classification (GTDB taxonomy): domain Bacteria; phylum Bacillota; class Clostridia; order Christensenellales; family UBA1242; genus UBA7867. The sequence goes on from CALWRJ010000023.1 coordinate 145,086, forward strand.
AGCCCTGGAGAACATATTCCTGCTGTAAAATAAAAGTGCGAGTTTGGCATTTTTTCTATAACAAAATCATCGCCGCTTATCACCCTTACCCCAGCAAAAAGTTTTATCACTTTACGATAATTTGGCTGTTTTACCGACAAAATAACTTTGCTTTTTATAGCAGAAATTCCTTCATCGTCTACAGTCGTATCATTTGGTTCACAAGGTTGTGCAGTTGGTCCTAGCATAATATTTCCGTGAATAGTTGGAAGCGCTAAAATCCCCTTACCCATTTTAGTTGGAAGAGGGAAAATCGGTCTATTTACAAAGCCTTTTTGCGACTTATCTAGTAGCAAATACTCACCTTTTACAAAACTTAAAGGTACTTGCCGAGCCCCAACAAGCGCGTTTACTTCATTCGCCCCAACACCAGCACAATTTACGATAAAATTAGCCGAAACGCTCTGTTCACCAGCCGAAATTATATAATTTTCGCCATTTTTTTCGATTTTATCAACTTTAAAGTTAGTAATCACTGTTCCGCCATTAACAACGCCTTCCTCACTTAAAGCAATGCAGGTTAAGTATGGCGAAATAACAGCACCTGTCGGCGCAAATAAACCTACATCGATATTGTCGGCTAGATTCGGCTCCATTTTATGAAGTTCAGCGCGCTCAATTATTCGCATTCCTTGGACACCGTTTTGTAACCCTCGCTCATACAATACTCTTAAGTTTGCGCGATTTTCCTCATTCGAAACTACAAGCGTGCCACATTGCAAAATAGAAACTCCAAGCCTTGCGCACATAGCAGGATAAAGTTGATTACCCCTAATATTAAATTTGGCTTTTAGCGTATTTGGTTGTGGGTCATACCCAGCGTGCACAATTCCACTATTCGCCTTTGTTGCACCATTACTTACATCACTAGCCCCTTCCAACAAAACACAATTAACACCTTTTCTCGTAAGTTCAGAAAACACACACGCTCCAACAATTCCTCCACCAATTACCGCCACTTCAAAATTTTGCATATACTCCCCCTGTTTACTTATTATTATTATTTTAATTTTTATTCAAGATAATGTCAAATAAATATCAATAATTTAAAAAATAAGTTAAAAGCAATCAAATTTTTAGAATATTTTTATACTCCTCAAATCAACTTGTTTTTGTAAAAATAATAAAAATAATTTAAAATAAATAACAAAAAATACTTTTTCACAAAACAATAATAAAAAGTATTTATGAAGTACTATGCATAGGTATTATGCATATAAAAAGCGCCTGCATAGTACTTAAATTTAGTGTTTTTTATTATTTTTTTAATATTTTTAGTTATTTTTCGCTTTTTATAAAAGTTGATAATAAATTGAAATAATATTTATAAATTACATCAAAAATTATCAAAATATAAAATTGACACTTAAAAATTTTTTACTAAACGAGTTGTTTTATTTGTTAATTTTAAATAAAAATGCTAAAATAAAATAGATAGTCTATTTAGGGGGAAATAATGGATAGCAAAAAATATATTGTTGCCATTGATTTAGGCACAACATCGGTGCGCACACTTGCGTACGATGTAACAACACACGAAATGCTAAATATTTACAAGCAAAAAATTTCGCAATTTTATCCGCATCCTGGTTGGGTTGAGCAAGACGCAGTCGAAATTGTAACCGCTATTGTTGCTTGCTTAAAAAAGACGATTTCAAATTTGCCAGAAAATGAAATTTACGGAATAGGCATTACAAACCAGCGTGAAACCATTGTTGCGTGGGATAAAAATACAGGAAAACCTTTTCACCGCGCTATTGTTTGGCAATGTAGGCGCACTTTCGATTATTGTGAACAATTAAAAAAGGATAAACGCACCGCTGATATGATTCACAGACGTACAGGACTACTTGTTGACTCATATTTTAGCGCGACAAAAATCGCGTGGCTTCTCCAAAACAGCGAACGAGTAGCTTCCGCGCGCGCATCGGGAAAACTTTGCATCGGTACACTTGATAGTTATCTAATATACTGCTTAACAAATGGCGAACATTTCGTAACTGACCATACAAACGCCTCGCGCACCCTTCTATATAATATTAAGACAAAAAATTGGGACATCGAACTCTGCCGTTTTTTTGATATCCCGATCGAGAGTTTACCTCGCATTATAAATTGTGATGAATACATCGGCGAATTTACTTTAAAAGGTAAAAAACTTCGTCTAGGTGGACTAATTGGTGACCAACAATCATCACTTTTTGGGCAAAATTGCATCCACGCTGGCGATTTTAAAACAACTTTTGGCACAGGCGCGTTTATGCTTGCAAATATCGGTAGCACCCCCGTACTAAACAAGCAACTTCTTACAACAGTTGCGTGGAGCACGAGCGCTGGCATAAATTACGCGCTAGAAGGGACAATGTACAGTGCTGGCGCTTGTATAAATTGGCTTCAAGACCAATTAAAATTAATCGAAACGCCAGCAGATAGCGAAAGACTCGCTGGAAGTGTCGTAGATACAGGCGGAGTGTTCTTTGTCCCTGCCCTATCTGGACTTGGTGCACCATTTTGGAAAGGTAACGCACGCGCCCTATTTTCAGGAATAACACTTTCCACAACTTCCGCACACCTAATTCGCGCTGTTTTAAGAGGAATCACATACAACACCCGCGCAGTTTTTGACTATATGCGCTCCTCATACCCAATAAGTGACCGCGAAATGCGAGTTGACGGTGGAATGACCGCAAACAATCTTTTAATGCAATTCCAAAGTGATATTATGCACTTCCCTGTGAATGTTTCCGCAGTTACGGAATCAACTGCGCTTGGCGCTTGCTATATGGCTGGTCTTTGTTTTGGTGCTTTTAACGACATTGAAAGTTTAACAAAACTTTACCAATCTAAAAAAATCTACAAGCCCACCGCTCACGACACAAAACGCGAAAGCAACTATCAAGAATGGCTAAAATTAATCGAAAATTTTAAATTTTAAATATTTTTCAGTATTTTTTTAAATATTTTATGCAATTTTAAGCACAACTTTATATATAAACGAACAATACCTTATTTTAACTGCATAATACTATGCATAGTACCTAAAAAGTCAGTATTTTTTGTTATTTTTCTACATTTTTTAATAATTTTGAAAAATTTTAAAATATTAATAAAGTTTTTACTTTACAAATAAATGGTTATGGTATATAAATTCCCTGCTCCTATTAAAATAAGTAATAATCAACAAACTTTTTTATATTAAAAGAATCAACTGAAATAACCTATCGTCTAGCTAAGGTAGAGTTTTTGCAACAATCTACAACTCTACAAAATAACTAAACCAAACTTTAAGTCTTATTAATATAAGGTTCCAGCCGGTCCATACCTTGCTTGCGTCTATCCGCGGGCTACAGCCCTTGCGGTAGACTACAGAGCAAAAGCAGTACAACATTAAGTTTTGCATCTTTTATTAAAAAGGGGTCCGCCGACTAGGATTACTTGCTTGTTGTCTATCCGCGGACAAGTCCTTGCGGTAGACTACTGCGCAAGCCACTCATAAAACTACGCATCTACGATGCTAAAAGTATTCGTCCTTTTTTATGCTTATATGCAAGCATAACGCAATAAAAAAAGAACGAACCCTTTTTCGCTAAAATAAATTTTAGCGAAG